>NZ_JADEXZ010000082.1 GCF_015206815.1 Fortiea sp. LEGE XX443
CAATTTATTGACGGTGGTGCAGACTTGTCGCCGTCAAGGTAAGTCTGTTGTTGATTTTTTTGCACAAGCTCTAATTGCTGACTCTAATAATTCTCAGTTTCGCCCTTCTTTACTTCCTCAATATTAGACCTGAATCCTTACCAAATTCTAAAACAATCAATGGTGCAATCAATTCTTGCCAAAACACATAAAAACGACGGAATTCACCATTGAGACTTGGAGGAACATTCGGAACATAAAACCAATCTGGTGCTTCTGCACCCTTTTCTGGTGGATCTGTTAGCCGCCAGTAGATACCAGAATCTTGACCAATGCAATAATAGCCATCAGAATGAATTTCTTGTAATCTTGGCAGAATAGAATCAGTTAATAGAATACTCTGGGGATGTTCTTGGAAATTTTTCACAAAAGTACCATCAGACTCTGGTAGTTGAGTGTGATCTGGTAAAGTTAGATTTTTGTCGGCGATGACCATCGTATTACCTCACCGAAATCATAAAGGCGCATAATATAGTTTAGCTAAATCTGCGTTCTAGCTCCCGCGAGTTTGTGCGAGATCCCCGACTTCTCAAAGAAGTCGGGGATCTGACCATTTCGAGCGATCGCATCACTGATAATCTAATGTTAAATCTCTCCGTGTTTCTGCGTGATACAAAAGATTTATGCAAGAATGCTAGATAAACACTGAGTATAGTATGTCAGATACACCACCAGACAGCTTATGGATTGTCACCGACGACGCAACCCAAATTACCCTTCCTGACGGTGCAAAAAGCGGAATGAGTAATACACGCAGTTGGGGAGACGAGGTAAAAGAACCTACTGGGACGAAAGGCGATGCGGTTCAAGTTAGCGCTCAAAAATTAGAGCAGAACATGACTCACTTCCTGCAAGTGTTAGGAAGGTTGTTTAGTCGCGCAGAACAGCAAGCAAATTCCAAAATGCAGCTAGAAGAAATTGAACTGTCGGTAGAAATTAGCAGTGAAGGGGAAGTGAAATTAATTGGTAGTGGTGTAAAAGCCAGCGGGAAAGGCGCGATAAAGCTGAGATTCAAGCGACAAGAACCCAAGTGAGATGGCAAAAAATTGGGCGATCGCAGTAGGCATTAACAAGTATGATTATTTGCAACCGCTAAATTATGCCAAGCGGGATGCAGAATTAATCCAGCAGTTTCTTAACACTGACGCGGGGTTTGAGAGGATATTTTTCTTCACCGATGACTCCCCTGAAATTAGCGGTAAATCAACTCGCCCCACTCGCACCAACTTACTGCGAATCTTGCGACAGTTATTTGACACCCCTTTTTTAGGTGCGGGGGATAACTTTTGGTTCTTTTTTAGTGGACATGGAATGCGTCATGATGGACGTGATTATCTCATGCCCATTGATAGCGACGCAGAAGATATTGAAAATACAGCCATTGCCATTAATTTTGTCACAGAACGGTTGCGGCGCTGTGGTGCAGATAATGTTGTGTTGATTCTTGATGCTTGTCGCAGCCTAGCACAAAAAGGTGGTGAAGGAATTGGGAGACAAACAGCCGAAGAAGCACGTCAACAAGGTGTTATTAGTATCTTTTCCTGTAGTCCCCAGGAATATTCTTATGAAATTGAAGCATTACAACAAGGTGCATTTACTACAGCATTATTAGAAGGGTTGGGAATTCAAGGAAAATGCGCCACTGTGGAGAGGTTGAACCAATATCTTAATCATCGTGTGCCGGAAATTGTGCGTCAGCATAAAAGTGGGAGGCAAACACCATATATAATTGCAGAACCTGTAAATAAATCGCACCTCATACTTGTACCGCGATATGCCACCCTGGCGGATATTGCGACATTGAAAATAGATGCTTTTAACGCCGAAGTTGCTCAAAATCTGGAACTAGCAGAACAATTATGGATTCGGGTTTTAGCGGCGGCTTTAGGGCAGGATACAGATGCAATTAAAGCCATTCAAAGAATTGAGCGTTTACGATGGGGACAACAGCAAACACCTTCTCCACCACCTAGTTCTAGTTCTGAAAACTCTACGAAGGGAGCATCTACAGGTGCAAAAAATTCTTTAAAAACCTTTCAATTTGAAACGGTGACGGTAGACGCAACAGGAAATATCACCAACCGCCGCAACCAGGAAGCGAAATATTTTGTTGAAGACTTAGGAAACGGTGTCACCTTGGAAATGGTGCAGATACCAGGCGGAACTTTTATGATGGGTTTACCAGAGGATGAAGGATATTCCTCTGAAAAACCACAGCATGAGGTAAAAGTTCCAGGCTTCTTCATGGGGAAATATGAAGTTACCCAGGCACAGTATCAAGCAATTATGGGGACAAATCCTTCCAATTTCAAAGGTGAAAAACTACCTGTAGAAAATGTAAGTTGGAATGACGCGGTAGAGTTTTGTCAAAAATTGAGTGACAGAACAGGACGTAAATATAGACTACCCAGTGAAGCAGAATGGGAATACGCTTGTCGTGCGGGAACAACCACACCATTTTATCTTGGTGAAACCATCACCCCAGAATTAGTTAACTACGACGGTAACTACCCCTACGGCGCTGCACCCAAAGGTGAATATCGAGAGCAAACAACAAATGTAGGAATATTTCCGCCAAACCCCTTTGGTTTATTTGATATGTGTGGTAATGTATGGGAATGGTGTCAAGATGACTATAATAGTAATTACCAAGGTGCGCCAACAGATGGAAGTGCGTTGCTAGTTGGTAAAAATAATAACATAAAGTTGCTGCGTGGCGGTTCGTGGTTCTACTTTGCCCAGAACTGTCGGTCTGCCTACCGGAACGACTACGCGCGCGAGGATCGGAGCAACAATGTGGGTTTTCGTGTGGTTGCGGTGGCTGTGGCGTGAGGATTCCTTGCCCTCTGCACTCTTACCCTTTTGCCCTTTACACTTCTTATTCTTTTCCCTTCTTCTCCGCCGTCAGGCGGTAAAAATTTTTTTTAAAATCTGGTGTCTAGATATCAAAACTATTATACACTACATTTAACTCAAATTTCTCACCTGTTGAGAATTTGAGCATGGGGCAGGTCAATTTTAGATGCTGCGTGGCGGTTCGTGGAACAACAATGCCCAGAACTGTCGGTCTGCCAACCGGAACAACAACACGCGCGAGAATCGGAACAACAATGTGGGTTTTCGTGTGGTTGCGGTGGCTGTGGCGTGAGTACTCCTCAAAGTCAGAGTCGGTAAATGGGAATTTATCGAGCGTACACCAAGGAGTCCAGACCTGAACCAGTGGGGAAGGCGACAACCTCCGAATATAAAACCGAGTCGGATAGCTTGGTAGGTTGCAAAACCGAAGACTTGTCCGACTCAATTCAACATTTTTCCCAAGTAAACAACAAATTAATGAGGTTGGCTTTCACTACATTCAACCCAACCTTACTCTGTGTGCAACTTTCTCTCAAACCTAACCCCCAAACCCTTCCCACGAGGGGAGAGGAGTAAGAATTAAAGCCTCTGTCCTGGCAGGCTACGGTGTACACACATCTCGGATGAGAAGCAAAAACTTTTGATACCGACAAGAGGACTTTTCAAACATCCTCTTACATATAAGTTAAAATTTACCTGACTTACGGTAATGAAGAGTGCTGAGTTGAAAGTGCTGTTAGCGGTAGGGGAGCGTTCAGCACTCAGTAGGTAAAAGGTGGCATGAATAAGAGGTGTGTCTAAGTGGAAATTTTTCCTAATTTTTTTCTATCAAATAACTTTATTCCTCATGGACATTGTTACCTTTGGCAAACAAATTTGGTTTGGCTACACATTTTATCAGATTCTCTAATTGCTTTTTCTTATTATTCAATTCCGCTAACGCTGGTATATTTTGTTCGCAAAAGAAAAGATATACCATTTAAAAATATTTTTATCTTATTCGGTGCTTTTATTATTTCTTGTGGCACAACTCATTTGATGGAAATATGGACACTTTGGCATCCTTATTATTGGCTATCTGGATCTATAAAAGCAATTACTGCGATTATTTCTTTTTACACTGCTTTGACATTAATACCGTTAGTTCCTCAAGCGCTTGCTTTGCCAAGTCCAGCGCAACTTGAAGAAGCAAATATAGCTTTACAAGCTGAAATTACAGAACGTAAATTAATAGAAAATGAGTTACGTCAATACAAAGAACGCTTAGAAGAATTGGTAGAACAACGAACTATCGAATTAGCAGCAGCAAATCAACAACTCCAGCAGGAGATTGTGCAACGTCAGAAATCTCAAGAAAGAATGGGTGAATTATTGCAAGAATTAAAAAATACTAATAAAGAATTGAATGATTTTGCTCACATAGTTTCCCACGATTTGAAAGCTCCATTAAGGGGAATTAGTTTATTATCAGAATGGCTATTGCAAGATTATGGAGATAAATTTGATGAAGATGGTAAAAATTTAGTTGATAGACTAATAACTAGAGTAAAAAAGCTACAAAACCTGATTGATGGAATTTTGGAATATTCAAGAGTTGGGCGAATTAGAGAAGATAAAAGAGAAGTTAATTTGAATAATTTAGTCAGAGATGTAATTGAAGTTCTTGAACATAAGAACAATATTGAAATTGAGATAAGTGATATCTTGCCTATTATTTATTGTGAAAAGACTAAAATTGAGCAAGTTTTTCAGAATTTGCTGAGTAATGCCATCAAATTTTTAGATAAACCACAAGGAAAGATTGTAATTGATTGTAAGGAAGAAGATGATTATTGGACAATTAGCATTGCTGATAATGGTATTGGAATTGAAGAACAATATTTTACTAAAATATTTCAGATTTTTCAAAAATTATCTAATACTGAAGATCCAGAAAGCAGCGGAATTGGTTTATCTATAGTTCAAAAAATTGTCGAGATATATGGTGGAAATGTTTGGGTAGAATCAAAAGTTAATGAGGGTAGTACATTCTTTTTCACACTCAAGAAAACGCTACAAATTCAACCAGCAGAAAAATTCATTTAGAGGTTGTTCAAAATTAGGTATTTTAAGACGCTACGCACCATGTCTGTATATCCGCGAGGGCTGGTATTAATTTAGACTTTTCAAACAGCCTCTTGGGTATTGCCTTGAGGCTAAATTATAGTTTTTCTGGAATTTCCACTCTGAATTTGGTAGTTAATGTTGCAAATCTTAGCGAATACTAGCCATTGTAAAAGTTAGCGCTAATAGTATGACTATGTATTTTTTAGTGGTATAAGTATGCCTCAAAATTTTTACGTAAATCCCTTAACCGGAAACAGTAACAACTCTGGTAGCCAACAAGCTCCATTTAAAACAATTACACAAGCTCTCCGGGTTGCTACACCTGACACTACCATTCAACTAGCAGATGGAAATTACAGTGTAGCTAGTGGAGAAGTCTTTCCCCTAATCATTGGGTCTGGTGTAAAAGTAATTGGTAACGAAGCTAACAAAGGTAGCAGCATTTTAATTGAAGGTAGTGGTAACTACCTTAGCCGTACTTTTGCTGGTCAAAACGTCACCTTTGTGATGCTAAATGGTGGTGAACTGCGGGGAGTGACTGTAACAAATCCAGCCACTCGTGGTAGTGGTGTCTGGGCAGAATCAACTACTCCAACCATTGCAAATTGCACCTTTAAAAATTGTAAGCGTGAAGGAGTTTTTGCTACAGGCGATGCCAATCCAGTAATTCAAGGTAATGTATTTACAGAGAATGCAGCCAATGGAATTGCGATCGCTAGAAATTCCCAAGGTCAAATTCAAGATAACACCTGCTTTAAAACAGGTTTTGGCATTGCCATTAGTGATACAGCATCACCAACACTCTTAAATAACAAATTTGCCGAAAACCGTTCTGGTATCGTAATTTCTGGTAGCGCCCGCCCCATACTCCGCAAAAATCTCAGTGAAAATAATACTGATGATGGCCTAACTGTAATTTCGACAGCCTTACCAGATATAGGCAATGCTTCCAGTCCAGGAGGCAATATATTCCGCAATAACAGTAAATTCGATTTGCAAAATGCGAGTTCCAATAGGCTTATTTCTGTAGGTAATCAGATAGACCCCAGCAGAGTCAGCGGTAATATCGAGTTTGCCAGTACTCCAATACCAACGCCAGTACCAAATCCAACACCAACACCCACGCCAGTACCGAATCCAACACCAACACCTACCCCTGTACCCACACCAGTACCAACGCCAGTACCAAATCCAACACCAACACCCACGCCAGTACCGAATCCAACACCAACACCTACCCCTGTACCCACACCAGTACCAACGCCAGTACCAAATCCAACACCAACACCCACGCCAGTACCGAATCCAACGCCAACACCTACCCCTATACCCACACCCAGTCCTATAGATTTAACAGATATTGGTAATCATTGGGCAGCGGCCTTTATTCGAGAATTAGTCAGACAACAGATAGTCAGCGGGTTTCCAGACCGTACCTTTAAACCCGACGCTACAATGACAAGGGCGCAGTATGCAGCATTAATCATTAAAGCCTTCAACCCAGCGTCAAAACGCAGTGCAATCCAATTTAAAGATATTCCAGCCAACTTCTGGGCATCGAAGGTCATTCAGCAAGCATATGAAGGTCAGTTACTCTCTGGCTTTCCTGATAATACATTCCGTCCCAACCAAAATATTCAGCGCGTGCAAGTTCTGGTTTCTCTAGTCAATGGACTAGGGTTAGGTACAACTGGTAATGTAGCCAACGCCATCAAGATATTCGATGACCAAGCAAAAATTCCTGACTATGCTAAAGATGAGGTGGCAAAAGCTATAGATAAGGGAATTATCGTCAATTACCCAAATCTTAAGCAACTCAACCCTACCCGCGATGCTACACGCGCCGAGGTTGCGGTGATGGTCTATCAAGCTTTGGTTGATGCTGGACGTGTAGCGGCGATAGATTTGCAATACATTGTGAATGGTTGATTTGTAAACTAGTAAGGGCGCACAGCACAGTATCGCTGGTTAATTGTTTTCATCAGCGATGCTGTGGCTTTAATTGTATATTCGGGAACTCTAGATAAAAGAAACATACGTGAGGATAATTCCTATGTCTAGAAGCCCTGTGAGTGCAACCCTGACTGCAACCGATAAAGAAGCGTTGTTGCAAGCCATCACCACCATTAAAGAAAAGCTCCCATTTTTAATTGATTTGAGTAACGAAGAGCGCAAAGCCTTACCCAAGATGGGAGATAAAAGCCGCGCCTTTGTAAGCAAAGCATTAGAGGTAGCGGCACAGAACCCGGAGTTTTTACCACGTTCTTTTGACCTAGAAGAAATGCGAAAGGATGTGCAATTATTTGAAGCCTTGTATCCTTTATTGCTGGCGTTGACCCAATTGCAAGAATTGGTCGATGATACTTCTTTAGCGGTGGGTAGTGAAGCTTATGCAGCCGCATTGCAAGTATATAACTATGCAAAAGCTAGTGGACAAACCGGAGGATTAGATGCAGTAGTAGAGGAAATGGGACAAAGATTCGCCCGTAAATCTCGGAAAGCCAAGCCTCAAGCAGCAGCGTTGTAGAAAATATCTCGACAGTTGCACTTCAGAAGTGCAACTTTGAAGCTCAAAACTCGGATGTTGGAGTAATTTGCTCGGCGTTCCGTGTTCTGAGCTTGATTTTTGGAGTGAAAAGCTTGACGTTTCGTGTTCGGAAGTGAAAGTTTCGAGTAAAAAGCTTGACGTTTCGTGTTCGGATGTTGAAGGGTGGAGTTAAGAAGGCGATGCCTACGGCGGGCTACGCCTACGCAGCAGTATTTTATCCAAAAAAGCTGATTACTAAGCTTTACGGAATGAAAACTCGACCGACTCCCATATAGTTTTCCAGATCGAATACAATCTCAATCAGGCGAGTGGCGCACTTTTGCCGATAGTTACTCTCATCAAATCGATCAGGGTTTCCGATTGTCAGAATTGGCAGAGAATCCGGTGTATTTTTCTCACGCATTGTCTGTTCTAGAGAATCGCCTCCCTTCATATTTCGATTCGCTGTAATCAAAATCATCTGGTTGGTTTGAGCAAATTGCCAAACAACTCGGTCGCTACTATCCATCGGCAAACCAACTTCCTGAAACGTAAAGAAGCGGATGGGTAACAAATCAAGCCATCCTTCAGCCGAGAGTGTTCCCCAGAATAAAACAGCATCGCCAGTTAAGTTGTAGTCAATCAGAAAGTTCATGACTGGGCTTCAATGCGTGCTTTCCAGGCTTGCAGTTTTGCACGCAGGGCTTCCTGACCAGGTTTAGAGGGCGTTGCTGCAATTTTTGCAAAGTGTTCTCGATTTCGTTCTTCCCAATATTGCCGAATTTCCTCTGCCGTTTGCAGACATTTTTGGTATTCTGCTTCAACTTCAATATGATGGGTTTCAATGTACGCTAAGGCTGAGTGAATCTGCTCATCAATAAGACCGAGCTTCTCACGAATTAGCTTTGGTGGATACTGAGCCTTCAGGTAATCCATCACGTCGTAAAGTGTGATGCGTGTGCCTGCGATCGTTAATCCACGTTCTGTACGAATTATTGCTGGTTCGTGGCTTGATGCTGCTGCCATAAGGATTTTTAATCAGAAGCTACTTTCATCATATTTTCAATATAGTCTCAAAGAAAAAAGTTTAACTAGATGCTTAAGGGAATTTATGATGAGAGCTGAAACTTCGCCTTTGGAACTCGAACTTCCGACTTCAGATGTCAAAGTGTCGAGCAAAAAACTCGGAATGTGAGTTAAAAGATATATAGCTTACTGGCATAAGGGTTAGACAATGAGTGAAACTCAAACCCAGTTACTTACGGATAGATGGATTCCTGTTTCTTGGCAAGAATACTTACAAATACTTGCCAACCCGCTCAACGATAAGGCTAAATCTCTACTGGATGACTTGGGTACAAAGCGATCGCTCTACGAAGACTTAAATGTATCAAAATATTGGATGGATGTGCATTTCTGCACCCCTACTAGTTTGTTGATTTTTCTGAATTACGAATTAACAGTATGACTGAACAAAAGCCTTTAAACCCTTGGGATTATAAACCTTGGTGGTGTCAGCCTTGGTCTATAGTTCTCACATCTGTAGCCTTGATTAGTGGTAGCTGGTTAATATTTAAAGCGATTTGGCTCACAATTCTTGTGTCCATTCCTGTACTAACTTGGATGGGCTTTTTTGTATTCGTTTGGCCACAACTGATGATTCGCAGTGGGATTTTGGAATCTTATCAAAGGGAAAATTCCTAAGAGGTTGTCTGTGGTTAGTAATTGGGAACATTAGGCTGATGCACCATCTTTAAACTTAGTTTCATTTGCAATTAATTCAAAAAATTGCGAAATCTGTTTAGTCGAGCGAATGTGATAAACATTTTTGGTGCTTTGAGCTTGCTTGATATACTCACGATATTTTGGAGTCAAATATTTGTGACATAACCAAAGCACACGGTAGCTAGTTAGAGAACTTCTCAATATTGGGCTGTCTTGAGGCCAGCCTTCTGGCGGTTGAAAGTAACCTGTGATGAATCTTTTAGTTACCCACCAGAAATGCACATATAGGGGTAAATCGACATAAACCAGAGTATCCGCCTCGTCTAGTCGTAGCCAGAGGGTTTCCATGCAGCCAAAGCCGTCAATAATCCATCTGTCAGTGGTTAAAATTTGCTGATGGGCGCGCTTATAGTCTTCATGTGGAACCTCAGCACCCCCTGGTTGAAATTGAATCTTGTCCAAGATGTGAAGTGGCAAACCAGTGATTTGGGATAATCTCTTGCTGAGAGTTGATTTACCGCCTCCAGTATTGCCAAACACCGCTACTTTTTTCATGTCACTCTCCTTTGAGTGCAATTATCTCACCTAGTAGACTAAATTGAATTATCAAACCCAGTAATCCAGTCTTGTGAATGCCTAATAAAGGTTTGTAAGCTAATCGTCATTTAAATTGCACCATTTTCATGGTAATCAAAGCTGCAAACCCTCTCCCTTGCTCCCTGCTCTCCTGCGGTCTCAATGTGCTTTCTTATATGCTTAACAGCTTACTAGATGAGCATCCAAAATAAGGTGCTTGGTATAGAATGCCTGAAACTTAAATTTGAGATTAAGCTTGTAACAATCACAAACGTATATTTCCGATCTAGGGTTTTTGGCGGATACAATAAACCAAAGTGTTATTTAAGTCTGCTTAATAGGCTATATTCACTGAAACAATGGGGTAAAATTACAGCATTCTACTGAGGATTATGGCTCAATCTGTCATGCAGAATCAGAGGGGGGTTACGTCTTTTCAGCCACTGGATGTGGAACTGCGTAACGTGTTTAAGTTTTTCAAGCAAGAACCAGCAGTACATGGAGTAGATTTGGATGTCCGCAAAGGGGAATTTTTTAGTATTTTAGGCCCCTCTGGTTGTGGCAAAACAACAACATTACGTTTAATTGCTGGATTTGAAACGGCGGATGCTGGCAAGGTATTAATTCAAGGTCAGTCTATGACTGATGTTCCGCCTTATCGCCGTCCGGTGAATACTGTATTTCAAAGTTATGCGCTGTTCAACCACCTGAATGTTTGGGATAACATTGCCTTTGGACTGCACTTAAAAAAATTCCGCAAATCAGAAATCGAAAGTCGAGTTACCGAAGCGTTAAAACTGGTAAAAATGGAAAGTTTGCGATCGCGCTTTCCCAGTCAACTTTCTGGTGGTCAACAACAACGGGTAGCATTAGCTAGGGCGTTGGTGAATCACCCCGCTGTGGTGCTGTTAGATGAACCTTTAGGCGCTTTAGATTTAAAGCTGCGTAAAGAAATGCAAGTAGAATTAGCAAATCTGCATAAAAGGCTAGGCTTAACCTTTATTTTAGTCACCCACGACCAAGAAGAAGCGTTGTCTTTAAGCGATCGCATTGCGGTGATGAATCAAGGCAAAATTGAGCAAATTGGTACTCCCAGCGAAATTTACGAACGTCCCCAAACATCTTTTGTGGCTGATTTTATTGGTGATACTAATTTATTTAGTGGTGAAATTGCTGCTGTAGAAGCTGATTGTATCCAAGTAGTCACAAAAACCGGACTCAAAATTGTAGTCACTCGCTATGAAGACACACCAATAGAATTATCACAATCAGTAGTGGTCAGTGTGCGTCCAGAAAAAATTCAACTATCACTATATCCGCCTAATTTACCAACTAACTCTTTTGAAGGAAGGTTAGTTAACGTCATGTATTTGGGAACTCACGTTACCTACGTTGTGGAATTGATAAATGGGATAAATATAAATGTTTTGCAACCTAATACCTTTGGTAGTTTACCAGACAGGGACACACCTATTTACGTTTTATGGGCAGAAAGTGATTGTTTGGCTATTAGTCAATAACTTAAATGACAAATAGAAGACACTTTTTACAAAATTTAGCAGTAATTTCTAGTTTATCTTTAACTGGCTGTGGTTGGAGACTAGCTAATGTCCGTGCTGCTACTAAATCTACTCGCACCGACAAATTGTATATTTACACTTGGACACAATATTCTGATAAAAAGTTACTTCAAACTTTTAGCACTCAAACAGGTTTACAAGTGCTTGTAGATCCTTATGATTCTAATGAAGTGATGTTAGCAAAACTATTAGCTGGAGGTGGTAGTGCTTACAGTGTGATTTACCCCTCTGACTATATGGTACAGAAGATGGTAGAGAAAAATTTATTAACAGAATTAAATCACGATCGCCTAATTGGTTTAGATAATCTATTTCCCCAATTTAAAAATCCTAGTTATGACCCAAATAACTGTTATAGTTTACCATTCAACTGGGGAACTACAGGGTTAATTTATAATTCTGAAATTCTTAAAAAAATACCAGAAGATTGGGATTATTTATGGCAAAATCGGGAAATACTCAATAAACGGATCACATTACTCAATGATGTGCGAGAAGTAATGGGTGCGGTATTGCGAATGTTGGGTTATTCGTATAATTCAAAAGACGAAGATGAACTTAAACAAGCATATAACAAATTACAAGAACTAAAACCAGCGATCGCCTCTTTTGATACTGATGCTTGGCAAAACCAAATTCTGGCTGGAGATTTAGTATTATCTATGTGTTACTCCGCAGATGCTATCCGAGTTATCAAAGAAAATCCCAAATTCAAATATGTGATTCCTCGTAGTGGTTCTTCCCTATGGACTGATACAATTGTAGTCCCTAAAAGCGCACCAAATTCAGATGGTGCTTATGCTTGGATTAACTTTATTTTGCAACCAGATATAGCAGCAATAATCAGCCAAAGGCTAAATATTTCTACTCCCAACAATGCAGGATTTGAACAATTACCGAATAAACTCAAAGATAATAAAAATTTATTCCCTGAAGCAGCACTTTTAGAAAAATGCGAACGTATTACTCCCCTAGGCGACTTTGAAGAAGTTTATGAGCGCTATTGGACTCAATTAACTAGCAGTTAAATTAAAATTCATATTAATCTTAGGCTTGTGTCTACAAAAAATATTTCTTCTCAAATAAATCCTTCCGGCGATATTACTAACTTTGAAAAATTAAATCGCCCTGCATTTAACTTTCTGCAACCTCTAGTGTTACTAGCCCCAGCAGGCATTTGGTTAATCCTATTACTCGTACTACCGACACTCATAATTTTTCAGTTAAGTTTAGTTCCTAATATTAGACCAGGGGATGTAGTTAATCCCAGTGGCTTAGATAATTATCTTCGCATATTTGATCCACTTTACTTGCAAGTAATTTTGCGATCGCTGTGGTTAGCAGTGGGTACAACAGCAATTTGTTTAATATTGGGTTTCCCTGTGGCTTATTGGTTAGCACAAATCGCCCCAAAACAATGGCGAAATTTACTGTTATTAGCCTTTGTTTTACCTTTATGGACTTCTTCTTTACTTCGTTCCTATGCTTGGATTACTATTTTACGCCCCACTGGTTTATTAAATAGTATTCTGAGTAATTTAGGCTTACCAACTTTAGAATTACTTAACCGCATTCCTGCTGTATTAATTGGTATGAGTTACAGCTTATTACCTTATATGGTGTTAATTTTATATGCGTCTCTAGAAAAACTAGACAAGCGCTTACTAGAAGCCGCCGCAGATTTGGGTGCAAATCCTGTACAGACTTTTTGGAAAGTCACAGTACCCCAAGTTCTCCCAGGAATTACCGCTGGTTCAATGCTAGTTTTTATTACCGGATTGGGAGATTTTATTGATCCAGAACTCTTGGGTGGTGCTTCGAGTATGACGGCGGCGCGGTTAGTTTACAACCAGTTTCTTGGTGTTACCCAAAATTGGGGGTTTGGTTCAGCATTGAGTATGACATTAATTTTAGCTGTGAGTGTAGCGATCGCCTTCTTGATTAAATTTGGCGAGCCAACACCAAACCGATAAACTAAGTAGAACGGCGTAAATATTTGTAGTTGGGATAAAGCAGAAAGCAGGAGGCGGGAAGGTTTTAGCCTAGTTTATCTTTCTTAGCATAGTTGTGTTTATTTTTCTAAACTAAGGACATATCAAATCAGGATTTACAGAGCTATGACTATCACTACAACTCAAGCTCTAACCCTAGAAGAGTTTCTCAAACTTCCAGAAACTAAGCCAAGCTTAGAATACATTAATGGGGAAATTATTCCTAAATCAATGCCAAAAGGAAGACATAGCCGTTTACAAGGAAAACTGTGTGACGCAATCAATCAAATTGCTGAGGAGCCAAAAATTGCATACGCATTTCCAGAATTACGATGTAGTTTTGGGGAGCACTCAATCATACCGGATGTAGCAGTATTTGAGTGGAAAAGAATACCATTAACTGTTGATGGACAAGTACCAGATAACTTTGAACTACCGCCAGATTGGACGATTGAGATTCTTTCACCAGAACAAAAACCGAATAAAGTAATTGGTAATATTCTGTACTGTTTGAAATTTGGTAGTCGTTTGGGATGGTTTATTGACCCTGATGACCTCAGTATTTTAGTCTTTTTACCAGAGCAACAACCAGAGTTGTTCCAGGATAAAGGTATTTTACCAGAAATTGACCTTGCACTAACTGTTAATCAAGTTTTTAGTTGGTTAAAGATGGAATAATCTTACAGAATAGGTGATTTCCAAATAAAACAATATTCCAAAACTAACTAAATGTTTTTGTTTTTCTTCTCTCTGTCTTCTCTGCGCCTCGCCATTTGCTTCTCCTAATCGGAGACGCTGCGCGTAGAGGTACAAATCGGTAACCTCGCCCAACGCACTAGCTCCTCTGTGGTTAATTTATTCAATTATTTAAACCGTCTTTAGTATTAACTAAAGACGCAACAGTAAAAAGAAATTCATGCTCTAGATAAGGCTTAGTCAAATAAGCCTTAGCACCAAGTTCTTGAGCAAGTTGACGATGTTTTTCAGCACTACGAGAAGATAAAATCACTACAGGAATTTTTGCAAGGTTAGGGATTTGCTGGAGACTAGTTAATAATTCAAATCCATTCATTCGCGGCATTTCTAAATCTGAAATAATAGCTTGAATATCTGGATATTTTTGTAGCTGCTCTAGAGCCTCTACACCATTTTGTGCTTGAATTACTTGATAACCACCTCTTTGCAGCGTTAGAGAGAGAGTTTGCCTCAAACTAATAGCATCATCTACTACCAAAACCACTTTTGGTGATTGGTAATTAGTTTCTATATGCTGAATTAATGGCATTTCTATAGTATCTATAAGAGTAGACACAGCAAAATTATCTACAATTGGTAAGGCTGGTTCACTCGCCGAAACTGTGGTTAGTGCTGCAATCTCAGGTGTTGTTTGTATACTAATAGAATCTAACAGTAGAGCGCCATCGATGACTAAAATTAGATTGCCATTAGCAGAACTACTACAACCATAAACATATTTTGGCGGCGTGATCGCATTTCCCAAAGGTCTAATTACTAGTTCTTGTTCACCAATTATTTGGTCAACTTCTAAACCGAAAACACTCTGATTACGCTTGATTATCAACACAGGATTATTTATCAAGCTTGTGTCAATAGTAGTTTGTTTATTGTTGAGGCTATTACTACTAAAGGATGAACAGTTATAAAACATCAACTCCGAAAGTTGATATAAATTAACTAAAGCCTCATCCTGGTCTGTATTCCAGTGTAAAATCTTTTTACCTTCAAACTCCTTAATTTGTTGCGGGGAAGGAATCAATACTTTTTCAATACTATCTAAAAGTAGCGCATAAACAACGCCTCCCGCTTGAACTAGCATTAATTGATCAGTAGTCATAGAAAAAGGTATTTTGAGTATAAATGTAGTCCCTTGTTGCGGCAAAGTTTGCACTGAAATTGAGCCATTGAGCGCTTGCATCTGAGAGCGCACAATATCCAAACCTATACCGCGGCCTGAAATATTACTTACCCGATCAGCGGTTGACAATCCAGGCGTAAACATCAAATCTAATAATGCTGATTCATTCTCATTAGCTGAAACAAGATTCATCTCCATCGCTTTTTTGCGAATACTATCGAGATTTAATCCTTGTCCATCATCTTGAACTTCAATAATAGTTTGACTACTTTGATGATAGGCACGAATTGCAATTAAGCCTTGTTCTGATTTACCGCATTCTCGACGCACTTGTGGAGGTTCAATACCGTGATCAAAGGCATTACGTACTAAATGTAATAATGGTTCATAAAGTTTTTCAGCGATCGCTTTATCAACTAGCACTTCTGTACCAGTCAGTTGTAAAGTTACATTTTTGTCGTAAATATTGCCTAACTGTTTCACCATTTGAGGAAATCGATTTAAAATATCACCTAAAGGCAACATCCTTGCTTCTACCAATTTATCTATAATAGTAAAAACTAAATTTTGCTTTTTATCAGCAATTTGAGTAGCTTGTTTGATAATTAAATCCAGAGATTCTGTCGTTTCTTGTAGTTGCAGAGTTTCTTCTATTGCTTCATGCAGCGACAAATTAAATTCTGTATATACATCCATTTCTAAAGAATCAAATTTCACAGTTGCAAAATTTTGTGTAGACTGAGAATCAATATTTTGAAAATGGCGTGGTAAATCTTTTAACTGGTTTAAAACTAATTGATGTCTATTAAGTTGCTGAAATAATTGCTCAATTATTTCTTGAATCTGTTCATCCTGGAGAGTACGTTTTTTTTGATGTATCAGCAATTCTCCTGCTAAATAATTAAGGCTTTGCAAGCCTTCGACTTCAACACGTACAAATGAAGATTGACGTAAATTTTTACTTTTTAGAAATTGGTTTTTTTCTCCCAATTTTCCGTTAATATTACTAATTACTTCTGGAATTAAATCTAAAGTTGATTGTTCTTGAAAAGACAATGGATCAACATCATCTATTTTAATTTCTTGTTCATTTTGGTTAGATGTAGCTTCTGCTTCACCTCCCCATATTGATTCTAAGAGATTATCTGGTTCAGAAAAAATCGGTTTTGATATTTCTCTAAAAACTAAAAGATTTTGTAAATTTGGATGATCTAACCAATTTTTTTCTTGGTTATTTATGGGTGGATAATTTTTATATTCTTTGGCTAATATCAGAATTTGCTTTTGCAATTTTTGGGTTAAAAGAATATAGTTGGCACTTTTGTCATTACCATATTCAAATTTAGCAACTGCCAGAAGAACAATTAAAATAATTCCGTGGCGATAAACACAAAGACTATAACTATTTTCTTGATTTTGGACAAAAGTTAAGAATTCTTTTAGCCAAGTTTCAATATAATTTATTTGGATTTCTGGATCTAATTTAGGAATTAATAAAGATAAATTAAGCTCTTGTTTAGGTATTGCTCTCTGATGATGAAACCAACCGAAAATATATTGAATTAATTTGAGGTATAATTTAGCGTTTATAGGATTAATATGCTCATGATTATTGTTTCCTGATATCGTTAAAAATTGGTAGAATTTCTCTGCATTTTGTAGTAGATGACAAGCAGCTAAATTGTGATCAACTTCTTGAGATAGCTGCTCTTCTGTGACTACTTGTGTAAGTTTTTGCAAAGCTGGAGAAATTATAGCTACACCAGTGCGATCGCCTGATAAAACTGCTGTTTGAACTGCTTGTAAATCTTGCAATGCAATTTCTGCAATCTGCTTTACTTGAGAGGGGTTAACTTGCAGTGCAGACATAATCGTTTTAGCAATTTCTCCCAATCCAGGCAAATCTAAAGATTCTGCAAGACCAAGAAATACCTCAGCTTGGGAATTTAAAAAATCTCTAAATTCAGCATCATCTGGAGGATTATTAATAGTTGTGGCAATGCTTTCTAGACGTTGTTGAACTCCTAATTCAAATATAGAATTAACAACATCAAATCCCAGTTCTTGGGAAGTAGGAATATAACTATCAGCACCAAAAGCATTACCAAGTTTTTCTTGTAAATGTTCAAAAATAGTAGTTGCCCGTTGAATAATTTCTTCAACATTAACGGTACTGCTTGTTAATTCTGCTGTTAATGCTAGACGAAGACACTCATAAGCTTTGAGTAAGAGTGTTAGTAAATCAGCCTCGATAACTATATCTGGATTATACAAAGCTTTAAATACATCTTCTAGAGAATGGGCAATCATCTGAATTGCTTCTAACCCAACATTAGCAGCACCACCTTTGAGTGTATGAGTTGCTCGCATTAAATTATGAATTTTAGCAGTTCTGTTGCCTTCTGCAAAGTTCAAAAGTTCTTGCTCAATTGTTTGTAACAATTCTGGTGCTTCTGCTAGAAAATAGATATAACCCTGTTCACGAATTTCAGCATCTGTAATCATAATTGAGGAAGGGAGAATGTTGAGTTGTAATTAGGGAGTAGAGTAGGGAATGGTAAATTATAAAGACTCCATATTTCCTATTCCCTACTCTTTTTTTGATTTAATTAACCTTGAACTTACTCGCAGTTGCTAAAAGTTCTTGTGCCATCCCTAATAAATCTTGGAAAATAGCAGCAATTTCTTGAGATTCAGCAAAGGTTTGGTTAGCAATTTCTGCTACATCTTGCATTGATGTAGTGACAGTCTCAGATTGACCCATTTGTGTTTGTGTAGCTGCGGTAATCTGTTGAATTAATTGGCTAATTTCAGCAGTTGCAGAAACAATTGCGTTCAAATTTTTGCGGGTTTCGCTAACTAAATTTGTGCCTTCTACGACTTGCTGAATACCTGTTTCCATCGCCACTGCAACTTCTCCAGTTTCTGCTTGAATCTCCTGAACCAATTTCTCAATTTCGATTGTTGCTGCTGCTGATTGACGAGATAAAGAACGTACTTCATCAGCGACAACTGCAAAGCCCTTGCCATACTCACCTGCACGAGTAGCTTCAATGGCTGCATTCAGCGCTAAAACGTTGGTTTGGGTGGCAAAATTGCTAATCAAATTCACCACTTTCGAGATTTTTTGTGAAGATTCACTTAGGCGTTTAATTTTTTTACTGGTTTGGGCAACGGTTTCTCGAATTGCTTCAATGGCTTTTACAGTCAGGTTCATGGCTGTATCACCAGACTCTACAGTTTGATTGGCTTTTTGTACCGCTACTTGTACCAATTCAGCGTCAATCACCACAGCTTGCGTGGAAACCACCATTTGTTGAATATCACCCAAAGCAGAAGTAATTTCTTCAGACTGTTGTTGTGCTAAATTGTTCAATCCAGCAAGGGAAGCATTACTACTGGCAGAAGTTTGCGCCACTTGTTGAGCAGCGGCTTGTACTTGAATGACAATTTGCCGTAGTGCTTGCAGAGTATTATTATAAGCATCGGCGATTGTGCCTAGTTCGTCTTCAGTAATAGGTGCGCGTACCGTCAAGTCGCCATCTAAAGCCGGCCGGAGTGCCATTAACAGTTGAATTGATCTTTGTTGCAGTAATTCCTTGGCAGCCTTTTCTCGTGCAGCGGCTTCTGCTAGTTGTGCTGACTGCGCCTGTAGTTGTTGCAGATATTCAGTTTGTTGTAATGCTAATCCTAACTGGTCGCCGATACGTGCTAACAAACTAACTTGTGATTCTTCCCACTCACGAGAGGCAGAATTTTGATAAGCTGCCAATAAACCCCACAATTTTTCACCAAAGAAGATAGGCACAATTACATAAGCTTTGACTTCAAATTGCTCTAAAATTTCGATGTGGCATTGAGCATGACCTACTTGATAAATGTTATTAGCTACAAAGCTCTCACCTCTGGCGTATCGTCCCCCTTGAGTTTCTTGTAAGTGAGTATCTTCCCAGACTGTTTTGATATCCAGTCCTACAAGTTTGACCCAATTATGACCAACTGACTCAGCAATAAATTCACCACCCCAGTCAGGATTGAAGCGGAAGATTGCGATGCGATCGCATCGCAATAACTGTCGCACTTCTTGAGTAGTAATTTTGAAAATTTCTTCGACATCTAAAGATTGTCTAATACGGTTAACTATCTTAGTGAAGGCTTTTTCTTGTTCAGCTATCTGAGTTAATTTTTCAGATTTGACTCGTACTTGTTCTAGATAGTCTATCTGTGATTTAGCTATGCTAAATTGCAATGCTATCTGATTTAAAAAGCTGACTTCCCAAGATTGCCATTCACGGTTTCTAGAGTTTTGATATGCTGCAAGTAAGCCCCATAGATTTTCACTAAAAAAGATTGGGACAATAATATAAGCTTTGGCTTCAAATTGTTCTAAAATTTCGATGTGGCAGGGAGCTAGACCGATTTTATAGATATCATTAACTACAAAATTTTCACCTCTGGCATATCTACCTCCTTGAGTTTCTTGCAGGTAAGTATCATCCAAGACTGTGTTGATATTTTGTCCTACAAGTTTTACCCAATTACTACCTACTGATTCAGCAACAAACTCACCACCCCAGTCAGAATTAAAACGATAAACAGCAACGCGATCACATCTTAATGATTGTCTGACTTCCTGGGTGGTTGTTTTAAAAACACTTTCTACATCTTGGGATTGGCGGATGCGGTTGAATATCTTAGTTAACGCTTTTTCTTGTTCGGCAATCTGCACTAATTGTTGCGATTGCACTTGCATTTGTTCCAGATATTCTGCATGAGAAATCGCTACACCAAATTGCAAGCCTATTTGCTCTAAAAAGTTAACTTCCCAATCTTGCCAATCGCGGGTTCCAGAATTTTGATAAGCTGCCAATAAACCCCATAATTTTTCCCCAGCAAAAACAGGAACTATCACATAAGCTTTAACTTCAAACTGTTCCAAAACTTCAATATGGCACTGGTAATGGCCTGCTTGATAAATGTCATTGACAACAAAGCTTTCATGATGGCGATAACGTCCACCTTGGGTTTCTTGTAAATGGGTATCTTCCCAAACTGTCTTAATACCTGGAGCAACTAATTTTACCCAACCATGACCAACTGATTCTGCAACAAATTCGCCACCCCAATCGGGATTAAAACGATATACACCTACGCGATCGCATCGTAATAATTGCCGGATTTCTTGAGTAGTTGTTTGAAAAATCTTGTCAATATCTGATACGCGAATAATCTTCTCAATGACTTTAGCTACTGCTTTTTTAGCTTGGGTTCTGAGTTGTAATTCTCGATGAAATTCAAAGCTTTGTAATTTGTAGGCTAATTCTGTGGTAACTTGAGATACGAATGTGATTTCTGCTTCCTGCCATTGCCTAGTGCATGAGCAAGTATTAACTGCGAGTAATCCCCACACTTTACCTTCAACTACAATCGGCAGACTTAAACTAGCTCTAATCTGATATTTGTCAAATAATTGTTTTTGATAAGGTGTAACTTGAATCTGATCAATATCGTCAATAGCCACAGATTCTAAATAATCTTGATGATTATATAAACCAAACAGCATTCCCGGTAGATTTTCACCAAGCACAGGTGTCCAACCTAAGGTTCTTGACTCTGCTAAAACAGTACCAGAATCTATAGAAGTAAACTGATAAATTAATGCGCGATCGCAAGTAATTTTTTCCCTAATTTGTGCCACAGTTACTTTGAGTAGCGTATCTATATCTATAGATTGACGCATCACAGTTATGATAGTTTGTAACTGCTGTCGCCATGTCTTAAATTCTTGAGCAATTGTATTTATTGTAGATACTTCATTGCTGGAAATAGTTGTTATTGTACTACTGGCATCTGTGTTTTTTAAAACTTTTACATCAGTTAGTACTTGTTCATTTTCTTCTTTACCATTGTGATATGTAATTGTCATTTCAAAACTCCTCAATTTTATAATTAAATAATTTGTGAATTACAGTCTTTATTTGCGGCAAATATTAAAACATTTAATTCAAGTATAGTTGGCCCATGTAGGAGACTTAACAATAGCGGCTGCATCTAGACTAAATATCATTTCCTCAGCAGCGTTTATAAAATATCCTTGTAAGAAAGGGGAAATCTTGGGGGAGAAAAAATCAGCAGATGGAAACTTCATTTGATGAGGATCTAACCACTCAATATCCATAAGATGTCGTATCAAAAATCCTAGATATTTCCCCTCAATTTCTACAATTATAGCCATCATTTTAGAAAGAATATTTACTCCTTCTAAAAGAGATGGATAACCTAGCATATCCTCTAAATCAACTAACCAAAGCATCTCACCGCGCCAATTGTATATACCAAAAACACTATTAGGCATCTGAGGTACATTGCATATGTCTGCCAATGACACTTGCAATACTTCTGTTGTGTGTTGTAATGAAATCACTGCCTTATCTTTGGTTCCTAAATTAAAGCTTAAAAATTTTTCCTGGGTTTTCAACATTATTAATCCTTCATGTATTGATCAGATTTTTCTTTAGATTTTCAAATTATTAGCTATATTAATTCACTAAAAATTTGAAATACATATTTAAGCAATTTTAATGAAGTAACCGCTTCAGCGTATTTACTAATTCTTCCTTATCAATTGGCTTAGAGAGATAAGCTTCTGCTCCTAGCATATTTCCCCACATTTTATCCACATCACTATTTTTAGTTGAACAAAAAACCACAGGTATTTTACTAGTTTCTGGATTAGTTTTTAGTTCACGACAAATTTCAAATCCACTTTTTCCAGGTAAAATTACATCTAGAAATATTACATCTGGCTTATTGCCATATATCTTACTTTGTGCTTCTTCACTACTTGTTGCACTCATCACAGAATAACCAGCCTGTTGCAAGTAACGGCTGAGTATTTCCATATCAGTTAAACCATCTTCAACAACTAAAACAGTATTCATAAAATCACCTAAGAAACTTGTTTACAAATAGAAATTAAAACTATAAACATCAATTTGTAGATGAAAGTGAGGTTCTTGTTAGCTTCAATTTTGATTTATTATCTTATTAATTGTTAGAGAGAAAATACTGATTTTAGCAATTTACCTGCTCAAGGATTTAAATAAAAAATCTATTACTTTTTCTGAACTTTTGAGAAAGTAATAGATTTTTAATAATTGCAAGTTATTGAGAAAAAATACTATGCTGTGCTTTAAATAGAAACTAAAAATTTTCCAGTAATCAAAATCTATGTTGTTAACTAATGTCTTAAAGATACCTCTAAACTCGATGTACTCTTAATTTTTGATGATGTTACTTTCGATGATGTCTGTACTGATAAATATTTACGTACTACACTCATTACTCTATCCGCCACTACGGGTTTAGTCAGAAAATCGGTAGAACCAACAACTTTAGCCCGTACTCGATCCAACAGACCATCATTGCCAGTTAATATGATCACTGGTGTGTTAGCAAAAGCAGATACTCGTCGCAACTGAGTACATATTTCGTAACCACTAGCGACGGGCATAATCAAATCTAAAAAAATCAAATCTGGTTTATTCTGAATTAGGGTTGGTAGTGCTTGTACTGGGTCTTGAATTTTGATAAATCTTAGGCCGTTAGCAGTAACAATATCTTCTAGCATTTTACAGACTTGGGGGCTATCATCCACACAAGCTACCAATGGAACTTTTGATTTTTTTGGTTGTCTAGAGATGGGGTGATGATTGGTTTCAGTAACCAACAAAGGTAAGTCAGGTACTTCTATTAATTCAATGATGCCTTTGAGAATATAGGGAAGTAACGAACGAGTCACAGGCAAAACATTCTGCTTCATTTTTGCGGCTAAATCCCGCAGTGTCTGTTTACCATTGATTAAACTGACAAAGTTGTTGTAGACAGATGGACTTACCTGCTGTTGCAGCTGTTCTGGCCTCCGCAGAGTTGGTGCTAAGTCAGGAGAAAAGTTTGTTAAACCAGCGTCCAACCACATCTTCCAAGAGTCTTGCATCTGTTTTACAGATAAATCTGCACTCGTGAAACTCATTGGTGTTTCTAAAATTATATCTTGGTTGTGATCGCAACTGACAGAGACAAAATCTGTGTGCTGGGCTAGATCAAACAATAATTCAGTAATTGTACTTTCTACAATAGATTGAATTTCTTCTCTTTGGATTTTTTGCCTTTTATATAAAATTTCTAACAGGCGATAATCCCAATAACGAATTGCTATATCTTCCTGGCGGAACTGCATTTTATCCACATCGATTTGTGGACAATGTTGCGCCATATTTCTACGCCAGCGGCGGAAAGGATGAGTACCTCCTGTTGCCCAAACTATCCGCCCTAGCCGATAATAAAAAGTCCATATTTGTTGTTTAGGACTTTTAATATTTAACTGCCCATTATATTGCAGTTGAGTACAAGTTTTAAATTCGCTAATTATGTTATTTGATACCATTGGTTCCGGGTGTGCCATACTTTATTTCTATCATTTACCAGTCAGCCGCTTAACAACCCGTATTAGCTATATAGTAGTTGGCAATAATCTGAATTTTTGCTTTTTTGCAAAAAAAACTTTTATATTTGCCTATTTATGTATCTTGCTACATAACTTTTTTTAAACAAAATGAAGCAAAGTCATAGAAGTAGTAAAGAAAAAACGTATCAATATAAAAGCTACATAATAATACAGCTTTTTTCACAATTTCTATACTCTATGCTAACTGCTTATCCACAAGTAGGATTGATGTATTGCAAGTCTAAATTGATTTAATACTATTATCTTAAGCAATATTTAATCTAAAGAATAACCGTGTAAATTCGGATTTTCAATTGTTAAGTAATATGTAGATATTAAATAACTATCAAAAGTGTTGAATGTTAAGATTTTGAGGATATTGCTCAAGATGTGAATTGGTGTTGGTGATACCAAATTCGAGTGTTTAATGACTTTATTCTCAATAGGACAAGAAATTTACCTGGGTAAAACACAAAGATTGTAAAGTTGTGTTGCGAGATTCAACATTTTTGAATAAGGGACTTCCAGAGAATAAGATATACAAGCCATAAAAATGATAATCATTCTGAAGGGGGAAAGAGCAGTTGCCGTCGGCAACTGCTCTTTCCTCCCAAATATATGCAAGATAAATGTCTGCACTCAAC
>NZ_JADEXZ010000083.1 GCF_015206815.1 Fortiea sp. LEGE XX443
GTTGAGTGCAGACATTTATCTTGCATATATTTGGGAGGAAAGAGCAGTTGCCGACGGCAACTGCTCTTTCCCCCTTCAGAATGATTATCATTTTTATGGCTTGTATATCTTATTCTCTGGAAGTCCCTTAGACCTGAATCCTTACAAACATTTAAATTTTGATATAGCCGTAACACATCCTACTATTGAGCCAAGCGCAATCGCCAAAAATACAATTGATTTCGTTACCACACAGATAAGATTCGTTACGAATGCAATTGATTTCGTTACCACACAGATGAGATTCGTTATGATCGCAATTGATTTCGTTACCACACAGATGAGATTCGTTACGATCGCAATTGATTTCGTTACCACACAGATGAGATTCGTTAGGAATGCAATTGATTTCGTTACCACACAGATGAGATTCGTTACGATCGCAATATCACAATTAGAATTTGAATTAAATAATACATTGTCTCAGCTATTTTAACAGGATTATTACTTAGTACAGCCAGAAAAATTTTTAGAAAAAATACAAATATTTGTGAGTTTTGCTGACCTAGAATTTAGTTTTGGTAAGTCAAGCTAGGTTGATAACCTTCAAACAAAAGTGTATTTCATGTATCGCAAAAAAAGTACATCTCCGATTTTGACAAAAGCTGAGTTAAGATCATCTGGACTAAAAGCAATTGATCCAAACATAGATTTTGGTGAGGCTCGCAACTTAGACAATATGGCACAAATAATGCAGCAATTACGTGCCAAAATAGATGCTTACAATACTGCTCTAGCTGTGATTAATTCATCCAGAACGGAGATTAAAGAGTTAGAAAAAACTTTGAGTGACCTCTCAGAAAAAATGCTCATCGGAGTGGCGTTTAAATACGGTAAAGACAGCCGTGAATATGAGATGGCGGGTGGAGTGCGTAAAAGCGATCGCATCCGTAGAAGCTCAGTCAGCCGCTTAAAAGCCAGCACAGAGGAAATGTCTAATAACAACTCTCAAACTGCATAGTCTGATCAATAGTGGATTTCTTGCATACAAGGTTGGGTTTTGCACAGCAAAACCCAACCTATAATTTTTTGCACGATTGATTTCTTATTGCCTATTCTTGACTTTTTATTCTTAAGATAGATGTAATTTTTAAGTGACTTGTGTTTGAGACAACTTGATGCTGGAATTTTTTAAAACCCTTTTAGCTTCTAAACAGTTTATTCCTCACGGTCATTGCTATCTTTGGCAATCAAAGTTAGTGGCGCTGCATATTGCATCTGATAGTTTAATTGCGATCGCTTATTATTCAATTCCCTTCACGCTACTTTATTTTGTCCGCAAGCGCCGAGATTTGCCGTTTAACTGGATATTTTTACTGTTTGCTTTATTTATTATTACTTGTGGCACTACCCACTTGATGGAAATTTGGACGCTCTGGTATCCCACTTATTGGTTAAGTGGTGGCATCAAAGCGATCACGGCTGTAATATCACTGTACACAGCTTGTGAATTAATACATTTGCTGCCAAAAGCACTGGCTTTTCCGAGTCCGGCACAACTGGAAGCAGCTAACCAAGAACTAGAGAGAGAAATCAGCGATCGCCAACAGGTAGAAGCGGCTTTGCGATACAGTGAAGAACGTTGGCATTTAGCTGTAGCTGGTACTAATGAAGCAATTTGGGATTGGAACATCTCAACTAATCAAACTTTTCGGTCTGAGCGTTGGGATGAGATGTTGGGATATGCACCTCATGAACTGAGCAGTAACAATGATGAATGGAGCACACGCATTCATCCTGATGATTATGAACGAGTCATGACTGCCAAAGAGACTTATCTATTGCGACAAACCCCAAGTTATAACGTAGAGTATCGTCTTCGCCGCAAAGATGGCAGTTATGGGTGGTTTAGATCACGTGCAAAAGCTGTTTGGGATGAGCAAGGTAATCCAGTGCGACTAGTTGGCTCTTTGGCCGACATTGACCATCGTCAACAAATAGAATTAGCATTACAAGAGAGCGAACGACGATTTCGCGGTATCTTCAACAATACATTTCAATTTACCGGACTATTAAATGTTGATGGAATTTTACTAGAAGCAAATCAGACTGCTCTCAATTTTGCTGGACTTCAGTCTGAAGATGTGATTAATAAACCATTTTGGGAAACCCACTGGTGGACAATTTCACCGGAAATACAAGAGCAACTAAAACAAGCAATTGCTTCGGCGGCGCAAGGAAACTTTATTCGCTATGAAGTTGATGTTCTTGGAGCAAATCACCAAATAGCAACCATTGATTTTTCATTGCGTCCGCTTCAGGACGAGACGGGAAAAGTTGTTTTGTTAATTCCTGAAGGCCGAGATATTACAGAGCGTAAACAAATTGAGTTAGAAATTATCCGCAGTCGAGATTTACGAGAAGCTATCTTTAACGAATCAGCCGATGCTATATTTTTAGTCGATCCAAAAACATTACTAACTACAGACTGTAATCAACGAGCCGTAGAACTATTTGCAGTCGCCAGCAAAGCTGAACTTATTGGGATTGAAGGTCACACTTTGCAAAAACGACAGTTTACCTCTGAGGAGTTAGCTAATATCGTTGAACAACTTCAGCAAAAAGGATTTTGGAGTCAAGAAATTGAATACCTCACTAAGCAGGGTAATTGTTTTTGGGGAAACATTGCAGTCAAACAAATTAAAGTTGCTGAACAAGTGATGAATCTGGTGAGAGTTACAGATATTAGCGATGTCTACGACGAGCTTCGCTTACGCAAAAAAGCAGAAGCAGCTTTAGTTAAAAGTGAAGAACAACAGAGACTAACGTTGGAACTTACCCATATTGGTACTTGGGACTGGGATGTTCAAACAGGAAAAGTTCTCTGGAACGATAACCACTTTCGCTTGCTAGGATTAGAGCCGGAAGCATTAACAGCCGAATATCAGCTATGGCGTGATGCTATTCATCCAGAAGATGTGGAACGAGTTGAACAAGCTTTATTAAATGCGTTGCAACAGCGTACTAACTATGAAGCAGAATATCGGGTGATTCTTCCGAATGGCGAAACTCGCTGGCTGATAGGAAAAGGACGAGGGATTTACAACGCAGCAGACAAGCCTATACGCATGTTAGGTGTGATTATTGATATTAGCGAACAGCAAGCAGCACTGCGCGATCGCAAACTAGCAGAACAAATACTTAAAGAGAAGGAAAACTTTTTACGCAGTATCTATGACGGCGTAGGACAGTCAATTTTTGTGGTTGATGTTGTAGATCATGATTTTTGCTTTGTGGGTTTGAACTATGCTCATGAAAAACTGACAGGTTTACGTTCAGATGAAATACAAGGTAAAACTCCTGAACAAGTTCTTCCATCTGCTGCGGCTGCAATAGTAAGACAGCATTATCAAGACTGCGTAGTTGCAGGCGCAACTATTACTTACGAAGAATGTTTACCTTTTAAAGACCAAGAAACTTGGTGGATTACTAGTCTTACCCCCCTTAGAGGCGAAAATTCACGCATTTATCGCATTGTTGGTAGTAGCATCAATATCACAGAGCAAAAACGCGCTCAACAAATGCTAGAACTGCAAGCAGTGATTACTCGCAACATAGCCGAAGGAATATGCTTAGTTCGAGCGGTTGATGGAATTATTGTCTATGCTAATCCCAAATTTGAGCAAATGTTTGGTTATAATTCCAATGAATTAACAGGTTTGCATGTATCCATTGTAAATTATGCAGATGATCATACTAAAGCTGAAGAGGTTAATCAAGCTATTAGGGCTGCTGTCTTAAAAAATGGTGAAGCTACCTATGAAGTCCATAATGTCAAAAAAGATGGTACTCCGTTTTGGTGTAGTGCAACAACCTCTGTGTTTGATCATCCTGAATATGGCAAAGTCTTGGTTGCTGTGCAACAAGACATCACCGAACACAAGCAAGCAGAAGAAAAAATTAAAGCATCTCTCAAAGAAAAAGAAGTATTACTTAAAGAAATTCACCATCGCGTTAAAAACAACTTGGGAATTGTCAGCAGCTTACTGCAAATGCAATGCCGCCGCACACAAGATACACAAGCAACGGCAATTCTGCGCGATAGCCAAAATCGTATTGCTTCTATTGCCTTAGTTCACGAAAAACTCTACCGCTCGGACGATTTAGCCAATATAGATTTTGCCCAATACATCCCAGACCTGACAACTCATTTATTTGACTCTTATAATGTTAGTCCCAACAGTATTAAACTAAATATCCAAGTTGACAGTGCCAGCTTAGATATTGAAACTGCTATTCCTTGTGGTTTGATTATCAATGAACTAGTTTCTAATGCTCTGAAATACGCTTTTCCTGATCACCGTGCTGGTGAAATTCAGGTCAAGTTGTCCCAACAAAATCAATCCAATTTAATACTCATTATTCGAGATAATGGCATTGGTTTACCTGCTGATTTTGATAACAAAAAGGTAAAAACTTTGGGTATAACTCTTGTCCAGGGATTGGTGAAGCAGTTAAGGGGAAGTATTGAAATTAACTCTCAGCAAGGAACAGAATTTAAAATTAAATTTACAAAAAGCAGAGCATGAATATGATGAATATCTCTTTTGATGCAAACAAAACCAACACAGTTCAAGTCATGATTGTTGAAGATGAGTATATTCTTGCTATCAACTTACAAGAAACTCTAGAGTCTCTGGGATACAAAGTTGTTGACATTGCCGATTCTGCCGAATTAGCTATGGAAAAAGCGAATGAGTTACGCCCAAATTTGATTTTGATGGATATCCGGCTGCGGGGTGAGATGGACGGTATCCAAGCCGCAGAACAAATCTGGAATCAACTGCAAATCCCTATCATCTACGTCACAGGACACTCTGATAAAAGTACTGTAGAGCGAGCAACCCTGACGTTTCCCTTTGGTTACATCCTCAAACCCATCAGAGAGCAAGAACTTTACGTTGCTATCCAAACGGCGCTAAGTCGTTATGAACGTGAGCAGTTTTTGAGTACTGTGCTGCGAGGTATGGGGGATGGGGTAATTGTGGTTGACTTACAGTTGCGTGTCAAGTACCTGAATCAGGTAGCAGAAGCACTCACAGGCTGGCAATTAAATGCAGCAAAAGACCAAATTTTAGATCAAGTTTTGCCACTGGTTGACGAACAAACTCAGCTACCTATAGCAAATCCCATTAACTCAGCCCTGCAACAAGAAACTACTATATATTTACGCGATCGCACTTTACTAATTACCAAAGACGGCAAAACTATTCCCGTTGCTGATAGTGCTGCACCTCTGCGCGACAACAACGGTAAAATTACAGGTGCAGTGATGGTGTTCCGAGATGACACACAACGCAGATTAACCGCAGAACGCAACCTCGCAGCTGAACGAGCCAGTCAACTAGAAATTCAAATGGCAGAACTTCAACGACTAAATCAGTTGAAAGAAGATTTTTTAACAGCAACTTCTCACGAAATGCGAACGCCTTTGTCAAATATCAAAATGGCAATTACTATGCTCGAAAATCTTTTGGATCGGCGGCGCATGATTAACTCAGGTAAACCTCCTGAATTTCAGTCTGTAGCATACTACCTTAATATTGTGCGTTACGAATGCGAACGTGAGCTAAATTTAATAGACGATTTGCTGAATATGCGCTTCATTGATGCAGATATGTATCCCTTGGAATTATCTGCTATTCATCTCCAAGACTGGCTACCTCACATTGCTGAGAGCTTTCAGCAATTTACCCAAACTCAAAGGCTGATTTTGACAGTTGATGTTCCTCCTGATTTACCACATTTAGTCACGGATTTGGCTATTTTGACTCGGATTATATCAGAGTTACTTACTAATGCTTGCAAATATACTCCTGTCGGAGAGAGGATTACCGTCACTGTTGAGATTGTTTCTAGCTCTGAAAGCGAATCACCTCATCCTCAAATTTCTTGGGTGCAAATTACTGTGAGCAATTTTGGGGTGGAAATTTCCTCAAAAGAACAATCTCGAATTTTTGAACCGTTTTACCGCATACCTGAAACTAAAAACCCAGATAAATCATCTATTTTTGATTCAACGAGCCAGATTCCCGAAAGCGCATCTGCACAATATAGCAGTTCAGGACTGGGGTTAACTTTAGTCAAAAAACTCGTGGAATATCTGCAAGGAAAAATTGTAGTTACTAGTTCTCAGGGACGGACAAACTTCATAGTTCAGCTACCGTTAAACCTAAATGATGGCGCAGTGCTTGACGCATGACATCTACAGGTACTGTTTCTTGCTGCAACCAAATTTTTAAGGCGGCTGCACCTTGTTGAACGAGCATTTCTAATCCATCAATCGCAATTGCTCCTTGTTTTTCAGCCTGTTGGAGAAATTGTGTAGGCTGGGGAATATATATCAAATCATAGGCGATCGCATCTCCAGGCAAATTTATCATTTCTGCTGTACTTAAAGGTGATTCATCCACCTGGGGATACATCCCAATCGGCGTTGTATTTACTAATAAATTAGCTTGGGGAATCAAGTTTACTAGTGCATCCCATGTATGAATTTGCAAATTTTCGGCTAGTGGAGAATTCCCCCAACTTTCACGAAAGTCTGTTAATCGCTGTTGATTGCGCCCCACAACATGAATTTTGGCAAAACCTAACTGGTGACAACCTGCAACAACGGCTCTAGCTGCACCACCATTACCTAAAATTACCGCTACTTTCTGGCTCCAATCTTGTTGATATGTTGTTTGTAACGGCGCGATAAATCCCTCAATATCAGTGTTTGTCCCCACCCATTGGTTATCTTTGCGGGTGACAGTATTAACTGCACCTATAGCTTGAGCCAAGGGGGTAATTTCTGCAAGTAAAGGCATAATTGCCTGTTTATGGGGGATTGTAACACTAAAACCCATCACCCCAATAGCCGCAAAACCTGCGATCGCCACTGCTAAATTTTCTGGTTCTATAGGAAAAGGCAGATAAACGTAATCTAATCCTAATTGGGCTAATGCAGCATTGTGCATTAAAGGCGACAGCGAATGTTCCACCGGATGCCCAATTACGCCTAATAATTTAGTAGTGCCTGTAACTTTGGTCATTTGTCAAAAATCAAAAGTCATTATTCATTCTCCCCTGCTCCCTGCTTCTCTGCACCCCTGCCTTTTTCCTATCCTGTTTTACAATTATTAACAGCTATTTAATATTTCTTAAAATCATGCAGGTAAGTACAGCCTCCTCTACAAACCCAATTCCTGGTCAATATTGGCAATGGCGAGGGCAAAAAGTCTACTATGTGCGTGCGGGAGAGTCACAACCCCAACGTCCCCCTTTACTTTTGGTGCATGGGTTTGGTGCGTCCACAGACCACTGGCGTAAGAATATCAATGGATTGTATCAAGATTTTGAAATCTTTGCGATCGACTTGTTAGGATTTGGGCGATCGCAAAAACCCAAATTACAGTACAGTAGCGATTTATGGCGTGACCAACTCCATGACTTTATCAGTGAAGTGATTGGTCAAAAAGCCGTCTTAGCAGGTAACTCTCTTGGTGGCTATGCTTGCTTGTGTGTCGCAGCCCAATATCCTGATAGTGTTGCTGGGGTAGTATTACTCAACAGCGCTGGCCCCTTTAGCGACAACCAACCCACAGCCGAACCAGAAGCCTTACAATCACAAATCCAACCTCCAAAACAACCCTCACCGCTACAAAAATTACTAGGCAATAGCGTCAAGTGGATTTTTCAACAATCCTTCTCCCAGTTTCTGTTATTCCAATATGTGCGACAGCGTTGGGTAATTCGCCAGACTTTAGAAAAAGTTTATTTAGACAAAACTGCAATTACAGACCAATTAATAGAAGAAATTTATCGCCCCGCTTATGATGCTGGTGCTTTTGATGTCTTTGTTTCTGTTTTCAGCACTCCTCAAGGCGAAAAAGTTGATGTGCTATTGAAGCAATTAACTTGTCCTTTATTGTTATTATTGGGCGAAGCCGATCCTTGGATGAAAGCTAGAGAACGTTCTCAGAAATTTCGGCAATATTATCCTGAGCTTACCGAATATTTTATCAAAGCAGGTCATTGTCCCCATGATGAAATACCAGATCAAGTAAATCAACTTTTAAGCGATTGGGTTAAGTCTATTTCTTAGCACGAGTAGGTTGGGTGAAGGCGCATCAGAGATACTTGCAGCGTTATGGTAAATCTATAGACAAAACTCTTTGATTTAGAAACCTGGACTAAAAATAGTCTCTTCGATACCAACCCAAATACACAACACCAAGTGATGTTTATTCAAGGCGGGCCGGGTAGAGGTAAAAGTACGCACCGAAAATCTTCGATGGTACGTCATACCATTTCACGAAAATTCTGATACAAATTCTTTCCCCCTGCCCCTCTGCTTCTTTGGTGATTAGATAATTTGTGTATACACCGTAGCCTCGTAGGAGAGGGTTTTTTTTAATCCGTCAAACTCACGTTAACTGAACTTTATTGTGCTAGGTTCCGCCGGAAAATTCGCCAATTACGGCAGAATAATATAAGTTTATCTAAAACCTGAGCTTCATCAGGAGTTTTGCAGGGTAAGGAGGGCAAGTACAGCACAAACTTATTTACTATTCAGTCAAATCTCAGCAATTAAGCTTATTCTGTACAGCAATTGGGAGTAAGTAGAAAGGTGCAAATAAACCGAACTATGTAACGGAAAGTAAAGTAGCTTGAAAACCTCTTCCCTTCTGCCTTCTGCCCTCTGCCTCCTGCCTTGTCATAACGACAATTTTTAACACCGACCTACTTAAATACTTTCGTCATGTGCCGTTTACTTGCCTACCTCGGTTCGCCTGTTTCTTTAGAGAATCTTTTGTATAAACCAGAGCATTCTCTCATTGTTCAAAGTTACCAACCCCGCGAAATGACTTCTGGGGTAGTTAATGCAGATGGTTTTGGTATGGGTTGGTATCATACGCAAAAAGATACTGATCCTTATATCTACAAAAATACATTACCGATTTGGAATGATATTAACTTACCAAGCCTGAGCCGTTATGTAGAATCAAGTTGTGTCTTGGCCTATGTACGTAGCGCCACACTAGGACAAGCTCTAGATTTTGCCAATTGTCAGCCATTCAATCATGAAAAGTGGCTATTCCTACACAATGGATTCATTGAAAATTTCCGGCAAACATTACACAGAAGAATTCGTAGCACTTTAACTCCAGAATTGTACAACAAAATTCATGGCAGTACCGATTCTGAGCATCTATTTGCGTTGTTACTTTCTCAGAGTCAAATTAACAAACATCGTCCTCCCGAATATGCTTTACGCTCTACTCTATTAACCATCTCTGAAATGGCAAAACGCCATCAAATCAAGGTTTTAGCAAACATCGTTTTGAGTGACGGGAAACGCCTAATAGCTTCTCGCTTTGCTATTGGTTCACCAAATCCATCTTTGTATTGGATACGGGATGATCTCAATTTTCCGAACTCTGTAATTATTGCCTCGGAACCTTTATTTCTTGGTAAATGGAATCCTTGTCCAGAAAATAGCATCATCAGTGTGGGAGAAGACTGTGATATCAAAGTTGAGCAACTCTAGCACCAAAGAGGCGATTTTTTATGCCTTAAATGAATGTCGTTTTAAAACTTTCAAGCTGTTTGAAAATATAGACGACACTATATTTCGCAGTCAGTATCATCCTGACTTTAGTCCCATTGGCTGGCATTTGGGGCATATCGCTTACACTGAATCTTTATGGTTGCTAGAACACAGTGCGGGTTTGCGGTGTTTATTCCCTCAATATCGCAAGTTGTTTGCATCTGATGGTTTACCTAAATCGGAACGTGTGCAATTACCAAATTTAGAAGAAATCGGTTATTACTTGCACACAGTTCGAGACAAAGTGCATGAGCATATTGAAGTAGCTAATATTGAACCGCAAGAACGTCTGTGGCGTTTTTTAATTCAGCACGAAAGTCAACACTGTGAGATTATCAGCTACGTGTTGGAAATGGCGAAAAGAGGATACGGAGCAGAGGAGCAGGGGTGCAGGGGTGCAGGGGTGCAGGGGAAGAATATCTTATTCAGCACTCAGCACGGGCTAAACGCCCCGCTTCCGCTAACAGGACTCAGCACTCTCAGCGAGATGGTGATGATTCCGGCTGGGGAGTTTGAGCAGGGAAACAATTCTATTGATGCGTTGGATAATGAGATTCTCAATCATCGCGTATATCTGGATACTTACTGGATTGACCGTTATCCTGTGACTTGTGGACAGTATCAGGAATTTATGGCGGCGGGAGGCTACGAAAATCAACGCTGGTGGTCGGAAGATGGGTGGCGATGGCTACAAACAGAGCGGGTGATACAACCGCTTTATTGGTGTAGCGATCGCCGCTATGATGATCATCCAGTATGTGGTGTAAGTTGGTACGAAGCTGAGGCATATTCGCGGTTTGTCGGAAAGCGCCTACCCACAGAAGCCGAATGGGAAAAAGCAGTGAGTTGGGATGCTTACAATCAACGTCGTCGCATCTATCCTTGGGGTGAAGATATACCCACACCTGAATATTGTAATTGCGATCGCCTCATTGGTCAGACAACTCCAGTTGATACTTACCCCGCCGGACAAAGTGCTTACGGTTTATCTGATACCTTAGGTAACGTTTGGGAATGGACGGCCTCTTGGTTTGCACCTTACCAAGGTTTCCAAAGTTACCCTTATGTGGGTTACTCCCAAGTTTATTTTGACAGCCAACACCGTGTATTAAAAGGTGGTAGTTGGGCAACTCGTCCGTGGGTACTGCGTTCTAGTTTTCGTAATTGGTATCATCCCGGTGTGCGCCAAATCTTTGCTGGGTTCCGCTGTGCTACAAGTGCTGATTAATGAAAATTTAGTGCTTTTTTAATGGGAAAATCCGTAAATATAGTGATAAATCTAGATTAATCTTGCTCAGGCGTGATGTTAGCAGCTATGGCTGTGTGTTTCACTGGCTGAGATAAAGCTTGCGTTTACAAAGAATCAATTACACTGCAAGTCTGCGGAGGTTAAATGTCAATTTCTAAAGTTGTTAGCAGCAAAGTTACTTCCCAAAAAAGCATTGAAGAACGCCTACAGATAAAGCGTTTGGTAGAAGCAACCCGAATAGTTACGTCCACGGCGGGGAGTGATATCGTCAAGGGATTAACTCAAATCCCCAAATCTTTACCTGCATATTACTTTTATGATGATCAAGGATCTGATTTATTTGAACAAATCTGTGAGTTGCCAGAATATTACTTGACACGCACAGAAACGGCAATTTTACAACAGTATGCTGGCGAAATTGCCCAAATCACAGGTGCTTGTGAATTAGTTGAACTTGGTAGTGGTAGTTCGACAAAAACCCGGATTTTGCTGGATGCTTACCAAGAGTTGGGCTATCTTCAGCGCTATTTGCCAATAGATGTAAGTGCCGGAATGTTGGAAAATAGTGCTAGACAGTTACTCGGAGATTACCCCTCACTGCAAGTTTACGCCCTAGCCGGAACCTATGAAATGGCTCTGGCACAACTCCCACCAACTCAGTCACCTAGTCGAATGGTTGGTTTTATTGGTAGCTCTTTAGGGAATCTCAACCCCCAAGAATGTGATAATTTCTTTTCTCAAATTACAAATGCTCTGCAAGTAGGTGAGTATTTCTTACTAGGAATAGATTTACAAAAACCGAAAGAAATTTTGGAACCTGCTTACAACGATCGCCAAGGAGTGACAGCAGCGTTTAATATCAATATGCTAGAGCATTTAAATCGACGATTTGAAGGCGATTTTAATACAACACAGTTTGAACACTGGTCATTTTATCATGAAACGGCACATCAAATTGAAATGCACTTGCGAAGCTTGCGATCGCAAACTGTACAATTAAAATCTCTCAATCTCACCGTTAATTTTGCAACTGGCGAAACTATCCTGACAGAAATTTCTCGCAAATTCGACCTGAAAACCATACAGCAACAACTCAAAACACGTGGCTTAGTCCCTATTCAAACATGGACTGACTCAAATCAATGGTTTGGTTTGTTGTTGTGTCAGTTGCAAGCATAAAAAAATAAGGGCGCAAAGCCTTGCGCCCTTATAGATCAATACAGTTCACTTAAGGAAAAATCGAAACTTCAGCCCAAACACAACCATCCTTCTGTAGAGGGTTTGGGGGCGGCAGAATGCCCCCAATTGGGGGTATGGGGGAGAATCCCCCAATTCTTGGTTTTTTCCAACACAATCAAATAGAAATCTGTTATGGCAGTAGCCAAGGCAGTTAGGACATCGGCCAATGATAAAACTCATGCACTAAAAGACTTTTAACCCTGTCACCTGTCACCTGTTCCCTGTCACCTGCTATAACTGAACTGTATTGCCTTATAGATGATCAGATTTTTTTTGGATTGGCGTAATCCGCAATTGATAATTCGTACTTGGTGATAAATTACGAATTATCGATTACAAATTATCTTCTTCTGTTTCTGGGATCTAGGATATTGACAGCCGCACCAGCCGCAGCACCATTAACACCATTTTTCCAGGTAGTTCTACAACCGCCAGTAACCGCGCCTGCTAATACACCAGCGCCAGCACCTACACCCACATCTTGAACAATTCTCCGGCCATTTCTTCTTCTGGCGTTTCTTGTTCTCAGACCGTTTGCACCGTTGACAGCCGCACCAGCCGCAGCACCTATGACAGCATTATTTAATACAGAACCGCAACCCGTTATAGCTCCGGTTACTGCACCAGCACCGGCTCCAATAGCTGCATTGTGTATAACTCTATCATCAGCACCAGCAGATTGAACTGGAACTAAGCTGACGCTGGCCAAACTTGCAGCCATCAAACTAGATAGAAATGTACGTTTTAGCATGTGTTGCATGGGTAATACCCTCTAAAAAATTCAACGATTGGGGAACAACTAAATTATTAGCGATCGCTAACCCTTTTATCCTTTATTCTAGACAATAGCAATGTTATCTGAGATCAGAATATTTTAATAATTGCATAAATAAAAATATAATTGCATCTACTAAAAGTTAGTAATTTTAGCCTTAATTAAATCCCTGTTATTTTTATTCGGTGGACAATAATTAACCTGACATATTGACTAAAGAAGTATGAAATGTCAAAGATGAAGGCTGGAAGAAAAACCAATTTCATACTTTATACTTCATACTTTACACTTCAGGCTTCAAAAAGCTTGAATCCACTCTTTGAGGGAGTATTCTGTCCAAATTCCATTTTGCCAATAGGGATCATTTTCGATTAATTGGCGGACAGTGGCTTCGTTTTCAGCTTCGTAAATACCAAAAACTTTGGTGACATCTTTAGTGGGGCCAATGGTAATCAACACACCAGATTCTTTTTGTTTGGCTAAACCATCTAAATGAGCTTGACGGTGAGGGGCGCGTTTTTCTAAAACGTCGTCGCAGTAAGTTCCCCAGAGTACATATTTGGGCATAGTGACCTTTGGATTCGCTGCAAGAATTTGATCAGAACCGACAAAAATTAAACGGCATTATTTACAACTGTGAGTTTTTCCAAAATTTAGGCCGCATTGAATATATTACCTGTCGGCTTCTGTAAAATCCACACCTATGCTTGGTTTTCTTTAATATTTGCTTAATTTATTACATACCACTAGTAATGGTACGATGCTGGTGCAGCAATATTAAACACTTAATCTTAAGAGTTTGTCTCAAAAAAGCATGAAAAACCGTAAAAATCGGAATCTCAAAGCTACACTCATAGGACTTAGTGCTACATTAGCGATCGCATCTAACCCATCAAATGCTCAAGCTGCTACCTTCCAAGTCTCTGTGGAAAACCTAGCTCCTCAGAATGGTCAGGTTGTAGCTCCTCTATGGTTCAGCTTCCACGATGGCAGCTTTGATACGTTAAATGCTGGAGAGCCTGATCCAGGATACATAGAATTTTTAGCCGAAGATGGAATTACAGGTGATCCACAAGGCAGATTGACACCTGAAGTTATTGCTCAAGCAGCCGCACTTGGTCTTGATTTGAGCAGGTTTCCTGCACCACAAAATTTACTTTCTGGTGCGTTTGCAGCTAGTTCGGCAGGACAGAATGGTGGTTATCAAGACTTGGTAACATTTACTCGTAGAGAAGACCCCTTTTTTGGGACGTTACTCCCTGGAAAACAAGAATCACTGACTTTTAATTTCAACGCCGATCCTGCTCGCAATCGGTTCTTTAGCTATGCGGCTATGGTTGGTATTAGCAATGATGCTTTTATCGCTAATGATGAGCCGAATGCAGTTGAAATCTTTGATGCTCAAGGTAACTTTAAGGGTGCTGACTTCATTGTTTTAGGAAATCAGGTTTGGGATGCTGGAACTGAGGTCAATAGTGAAGACCCGAATGACGTACCTTATTTTTTATCAGAGGTATTCAATAGTATTCCTGAAAATGGTGTTGTACGCCTCCATTCTGGCCTTCTGCCTCCTGGAGGTGGTGGTATTGTAGATTTTGAAGTTAATGGCCAACGAATTGCGGCGAACGCTGATTTCTCAGTTCCCGGTTATCAGATTGCGCGTATCAGAGTTACTAGAGTACCGGAAGCTGGAACTACTACAAGCTTACTTGCTTTAGGTGGTTTATTGTTGTTAGGACGGACTCTGCGACGCAAAAAGTCTATTGAGTGCTGTTAGCGGTAGCGGGGCGTTCAGCCCGTACTAAGTGCTGAGTAATTTACTACTCAGCACTTTTTAATTTTAACTTCTGAGGTTAACGCCAAATTTCTCGACTAAGGCTTCACGAACTTTGTTGTGTACAGGTTCAACCTCGGTATCAGTGAGAGTGCGATCGCTGGCTCGATATACTAGACGAAAGGCTAAACTCCGTTGTCCTTGGGGGACATTTTCGCCGCGATATTCATCAAATATTTCTACCGATTCCAGCAAGCCTTTACCAGCTTGGGTAATGGCTTTTTCAATTTCCCCTACTGAAACTTTCACCGGGGCAAAAAAGGCAATATCGCGATCGCTCGCTGGGTAAGTAGAATAAGACTTGAAGGTGGGAATCAAAATTTCATCTTGATCTAGAGCATTCAAAAGCACATCTAAATCCAACTGGAATAAATACACTGCATCTGGTAAATCTTTTTCTCGGCGCAGTTGGGGATGCAGTTGTCCAAATACACCCAGTCGATTACCTCCTATCCATAAAGAAGCGGTGCGTCCAGGGTGTAAACGCTCATCACGACAATCTGGCTGATATTCTACTTGTAATCCTAATTGCTGAAAGACACTTTCTAAAATGCCTTTGGCTTCAAACCAAGTCATAGGTTGTTCACGTCCACCTTTTGACCACTTGCCGAGGGTTCTATCTCCTCCCAAGATACCAGCGATCGCATCGGCTTCTTGCAAACCGTCTTCTTCTTGCTGGAAAATTCGCCCGATTTCAAAGCCGTTGAGAGAACCATTACCTTGTTCTAAGTTGTATTGAAAAGCATCAATCAACCCAGCCATTAAATCGGTGCGTAATGCCGAATATTCTGTAAATAAGGGATTACTTAAGACTATCTGCCGATTATCCCCTGGTTTTACCAAAGAGTATTGAATTAATTCTGTCAAACCTTCTGCTCGCAGGGAAGCACGCAACTTTCGCACCAATTCTTGATCTATTGGTAGATAGCCAGCTTCGGCTTTTTGGGGTAAAGTATCGCAGAAATTATCATAGCCGTAGAGACGAGCAATTTCTTCAATTAAATCAATTTCCCGTTCTAAGTCGCGGTAACGATAGGGAGGGACAGCCACATTCCAAGTGCGTTCTCCCGATGGTGTTAGCTGACATCCCAACGCAGTTAAAATCCTTACAATGTCCCTTTCTTGTAATTCTCCTGTGTCTTCACCCAAATCAATCGGCCCCAACACTTCATTTACTCTATCTAAACGCAGCGCAATTGAACGACTCCAGGTAGTAGGATCGGGACGAGTATCAGCAATTTCTTGATGAACAATTACACCGTTAGCCAATTCGCTAATTAAAGCTAAAGCGCGGCGACAGGCGATTTCTAACTCTGCACGGTTCACTCCCCGTTCGTATCTTCCAGAAGCTTCACTGCGTAACCCCACACTGCGAGAGGAACGGCGAATAGCTACGGAATCAAATAATGCTGCTTCTAAAACTAAGTTTTGCGAACCATCATGAACTTCGGTTTCTTCTCCCCCCATGACTCCCGCTAAAGCCACAGGTTTATCGTTAGCAGTGATTAACAAATTCTGTGTTGTTAGGTTGCGAGTTTGTCCATCTAAGGTTTTCAGGGATTCTCCTTGATTAGCAAAACGCACACCAATAGTTAAATTGCCATTGCCAGCGACAGTTTGTAAACGGTCTTTGTCAAAGGCGTGTAGAGGTTGTCCCCATTCCAACAATACATAGTTAGTAATATCAACCACATTACTAATTGGGCGCACCCCCGCAGCCCGCAAGCGTTGTTGTAACCACTCAGGAGATGGGGCAATTTTGACCTGTTCAATTACTGTACCAATGTAGGCGGGGCAAGCTTGGGTATCGGCAATTTTTAAAGCTAACTTACCTACATTTTGAGTTACAACAACTTCCCCAGGTTCGGGAATACTTAACTTACCACCAGTCAATGCTGCTACTTCTCGCGCTATCCCTACCATACTCAAAGCATCAGCACGGTTAGCAGTGGCAGTCACATCTAAAATTACATCATCTAAACCAAGTAACGGGCGGACATCACTACCTATAGGCAGATTTTCCTCAGAAAAAATATGAATTCCGTCTACATCGGTAGGCAAACCGAGTTCTTTTAAAGAACAAATCATACCCACAGATGGGACACCGCGCAGTTTTGCCGGTTTAATTTTTAAATCGATGTTGGGTAGATAAGTACCCACGGTGGCGACTGGGACATAAATATCTGCACGGACATTAGATGCACCACAGACAATATTTAAAGTCTCATCTGCACCGACATCGACTTGACAAACACTTAATTTATCAGCGTTGGGGTGGGGTTGACGCTCAAGCACTCTCCCCACAACAACGCCATTAGCCCAAGTGCGGCGGTCTTCAATATCTTCTACTTCAAACCCAGCCATTGTCAGGGTGTGGGCTAATTCTTCGTGGCTCAGTTTGATTTCTACTAGTTCCCGCAGCCAGTTAAGAGAAATACGCATGGAGTGTGCTTATTTTAGGAATCGTCTTTTGCTCTAATTTTAGGGTGTCTGATTGCGTAGATGCTTTGCGGCTTGCCGTTAGGCATCGCAAATCACTGCATCAGGCTTACCCTTTCACTTGAACGATCCTACTACGACTTGAAGTGCTGAGTTAGGAGTGCTGAGTTAGGAGTGCTGAGTGCTGAGTTAAGAGTTATTTCTCCCCCGGCTACTGTGCCTTCATCTACTAGTAAATTTCCTCATTTCAGACTTCACACTTTATATTTCTACTAAGTAGAAAGGTGCAAATAAACCGAACTATGTAACGGAAAGTAAAGTAGCTTGAAAACCTCTTCCCTTCTGCCTTCTGCCCTCTGCCTCCTGCCTTGTCATAACGACAATTTTTAACACCGACCTACTTAGTCATATAACCAAGTATTTGCCGCGAAATCATCTTTGGTTTCTGCTGGCATATCGGGTAGCCTTTCCGGTGAGCGGTGAGATTTTCTATAATCAGATTGGTAATAATTTGCCTTTGATTGTTTAACGATGCTTTGCTGGGGTTGTTGTAAAGCTTTATTTTCTTCTATTAGTTTAGAATTAGCTTCTGCTAGGTGGAGGGCTGTTTGTTTAGTCTCTTCAAGCTCTTTTGTCAAGCTTTCTACCGATGTTTGTTGTTTAGATAAAGCTGATTGTAAATCTTTAATTTGCTTTTGGAGCGCTTTTTCTGTTGCCTGATTTTTTTCTAAAGTTGTTTTTAAATCTGTAATAGTAGTTTCTAAGTCTGCTTTGGTAGGAATATTACGTTTAGCAGATGCTGACTCAGATGTTTCTGTGGGTAATTCTGCTTCTGTGGAATTCGTTTGTTCAGCAACTGGTACAGCCGCAACTTCAATTGCAGTTTCATCTACTGCGCTATTTGGTGTTAATTTTTGTGCTTCTTCTTGAATTAAGTCCGAAATACTTTGTTGTTTCCTAGCCATTATTTTCTCCATTCACGCTGTAGTTCATCAGCCACGCGGCGGTAGTCTGATTCCGCCTCCCAAGCATTCTTTCCCCGCCATTGATTAATTGCAACACCCTCTAATGCGGCTCGTTCGTGAGCCTTATAAGTACGAATGAAGCCTTTGCAAACAGGAATCCCCAGCTTTACAAGAGTGTTTTGCGTTTCTATAGCTTCAGCAATACTCCGCGCATCGACTTTAGTTAAGAGTACACGATGAGGAACTCCTGTGGGGACAACTGCTGCCTTAACTGTTTCAATTAAGACAGCTAAATCCATTGCGGCTGGGGGTGTAGGTAAAACGATATAATCGGCGATCGCTACTACTGTTGCCAATGCTTCAGAGTGCAGCGCCGGAGGCGTATCCACCACTACTAAATCGTAACCTTTTATTTTGCGTAAATGTTCTAAAAGTTGTGGATCTGTCTCTTGAGATAAATCAAATCCCATCCCTTGTTCATTGCGTCCAAACCACCAACTGGCAGAACCTTGAATATCTGTATCTACAAGCAGCACTTTCCTTTGCTTGGCAAACTGTGCAGCTAAATTGATTGAGGTAGTCGTTTTGCCGACTCCTCCTTTACCGTTGAGGATAGCGACGATTTTTGGCACTGCTTGTACAACTGTGGATTTTAGGTTTTGGATTGGGAATGGTTTTGAGTGTGTGGGTTCTATAAATCCATTTGCCCTATTCTTTTTTGAAATTGGTATGACTTCCGACCCTGCCATACAAGAATATACCGCTTTGTGTTACCCGCAGTCGCAGAAAAACTCGCCAAAATAAAAATGAGTCATCATTAACTCTTGCAAAATTATATGACAGTAACTAACAGTTTGCCTGATGGGCCAAGAGTACCGTACTGGCTGCGACTAATTAAGTTTATTTTTCAGCCAATAGAGTATGTTGAGGGTTTTGCCAAAGTTTACGGTGATAACTTTACGATTTGGCGCAAAGGTGAGAATCATTTTGTGTATTTTAGTCATCCTCAAGCATTAGAGCAGATTTTTACGGCTGATGCTAGTCACTTTCACATTGGTGGAGGGGATGGAGTTTTAAAATATTTGCTTGGTGATAATTCTCTAATTTTACTGGATGGCGATCGCCACCAACGCCAACGCCAATTACTCACACCGCCTTTTCATGGTGAAAGAATGCGGGCTTACGGTCAAACTATTCAGGAGATAACGCAACAAGTTAGCAATGAATGGGTGATAGGTAAACCCTTCAATATCCGCGCCTCTATGCAAGAAATCACCATGCGCGTTATTTTGCGGGTGGTGTTTGGTGTAGATGAGGGGACGAGGTTTCAACAACTGCGCCAACTACTCACTTCTGTCTTAGACCTGATAAGTTCGTCGCGGATGTCAGCCGCCTTATTTTTTCAAGTTATGCAACGCGACTGGGGTGCATGGAGTCCTTGGGGACAGTTTTTAAGTCAGCTGCAACAAATTGATCAACTTATTTACCCGTTGATTCAAGAACGTCGCACAGAATCAGGGCAGAATCGTCAAGATATCCTGAGTTTATTGATTTCGGCTCGTTATGACGATGGGCAACCCATGTCAGATGTAGAGTTACGCGATGAATTAATGACAATGTTGGTTGCAGGACATGAAACCACTGCTTCTGCATTGACTTGGGCTTTTTACTGGATTGACCGTTTACCAGAAGTACGAGAAAAACTACTTCAAGAACTGCATACTCTAGGAGTTAATCCTGAACCGAGTAATATTGCCAAATTGCCTTATTTGACAGCAGTTTGCCAAGAAACTTTGCGAATTTACCCAATTGTGATGAATGGTTTTGCGAGGGTTGTAAAATCGCCAATTGAAATTATGGGTTACAAATTGCCCAAAGGAACACTTATCATCCCAAGTATTTATTTAGCGCACCATCGCCCAGAAGTTTACCCGCAACCGAACCTATTTAACCCAGAACGCTTTTTAGAAAGACAATTTTCTCCTTACGAATATCTACCTTTTGGTGGTGGAAATCGTCGCTGTATTGGTTTAGCTTTTGCCCAGTATGAAATGAAAATCGCCCTAGCAACAATTCTGTCTGAGTTTCAACTATCTCTAGTTAAAAAACGCCCTGTGCATCCAGTGCGTCGTGGTTTAACCTTAGCCGCACCAAGCGGGATGCAGATGGTAGCGACACCGCAAGTTAAGCAGGCAAATGCACCTGTAGTTGTGTAGATTTACAATCATCACAACTGTTAATGGTATTGAGAAAAGAAAGAAATTTGATTTTAGTAAGCAATTAGGCATATTACTTTCTCATTTTGTCTAATTGCTTTCTGATTTGGACTATAAGGGTAATAGTGACACCTGATTACTCATCCAAAATCGCATATGGCGGAAGAATTAAGTTTTCAAGGCGATGGTAGTAATCGCTTACCACCCCAAAATATTGAAGCAGAAGAAGCGATTTTGGGGGGAATTTTACTAGACCCAGAAGCGATTGGTCGAGTTAGCGATCGCCTAGTTCCCGAGGCTTTCTATATTAGCGCTCATAAAGATATCTATCAAGCCGCACTGCGCCTCCACGCCCAAGGTAAACCCACAGACTTACTTGCTATTACCAGTTGGCTGACAGATAATGAGCTACTGGCTCGGATTGGTGGGAGAAATAAATTAGCTACCCTGGTAGACCGCACAGTATCAGCCGTTAATATCGACGCTTTAGCCGGGTTGGTGATGGAAAAACACCTGCGGCGACAATTAATTAAAGCTGGTAATGAAATTGTACATCTCGGTTACGAAACAGAAACCGAGTTGCCCATAGTTTTAGACAAAGCAGAACAGAAAGTTTTTGGAGTAACTCAAGAACGTCCACAATCAGGTTTAGTTCACATTTCTGATACTTTAGTCAATACTTTCCAAGATATTGAAACACGCCATCAAGGTATCGCTTTACCTGGGATTCCTTGCGGCTTCTACGATTTAGATGCCATGACCAGCGGTTTTCAGCGTTCTGACTTGATTATCGTTGCGGGCCGGCCATCAATGGGAAAAACCGCGTTCTGCTTAAACCTAGCTCATAATATCGCCGCAGGTTATAAATTACCAGTGGCGGTTTTTAGCTTAGAAATGTCTAAAGAACAGCTAGTACAGCGACTATTGGCGAGTGAGGCGGGAATTGAATCTGGTTATCTGCGAAGTGGACGCATTAGTCAAACCCAGTGGGAACCGTTAAGTCGGGCGATTGGGATGCTTTCTGAGATGCCAATTTATATAGATGATACCCCAAATATCACAGTCAACGAAATGCGCTCTCAAGCCAGACGACTGCAAGCCGAACAAGGCGCAGACTTAGGGTTGATTGTAATAGACTACCTGCAATTGATGGAAGGCGGAGGCGATAACCGCGTACAAGAATTATCTCGCATTACGCGATCGCTCAAAGGTTTAGCTCGTGAATTATCTGTGCCTGTAATTGCTTTATCTCAGTTAAGTCGTGGCGTAGAAGCACGTACCAACAAGCGCCCAATGCTGTCTGATTTGAGAGAATCGGGATCGATCGAGCAGGATGCCGATTTAGTAATTATGTTATACCGTGATGAATATTATTCACCAGATACACCCGATCGCGGCATAGCAGAAATAATTGTAGCGAAACACCGCAACGGCCCAACAGGTACAGTGAAACTTTTATTTGACCCACAATATACAAAGTTTAAAAACCTAGCTAGACCAAATTATTAAAGTGTGAAGCATAAAATTTCAGACTTCATACTTCACACTTCATACTTCATTTAACTTCTAATAATTCCACATCAAAAAGCAGGGTAGCGTTGGGTGGAATCACGCCACCAGCACCACGAGAACCATAGCCTAAATCTGCGGGGATAATTAACTGACGACGACCGCCAACTTTCATCGTGCTAAGTCCTTCGTCCCAACCTTTGATCACCTGTCCAATGCCGATAGTAAAGCTAAAAGGACGGTTGCGATCGCGGGAACTATCAAACTTAGTCCCATTTTCTAAAGTGCCGGTGTAGTGAACTACAACCGTTTGACCAGATTCAGGAGTCGCGCCAGTTCCCTCTTCTATTTCAACGTATTTCAATCCAGAGGGAGTCGTGACAACATTGGCTTCAGACTTGGCTTCAGACATTGCGTTGCTCGCTATCAGAGTATTGTTTTCCGTAACGGTAATGGGCGCTGATTGCAATTGGGTCAAATTAGCAGCAATAGCAGTATCTTGTTTACCGCCTAATTGCCCTAATACCAAAACCACAACACAAACCAGCATGAAACCCACGCTGAGTAAAATCGCTTTCAAAATTAGTCCTCCCTACTGAGGTCTTTTGGCAAAAGGAATACCAACAGGACACCACTAGTTTAAATCAGAAAGGGCATTTTAACGCCAAAGCTTATTTTCTAAATCGCGTACTTGACGTTCTAAACGGTCAATTCTACCCCGTAATTCATCAACCTCAGACTGACGCGCCACCCCTAAATCCTGCATCATATTACGCATTTGTCGTTGCATTTGAGCGTCCCAGTTTCCTTGCTCCGACTTTAGCTGTTGTACAATATCATCCATTACTGCTTTAGCTTGTTCGGGATTTAGCTTGCCGTCTTTGACTAATTCATCACTAACTTCCCGCAATTTTTCTGCTACCAAAGACGTTGTACCAATACCAACCATCATTAGCTGTTGCAACCAGTTGTTGCTGTCCATACTGCCTTCCTGTTACTTATTTCAAACCAGCCTCCTTGCTCTTGAGTGTATGCAATCAAGCTATGCTGGAAGCGTAGTTATTCTAGCCTACATCTCTATTTTGGCAAATTGGCAAACACAAGGAATGAATGAGTGTGGTTATAGAACTGCTAAAATTTCAGACTGACCCAAATCTGCGAGAAAAATTTATCCAGAAGGATGCGGAAATTTGGACAACTGCATTGGCTAAGTATCCAGGATTTCTCAGTAAAGAAGTCTGGATTAACCCCAACAACCCTTCGGAAGTGACTTTGATTATTCGTTGGGAAACACGAGAGCAGTGGAAGGCTATTTCCCCAGCAGATTTAGCCGTGATTGATGGGAAATTTGCCCAAGCACTGGGGAATACATATCAGATGGTGGAGTTAGCAGAATATCAAGTACGGAAATTCCCCCATACATGAAATTTACCTGGGGTTATTCAATGTTAAGTAGGTCGGTGTTAAAAATTGTCGTTATGACAAGGCAGGAGGCAGAGGGCAGAAGGGAAGAGGTTTTCAAGCTACTTTACTTTCCGTTACATAGTTCGGTTTATTTGCACCTTTCTACTTACTTGTGGATTGAGTGTATCAATTTCATCAGTTTCTGGTAAATGTGGACGTACACATAAATAAAGCAAAGGGCCAAATAACGGAATCAAACTTATAACCAAAAAATCTGCAAATTGTTCCAATTTCGACGCGCCATATCGTCTACTAGCAATGCTGGAAATAATAAGCTCAGTAGACAGAAATCTAAACTCATTACATGGATAAAACGATTAGTGTGCCACTGTTGGATAAAATCTACCCAATCGCCACCTTGCACACCATAGGCAACTAGTATAGCTGCTGTTACTGTGAGGATAATACCCGTCAACCGGGAATCTAGTAGCTTGAGCAAAACATTTTTTTGACCAACAAACTTTTGATTCGTTTCTCGTAAAAATAAATAAGGCAACAAAGCAAATGCACCAACTCCAAAAGAGGCTGTAGCAAACAGCCAAGCGGAGATTTTTTGACCTCTACCGTCAGTGAATATTACTGCACTGTATACAAGAGGCCAAACACCCATAAGATTGAATAAGGCAATAATTAGAGGATTAATTCCTTGCCAATTACCAAAAGACAGTTTCTTGATTAAGTCGAATGTATCGGGTTGATTTGGTGGCCCTAAGAGGGTGTTTGAAAAGTTTTGAGTGGTGAAATTTTATGCCAATCGCCTCACCATGATCCGGATCATGGCAAGGTAAATAAACGTCTCCGATGTTTCGGGCAATAACTCATAATCTCGAACTAATCG
>NZ_JADEXZ010000084.1 GCF_015206815.1 Fortiea sp. LEGE XX443
TTACAGAAGAGAGCTTTTCTCACCTCACGGGCATCTGGGCGACTATCTATAAATTCTTGTAGTTCTGCGATGGCTACGCCCGCCGCAGGCATCGCAGGTTGTAGATGCTGATCTATCATTGTTTGTTTTTAGACAGATATATTCCTCCGTATTATCTCGTACACTTTTTCAGAAATCAAATATGATTCCTATATCTTTAGTTTTGGTAGTAATTTTAGCAATCCCCACAGATAATTCAGCCTCTACGCCAATATCTAGCGGTGTCTGCAAAAAATCAGCAATCTCTTTAAATAGATTTTGAAAATATCCAGGCTGGATGTTAATTGTGACTGCTTCTAGGCTTTGACTGACTTCCCGCGCGATCGCTAGTAAAATATCTGTAACATCAACATCCGCCATGTCCAATCCTTGGCTGGACTCGAAATACACTACATGATATCCCTGCTGCTCTAACTCTGCTTTCAGCTTTTGTAATTCCGTCGATTTCCCGCAACCTATATGTCCGGTAAACAACTGACAGGTTGGTTCATCGGGTGGGAGAAGTGTAATCGTGCGTTTTAATTCGTCAATAATCTTGCTACCCCGCACCTTAGAAAAATCAATATAATATTGTCTATCTTCCGGTTTGCTCACCATCAGAGTCTTGCTAGGGTTGCAAGCCTGAAAAAACCTCGTTAAATCCAGTTTCATTAGCAATCACCCGAAATCAGCCCGACATTACCGCTTATTCTTGTGATTATAGGGTTTTTAACCGTAGGTGTAAGCAAATGTACGCAAACTACTGAATTCTGAACTAGCACGGCTCAATTACAGTAATTAATTTTGCGTAGTTACTTATAGCAGTAGCCACATGAAAGGGAACAGGGAAATAAGCCACCCACTGGGGGTCTGGTTTCAACCTACCTTGCGATACAAGGACTTTTTCGCCCACAATTCCACTCGGTTTTGAACCTTTACTTTTTTGATAAATTAGGACATCAACAAATCACAAAACCCTTACTTCAAAGGGATTTTAACTCTGTCACCTATCACCCGTCACCTATCACCTATCACCGTTCGGCTGACGCTCACGGCGGAAGCCTGTCACCTATCACCTGCTATATATAGTGAAAGCTACATCGAATCTAAACGCTGGCGTAATTTACTACTAAAAGTATCAATCACGGTTACAACTACCAACAACACCAGCATCATGGTTGTGGCTTTGTTGTATTCAAAACCATCGATGTAACTCTTGAGTTGAAAGCCAATTCCGCCAGCACCAACTACACCCAAAACGGAAGCAGCGCGGATATTGTACTCAAACATCCACAAGGTATAACCTAATCCCAAAGGTAAGACTTGGGGTAGAATGCCGTACTGCACAATCTGAAATCTCGATGCGCCCATCACTTGCAAAGATTCTAGCGATCGCTCATTTACTGCTTCAATTGCTTGTTGATAAAACTTGGCTAAATAGCCAACTGTGTAAATTGCTAAGGCTAAAGTTCCTGCGGGTGCGCCTAAGCCAGTAGCGGCGACAAAAATCAACCCCAGAATGATGGAAGGGACGGAACGCACAGCGTTTTGCAATAAATTTGCTAACCATTGCAACCAACGAGGCGCGACATTACTAGCACTAGCTACAGCAATGGGTAAAGATAAAATTGCGCCGATGGTGGTTCCCCATAAAGACATCTGCACTGTTTCAATTAGTGCCTTAATTGCTATGTCTACAACTGTGGCATCAGGGGGAAATAAGCGCGTAACAAAATCGGTGATGTAAGGCCAACTAGATGTTACCAGTTCAAAATCGACTTTGATACCTTGCAAAGCCCAAGCATAAACTACGACAATAATTAACAGGATGAGTAGGGGACTGATCCAAGGGTAACTGCGGAGAATTTTTGGATTTAACATTTGGCAAATTGGGCTTGCAAGTTTTCACAAAGTCCGTCGTAAACAATGCGCCCAGCATCTAAGACGATCGCACGTTGGCCATATTTCGCGGCTATGCCTAAATCGTGCAGAACTGTCACAATTGTCATGCCTTGCTGGGTGTGTAATTCTGAGAGAGTTTCCATCACCTGTTGGCAGGCCACAACATCTAAGCCTGTGATCGGTTCATCGGCTAAGAGAATCTGCGGTGATTGAATTAAAGCACGGGCGATCGCTACTCGTTGTTGCTGTCCACCACTAAGTTGACTAGTTTTTTGATCAGCCTGTTCTTTTAAACCCAACTGCGCGAGTAAATCCATTGCTAAGTGGCGATCGCGTTTGGGAAATCCAAATAATGTCTGCCAAGTTGTCCTCATACCGAGTCTGCCGCACAATACATTATCAACGGCTGATAACTGCCGAATTAATCCGCCTCCCTGAAATAACATGCTGACATCGCGGCGAATTTGTGGCAGTGTGCGGGGTGTAACTGATATACCATTGATGTGAATTTCTCCCTTGGCGAGGGGAACTAATCCCACAAGCGATCGCAATAATGTCGATTTTCCCGCACCATTGAGTCCCAATAGAACAACAAACTCACCTTGTTTAATTTGGCAACTAATTCCATTCAGGATAGGACGATGCAAAGAGGCAGTATAAGCTGTTTCTAAGTTACGACATTCAATTACACAATTATTCATCCTATACATCGGTCATTATATTAACGGCTTCAGATCCCCGACTTCTTAAAGAAGTCGGGGATCTTCCTATTAACAATTAACAGTCTGTTTACTGATAACTGTTTTCTGAATTTAAGGTGCAATTCCAATCCGGGTAAGTGCCTCACGAATTGGTGCGAGGTGACGACTATGATCGACTCTCACCAATTCTGTGGAGTTGTATAAGTTGCGTAGTAGTTGGTTATTTTGTGATTGGTTTAACTTTAGTAGAGCGTTGATTAATCTTTCTCTGTCTTGGACTGGTACCTTATCATCAATGGCGATACCGTGGGCGGGGACACCAGAAATTCTATGCAGTACGCGTAACTGGCTTTTTTCTTCTGCGGTGATGTAGGGAGGAAATAGTGCATATTCTGAAACAACTGCTACATCAGCTTGGCCGCGAACTACAGCTTGCAAGGCTTTACTATAGTTACCACCATAAGCAACTTGACCAAAAAAACCATCTAGGCGATCGCGATCTTGAACAAATCCCTGCTTCACCAACTCACTCACCGGGAAAATAAACCCTGAACCAGAAGTCGGCGAAGTAAAGGCCATTCGCTTACCCCGCAGTTGTTCTAAAGTTGCTTTGGCATTATTTCTAGTTTTCAGAGCGCTATTGCTGGGGACAACAAATATTGAATTATAAGTGTATCTACCAGAGTAATTCTCCCGTACCTCAGCTAAGTAAACCTTAGCGTTTGCCAACTGTTCTGCTTTCAGCGCTGGGCGACTGCTGAGAAAAGCTACATCAGCACGATTTGCTCTCAAAGCTTCCACAGCAGCAGTATCATCACCAATCTGCGCTTTGACGGGAATCTTTAACTCGTTAGAGAGAAACTTTGCTACAGCATTGGCTTTACTTTGCAAGTCTGTAGAGTCAGAACGACTAGGAAAAATTAGTGTTAAATTTGTTAATCTTTTGGCTTGGGCAAGTAAGCGTGGCGCTTGTTGAATAGGAAGAGAATTAGCATTAGTTGTCTGCATTCCGCCAACAGTGCTGACTATTAAACCTGTCAGCGCTATAAATGCAGCACCAGCACCCAACAAGCCCTTTTTACTCACACTCATTTCTAACTCTCCGTTAGGAACTATTAGCAGTATTTTTGAAAATAAGTATCAACTATCTCAACAAATGAATCTAAAACTTTTAGGAATAAAAGTCAATATGAACTATGCGACTACATGTGAAAGATGAGACATAAATCTAACAACAGGTTATTAACTAGATAAATAAAGCTTTTGTGGATAAGTAGAAAGGTGCAAATAAACCGAACTATGTAACGGAAAGTAAAGTAGCTTGAAAAGCTCTTCCCTCCTGCCCCCTGCCTCCTGCCTTGTCATAACGACAATTTTTAACACCGACCTACTTAACGCCTCTGCGTTTAAAGAGTGCATTTAATCATAATTTTACGTAAGCAATTTAAAGCTCAACATTTATTCAAGTATTAAGTTTGATGCTGCGACTTAATCTTATAATCTTGAATTAAATTACCAGAGCAAAGTGCCGTTTGTCAGATATAACTGATAGTTAAAGCTTCACTTATTCATAAATGTCACCCATCCCTGATTGGCTTCCTACGGCTCTTACTATATTTTTCCCACTACTGACGATTTTTATATTGCGTTTTAACTGGAATCGCCTCGCCAAACACTACCCCACTTACGAACCACCACCAACACATTTCTGGCGGATGGAACATGGTTATGTGGGTTGGGTGTATTACAAAGGTACTTTAAATGTTGGTGTCAGTCGCCAAGGAATTTATTTGAGTATTTTTCCCTTGTTTAGATTTGGACTTCCATCTTTGTTAATTCCTTGGAGTGCGATTTGGAAAATTGAGCCTGCTAACAGTTTATTTGTGCAGCGTTTTCGGTTGCATTTAAGTACGCCAAATATCAAGCTGATAATTAGAAAAGAGGTTTTGGAACCAGCAAAGGAATATTTAGCAGCACAGGGGTTTGAGTGGATTTGATCAATAATTTTTGATTTGGTGCGATCGCCTATATGACTGCATCTCTATCTGCTGCGGACAGGTTAGCACTGATGTGTTTTTTTGCCATATTTACTACAACCTTGTATACACTTAATTTCAGTATTCTCAAAGCTGTAGAGCGATCGCTAATCATCAAGGGAATACTAAACAATAATATTTCAGCAAAGCCATGAAACAAATTAGCAATAAAATTACAAATAAATTGGAGCGAATATTAGTATCTTTAATCCCTCACATCGTCAAGTGGGAAGAATACTTGCAAACCAAAATTCGGCAATACAAACATCAAGAACTCAAGCGACAATTAAAATATGTGGGTTCCCGTGTTCGATTTAGAAATGACATTCAGATTGACCATCCGCAAAATGTTTCCCTCGGTAATAAAATCTACATTGGGATGAACGTTGTATTAGATGGTCGTGGTGGCATTACCATTGGTGACAACACTACAATCGGATTTAACGTTGTCATCTTATCTGCAAATCACGATTATCAAAGTAATGCTCTGCCTTACGAACACGATGTTTACATCCATAAACCTGTTGTGATTGGTTGCAACGTTTGGATTGGAGCAAATGTCTTAATTATCCCAGGTGTAGTCATTGGAGACGGAGCAATTATAGCAGCAGGTACAGTTGTAACTACTAATGTTGAACCTTTGGCAATTGTAGGCGGTCAACCTAGTAGAATCATCAAGTATAGAGATAAAGAACACTATGAACGCCTTGCGCTTGAGCAACTAAGCCAAACTGAAGTATCACCAGTTAATTCCAGTATTGAAAGTTAATACAGCGATAAATTCCGGAAACTGCTTGATCAAAGTTGGATCTATAGCAATCTTAGAGAATTTGCGAGAATCAAGAAACTTGGCTGTTCAAGTCTTGCAACCCACAAATTAAATTAGGATAGATAAATTTAGTGTGCATTGATTAACAGAAATTACAACCCCAATTTGTTGATCAATTACTAATAATCTTAATTCAACATTGATTATCAGTTTTCTTGGAAATCATGCAGGCATCTAAAAACAACAAAAGTGGATATTTAGCAGCAATTATCGGCAGTTTAATCGGCGCTATACCCCTTTTATATTTAGGTGGTTATTTAGGTATGGCCTATCTGAATAATTTTATGCCCAATGCTGAACTAGAAGGCATATTCCCACCTTTAATAGGTCAATTTCTCGGTTGGTGGATTGGAGAAGTGCTTGGATGTTGGCTGGCTTTGCGCTGGCAAAATTATCGCAAGGTAAATAAAACAGCTAAATTATTAGCAATGCTAACTCCTATTGGTATAATCCTCTGGGTAGTAATTTCTATTTTTGCTTTCCAGTTGCTCAACCGTAGTTTAAGTGACTTAGAAATTGTGCAATTGCAAAACCAATTGAGGCCGATATCAGTTTGTTTATTAATAATTGCTTTAGCATGGCTGGCAAGATTTTTAACAAAACCCCAGCCTCGTCATCGACACACTTACGAGTAGGCGAACAGATGAGTAGAGACGTTGCATTGCAACATCTCTAAAAAATTTAAACCACTGCGATGCAATCAATCTCTACCAATACATCTTTTGGCAAACGCGACACCTCAACACAAGCACGCGCCGGGGCTGTATCTTCAGGGAAGTATTTAGCATAAACCGAATTCACAGCAGCAAAATCATTCATATCAGCTAAAAATACAGTTGTCTTAACCACATCAGCAAAACTGGCTCCAGCCGCTTTCAAAATTGCTTCCAAATTTGCTATCACTTGCTCAGTTTGCTTTTTCACATCATCAGTATAGACAACATCACCGAGCCGGGGATCGATCGCAATTTGTCCAGCCACAAAGATCATTTGACCAGAAGCCGCGATCGCTTGATTATAAGGCCCCACTGGTGCAGGTGCTTGATCAGTATTAATAACTTGCTTACTCATCTTTCTTCCTTAGCGCTCTTTGCACGGCAGTTGCTACAAGTCGGCAGAGCCGCCCAACGCACTGCCTCGTCCTTTGCGGTTCGTTAAAACCCCAACCGTGGACGTATACCATAATGCCGATAATGCCAATAATCTCCCAAAATGCGATCATGGTCAAAACATAAATTACGCGGTACCCGCCAAGACTCAAAAATACCTATATTCTTAGCATCATCACCCGCCATTGGCTCTCCCGTCGCCGTTGCCAAAAATACCATACTAATCGTATGCTGACGGGGATCACGGCCAGGGTCAGAATATACCAAAAATTGTTCAATTAACTCCACCTGCAAACCTGTCTCCTCCTCTGCTTCCCGTCGTGCGGCTACTTCCACAGGTTCGCCATAATCCACAAAACCACCGGGAATTGCCCAACCAAATGGGGAATTAAGCCTTTCAATTAACACTATTGGCCGATGTGGTCGGTCAACCAATTCGATGATGATATCAACCGTCGGAGCAGGATTGCGGTAATTCATAATCAAGAGTCGTTAGTCATTAGTCATTAGTTATTAGATCACTAACCAAAGACAAATGACAAATGCTCAATAACAACAACTTCCTGTTCTGTGGTAGATTCAAGGCGATCGCGTAGCGTGTCATTGAGACAATTGCTGACATTTATAGTTGAAATTAAATAAATATGCCTTTTCCCAGATCCAGCGGCATTTTGCTGCATCCTACCTCTTTTCCCAGCCGATTTGGTGTTGGTGATTTAGGCTTAGAAGCCTACAAGTTTATTGATTTTCTTAGAGAAAGTTACCAGCAGTATTGGCAAGTTTTGCCCTTGGGGCCAACTGGTTATGGTAATTCTCCTTACGCTGCTTATTCAGCAATGGCGGGGAATCATTTGCTTATTAGTCCCGAAAAACTCCAAGAACAAGGTTTACTTGCTGAAGAAGACTTTGCTAACCTACCTGTATTTGACAATTCTCAGGTAGATTACGACAAAGTTATTCAAATAAAGACTGAACTGCTGAGAATAGCTTGCAAAAATTTTCAAGCCCAAGCAACCCCCATACAACAAACCGAATTTGCCGGTTTTTGCGACAGCAAAGCTTATTGGTTAGACGATTATGCCTTATTCATGGCGCTGAAAGATGCTCATGAGGGAACAAGTTGGCATACTTGGGAGCCGGAACTAGTCAAGCGGGAACCAGAAGCGATCGCCCAAGCAAAGCAACAGCTGAACGCGGAGATTTTTTATTACAAATTCATCCAATTTGAATTCTTCCGTGAGTGGTCGCAACTCAAGGCTTATGCCAATATGAGCGGTATTTCCATTATTGGCGATATTCCGATTTATGTAGCTCAAGATAGTGCAGATGTCTGGTCGCATCCTGACATCTTTTGTCTAGACGAAGAAACCAGAGAGCCGAAACTCATGGCGGGAGTTCCACCAGATTATTTTAGTGCTACTGGTCAATTATGGGGCAACCCAGTTTACGACTGGGAGGCATTACAAAAACAGAATTTTAAGTGGTGGATAGGTCGCTTTGAAGCAATGCTGGATTATTTAGATGTAATTCGCATTGACCACTTCCGAGGATTTGAAGCTTATTGGGCTGTTCCCCAAGGGGAAGAAACAGCGATTAATGGGGAGTGGATGAAAGCCCCCGGAGAAGAGTTATTTGATGTGATTAAAGACACTCTGGGCAAATTACCCGTATTAGCTGAAGATTTGGGAGTAATTACGCCAGAGGTAGAAGCACTGCGAGATAAGTATGAATTTCCGGGTATGAAGGTTCTGCACTTCGCCTTTGGCTCTGATCCCGGCAATCCTTTTTTACCATTCAATTACTCTCAAAATTTTGTAGTTTACACCGGGACTCATGATAATGACACAACCATCGGCTGGTTTGACAAAGCCAATGATTACGAAAAGCGGAACTTCCTACTTTATTTAGGTTGTATTAGTCCTGAAGGTGTAAATTGGGATTTAATTCGACTGGCTTTAAGTTCTGTTGCTAATCAAGCCATTATGCCATTGCAGGATGTTTTGGGACTGGGAACTGAGGCGCGGATGAATTTCCCTGGTTTGGCTGAAGGTAACTGGGGGTGGCGTTATCACTCAGAAGCATTGACTCAAGAGTTAGGCGATCGCTTAAAAACTCTCACCCAATTATACGGCCGCGCTCCCCAGCAAAAATGAGGGAACTGGGGCAGGGGGCAGGGAGCCAGGGAGAAATAAATCTTGCTATAAGTTTCTCCCCTCTGCCCCCTACTACCCTGCCTCTTCTTTCAAGATTGAGGCTTGGCCGCAGCAATCTTCACTTCTTCCGGTTTCCCCGGTTCGCCCATTTGTTTAGCTTCTTGCTGATTGACGCTCATCATCACACTACCAGCATTGTCAGTTTTCACTGTCAGCTGCTCTTGAGCTTTCCAAACGCGATGAGTTCCCTCTGGGAGAATACCCTCAAACTCAGTTTTGCCATCAGCAACTACACGAATCCAGGATGCTTCCTTTAAAGTCACACCAATCTGTACAGATTGATTTTTTTGATTGCCGCTCAGATTATCGCTAACAGATTGAGCTTCTGTATTCTCTTTTTGTTGATTTGGTGTTGGTTGTAAAACAGTTTCTGGTTGTGGCTGGCTTGCACTATTATTGGCGCTAAAGGCTTCACTATTCAGCACTTGAGACAAGCTGTTAACAGAGCAGCCAATAACAAATATGTACAGTAAGTAAAGATGAACCGGGCGTAATAAACCCATCGATCTATTTACCGGAGTAGCTGCTGTGGTAACAACTGTCTCAGAAGTAACAGGAAAAGATTTAGCAAATTCCGCTCCATTAAAACCTAAGGCATCGGCAAATTGTCTAATAAACCCCTGAATATAAACTGGTTCTGGTAAATCTTCCAAATTGCCTTCTTCAATCGCCTGTAATAGCCGCCGCGATATTTTGGTCAACGCAACCATTTCTTCTAGAGATAAACTCTGCTCTTGACGAGCCGCCCAAAGTTGAGCGCCTATTTCTCTCAACTTTTCTGCTCTTTGTTGTTCTAAAGTCGGTGCTGGCTGCTCATTATCTTTTCTTTTAAACTTAAACCACTTCATGCTTCTGTTACACTCCTAACCTCAGCTGAATCTTTAATAGGTAATTGCTTGATGCACTTTTGCAAAAAGCGAATTTCTTCATCCCTAAGAGAACGATACTGACCCTCACGTAAGCAGGGTTCCTTGGGCTTTTTTAATTGAATTGAGCCTATAGCCGTTCGATGTAATTTAATAACTGGATGTCCCAAAATTTCGGCTACACGCCGAATTTGGCGATTTCTACCCTCCTTTAAAACGATTTCTAAACAGCTGTTTTCCGTAAAACTTTCTATAAGATTTACTTGAGCAGGCAGTGTTTTTCTTCCATCTAACATCACACCCTGACACCACTTTTTTATTACGGCTTGGGAGGGATGGCCTTTGACCACAACACGATAAGTTTTAGGAATACTATGACGTGGGTGGGTGAGTCCAAATGTCAGTTCTCCATCGTTTGTGAGAATCAATGCTCCTGTAGACTCCGCATCTAGACGACCAACGGGATGAATACCTAAACCTGCACGTAACTCCTTGGGTAGTAAATCCAAAACTGTCTTTCTTCCCTGGGGATCGGCGCAAGTCGAAACTACTCCTGGTGGTTTGTGCAACAACAAATATATTAAAGACGGGCGCTCTGCGGCAGAAATTAACTTGCCATCAATGGCGATCGCATCTTTTTTTGGATCAACTTTTTGACCCAAATTTGCCGATACCCCATTTACCTGGATGCGCGACTGCCGAATCATTTCTTCAGCTTCCCGGCGTGAGGCAATACCTAACTGAGCTATAGCTTTCTGTAACCTGACCTCCATGTAGAAATTACTTATTCTTTATTCAAGCTTTAAATAATAATAATATTTGCATTTTGTGCTGAATAGCCATAAATGTTACATTTAAGACTTGTTTCAGTTTAGTCAGTTGTTGAGCTAATACTCATCAACAGAATAGTTACATGCCTGAAAAAAATTCCCAAGCAAAAGGTGCAAATAAGATACGAATTATTACTAACGTACTCACAACAGCAGTCAAACTCTGGTTAAGAGCGCAAGTGAGTCATTTATCCCAGTTAGAGGTGGATATTAAAGCGAGCGATCGCCAACTTCTCTCTGGTCGTATTCCTTGGGTTTCTATTTCTGCAAGCGATGCAGTTTATCACGGCCTCCATATTACACGAATTCAACTCTTAGCGGAGAATATTCAGATCAACATCGGCGCAGTACTGAAAGGCCAGCCCTTACGACTGTTAGCAACAGTACCAGTAGTTGGCGAACTAATCGTAGATGAGAAGGATCTCAACAGTTCCCTCTCATCTGAACTATTATCGACTGCTTTAAATGAAGTACTGGTTAAATTTTTACCAGAACACTGCCTAAAATCCAAGCCAGTTGCTTGGCAAAAAATTATTCTGGAGAATCATCGAATAATCCTGGGTGCTATCCTAGCATGTCCAAGTGAAAATACACCCCTGGAAATCTCTTTAGGTTTAAATTTACTCAGTAGTCAGGAATTGCAATTATCAAATATTCAAGTCTTAGAAAATGGATCGCCGCTGATCGAAGGTAATCATGATTACAATCTATATCTCGGCTCTGATGTCGATATCCAAGAACTGAGCATGATCCCCGCTCAGTTGGTGTGTCGTGGCAAGATTAATGTCAATCCGTGAAAAAGTATGAAGTGTGAAATTCCTTCTGCCTTCACCTAATCAACGGCAATAAAAGTGTGACGAAATAGTAAACCAATGGGGCTGTGAAGATATAACTGTCGGTACGATCTAAAATGCCACCATGACCGGGGATCAACTGCCCCGAATCTTTCACCCCAGCATCGCGCTTAAGCATAGATTCAGTCAAATCGCCTAAAAGACTAGCAATCCCAATCAGTAAACCCAGTGCTGTGCCAGTGAAGAGAAATTTGGGTAACTGAAGATAATAGGCTCCGGCGATCGCCACAACGACACTAGCTGCAATCCCAAAGGCTGCACCTTCGACGGTTTTTTTCGGGCTGATGTCTGACAACCGGGTTTTTCCAAAGAATTTACCGATAATATAAGCGCCGATGTCAGCTGCCCAAATACATAAAAACGCCAGGATTGTAAAAGTGAAACCTTGTGGTAAAGCAGCCAAGTTTTTCTGGTCTAAAATCTCAGCCCAAGCATTAGGCCAGTAACCACCTAAAGGCAAATTACTCACGGCTGCACTACCAATCCCCCGTAACCTTACCCAATAACTCGACAGGTAAGCTACATAAAATAGCCCCATAATCGAAGCAGAAATATCGGCGATCGTGGCCATTTTTGGCTGAAATAGCAAGTAAAAACAAATTACAGTCCCACCAAGAGGCAGTACAGCATCAGCTAAACTGCCGTCTACTGTACAAATAATCAGCAACATTTGGCTGACAAATATGGTGGTTTTCGCAGCGGGGACAATGCCTCTAGCCTGCACTAAATTAAAATATTCCAGTTGACCTAAAAATACACTTACCGCAATCACAATAGTGAAGTACCAACCCCCCAAGAGGGTTGCTACCAAAGCAAGGGCGATCGCAATAATTCCACTAATAATTCGAGACCAAGGCATAGAAGTAAGTATGAAGTGTGAAGTATGAAGTATAAAGTGTGAATTTCAGACTTCAGCCTTCATACTTCATCCTTTAGATTTAGTCTAGTTTCTCACCACTCAGGATAAAAATGGGATCAACTGCTGTAAAAGTCTGAGAAAACCCTCGTGTCTCTAGACGATTGACAGCAGACTGAACGACTTCAATATTTCTGGCTTGCAACTGCGAAAAGCTTTGAGAAACAGCATACAGACTTTCTAGATTACCAGCTGTGGCCACTACTCGCCCTGATGGTGGCAAATAATCCCATACTGCTTGCAAAATATCTTGGATAGGTCGTCCGCCTTCAATGCAAACGCGATGAGGTGCTGCTTTAATCTCATGCAAACATTCTGGGGCGCTACCTTCTAGAACTTCCACATTTTTTACCTCAAAGCGATCGCAGTTAAGCTTGATCAGGTTAGCTACTTCTTCATCTCGTTCTACAGCAATAATCTTACCCTTGGGACACAGCAATCCGACTTCTACGGGAATTGTACCTGTTCCTGCACCAATGTCCCATAATACTGAATCTGGTTTTAGTCGTAGTTGGGAAATCAACAACAGTCGCACTTCTCGTTGGCTGAAGGGAATTCCCGGCAAATGTTCAAATAATTCGTCGGGAATACCAGGGGTGATGAAAGGCCAATGTTGGGAGGGCATAGAGATACACATTTATACTAAAGGTATCAGCTTGTCTCATTAGACAGGCTATAAACTATCAAAAGTTTTGCGATGTAGCATCATAAGCAATCATGATCACTGAGCAAATATTAGGCGAACGCTACGAAATTCAACAGCAGTTGGGGAAAAAGGCAGGGCGGCGGACGTTTGTTGCTCGTGATTTAGTAACTCAACAATTAGTCATTATTAAGTTACTCTCTTTTAATAGTGACTTTGAATGGGATGATCTCAAGTTATTTGAGCGTGAAGCCGAAACTTTAAAATCTTTGTCACATCCTGCTATTCCTCGCTATTTAGACTATTTTGAGGTAAATTCACCTAGCGTCAAAGGATTTGCTTTAGTACAGACTTATATCCCCGCCCAAACATTAGAGCAATACTTACAATCTGGACGGACTTTTACAGAAGTTGAAGTTAAACAGATAGCCACAGGAATTTTAGAGATTTTGATTTATCTGCACGGGTTAAATCCACCTGTGATCCATCGTGATATTAAGCCTAGCAATATTTTATTAGGGGAACGCTCTGGTAATAGTGTCGGCCAACTCTATTTGGTAGATTTTGGTTCAGTGCAAACAATCTTGGCGGTAGAAGGGGGAACGCGGACAGTTGTGGGAACCTACGGTTATATGCCACCAGAACAATTTGGTGGGCGCACAGTTCCAGCATCTGACATTTACAGTTTGGGTGCAACTTTAATATATTTAGTGACTGGTACTCACCCGGCTGATTTGCCCCAAAAAGATTTTCGGATTCAATTTGAGCCAGCAGTTAATCTCAGTTATAGTTTGGTTCGGACTTTAAAGTGGATGATAGAACCCAGCCTAGACAGGCGCTTGAGTTCGGCACATGCAGCACTGGAAGCTTTAAATGATGCACAGCAACCAGGAGTAATATCTTTAACTAATAGCAAACCTGCTGGGAGTAAAATTCAACTAACCAAAAATTGGGATGCACTAGAAATTAGCATTCCACCAAGTGGTTTTAAACCATCGATGCTATTTACAGGTGCATTTGCGATCGCTTGGAATTCATTTATTTTATTTTGGACAATCAGCGCTCTTGTTGCTCCTTTTCCGATGAATGTTCCCTTCGTTTTGTTCTCACTGCCTTTTTGGAGTGCTGGCTTGGTGATGATCTGGGGTTTGATATTCGGTTTATTTGGCAGTCTTCGATTACAAATAGATCACCAGGAAATTACCTTTAAGCGTGATTTATTGGGTTGGACATTCTATAAACCTCAGCGATCGCTAAGGCAAAATATCAGTAAGATAGTTTACATTCCCCAGCATTTTATTAAAGATGGCGAGGGCAATCGAACTACAGTTCCGGCACAATTAGATATTTGGGTAGGAGTCAAAAAATATCCGTTAGGTGGTAGCGCGGGGATAGTCTTATCAGAAGCAGAACTAGGATGGTTAGCTCATGAATTAAGTGATTGGTTAGGTATGGAAATTACACAAGCATAAGTATTTCTAGCGGGAACAAAATGAGGATGTTGTTTCACAACTTCTCTGTACACCGTCAGTTTATAGTTATGTACAGATAGTGGAGAAAAAACTTATATGTTTGGACTTGGATGGCCGGAAGTAGGTGTAATTGCCATAGTGGCGCTGTTGATATTTGGCCCTAAAAAAATTCCTGAATTGGGAAACGCACTAGGTAAGACTCTACGAGGTTTCAAGGAAGAATTGAACACTCCTAATGATGAAACGAGTTCAGAAAAAGAACAGAAATAGTCAACTCGAATTACTAATTCGTAATTAAGCCAATTGCATTAGCGTCAGCGATCGCACAACCCAATAAATCTAGTAAAAATATAAAGGCGCGAAATCTTCGCGCCTTTATTAAAGAAAAAAGAATTGTTGTCTTTAGATTAAAACAGCGTGTTAATCACCGAAGAAGGTGACACCCCATTTTGATTTTGGTTGTCTGTGGCGGTCGTGGGAGAGCTTTGGAGAGGAACTTCTTCCTTAACTAGACCACGCACTCTAATTAACTTAATAGCGCGGTTGACACTCTCTGGCAAGATCACTACCAGACCATTTTCTGGAGCCATATCCAAAGCTTTGTTAATTGCTTGGGTTTCGTCCAAAATTGCCTCGTAGCGGGCATCGGGTTTGACTTGAGTAATACCCTTGATAATTAATTCCGAAGCTGATCCCCGTGGTCTGCCGCGGGTATCATCATCTTCTTTAACGATGATGTAGTCAAAAATATCTGCGGCTAGTTTACCCAAGGTAACAAAATCTTCGTCACGGCGATCGCCAGGGCCGCCAACTACCCCAATTCTTTGTCCGGTGTTCCAGTTGCGGACAAATGCACCGACAGCTTCGTAACTGGCTGGGTTGTGGGCGTAGTCTACTAAAGCGTGGAAGGTTCCTAAGTTAAATAGGTTCATCCGTCCTGGTGTTTGGCTTACAGAAGCACGGAATGTCCTTAAGCCACCGCGAATCTGCTCAATGGTGACATTTTGGACAAAGGCTGCCAAGCTTGCCGCTAAGGCGTTGGCAATCATAAACGGTGCGCGTCCGCCCATTGTCAAAGGTATCTGTTCGGCTCTTTCGATGCGGTGTGTCCAGTCGCCTTTGACAATTGACAGATAGCCGTTTTCGTAGACTGCGGCTACTCCTCCTTTTTGGATGTGCAGGCGCACTAATTCTGAGTCGGGGTTCATGGTGAAGTAGGCAATGTTAGCCTTGGTTTTCTCTGCCATGGCCGCCACCCGGTGATCGTCAGCATTAAGTACGGCATAGCCATCAGGGTATACGGCCTCTGCAACTACACTCTTAAGGTTAGCTAACTGATCGATAGTATCAATATCACCTATACCCAAATGGTCGGCAGCTACATTCAGTACTACACCGACATTAGCAGCTTCAAATCCTAAGCCTGAACGAAGAATGCCGCCACGAGCGCTTTCTAATACAGCTACTTCTACAGTCGGATCTTGCAGGATCACATGAGCGCTTTGCGGGCCTGTGTTGTCTCCCGCTTCTACTAAGTAATCACCAATATAAGTTCCATCTGTAGTTGTATAACCTACTACTTTACCCGTTTGTTTATAAATATGTGCCAGTAATCGGGTAGTGGTAGTTTTACCATTTGTACCTGTGATACTGAGGATGGGAATACGGCTAGACTGTTCGTTGGGGAACAGCATATCCATAACTGCACCAGCGACGTTGCGAGGAATACCCACACTGGGGGCAACGTGCATCCGAAAACCAGGAGCAGCGTTGACTTCCACAATTACCCCATCTACTTCCCTCAAGGGGCGGCTAATATCTGTGGTGACAATATCCAAGCCAGCAATATCTAAACCGATGATCTTGACTACTCTTTGTGCCAGCCAAAGGTTCTCAGGATGAATTTCATCAGTCCGGTCTACGGCAATGCCACCTGTACTGAGGTTAGCTGTTGCCCGCAGGTAACAAATTGTCCCCTTAGGTAGTACACTATTGAGGGTATGACCTTGCCGTTCTAGTAGTTGGTAACTAGTCCGGTCTAGTTCAATCTTGGTCAGAACCTTATCGTGTCCGTCACCACGATTCGGGTCTTTGTTAGTTTCTTCAATCAGTTCGGCGATTGTTAATCTGCCATCACCAACCACATGAGCCGGAACGCGTTCGGCTACTGCTACTAATTTGCCATCTACCACGAGTACCCGATGATCGCGCCCTACGTAATACCGCTCAATAATGATTGATCGGGAAACCTGTCTAGCAGCTTCATAGGCTGCTTCTGCTTCTTCCCAATTTCTAATATCAATGGTGATGCCACGTCCGTGATTACCATCAAGTGGCTTAATGACGATGGGATAGCCACCTACGTATTCAATAGCTTCTTCTAAATCGTCCAAAAAGTTGATGACTGTACCCCTAGGTACTGGGACACCAGCTGCTGCTAAGATGCGCTTTGTGGCTTCTTTATCACAAGCTAGTTCCACTCCCAGAATGCCAGTTTTATCTGTCATCGTTGCCTGCATCCGCTTTTGATTCACACCGTAGCCCAGCTGAATCAAAAAGCGCGCTCCCAGTTGCATCCAGGGAATTCCTCTTTTTTCTGCTTCTTTGATAATTGCTTCTGTAGAGGGGCCTAAGGAAGCATCACGCCAGAAGTCTTTCAGGTCTTGGATATCTTGTTCTAGTTCTGCCTTGGGATAGCGGCCACGGTCTACAATGCTTTGGCACAGCCTGACTGCGGCTCTGCCTGCGTAGCGTCCGGCTTCCTCGTTCAGGTATTCTATTACTACCTGATAAATTCCGGGGGTGGAAGTTTCACGAGTGCGACCGAAGCCTACGTGCATTCCAGCTAGTTCCTGGAGTTCTAAGGCTACATGTTCCACAATATGGCCCATCATGGTACCTTCTCGTACTCGCATTAGAAAACCACCACGACAGCCAGGCGAACAATAATGACCCTCCAGACTTGGCAGCGCCTCAACTAATCCTTCATAAAATCCAGGAATTTCATTTGAGGGCGTCTCGGCAAGGTTCTCTAAATCGAGGCGCATGACGATCAGTTTGTGGCGTCGAATGCTCCAGTAGTTTGGGCCGCGTAAGGTCTGGATCTTGAGGATTCTCATGGGAATAGGTAGATGGAGATTCGGAACCAAAATTCTAGTTTCTTACTGGAATTGACCGCTAAACTGTTTACCATGAACAGTTTTTTCTGTTTACATGGTATTCCGTTAATTTTTTCTACCGCCAGAAATAAATACGCGATCAGCTTCAGTGTAACCTCGGATACTCTATCCCGTCAGCTGGAGATGCGGTGTACAGCAGGCAATACAGTCCGCTGGTACAGGTGGAAGCGATCGCCATAGCTGAGGATATGCAGACGTAAATTATGCAATGTCAATGGTTCATTAGCACCAACATGGGGTTCGTTGGTGTGGGTAACTTCAGTCGGGTCAACAATAGTGACACTACCTTTGCCCATGACTTGCAACCAACCATCACGTTCAAATACAGCACAGGTATCTTCATCGATACCAATTCCCAGCCTATCTGGGTGAGCAGATATTGCACTAATCAGACGACCCATGCGATTGCGGTTGTGAAAGTGTTGGTCAACAATAACTTCAGGAATAAACCCTAAACCTGTTGCCATATCGACTAAAGAGCGATTTGGTGTTTCGCCACTACCGCCACCAGCAATCATGTGATGCCCCATTACTGCCGCGCCAGCACTAGTGCCAGCTAAAGTTAACTGTCCTCCTCTCACTCGCTGACGGATAATTTCCATCGCTGGCGTGTCTGCCAATACGCCACAAAGGCGCAGTTGGTCTCCTCCTGTAAGAAATACCCCGCTACACGCCTCTAGAGATGTCTTGATCTGGGAGGATTCACACTGTTCCCGCTCACGAATGTCTAAGATTTCAACTTTTTCAGCACCCATCTCCTCAAAAATACGAATGTACCGACCACCGATGATAGCGGGTTCGCGGGAGGCTGATGGAACAATTGTAATATAAGCCTTACTAGCACCAGCACGACCGAAAAAAGTTCTTAGGATTTCGCGCCCATGAACTTTGTCTTCAGCGCCTCCGATGACCATAACAGCGGTTTTAGTTGCTTGGGGTGTCCTCATTTCCAGCGATTTAGCTTTCAATTGCTGCATTTTGTTTCTCCTGTCAACAACTTCAGGAGCCATTGCGTTGGACGGGTTTGCCGGCTTGTAGCAAATGGCGTGTGAATTTAACAAGGTTCAGTATCCTAAATGCTTTTGGCATTTTGCTTTCTTGAGAGGACACTTCTTAGAAGTTGCAAGGGACAATTTTTGCCACTTTAGCTTCTTGCTTGACGTACAGGAGGTGTTTATTCTCATGTGTCCGTTGTACCTTTCTCAAAGCCAGCGCCTTGTTGTTCAACTGTCCACGTTTCCAGACTGGCAGAATGTTTTCTAGTACTTAGGGTTCTTTTGAAAATTTGGGAACCAAGTTTCCTCTCTGGGGTTGGGTGTGAGCAGGTTTTAACACGCTGTTTCTGAGTCTGGCTCGGTGCATCCTGAAAGTTGTTAACTTTAGTCAGATTATTAATTTAAATGTAGTTGTGACAATATTTAAACATAAATTAAGCAATTAGAAAAACTTTGGTTGGCACTAAAAATCAATAGTTCTAGTACTTTTAGATACTATTGATTAAGCTTATCTGTAGTTGTAACCTACATTTGCTTCTTATGTTTACTCTTGCCTATTGCAGCGTGGTAAAAATAACTATCCAGTTAAATCAGCATTAAGAAGCTTGTGGAATAAAATCTTTTACCCATTAGCTTCGGCCTTCTACCTCCTGATGTGCTTGTACTAAACATTCAATTTTAAGATTAGTGTTTTTGAATACGAATTACTGTGCGCTTTGATATAGTTACACTTTTTCCTGATTGTTTTACCTCAGTTCTCAGTTCTGGGCTGTTGGGTAAAGCTTTAGCCAAACAAATTGCCCAAGTGAATTTGATCAATCCCAGAGACTTCACAACTGACAAACACCGGAAGGTGGATGATGAACCCTACGGAGGTGGCGTGGGGATGCTGATGAAGCCAGAACCTATATTCGACGCGGTGGAGTCACTACCTTGTTTACCTCGAAGAGAGATAATTTTAATGAGTCCCCAAGGTCAAACAATCAACCAACCTCTGTTACGGGAATTGGCAACCAATTATGACCAACTGGTAGTCATCTGTGGACATTATGAAGGGGTAGATGAGCGAGTGCAACATTTAGTAACAAGGGAAGTTTCTTTAGGAGATTTTATTCTCACTGGTGGAGAAATCCCCGCAATGGCTTTAATTAATGGCGTGGTGCGTCTTTTACCGGGAACTGTAGGCAAAGTGGAGTCTCTGAAAGCCGAAAGTTTTGAAGAAGGGTTGCTAGATTATCCTCAGTATACTCGTCCTGCTAATTTTCGCGGCTGGAAAGTGCCAGATGTCTTACTCTCTGGGAATCATGCAGCGATCGCTCGTTGGCGATATGAACAACAAATTAAACGCACAGGCGATCGCCGTCCCGATTTACTGGAAAAATGGCAAGAGGAGAAGAGGCAGGGGGGCAGGGGGGCAGAGGAGCAGAGGAGCAGGGAAGAATAACCGTTGAGACTATTGGCTATTGAGTATGAACATACGAATTGGTAACGGCTACGATATTCATAGATTGGTGAGCGATCGCGCTTTAATTTTAGGTGGGGTTCAAATTCCTCACGAATTAGGTTTACTAGGACATAGTGACGCTGATGTATTAACTCACGCCATTATGGATGCCATGCTGGGAGCTTTGTCCTTAGGCGACATTGGCCATTATTTTCCACCGAGCGATCCCCAATGGGCAGGCGCAGATAGTTTGATACTGTTAACTCAAGTACATCAGTTAATTCGGGAGCAAGGTTGGCACATAGGCAACATTGACTCAGTAGTAGTCGCAGAACGCCCAAAATTAAAACCGCACATTGAAAAGATGCGAGAGAAACTAGCCATTGTTTTAGAATTACAACCAAATCAAATTGGCATTAAAGCTACCACCAATGAAAAACTCGGCCCAGTAGGACGAGAAGAAGGCATCTGCGCTTATGCTGTAGTCTTACTCGTAGCTGCTAATTAACCTAATTTCAGTTCAGCATTTGAGTATGACAATCATAAAAACAAATCAAATATTATTTAGTGCAAAAATTCAGTATTGGTGTATCTAAAAACTATGCAATTTTTTAGTAACATTCTTCCTACGATTAAACGTTACTGGCTACCAATAATTTTGTCTTCATTGACAGCAGTTACACTTGCAGCTTGCAACCCTTCTAACTTTAAAAGTTCGGCTGCTCAAGTACCCCAATTAGTAAGTAGTATTCTCAGTGATCCCAAAACATTTAATTATGCACTCAGTCAAGAATCACCAAATATTTTTGGCTTGACTTATGAAGGGTTGATTAACCAAAATCCAATCACCGGAAAAGTTGAGCCAGCATTAGCAGAATCTTGGCAAATTTCTGAAGACAAACTAAAGTTTACTTTTACTTTACGCAAGAACTTAAAATGGTCTGATGGTCAACCACTGACAGCAGATGATGTTGTATTTACTTACAACGATATTTATTTCAATGAAGCAGTTCCTACAGATGTTAAAGATGCCTTCAGAATTGGAACTAGTCGGAAGTTGCCTACTGTCCGAAAAATCGATGAACGTCGGGTGGAATTTACTTTACCAGAACCATTTAGACCTTTTTTACTAAATACAAGTACTTATATATTACCTGCCCATGCACTGCAAAAATCAGTCGAACAGAAAGATACAGAAGGGAAGCCGACGTTTTTAGCAAAGTGGGGTGTTGATACTCCTGCTGAAGAAATTATCGTCAACGGCACTTACAAACTTGAGCGTTATGACACTAGTCAGCGTGTAGTATTTCAGCGCAATCCTTACTACTGGCGTAAAGATTCTCAAGGCCAATCTCAGCCTTATATAGAACGTTTAGTTTGGCAAATTGTCGAAAATACAGATACTTCTTTATTGCAATTTCGTTCTGGTGGGTTAGATACTGTGGGTATTACACCCGATTACTTTTCCTTGTTAAAGGTACAAGAAAAGCAGGGAAACTTCAAAATTTATGGTGATGAACCTACGACTAGTACTAGCTTTGTGCTGTTTAATTTGAATAAAGGTAAAAGAAATGGCAAGTCATTAGTAGAACCAATAAAATCACGTTGGTTTAATACAATAGAATTTAGGCAAGCAGTTGCTTATGCTATTGATCGCCAAACAATGATTAACAATACTTTTCGTGGGTTGGGAAAACCACAAGACTCACCAATTACGGTTCAGAGTCCTTATTATCTTTCACCAGAAGAAGGGCTAAAAACCTACAATTACAATCCCGAAAAAGCCAAACAATTGCTAATCAAAGCTGGATTTAAATATAACCAACAAGGACAGTTATTAGATGCTGAAGGTAATCGCGTTCGCTTCACATTACTCACCAATTCTGGGAATAAAATCCGGGAAGCAATGGGAGCGCAGATTAAACAAGACTTGAGTAAAATCGGGATGCAGGTTGATTTTACTCCAATCGCATGGAGTACTTATACAGATAAGCTTTCTAATACTTTAGACTGGGAAGCTTCTTTATTAGGTTTGACTGGCGGTTTAGAACCAAATGATGGGGCTAATGTCTGGTCTCCTGAAGGTGGATTGCATATGTTTAATCAAAAACCCCAACCTGGGCAAAAACCGATTGAGGGTTGGGAAGTATCTCCTTGGGAAGCAGAAATTGGTAAACTTTATATCCAAGCTACTCAAGAATTTGATGAAGCAAAAGTTAAACAAATTTATGGCAAAACTCAGCAGATTACCCAAGAAAATCTGCCCTTTATTTATTTAGTGAATCCATTATCAATGACAGCAGTACGCGATCGCTTTGAAGGTATTAAATATTCTCCCATTGCTGGGGCATTTTGGAATATTCATGAAATCAAAATTACAAAATAGTCCATAGTCAATTAGGATTGCATAGCTGTAAGCGAGTTACAAATGACCATTGATACATGACAAATAACAAAACTTTGCGATCGCTCCTAGAAGCAGTTGCCAATGGTAAAGTGAGCCTGGATACTGCCTTAGACTCTCTCAAAAACTTAGCCTATGAACCTGTAGGTGAGTTTGCCAAAATTGACCACCATCGCGCCCTCAGAACCGGTTTCCCAGAAGTAATTTGGGGTCCGGGTAAAACCCCTGAACAAATTGCCCAAATTATCGAGGTGATGCGTCAACGTAACCTGGTGGTGATGGCTACTCGCATCGAACCATCAGTTTATAGGGTATTGCAATCAAAAGTCCGGGGTTTGCAATACTACGAGTTAGCAAGAATTTGCGCCATTACCCCCCCAACTATCGAACCGCAGTTCCCCGGGGAGATTGGAATTCTCTCAGCTGGTACTGCTGACTTACCTGTAGCGGAAGAAGCAGCAGTTACAGCAGAACTTTCAGGTTTTCGCGTTCAGCGTCTTTGGGATGTGGGTGTGGCGGGTATTCACCGCTTGCTGAGTAACCGCCACCTGATTGAGTCAGCATCGGTGCTAATTGTTGTAGCGGGGATGGAAGGCGCTTTACCCAGCGTGGTTGCAGGTTTGGCAGATTGTCCTGTGATTGCTGTTCCTACTAGCATTGGCTATGGTGCAAGTTTTGGCGGTTTAGCACCTCTATTGACAATGCTTAACTCTTGTGCAACTGGTGTCGGAGTAGTGAATATTGATAACGGTTTTGGTGCAGCTATGTTGGCGGGGCAAATTTTGCGGACAGCTGCAAAATTGAAACAGAATTAATTTTCTGAATTGTCAACTGCTGTCAGCTTGAGTTGCTGAATCTGTTCAGCCGACAACCCAGTAACCTTCACTACCATTTCTACAGATAAACCCTCCCGTAGAAGATTAATCGCCACCTGACGAACACCTTCTTCAATACCTATAGCTCGACCTTCAGCCCGACCTTCGGCTCGACCTTCATCCATGAGTGCTTGATAAGTTACTGACTCCTGCATAAGTTCCCTCCGCAGCAACTGTTGAATAATATCTTTATTCAATACTAACCCAGCGAGAATGAACGCTGATGCGGCTATATTACTTTGTGTACGCTGATCATTAATTTGCGAGATTTTTTGAGCGACTTGTCGCAGCGTCTCAGTGGGATTACTAGCTTGGCTTAAAACCGCAAAGGGGAGTAATCCTGGGGATTGGAAAAAGTTATCTGTCGGTTGTTCCCAAAGGCGAATCACTTGGAAGCGATGGAAAGTGTCTTCTAGTGTAAATGTTGTTTGCTGTATCCCTCTTCTGTCACTTTCCGAGTATTCTGAATAAAAGGATGAAAAGAAAAAACTCTGGAAGGAAAGTAGGGCAATGGATGTAGAATTACAAATTCTTAAACATTTGGCAAGAGATCCTCATCCAACA
>NZ_JADEXZ010000085.1 GCF_015206815.1 Fortiea sp. LEGE XX443
GCTGGGGGCTGGGGGAAAAGGGGAAGAACTTGCACTCAGGCTTCCTCCTTGCACCCTTGCTTCTTTTTGTACGCCTGCTATTTGAATTAATGCTTGCACACCAGGTAACTTAGATTTGGGTAAATGCTTCAAACCGCGTTTTACCCAACGGCGATTTACACCAGTTAAAGGAGCTAAATCTGCGATCGTTCCTAGAGTAAATAATTCTAGCATTGGCTGAATTAAGCCTCTGATCTCTCCTAGCTGTTGTGCTAGAGATACTGCCAAAATATAAGCAACACCAACACCAGCTACACCCCGATAAGGTGAAGATTCGGCGATGAGTTTGGGGTTGAGAATAGCGTCAGCCGGGGGTAATTGTTGCGGGATGTCGTGGTGGTCGGTGACAATTACTTTTAATCCAAGTTCTTTGGCTCTAGCGATCGGTTCATAAGCAGAGATGCCATTATCTACTGTGAGAATTAGTTTAAAACCTTCACTATGGAATTCCTCTACGATGCGCTTGTTAATCCCGTATCCTTCCTGCATCCGACTAGGGATAGCATAATCTACCTGAGCGCCTAAAGCCCGGAGACTCCGCAAAAGTAAAGCAGTGCTAGTCATACCATCAGCATCATAGTCACCACAGATAGCGATTTTACTTTGGGAGGCGATCGCATTTTGCAACAACTCCACACTCATTGCCAAATCTGGGAATTCTTCTAACGGCGAAGGTAAAACTATCGACTCTGGATCTAAAAATGCTTTTGCTTGCGCTGGTGTTTCAATCCCGCGATTAATCAACAACTGGCTAATTAGTGGTGATAAATTGGTTAAAGCTGCCAATTGTTGAGCTAAATCTACATTTTGTGGGTAAATTTGCCAGCGTTGATTCGGTAAACGCCTGCGAATTTGGGGAATTTCAGGTAAAGTTCGGTCTAGCACGATAAAAGCAAATGTAATCGCAAAATCTATATTAGCGACTTCTGATATCACAAAAGCATAGGGAGAGCATCGTCGCAAGCATCGCTGAAATAACAAATGCCTCCGTAAAAATAACATTTGCATTAGCCAAAATAACAAATGCTTCCGTAAAAATAACATTTGCATCCACAAAATCTACTTTTGCTACTCCATGTATAAATAAAACGATCGCAAAAATAACAAATGCGATCGCATTTTCTATATCAGCGACTCCATTTATAAATAAAACGATCACAAAAATAACAAATGCGATCGCATTTTCTATATCAGCGACTCCATTTATAACAAATGCGATCGCCAAATCTATTTCTGCGACTCTATGTGTGGGAAAACAGTGCTTTGATCCCCCCTAACCCCCCTTGAAAAGGGGGGGAAATTCTTGAAGTCCCCCTTTTTAAGGGGGATTTAGGGGGATCTTCAATGTTCAAATTACACTAAATGCGATCGCCAGTCTCTTAATTACGAATTACGAATTACGAATTACGAATTACAACAACATCCGCGCCTCAATTGCTTCCCAGGTTTGAGGAGACACCCGCACAGCTGCTTTTTTGCATTGGATGATGAGGTTATTTGCGTAAAGATAATTTTCTAATGCTTTTTGTTCTTCCTCAGATAAAGTAATCATTTCTTGTGTAAGGTTGAACGCATCAAGTAAAGTTTGTCGCAAGTTTTGAGCAAATGCAATTTTTACTTGTTTTGGCTGTTTATCATCAGGAATTTGTTGCTTCAGTGCTTGCAGCTGCGTAACCAGTAGCGTGAAATTAACGTTATTGAAGATGTTTAGCTTTTCAAGTTTACCAGTGTAGCTAATAGATTGCTCAATGGCGATGGCGTAGGCTCTGGCGATGGCGATGGCGATGGCGATGGTGATGGCGTTGGCGTTGGCGATGGTGATGGCGATGGCGTTGGCGATGGCGATGGTGATGGCGATGGTGTTGGCGTTGGCGTTGGCGTTGGCGTTGGCGATAGCGATGGCGTTGGCGATCGCAATTGCTACTGCTCGTTTACCAACTGGTTTATAATCTCCTGGAGAGCCAGCCGTCATTTGTTCTGCCCAGTTTAATAAATCTCGCAACTTGGGTGAGTTAATATATTTCTGCATTTCCTTTTCCATCAACAACAGCAAATTATCTGCACCAGCATTACCACGCATCAAACCAGCAACCAGTAAAAACACTTCTTTCCAACGTTCATCTGTCAGGTGTGACGTAACTAATTGCTCAACTAAGCCATTATCAGCAATATATTGTGCTGTTAAATATTCTTGCAGTGTCAGGTGAGAAAAAGAAAAGATATCTTCAGCGCGTTCTACTAAAATTCCTTGCTGCACAGCAATAGCATTCAACACTGCTTCACCATTTAAATTTTGTGGTGCATTTAAATTACCAGCCAGAAAAGATTTGATTTGCTCGACAATATCACGCTGAGAAAAGAACAGCCTGTCAGACTCAAAACCTGTATGTGCAATTTCTGATAATAATATTTCCTCTAATTCTGTATGCAATCCTTGATATATTTCATCTCGCAAAATGCGCTTTTCTGCTGCCCATTCTTCTAACAATATCCGCAAAGCTTTTCTATAAAGTACACTGCGATTATCAGGAAAATTTTGGGAACGATCATATACTAAACACAGAAATGTCAGCAATAAAGGTGTGTGTGCTAATTCTTTAGCGGCAGAGTTTTCTGGTTTTTGTAATAATTCCCAACATTTATCGCCTGTCTTGGCTTGTTTATCTGCTGCTGATTGAAACCAATTAGAAATAAATTGCTGCATTTGCTCATCATCAAAGTCTGCCATAATCACATCGCTAAAGCGACGGAAACAGTTACGATGAGCAGCAGTACGACAAGAAGCAATAAAGCGATTGCTATCGTACTTGTCAACAAAATTTTGAATTTGGTTAATTGCTTCACTTAAGTTTTTAGTTGGTATTTCATCCAATCCATCTAATAAAATCAGCAGTTTACCAGCTTCTAAAGCTTTCGCTGTAAATTTATCTGGTGATGGAAATCCACAAATACTAAATTCTTCTGTAATAAATTTTTCAATATCAATATCACTAGATGTAAATCTTTTCAATTCGATAAATACAGGAATACAGTTGTGTTTAAATCCTCCTCTTCTGCCTTTTAGTGTTTCCAGTCCCATCTTTCGTAAAAATGTAGACTTGCCAGCACCAGGGCCACCAAGTACCATTAAATATTGCTTTTCATTAGCGACTTTAATACCTACTTGTTTAGGAGCATCTTTAGATTCAAATCTGCGGCTTTTAGCTTCTCGATAAAATTTTTCTAAGTTCTCGATAGATTCAAAACTTTGAATAGCTTCATCATTTAAAAACTGCACTGCTGTATAGACAGATTCCAAATCTACAGGTTCGCGCATTCCCAACACTTTGAGAATTCCGTGGCGTTCTTTGTAGTTCCTTTCATATTGTTTTGATGCTGCAAAAATTATCTTCCTAGTTTTTTCATCTAGGGTTTTACCAACTAATCTTAAACTTCTACCGCCACCTTCCCAAAGAATTTGAAAAATTGGCACTGCTACACCACTAACAACAGAGATTACCCAAGGCTCCATTCCCGTCATAGGATTTAAAATTAAGATGCGTACAATTCAATATTGAACCATAATGACATTGCCATAACACACCATACAAAATAAAAACGCGCATAATCAAAAAGGTGTAACTACTTGAAGTTACACCCTTTAATACAAGCAAAACCCTACTTTATAAAATAGGTTCAAAATGCTCAACTATCGGAAACGGTTCGTAAAAATGGTGGAGGAGTTGTTTCCATTCCTGATATTGAGGCGAACTTCTAAACCCGATGGTATGCGCCTCTAAAGTTTCCCATTTCACCAACAATAAATATTTTCCGCTGACTTCTAAACATTTATGAAGTTCATGGGATATGTAGCCATTCATGGATGAAATGAGAGGTGAGGCTTGTTTGAAAGCGTCTTTAAAATCTTGCTCTGTGCCAGTTTTGACATTAAGCATTACTGCTTCCAGAATCATAATGTAGATTTACAACACGTTTATCCTACCATCATCTTGAATATACACTGAGCGATCGCCAGGAACACGCCAAGTCGGACGCAGTTCTACCCGCAAAGTAGCCAAATTGGGTTTAGAAATATTAGCTTGTATCGACCTACCCGTTTCATCCCAAAATATTAAAGATGTGTTTGGCTCAGTACCTTCTATCTGCTCCAAATTTAAATTTTGTCCAGGACTTAAAGAAATCGGCTCAGTAATCGAAGGTTTTTGTAGTTTAAGCACACGCGGCGTACTGTTGACTATCTGCACACGGATACGTTGTCCTGGTGTAAATTGAATTGGAGCCTGACCACACTTAGAAGCACAAGTTCCAGCCACAGAAATGTTAGAGTTATTGCTGGAAGTCAAGAGCAAGGCGGTGGCGATTAAAGTCGCTGATATTAATTTAGACATAGTAACAGGATTTACAGAGTTAATATTTATGTAGATTTGAATACCTCAGCCTAACACCACATACTGTAGTTTGAGTATTCGTGTAAATCCTGATAGGAGAAAACTGGATTGCGAATATTAGGGATTAAAATTATTGTCTCGTAACCGACTAATTAGCTAATGGAATTAGCAGCAGATAATTGTCTGCCGTAGCTAATGATAGCAAAGCCTGTGAAATACATAAATAACCCATAAATAGCGCCAGGAATTGCCATATCTGGATTATTGAGGAGTCCAGCCGTAATAGCGATCGCTAGTGTGCCATTTTGAAACCCAACTTCTGTAGCAATACATATCTGCTGAGGAACGTTGAGTTGAAATAGTTTGCTCAGAAATAATCCTGCCAAAATTGAGATGAGATTTAACATCACCACCCCTATACCCACTTGCAAAATAAATTCTGGGAGGCGATTCCATTCTCGAATCAAGATTAACAAAATAATGATAGCAAGTAAGGCGATCGCTAGACGATTAGTGACTTTTTCTAAACGCAAAGCCGTCTCTGTAAACATCTGACGTATATACATTCCTAACCCAATTGGCACCATTGTAATCAGGAATATTTGTAGCATTGTCGAACCAATCGGTAGTGCGATCGCGGCACTTTGTCCCAAAAAATGTTGCAGTGCCAGATTAGCAAATATAGGAATAGTAAATATGGTGATGATACTACTCAATACTGTGAGAGTAACTGACAGCGCCACATCGCCACGGGCTAGATATGTCACCATATTTGATGATACACCTCCAGGACATAATGCCAGGATAATTAATCCCACTGCGATCGCAGGTTGCATGGGTACAGTTTTCGCAATAAAAAAGCCAATGATTGGTAAAACTATTAATTGGCTGACTAAACCAATTGAGACTGCTTTTGGATACTTAGTTACGCGTTGAAAATCTTCTGGCTGCAAAGATAAACCCATTCCCAGCATGATAATAGCTAAGGACAAAGGTAAAATCACGTTAGTCAACAAATTTGCTTGCATAAAGCTGGATTTGGGCAATATATCCGGGATACATTAGAACTTACCACACCGGAACAGTTGATATTTCTCTAGTGCTTGCTGTGTCTTACCTCTTGATTCAGCAACGCCCAACTTTATACTTGTTCTTTCTCAGGGTACAGGATTTTGGTCAAGCCGTAGTGCAAACATCAAGCTATAGAAACCATTCACAAGTGCATCGATGAACAAAATCACTCTGAACAAATTCGATTCTGGGATGACTGATGAAGATTGGTTTAGCTTAGGAAAATCTGATGCTTGGTCAGGAAAACCCAAAGTATCACCAGAACAAGATGCTCAAGCTGCTAGTATGTATGACCTCGGTTACAGCGAGGGAGAAATTACACATTCGCCAATTGAAATAACAGAAGCAATCAAATGTTTAAATCACGCAAAGCCAGACGAATCTGCTCCAAACGTCTGCGGTTGACCCCAAGATCCGACTCTCCCACGCGAGAGGCTGAACGCAGATGAATGACAGACTCATCGCTGGGAAAATAAAACTCCACATCATCAACAAATTTAAAGATGCGACTTTTAGAAATAGCGTGGATGTAATTATCTGTTTGTTCTAAAACCTCTGTACGAGGAACAACGCTGAGAACTTTGAGCAAGGTTTCTCGTGCTGTATCGCGGTCTAGATGATAGCTTATTGGGTCAATCCCATGTTTAGAATCAGCATCTTGACTCACAACACAGTTATCTGAAGTCGGACAAGTAGCAAGATGACCATTGTTAACTCCCAAGCCAGAAGAAAAAGCCCAAGCAGCACTGGGAAGTATGAAACTCCAAGTCAAAGTTACGAATATGACAACAGTTAATATACGTAGCCGGAGTGATGTGAGCAAAATAGACATGATAAATTTAATCCTAGAGGGTTAAACTTCATCATGGTCTAATATTGGGTTACAGCGCAATAAGTAGGTCGGTGTTACAAATTGTCGTTATGACAAGGCAGGAGGCAGAGGGCAGAAGGGAAGAGGTTTTCAAGCTACTTTACTTTCCGTTACATAGTTCGGTTTATTTGCACCTTTCTACTTAACTATTTGCTTTCCTGCATACTTCTAACAATCTTGGTAACAAGCCTTCTGGGTGTAAATCTGACAGTTTCTGTGAGTAGCTTATTTTTCAAGCCAGGAACCACCACAGGTTTGTTATCAAACAAAGCATCGTAGCCAATTTTTGCTACAGTTTCTGCATCCATAATTTTTTGACCACTGACAAGTTTCGAGTCTTCCATTGCGGCGCGTTTTTGGAAACCTGATTCTGTAGGCCCTGGACATAGTGCAGTTACAGACACACCAGTACCTTCTAATTCATTAGCGATCGCTTCTGAAAATGATAATACATAAGCTTTACTAGCGTAATAAACCGCCATTAAAGGGCCTGGTTGAAAAGCCGCAGTCGAAGCCAAGTTCAAGATTTTGCCATAACCTTGCTTCAGCATATCTTCAAGGAACAACTTTGTTAAATGAGTCAGACACATCACATTAACTTGCAGCATTTGTAATTCCGCAGTTAAATCTGTTTCATGAAACAAACCATAAATAGCAAATCCAGCATTATTAATCAACACATCAATCTTGATAGACGCTTGTTGTAACTCAGAAAAAATTTCTTCTGGCGCAGCAGGATTAGCTAAATCTTGAGCTATAACTTTAACTTCAATACCAAATTTTCTTTTTAACTCATCAGCAATTTGATTGAGTTTTTGCTCACTTCGAGCGACCAGTACCAAGTTATAACCGTCTTGAGCAAATAACTTGACAAATTCATAACCAATACCACCAGATGCACCAGTAATAAGAGCCGTTTGTTTGCGATTACCTTGCATAAATTTCTCTCCAATATACTTTTAATAACTCAGCGTAACTCCGCGTAACTCTGCGTTTAACAACTATTGCCATTGTGAAATTTCCAACTTCACAGATGCTTTTGTACCAATAACATCTCGACCTCGTTGCGGTAAAAGAATATTATCACCGACATTTAAGTCAATATTTGGCGCTAATTGTTCAGAGTTCCAACCGTATTTTGCTTTATATGTACAATTGTCTGCCGTAACATCAACAATTAAATAATCAGACCACAAAGGTAGCTGGTCGATATGGCTATCAAACAACCAGTCTCTTTCTTTTTTTGTGAAGGAATGCAGCGCCAAACGAATTGCATATCTGCAAGTATTATCCGTATTAACCGCATAGCGTGGAATTAAGAAAGCTGTAAATAACGGTACAGGTTTATCTCTAGTTAATTCCACCGTGATGGGACAATAACGGTCAATTGCTTGTTCGTGTATGGGAGTAGGAAGACCACGCAAAGATACCCAGACTTCCATTTGGTAAAAAGTATTGTGGCGATCGCTCAATTCTACATCACTTAGAGACAGCTTCACCTTGATATCACCGAACAAAAACCGTTGCAGATTTTGATAGGCTTCTTCCGAATTTACCATACCATAACGTCCACCATGAGTCCGATGGATATAAGCCCGATGCGCTCCTCTTACATAAGCTTTATCTATCTGAACTAACCCATCACTTTGTTGTCCTACAGCCTTTTGTGCAAGGCCACCAGCATTTTCATAATCACGAGCATTGGTACCAATAATACAAAAAACGCGGTCTGGTGAAAACGCATTTCCCAGACTTTGGGAATCAAAAGTTTTTGCATTAAAAGTTCGTGCTTCTTGTAGTTTTGGCGTAAAGTATTCATACATTCTTTGAGCGCCAAAATCATCAGAATTATTCCATCTCACTGTATCTCTAATACCTTCAATTAATTCACCACCAACTTGAAAATGAATACCCCCATGCGGTGTACCATAGGTAAATAATTTATCAATATGATCTTCCGCTTTTTCAGCGTGGTCTGGATAAATTTTTTGCATCAAACTACGACAGACAAGACCACCCATTGAATGAGCAATTAGATAAATTTTTGGCGCACCAGTTTGCTGTTTAATTCTATTAATTAAATCTCTTAAACCCTCAGCTATTTCCTCCATCTCTTGTCGGATAGGATTATCGGAACCAAAACTCGGTGAAGTAATATCATAAAATCGATAAATCCAGATAGTTTTACTTTCACTGCTCAATTGCTTATTATCAAACACAGGTCGATAACCGTGGTCAGCCATTAATCGCAACAATGGACTCTCGAAAAAAAACTTTTCTGGAGTGCCTTTTTCTCCCACACGAATATGAGTTGAACCACTATTAAATCCATAAAAAGGATCATTCACAGTTTCATCAACATCTTTATCTGAACCCGCATAGCCGCGAACATAAATAATTGGTAAATATTCTTTTGATTGCATTGATATTCTCCCTGGTTGTTGTCATTTGCTATTGATAAAAAACAATAATCATTGACTCTTTTATAACGTGAGTTCGATGAACCTCTCCCCAACCCCTCTCCGACGCGGAGAGGGGCTGAAAATACAACGAAAAATTAGACTTTTAAAGCCTCTCTCTTTGTAGGGGAGCCAGTGCATTGCGGGGTTTCCCCCCGTTGTAGCAACTGGCGTGAGAGGTTTGAAGAGGGGTTTTTTAATCCGTCGAACTCACGTTTTTATAAATATTTATCGTTCCCAAGAGCAACTTGGGAACGAATAGTTAAATGCAAAGCATTCTGACGAGTTTTTTTAGAAAGTCTTCACAAACTCGATGAGGGCTTTTTTGTCATCATTAGACAAATTAGAACCAAAAGTATGACCTCTATCTTCAACGAAGTCAGGAGATTTATTTGCTCTTAAAAGTACGCGAGCAATCTTACCTTTAATTCCGCCTTCTGGTCTTAAATCTTGGAATAAATTACCAAGATTGAGAGAAGTAATTGCCTCTCTCATATTGACGTTTGCCAGCAAGTTTACAGGTGTACCTTGAGGTACAGGAATTCTCAATCTCGGATTTGGATCTCCTGGAGGCAAATTTAATTTAGTTTTGCGGTCTGTTCGCGTGATAATCCCTTCACGCTTTTCTGGCCAGAGCAGTTTTTCCATAGCATCGTTGTAGGCTGTTATGCGACCTTCTACAGAAGGATCTTCGTTATACAAGCCTAGGGTGTTGTTATGAAGAAAAGGTGCTGTAGCCCAAATACTAATCAGTGAAGGAGTGCGGTAATATCCTAAGCCACCTTCTGGTATTCTGAAGTCGATAGGTTTGGCTTCATTAAAGGGATTGTATAGTGTCAATTGACCAGGAGAAGGTAGTTCTTTATAGGTTTTAGAAGAGAACTGATCCCAGATATGACCTTTAATGGCATTTGTTCCCAAAGCACGGGAAATATTAGTGCCAATCAGCGTGACTGGGTAACGTTGGTCATCAGATAAGAAGTTGTGGTCGAGAAAATTGCTACTTAGTACAGATTCTTCGTACCATTTTTTAGCTTGGTCAGGGTCAGCAGCAATTTCAGCAGATGGTTTCTTACTAGAGTGACAACCAGCACAGGTATTAGCAAAAACCAGCTTACCCTGTTCTAGAACTTTCTCATCTTTGGTTAAGAAAGCTTCGCCGCCAGGTGCATCTTTGAGGTACATCGGTTTGATAGTTTTGAGGAAAGCTTCTGCATCTGCCATGCGTGCTTCTGTTTGACCCCACTCTGGGCAATCTTTTCTGGCTTTGGCGATATCAAAAGGACGTTGTGGAGTTCTGCCTAACATGGCTTCGTGAAGACTCAGCCAGTAGTCACCACACATACCGATATTGACGTAGACTCGCAGAGAAGCCATCGCAACCCCTGTAGAGTCTGCACCATCTTTGAGAATGTGATTGACAGCCTGGGTGGAACCGTCGTTCATCACTTCTGGATATGTGGGGCGATCGCCTAAATTAAAAATTGCATTGATCGCATTAGGATTATTAATGTGATCGGTGGCAATCCGCGAAGTATCAGATGTACCAGGACGCTGTGCCATCAAGACTTGCTTGATGAAATTATCGTCTTTAAGCGATCCAGAAAATAATGCGCTTTCTTTGATGTATTGATTACCCAACGCTGGGACAAGGTTTTCCCATTGTGGATGTTCTTTGTCTTTGGGTGGGTTCAGTGGGTCTAAAGCAACGTGACAAATAGCACAAGACTGTCCAATTAAATAAGGCGGCTCAATTGACACATCATTGGCGTATTTTTCAGCGTCCCATTTTGCTGGCTCAAAATTGGGGTTTTTGAATTTACGCAATCCAATCACACCAGTCGAAAGCGGGTCTTTACATTTATCCAACCACAACCCATATTCATCTGGTGCTGTGGCTTTTTCGCATCCAGGGTCATTGATTGCACCAAAAAGCTGGAAGCGTTTGTCATGCAGCTGGGAGTTAACCAATTTGAGTAAGTCAACACCGCCGTGGGTACGCTTGGCTATTTCCCGATAGTACTTGTCATTACCACCAGTCCATAAGTACCAAGTACAACGACCTCTTTTTTCGGCATCAGTTAACTGTTCATGGGTATAGGGTGGGAGATATCCGATACCATCGCAGTTGTCAGCATAGGCCGCATCGTTGTACTCATTAGCTAAAGATGTGGGTGTATTGTACCAGCCACAACATGAAATGGCGATCGCGGCCAGCAGCACTAAACAGCCCTTCCAAATTACATGTATTTTTTTCATAAAAGTCTCAATGAGTGACACCCCAACCCGATCAGGTGCATGTTAATCGCAAGGCTTCATAGATTAACTCACCATTTTTCTGATTTAATTCTTCAGATATTTATGGTGAATAAATATTGCACCTTCCCAAGGCACGGTCATATACGAAGTTACTACACAAGTTTGGCAAACGTCACTAAAAAAATTGGATTCTTTTTAACTAATGATTTTAAAAAATTGTAAAGTTCTCCTGGCGTTTCAAATTTCCTTTGTTATGTTGTAACCGACATTTCACACTGGGTTAATTTTGTAACAAATTGTTTGTAGGAGAGTGTATTAATGTTGCGTTAACCTTGGTGGCAAAAAAGGGTTGCTTAAGATTTGATCATTAAAGATGTGAGTCTCACTCAATTATAAAAAATTCTGATTTAATGGCTCAACAGCTTGTCGTGTAAGCCTTCAGTTTAATATTTGGGTAACAGTTTAAGTAACAAAAACTTAATCTTTTGCTTCACATCCGAAAATCAAAATCTTGAACTTGTATGTAAGAAAAATCAGCCACCCAGAGCTTCTGCTGATGGTAGTTTTCTGGGCGATTTTTGCTTATTGATTAACAATTTTAATACTTGATTCGATTGCAAATCGGGAGGAGAGTATGGAGAACAATAGTATCTTTAAGCCATTGCAATTTCGGAATCTCACTGTCAAAAACCGGATTTTTCGCTCCAGTATATCCGGGCGGTGGGATAACTATGACGGTTCAGGTACTCAAGCTAGAATTAACTGGGAAGAAAAATTTGCTCGTGGTGGTGTTGGCGCAATTATTACTTCTTTTGTACCTGTGGCAATTCGCGGTCGAATTATGCCCAACTACGCCACTATTCATTGCGATGAACGCATTCCTTTTTGGCGCAAAGTAGGCGAAAAAGTCCATGAATATGATTGTAAATTGATTTTGCAACTCAGCCATTCTGGACGACAACAAGACATTGCTGGTGTTGAAAACGATGGTTTAAAAGCGTTAAGTTCTACCAGTAATACTGAATCTTTCCACGGCTTGCGCTGCCAAGCCATGACTTTAGCAGAAATAAAAGAAACCATCCAACAATTTGCCGATGGTGCAAGAAGAGTCAGAGAAGCTGGTTTAGATGGTATAGAATTACATAGTGGTAACGGTTATTTATTTAATCAGTTTCTTAGCTCAGGAATTAACGATCGCCAAGATGAATATGGTGGTTCCCTAGAAAATCGGGCGCGGTTTTTACTAGATGTGATTCGGGCAATTCGTAAAGAAGTTGGTGAAGACTTCCATTTACAATTTAAGATTAGTGCTATAGATTACAACGATGCTGTTATTCCTTGGGAGAAACCAGGAAATACCTTAGAAGAATCTGTACAAATTTGTAAATGGGCTGAAGAAGCAGGTGCAGATGCAGTTCATGTATCTGTGGGAAGTTTGTTTCCCCATCCTCTTAACCCCATTGGTGACTTCAATTTTGATGTCATTACAAAAACCTATGACACAATGCTTTCTAGTGGTATCTATACCACACGGAACTACATTCTCTTCCGTTATAAATTATTGCATCCAATTTTTAAATTTTTGTGGAATCGAGTTAAAAAACAACTACCAGCGCCAGCATTTAGTGGTGATTATGTTGCCGATGCGGAAATGAGAAAACTGTTAGCAGAAAACCAAGGCAGAAATTTACTATCATCCCGTGCAATTAAACAAGCTGTGAATATTCCAGTTTTGTGTACTGGTGGTTTTCAACAAGGTTCATTTATTCGCAAAGCCATTGATGAGGGTTATTGTGATGGCGTAACAATTGCTCGACAATTGATTGCGAATAACGATTTACCAAAACAATTGCAACAAGGTAAAGATTTACCAGACAAACCCTGTACTTACTGCAACAAATGTCTACTAAATGTGATTGAGAATCCATTAGGTTGTTATGAGTTAAGTCGCTTTGATAACGACTATGAAGCAATGATGGCAGAAGTTATGTCAGTCTACGAAGGAGACGAGTCGGCAAAGCATAACGTAGCAGTTCCAGCATTGCATGTCTAAATTGTCATTGGTCATTTGTCATTTGTCCTTTGTAAATACGAATGACAAATGACTATTGATCATTGACTCTTGACCATTAACCAGGGAATAACTTTGTAATGACTCAAACTCAAATAAACCCTACATTAGTTCCTAGTGTTGTTAAGGGAACCAAACAGGTATTCAAGTGGATTTTAGTTGCAATTGTGGGAGTAGTTGCAGTAATTATATTTCTGGTTTGGCCTGCTTTATCTAACTCCCCAGTTGATTATGCTGATATCGAAGACCATTTTAAATACGGTTCTATTGGTAGTGAAGAAGTAAATGGTGTTCCATATTGGATATGGAAAGTTCTGCCAGAATTATTTCCTGATAAATTACCAGATAAAGGTTACACTTCTTTGGGATTTATTCAAGAACCAGGAAAAGATTTACCTGTTGGCTTTTCCAATCGGAGAGTTTTTATTGACCGTGTGGGATTGAATTGTGCTGTGTGTCATACAGGTACGCTGCGCGATAAAAAAGAAAGCGATCGCCAAGTAATTACAGCGATGCCCGCTAACGTAGTAAACTTACAAGGATACATCAAATTCTTATCAGAAGTTGCTGTAGATCCGCGCTTTACTGCTAACAGAATGCTGCCGGAAATTGAAAAAATTAGTGGTGGTCTTAACCCAATTGAAAAATTAATTTATCGCTTTATTGCGATTCCTCAAACCAGAGACGCACTAATTAATCAAAGAAGCCGACTTTCTTTCATATACGATCAACCAGATTGGGGGCCAGGAAGAGTAGATACTTTCAACCCTTATAAATCAATTCAGTTTCATTTTCCGATGAATAAATTGCGGGAAGATGAACTAATTGGTACATCCGATTTCCCTTCAGTTTGGAATCAAGCACCGCGAGAAGGATTGCAGTTACATTGGGACGGGAATAACAAATCTGTTGATGAACGTAACAAAAGTGCAGCTTTGGGCGCAGGAGTTACACCAACAACAATTGATTTAGATAGAATTCAACGAGTAGCTGATTGGTTATGGACATTACCAGCGCCAAAATATCCTTACGAAGTTGATCAAACTTTAGCAGCTGCCGGAGAAAAGTTATTTGACAATAATTGCGCTAGTTGCCATGCCTTTGGCGGAAAATATACAGGTAAAGTTGTGCCGATTCAAGAAATTAAAACAGACCCTTATCGGTTGAATTCTTTTACCTACCAAACCCTATCTAACCAAAATACTTTGTATGCTGGTTATCCTTGGCGTTTTAATAATTTCCGGAAAACAAATGGCTACGCTAATATGCCATTAGATGGTGTTTGGTTACGCGCTCCTTATTTGCATAATGGTTCAGTTCCAACATTACGAGATTTGCTAGATAAGCCAGAGGATAGACCAAAAGAATTTTATCGTGGTTACGATGTAATTGACCGCGAAAAAGTTGGTTTTGTTTCTACTGTTGCTGAGGAAAATGGTAGAAATTATTTTAAATTTGAGACGACAAAACCAGGAAATAGCAATAGTGGTCATGTATATGGAACTGAACTCTCGCCAGCAGATAAAGATGCTTTGGTGGAGTATATGAAGCAGTTGTGATGTGAGAATTCAGAATAGGTTATTTTTGTCTTGTTGTAAGATTAATTAGTCTTTTTTTACGAACCGCAAAGAGCGCAAAGAGAAGAAGAATTCTTACAGGTTAAATTAGGAGAAAAAATGAATACTTACGCAAAATGGTTTAGCCGTATAACTTGGCTGGGCATTATTGTGAATCTATGTTTTGTTATTCCTTCGTGTTTTTTTCCGGAGGTAATGTTGTGGTTTTTGAGAATGCAGCAACCTGACCCAATTATCTGGGTAAGAACTGCGGGAATGTTGTTGTTTATTATTAGTGCTTTTTACATTCCTGGCGCAATTGATCTTTATAGATATCAGGCGACTGCGTGGATATCAATATTTCCATCGAGAGCTTTTGGATCAACCTTTTTTATTTGTGCTGTGTTGTTTTTTGGGCAAGATAAAGGCTTTTTATCGATCGCCTTTGTAGATTTATTTTTTGGGGTTGTAGAAGCGATTTTATTAACTTTAGCTTTGCGGAGTGAAAATGCTGATGCGATCGCCAAAGAACCAACCAAACAATTCTCCTAATTTCTACTAAGAGGCAATGTAATTTTATGAAAATATTCAAAGAGAAATTAGGCAGAGTTCTCGCCAGCATTGCTTTAGTTTTTGTGCTGTTAGTTGGGGTAGGTGGGTACACTGCATGGTATCATTTATTTCGGGATGTTCCTCTGACTTATGAATCCCCAGAAGAACATTTTAAATATGGTTCTATTGGTACAGAACCATCTCAAGGTGTACCTTATTGGATTTGGTTAGTATTACCCCGCATCTTTCCTGATAAATTACCTGGTGCAGGTGGCTATACTTCGTTAGGAATTACTTGGGAAGAAGGCAAAGAAACACCAGTCGGTTTTACTAAAAAAACTATTGGTTTTCCACGGGTGGGCATAACTTGTGCGGTATGTCACACGGCTACCTATAGAACTAGTCCTGTAGAAAAACCTTACATTTTTCCTGCCGGGCCTTCTAACAAATTTGATTTGCAAGGATATATTCGCTTTCTGGGTGCTGCTGCTAGTGATCCGAGATTTAATGCTGACTATATCCTCGATGAAATCAAATATAACCATGATTTTTCTTGGGTAGAAAACTTACTTTATCGCTTTCTAATTATTCCCCAAACTAAAAAAGCCCTGCTGCAACAAAACACAGACTTTGAGTGGATGAATTCTCGTCCTAACTGGGGGCCGGGTAGAATTGATCCGTTTAATCCGGTCAAGTTTAATACCTTAAAGCTGCCCAAAGATGACACTATCGGTAATTCCGATATGATGCCGATTTGGAATCAGAAACTACACAAAGGATCTGCATTGCATTGGGATGGATTGGAAACATCTCTGAAAGAAACTGTGCAAACAGGTGCAATCGGAGATGGTGCAACTAAAGACTCTTTACCTGTTGCTGATTTGCAACGAGTAGAAGACTATATTACTGAACTTGCACCGCCTAAATATCCCTTTGCAATTGATGAACAATTAGCCTCAAAAGGTAATCAAGTTTTTGCTAACACTTGTGCATCTTGTCATGCTTTTGGTGGCGAAAGAACAGGTACAGTCATCCCTGTAGAAGAAGTCGGAACCGATCGCCATCGTCTGGATATGTGGACGCAACAAGCCGCAGACACATACAATCATTTTGGTGATGGTTATCCTTGGGACTTCAGCCAGTTACGCAAAACCAATGGCTATGTATCTGTATCCCTTGATGGGTTGTGGATTAGAGCGCCATATTTGCATAATGGTTCAGTGCCATCTTTGGAAGATTTGTTAGAAAAACCCGAAAATCGTCCAAAAACCTTCTATCGGGGTTACGATGTTTACGATTCGCTAAGAGTTGGCTTTGTTTCCGAAGGTAAGGAAGCTGAACGTGTAGGTTTTAAATACGATACGACTGTGGCTGCTAATTCCAATCAGGGACATCTTTATGGCACTGATTTGTCTAATAATGATAAAAAAGCACTGATTGAGTACTTAAAAACTCTGTAAGTTTGCCATCAGGTTTTCCCCAATCCCAGCAGTATCGTCGTTTCTATAAAACTTGCCGAAAAGGGGTGTTGTAATGGCTACTGATTACGTTTTGTTTATTCATGGTGTGAATACCCGCAACCCAAACTACGCCGATGAAATATTTAAGCGCCTAGACAGAAGTGTAGGCGATCGCCAACGCAATCTCAAAAAAATCGCTTTGTTTTGGGGTGATGTCAACAAAGCAGCAGAAAATAATCTAATGGGACAACTTAGACGTTCATCCTGCTGGGATGATATGTGGTTCCGCGAATTTCGGGAAGAACAAATTATTCAATTTGCTGGAGATGCAGCACTATATATTAGCCGTCATGTTGGTGCAAAAGTTGTTAGCAGACTTAAAGAACAAGCCATCGCTAACCAATTGCATAAAGCCACATCGGCTGATCGTTTGCACCTTGTTACCCACAGTTGGGGAACCGTGATTTTATTTGACATCTTGTTTGCGAGTCGTTGGGATAACCCCGAAGCACCAGGCCACAAAGATGTCATGGCTATCCGCGATGGCATTTTTGGTGTAGAAGGGAAAAATGGCGATCGCACTCAGGGAATTCCCATTGCAAGTATTCACACCCTTGGTTCACCTGTTGCTATATTTAATCTGACTAACGTCAAGCCAGGTAAAGATACCACCGATTCACCCAGTAGCCACGACATTACACCCAACCTGCAAACATTATTAGAATGTCTGCAATTAGTACGCAAAGGTAAAAAATTACCTTGGCGCAATTACCTTCATCCCGGTGATCCCATCGCCTACCCACTCAAAGAACTCATGACAGATTTAGTCGATGGCGACACCAAATATTTAGATATTCGAGATATCCTCACCCAAAACACAGGATGGTTAGAAAGCTTAACTGCACAGACACTTTTACCCTTGCTGTCTGGTGGCGACGCACATGGTAGCTACTGGCGCAACGACAAAGTAGTTCAAGAAATCATTAATGCTGTTAAACAAGAAAGTCCCACGTCTGATGCAGTTTTTCGCCCCATGCAAGTGTAAAAAATAATGCGTAATTCGTAATTTACTAAATCAGTGAGTAGGTTGAGTGGAGGAACTTATACCATTTCACAAAAAATCTGATACAAATACAAACCGTGTAGAGACGCGATATATCGCGTTTCTACAAGAAGATATGTTTCACATTTAAAGGAAATTGGTATTAGTAGGTTGGATGGAGGAACGGAACCCAACATCACCAAAACTGTGTTGCTGAGTAATTACGAATTACAATCACTATTCCCTAACCAAAAAGCATCATGAAACCATATTTACCCCAAGTAGATCCTAATCCAAATACTCGCAAAGATGAGCTAGTAAAAAATCAAGCAGACTATAAATTTAACCACAATTATTTAGCTCCCATTCCCGTCATCGATAAAGTACCACATCAAGAACTTTTCTCAGCCGAATATACTGCTAAACGCCTAGCAAGTATGGCAAATTTAGCACCAAATATGCTGGCAGCTAAAGCCAGAAATTTTTTAGATCCCTTAGATGAATTAGACGAATATGAAGAACTTTTGAAACTGTTACCCAAGCCAGATGTCATTAAAAACTACAAAACAGATTCATGTTTTGCCGAGCAAAGATTATCAGGCGCAAACCCCTTAGCTATTCGCCGAATTGACACTTTACCACATAACTTTAGTGTAACTAACGCTCATTTCCAAAAAGCCGTAGGCGCAGAATCTAATTTAGAAGCAGCACTAAAAGAAGGCAAACTTTATTTACTAGACTATCCTTTACTGTTTGATATTCAAGGTGGTACTTATCAGAATGGTAAAAAGTACTTACCTAAACCACGGGCTTTATTTTATTGGCACAGTAATGGCATTCCAAGTGGCGGTTCTCTGCGACCTGTGGCTATTCAACTTAATAATGATGCTGGTACAAATAGCTTAATTTACACTCCAGATGATCCATATCTTGATTGGCTTTTAGCTAAAACTTGTGTACAAATTGCTGACGGTAATCATCAAGAATTAGGGAGCCATTTTGCATATACTCATGCGGTCATGGCTCCTTTTTGTATTGCCGCAGCCCGTCAATTAGCAGCAAATCATCCTATTGCTTTATTATTAAAACCGCACTTCCGCTTCATGTTATTTGATAACGATTTGGGGCGAACTCACTTTTTACAACCAGGTGGGCCGGTTGATGAATTTATGGCGGGTACTTTGGAAGAGTCTTTGACTTTTGTTGTTAAAACGTACCAAGAATGGAGTGTGGAGAAGTTTGTTTTCCCGACATTAATGAAAAGTCAAAATATGGATGACCCAGACATCTTACCGCATTTTCCTTTCCGAGATGATGGTATGTTGGTATGGGATGCAATCGAAAAATTTGTCACAGATTATTTACATCTTTATTACAAAACTTCCCAAGATTTGAGTGAAGATTATGAATTGCAAAATTGGGCAAGAGAGTTAGTTGCCCAAGATGGTGGACGCGTGAAAGGAATGCCAGAGAAAATTGAAACTATTGACCAATTAATTCAAATTATTACGGTTGTAGTTTTCACCTGTGCGCCTTTCCACTCAGCTTTGAATTTCTCGCAATACGAATACATGGCATTTATTCCTAATATGCCATACTCAGCTTATCAGCCAACTCCCGAAAGTAAGGGCGTGGATATGCAAACATTCATGAAAATATTGCCCCCTTTTAAGCAAGCTGCTGATCAAGTAATGTGGACGCATATTTTGACATCGTACCATTATGATAAATTGGGTCATTATGATGAAGAATTTGCTGACCCTTTGGCACAGGAATTGGTAGTGCAGTTCCAACAAAATTTGCATGATATAGAACGAAAAATTGAGATTAGAAATCAAACTCGTCCCATACCTTACAACTATCTCAAGCCTTCTCAAGTGATTAACAGTATCAATACTTAAAAAAGTAAAAAGTAAAAAGGCAAAAGGAAAAATTACTTTTACCTTTTTACTTTTGATTTTTGACTTTATTCATCTTGTATCTATCTACATAGGAGAATTCAAATGTCAAGACAACAAGTTACAGTCACCGCGCGTTTAAAAGTCAAACCAGGTTTAGAAGATATATTTAAACAAGAATTTGAGCATGTTATTGCTTTAACTCGTGCTGAAGATGGCTGTATTAATTATGATTTACATCAATCTATAGAAGACCCATCTTCATTTTTACTGCATGAAAATTGGGCAAGTCAAGCAATTTTAGATTTGCACATGCAACAACCTTATATTCGGGCGCTTGGGGCTAAAGCGGAAGAGTTTTTAACAGAACCACCAGAAGTTAAATTGTGGCAGCAGATTGTTAATAATTAAGTCAAGTGAGATCCCCTCTAACCCCCCTTTTTAAGGGGGGGAATTTTTCTTTCTTCTCTTTGCGCTCTTTGCGCCCTTTGTGGTTCGTTAAAAAAAATGACTTTCACACAGAGTTTTTGGATTAACTTAACTACAAATATTAAATTTGGTAATAAACTATGACAGCAAAAGTATTATTATATGGCGCAACAGGCTATGCAGGAAAACTGATAGCTGAAACTGCAAAAAATCAGGGTGTAGAGTTAATTTTGGCGGGGCGAAATCAAAGTGCTTTAATGTCAGAAGCGAAAAAGTTAGGCTTTGACTTTCGCGTTTTTAGTTTGGATGATTCTCAGGCGATCGCACACTCTTTGCAAGATGTTACAGTTGTCCTTAATTGTGCCGGGCCTTTTGCTAAAACTGCCAAGTCACTTGTCGATGTCTGCTTACAAACTCACACCCATTATTTAGATATCGCTGGAGAAGTTCCAGAATTCCAAGCGTTAGAAGCACGAGATATGGAAGCGAAAAACGCCGGAATTATGCTGCTTCCTGGGGTGGGGTTTGGTATTGTACCTACTGATTGTATTGCGGCTTACCTCAAATCTCAGTTACCAACTGCTAACACACTCAAATTAATCTATGAAACCGAAGGCGGTGTATCTCAAGGTACTGCCAATACTGTTTTACCTAGTTTACATGAAATGGGCGTAGTGAGAAAAGCAAACAAATTGATTCCATCCCGTCCAGCCGAGAAAAAACACAAAGTTAATTTTGGTGCTGGTATAGTAACAGCAGTAACTAACCCTTGGCGTGCTGATTTAGTTACTGCATTCCACAGTACTAATATTCCTAATATTGAAACTTATACTGTGTTTCCCAGTCCTGTGAGTTTTTTGATGTCCAGTAGTCAATATTTAGGATGGTTGTTTAGTTCATCACCTTTCCAAAATACATTAGCTAATTTAATTAAAAAACTACCGCCTGGCCCTAGTGCAGAAGAACGCACTAAAGGTAAAGTTGGTGTAATTGGTATTGTTAAAGATGAATCAAATCGTCAAATTACAGCAAAACTTATTGGCCCGGAAGCCTACGATTTTACTGCTTTAAGTGCTGTGGCAGTTATTAAACGCATTCTCAAAGGTGAAGTGAAGCCAGGTTTCCAAACGCCAGCTACTGTTTACGGTGCTGATTTAGTATTAGAAATACCAGGAATTCAAAGGTTTAGTAGTGAAGCATCTGTAGTTTAAAATTTTTAGCGTTGCTAATTGATAAAATAAATTTTGTTTCGTGCATTCGTCTTGATTTAAATGGAGTTTCAACTTACTGGAGTTTAGACTAAATAGCCGCAGCGTTAACGAAAAAATAAGGGGTGTGCTTGAACACAGGCCCCCTATTAGCAGAATCTGAGAAAAGAACCACCAATTCTCATCTGCCAATATGAACCGTGCCAAATTAGAGGAATTTCGTCAAGCAGCATATAACTATTTAGGTAGAGCGCATGATGCAACTTTTGAACTGATGGATGCAATATTGCTGACGCGAAACGCTTACAGTTTGGCAGATTTATCGTTATCATCAGCATTTAGACGTAAGTGGCCAAGCATCTACGAAGCATTACAAGATAGCAGACCACAGCGGCAGAAATTGATGCAGTTATACATCAAACAAATGCCTTCACAGAGTCGCCCATTGTTAGCAGGCGACCATACAGCTTGGTCAAGACCAGATGCGGTAACACTACAGGAAAGGACAATTGAACACAGCAGTGTCTCAATGGGAGGAGACAAACCAATCACTATTGGTCAGGGCTATAGCACCATTGCTTGGATACCAGAAGAAAAGGGTAGTTGGGCATTACCCCTGAGACATGAGAGAATTACTAGTTGGGAAAGCCCGATACAGAAAGCAGTGTGGCAACTACAACAGGTATGTGAGAATTTACCCACCAGACCAATTTCGGTTTGGGATAGTGAGTATGGCTGCGCCCCTTTCGTTTTGAAAACAGCCGATATCAAAGCAGACATTCTCGTCCGTTTGCGTTCAAACTTATGTTTGTGGAGCGCACCACCACCATATTCTGGTAAGGGGCGACCGAGAAAGCATGGTGATAAATTTAAGTTAAATGATACTTCGACCTGGACTGAAGCCACTCAAAGTATAGAAGTAAACCATGCCAAACTAGGACGCATCAAGGTGAGCTTGTGGTCAAATTTTCATTTTCGGAAAGCCGCTACACGTCCGATGTCCTTAATTCGGGTTGAGCGTCTTGATGAGCTTGGTAACTTGCGGGTGTCAAAACCTTTGTGGTTGGCTTGGCTGGGAGAACAAATGCCGCCCTTAGAAGAAGTTTGGCAACTCTACTTGCGGCGTTTTACTGTTGACCACTGGTATCGCTTTTTGAAGCAACGTCTACACTGGACTCTCCCCAAACTCAGTACTCCTAAGCAATGTGAGCGTTGGAGTGATTTAATGCCCATTATGACTTGGGAATTATGGTTAGCGCGTGATATCGTTGCAGATAATCCTTTGCCCTGGCAAAAGTTTTTAGACAATTTGACTCCAGGACGGGTTGCCCAGTCGATGGAGCGCATTTTAGCAGCTGTTGGTACGCCTGCCCGTCCGCCCAAACCTCAAAGGATTGTCCCCAGGCTGGAAGCCCGGACAACTGCGACAACGTAGAATTCGCTATCCTGTCGTTAGAAAAACTACAACTAAGCCACGCAAGCTACAACCAGAATCTGCTTAAGATTGTCAATTTTTCTGCTTCAAGCCTACTTGTTTTCAACTCAGCCTTCCTGGGCTACTTTTTGCTGCTTAGTCTAAACTCCAGAACTTAGAGAAGCAAATAAAGACGACTGGGATTTCATTTGGTCACTACGCGTAGTAATCATGAAGGATATGATTGGTCAATCCTATGGTTGGGATGAAGATATACAACGTAGCTATGCACGAGAGTCATTAACAGGCAAATTAGTCCTTGTGCATGGTGTTGCGGTAGGTGTGATCACACTTTCTGATTGGGGCGAACAACTGCATCTAAGTTGGCTTGCAATTGTACCAGAAATGCAGAGACAGGGACTAGGAGGTAATTTGATTCAATATTGTAAGCAACAAGCTACAAAGCTTTACAAGTTTTGCTAAATAACCCTGCTATTTCGTTGTACAAACGATGTGGGTTTGAAATTTCCGAACAAAACACTCCACATAAATTGTTAATGCAATGGAACCCCAAGTCCAATTAATATCATTTAACCTTTGAGCGCCAATTTAAAAAGCGTCCTCTGGTAACAGAGGACGCTTTTTATTTAGCTAAGTTTGAAAATTAACCGTTGATAGCAGGAGCAGTAAGTGCAACAGGAGCAACATCACTAGCAGCTAAATCTAAGGGGAAGTTGTGAGCATTACGCTCGTGCATAACTTCCATACCCAGGTTAGCGCGGTTGATGATATCAGCCCAGGTGTTGATGACCCGACCTTGAGAGTCAATCACTGATTGGTTGAAGTTGAAACCGTTCAAGTTGAACGCCATTGTGCTGATACCCAAAGCGGTAAACCAGATACCGATTACAGGCCATGCAGCCAGGAAGAAGTGCAAGGAACGGCTGTTGT
>NZ_JADEXZ010000086.1 GCF_015206815.1 Fortiea sp. LEGE XX443
GAGCAGGGGGGCGGGGGAGAATAACAAATGACGATTGACCGTTGACTATTGAGCAATCAATTTATTGGGAACACCTTCGCAACCGCCGGGAATGGTGGCTCTAGTTTTTTCACCGCCCCAAGCACAGCAGTAGTAACGGTTAGCCTCAGACATGCGTTGGGCATTGGTGAAATTAGCATTTTCAATTACAGCCCCAGTGTGTTCACCAGTTTCGTAGTTTGGTGGTTCTTTACGACTGCGGGGCGAAGCTGTTTCCCAAGAACCATAAAGTAGCTTCACTCCGTTGAGGTCAGCACCATTGAGATTGGCATCATATAAAATGGTGCGGGAGAGGTTGGCTTTTACTAGATCGCAACTGCTAAGATTAGCGCGGACAAGATTAGCTTCGCTGAGATCAGTCCAACGCAAATCTGTACCAGAAAGGTCGGCTGCGGCTAACATTACGCCTAAATCAATGACGCGTACACCTTCTAGACGGTCTTCTGCATAACCACCCATACCATTGAGAATAGCTCGACCTAAGCGCCGATCGCGTTTTAGGGGTGTCAGTAATTTAGAACGGGAGAGAAAGCGGAGAATTTTGGCTTTACCACTACCATCAACACTACTAAAAATTGCGGCGGTGCGGCCTTCGGCGATCGCTCTTTCTTGGGGCCAGTCTTCTAGTAATCCTTCTTCATCCAGCACTAAGTCGGAAATGCCTTGGAAATAGGAATCTATTGTTTGCTGCTGGGTAATGATGTTTTGTTGAACTGTCAGGAGATTTTGTTGAATTGTTAGGTCTTTGGAAATTACATACTGTCGCCACGCTACATAAACGGCGATGATGGCAATTAAAATTTGCCCCAACGCGCCAAACCATTCTGCTAATGTACCAAAAGCTTCCCAATTTATTCCTCGTCCCCAGGTTAACAGGCGATCGCCTATGCCAGAAAATTTGATAAAGCCCACAATTGCGGCTATTAGTCCCAAAAAACCGACAAACAAAGTTCTATCTTCCGGTGTGAACCATTCCTTGAGGACATATTGCAACCAAGGTAATAGCATCGCTAGGGACAATACCAAAGTCACCAAGGTTCCCACGATCCCCACGATCCAATTATTGAGGATCACCCCTAGCAAAGTAATAGCGATCGCTGCTAGGGTTAGCGCTAATGCTCTTGGTTTAACCGTGAATTGATAGGTAGGGCGTTGCTGCATACTGGAAATAGCTCGTTGCATCGCCGTTGTATGCTGCGGTGACTGCAAGGATGAAATCGCGGCTAGATTTTGTTGTGTTGTTAGTGCTTCTGGACTTAAGTGATTATCACTAGTACCACTATCAAAATCATCTGGTTCCTGTTCGGGTAAAGGTTCTGGGGTTGGTAGATTGGGAGAGTTAGGTTCAATTGTCATGCTTTCTATTTTGCCCCAGTAGACTCTGTTCAACAGCTGTTTTATGTTAACTGCTACTCACTGTTGGTTGCTATTATTTGACGCAGACTTAGAAACGTTACACACATGTTTTTGTGGGTGTTGCATAAATGCGGGATGATTTTCTGATATTTATCTCTCAAAACCTCTTCTTCTCTACGAGACGCTGCGCGTTGGCGGAAGCCTCTCGTAGAGAATGCGTACTTTGCGTACTTTGCGTACTTTGCGGTTCATTCTTTCATCCCTAAATTCAGCAACGCCGTTTATTTTTGCTGTTTATGCGGTAATGTAAAGGAAAATTGTGCGCCACCTTCAGGGAGGTTTTCTGCCCATAAGTTACCTTGATGTGCCAAAATAATCTTTTGGGCGATCGCTAATCCTAAGCCTGTACCACCTAAACGGCGAGAATAATAAGGCTTAAATATTTGCTTTAATTCTTCCGGCGCAATTCCAGAACCGCGATCGCATATTTCCATCAGCACTTCATTACTGTATGCTTGCCAATTGCAAGTTATTGTCCCACCACGGGGACTAAAATGAATTGCATTTGATAATAAGTTATCAAATACCTGTTTCATCTGCCAGTTATCTACTGTCACATACACAGATTGCTCTGGATAGTTAATTGTTAATTCTTTTTCTTTTAACAAGTGTTGTAAACTTTTAATACATTCCCTAATAATTGTTTGTAAATTGTGTCTTTTTAAGTTTAGATTTGCCTTTTGCCCACGGTAAAGCAAATCGCTTAATTTAATGCTGAGTTCATCTACTGTTTGACGAATTAATGCTGCTTGTTCTTGTAGGCTACCCTGTGGCAATGCCAAGCGGAGATTTTCGGCATAAAGATTAATTAATGCTAAAGGGTTACGCAGTTGATGTTCTGCTTGTCCAAGTACTTGAGATAAAGCAGCGATTTCTTGTTGTTGGTGCGATCGCTCTCTATACATAGCTAAATAATTACTCAGTATTTGAGCATTACCCAATAGTAACTGCTGCTGTTCAGTTGACAGCAATTTACTAGTACAAATTAATATATATTCTGCTGTTGTCGCATTCTGCTTGCTAATCCGACAAACATATGTATGATATGAATCCGATGCTTCTAATTCCGTAATTTTAAGAACTGGGAAATCATCTCGCCACCAATTTTCTGCTTGCAGACATGAAAAATTTGGGTTGAATTGTCCACAAACAAAGTTGCTTGTTGGCAAGCATTCTGGTAGATATTCTGCCACTAAGTGGCGATTTCCCCTCTCTAAGTCATGATAAACAGTCCAGATAGCCACAGTCGGCAATAAAACAGTTAGTTGTTGAATAATTAGCTGGCAAATTTGGTGAAAATCAGACTCTGGCAATTTACTTACTGAATTGTTCGCCAACAAAGTTAGAGGATTTTGAGAGATAAATTTTTGTGTAGTCACCCTCATCTTTTTTTACACTCCGAAACACTTTCACAAATAAGAAGCATTCTGGATGCTACCCAATATCAAATATTTTTTCTTGGGATAAATTATGCTTCTTACTGTATAAATACGGACGAATTCAGCTTACTCCACAGCTTTGGAATTTGGGTAATTTAAAACAATAATTTTACAATATCGACCAAAGTCTAATAACCGCCAGACTGCCAAATATCTAAGCTATGAATAGATAGCCCAATAGTGGCAAATCAGCTAATAAACAAGCCTTATTCAAAGGTTTATTTTGTGCTGTCAGCCCTCCGCCTTCCGTAAGTTAGGTAGCAAAGTAGTCACTTTCTGCTGCCTGCATCAGGAACTCTGGTAAGGACGCTTCAACCTCCATAGATTCATTCTGGCGGTTAAAAATATACCAACCAGACTGATTCAGGGAGCATTTCAGTCACTCTGCTGTTGTGTCTTATGATCCCAGCTGCTACCCAGACTTTAGCAAAACTTTTAGCTGGCGGGATTTCCCTGCTCAGTACAGAGCAAATTGATTTCAACCACCCTGGTGTGGGACAGAATATCAACCCCAGGCTGAATTTATATTGTTACAACATTCAAGAAAGTGTTGACAAACAACAATCCAGTTGTCAGCATCCAGCAGACAAAGGGAAATTAGTCTTATTAACACCTAGGTGGTTTGATGTCTCATTTTTGGTGAGTGCTTGGGACTTCACGAGTTTGGCTGAACAGCGTCTCTTGTCTGAGGCATTAATACTACTTTTGCATCACCATTCATTACGAGAGGAGGTTCTGGCTCCAGCACTGCGCGGTCATGGCGAATTAGCAATGACCGTTTCTGCTATTCATCCTCTGGATGCTGCGGCTTTATGGAATGCGTTAGGAGTCCCATTACGTCCAGCTTTGTATGTGACGTTAACAATTCCCCTGAACCTGGACAGTAACTGGTCGGTTGATTGTTCTAAAACAACTCAAAAAGTATGAAGTGTGAAGTATGAAGTCTGAAATTTTATACTTCATACTTCATCCTTCAGACTTCAAAAATAGGAAAACCAAGCATTATGCCAAGATTAGATTACTTTGCACCTGGTGTTTACGTTGAAGAAGTAGACCGAGGTAGTCGCCCAATCGAAGGGGTGAGTACAAATATCGCTGGATTTATCGGCTTTACCGAAGATGTCCGCGGTGATGCTGAATTATTTAAACCGATGCTAGTGACATCGTGGAACGAGTACCTAGAATACTTTGCTAAACAAGGTTCTGATGGGTACACAGATTTTGATGCTTATCTACCCTTTGCAGTAAACGGCTGGTTTCTCAACGGGGGTGGACGTTGTTGGGTAGCTAGTATCGGGACAAAACTTCCTGGTTCTCAGCTACCACCACCAGAAGAAACTGCTCTAAAACTTCGCACCACAGGAAACCGTCCTTCTTTGAGCTTTGCTTTGAAACCTGCTGAAGGTGAAGACGACGGCGGTGCAGAAGGCAGAATTAATGTTTCTGTCACCGAAAGCCAACCGCGTCCGCCAGAAAACCCAGAAGCAGAACCACCTGCAAATACTGGTGAGTTCTTTAAAGTCTTAATTAGCCGGAATGGGGAAATTCTGGAAGAATACGACCATCTATCGATGAACCCACAAGTGGAAGCAGGAGTGGGTACTTATGCGGTGACAGCTTTGCAAGAGTCGCAGTTTGTCACTGTCGCCGACTTAGAAACACCAGGACAACCGTTGTCTCGTCGTCCAGCCAATGGTACTTACGAAGTCAGTCCACCGCCAGTCGTTTCCACTCCTGACCGTTTCCCCAGAGATGTGCAAGGTGTCCGAGACGATCGCACCGGAATGCAAGGTATCTTTGAAATTGACGAAGTTACCATGATTACCTTTCCTGACTTGATGCGTGCTTATCAAGAGGGCATCTTAGATTTGGATCAGGTTCACGGCATCATGGAAGCGATGGTCAGTATGTGTGAAAATACTGCCCCTAACCGGATGGTAGTGCTAGATCCGCCACCGTGTAAAGGTGGTGGTGCGCCTGTACCGCCGACTCAGGTGAAGCCTCAACATATGGCTCAGTGGTTGAGTGCATTTAATAGGCGATCGCAATTTGCCGCTCTCTACTATCCTTGGATTAAAGTCCCCAACCCTCGTAACGGTGGTAGACCGATTTTGATTCCTCCCGCCGGTCACATGTTGGGCGTTTGGTGTCGCACTGATGAAACTCGTGGGGTATACAAAGCACCAGCCAACGACACACCCAGAGGCGTAATTGGTTTAGCTTACGAAACCAACCTGCGCGAACAAGAATTACTTAACCCGTTGGGTATCAACTGTATCCGTACCTTCCCCAACCGCGGTATCCGCATCTGGGGCGCTCGGACTTTAGTAGAACCAGATAACGTGCAATGGCGTTATATCAGCGTCCGCCGCTTGATGAGCTATATCGAGAAATCAGTAGAACTCGGTACTCAGTGGGTAGTATTTGAACCCAATGACCAAGATTTATGGGCGCGTGTCACTCGTACCGTCAGCAACTTCTTAGAAAGACTCTGGCGCGAAGGTGCTTTGTTTGGTGCTTCGGCGGCGGAAGCATTTTATGTTAAATGTGATGCTAGTATCAATACCCACGAAACCATGATGTTGGGTCGTTTATATATCGAAGTTGGTGTTTGTCCTGTACGTCCAGCGGAATTTGTCATCTTCCGCTTTAGTCAATGGTCGCCTAACCAATAAATAGTGACAGGTGGTTGTATTTAGGGTGTGTGATGCAATAGGCTAACGCACCCTATCAGATGCTAGAACAAACCATACAAAAACAAATCTTGTTGTTCATTTAAGGAGTTACAAATATGGCTGAATTAAAACCGATTGCTGCTAGTAATTTTTACTTTGAAATTGATAGTATGACTGACATGGCTTTTACCAAAATTGGTGGGGTCAAGTTTGAAGCTAAAGTCAAAGGTCAAGATAAACCTTTGATGTCCACAAAAGGTGGCGTTACTATTAGGCAAATTAACTCTGCTGGGTTTGAAGGGCTATTTACAATTGAAGTGTCAACGCTGATGAGTGGTGATAGTGATAGCACTAGCAAAAAAATGTATGATTGGTTCAAAAAATGTATGCCAAAAACTGAAAAAGGTGAAGGCAAATGGGCAGAAAGTAAAAAAACAGGCTCTATAGTTGCCTATGATACTGATGGAAATGAAGTGCTGCGTTGGGATTTAAAAGAAGCTTGGCCTTCTCAATACAAAATCGGAGATTTGGATGTGGCAGGCAACGACTATATTGAAGAAACATACACTCTAACTTGTGAAAATATCAATCGGACAAAATAGATTTTGTGAATTAATTATTAAGTAGTTTTTTGGAGGTTTATTTATGCCAGAGTTTATTTCTAATGCCAAGTTTTACTGGGAAGCAGATGGACTGACTGATGTTCTGATACAGAAAATCAGTGGTATGCAAATGAAAATGGTAGTTGCAGGTGGCGAAGCACCTATTGGTGTAACTAAAGATGGTAAAACTCAAACCAATGCTACTATCGGTGGCGTAGAATGCTCAGAAATTACCATTGAGTGTGTAGCAACAGCCGATTCTAAACAACTCCTTGATTGGTACAATAAATGCCATGCTGAAGCTCTTTCCGGAGGTAAATCAGATGGTCGCAAAAGTCGTAAACTAGGCAAACTTTCTATCTACGATGGCTCGGAAGAAAAAGTGCAGTACGAATTTACAGATGTTTTTCCTACCAGCTATGCAACAAGTGATTTCACAGCAGGTAGTAGTGAAATGCTAACAGAAACAGTCACTATTGGCTTTACTTATTTTGTAAGGAAGAAGTAAGTAGAAGTATGAAGTATGTAGACACCCTTTGGGTGGCTTACCGAAGGGTAGTATGAAGTGTGAAATTTTATCTTTCAGCTTTTAGTCTTCATACTTTTTTATCATCTTATTTTTTATGTTGTAATCATCATGGCAGATTTTCCCGAAATTCTGACTAATAGCCGTTTTTACCTGGAACTAAAGCTCACTGGTAGCCAGGAGCCAGTAGATGGCTATTTTATGGAATGTCAAGGTTTTAAGATTAGTCAACAGGTGATAGAAATTGCCGAAGTGACACCTCAAACCTGGGGTAAGAATGGTAACACTAGTGGTAGAGTCGTCCACACAAAAGTTCCAGGAAATATATCTTATTCCAATATAGTTTTGCGTCGTGGTTTAACTATTTCTATGACTATGTGGAATTGGTTAGCTGCTGTGCAAGAAAGTAAATGGGGCGATGAAAGACGTGATGGCTCTTTAGTGATTTACAATCAAGCTGCTGAAGAACAATTTAGATTAGAGTTTAAAAATGCTTGGCCTGCTAGTTATAAAATTAATGATGTTAATGCTGGTGGTAGTGAACACGAAATTGAAGAGATAGAAGTAGTAGTAGAAGAATTAAAACGAGTGAAAGTAGCATAGGATGTTGCAAACTGAATTTGAATTTACTTTACCAAAAGGATATTTAGATGTAGATGGTAATTTACACCGCAAAGGTGTGATGCGTTTATCAAGAGCGATGGACGAAATTGTGCCATTACGCGACCCTCGTGTGAAATCAAATCCAGCCTATGCGACGGTAATAATTTTATCACGCGTAATTACTCATTTAGGTGCATTAGATGAGGTAACACCTGCGGTTGTGGAAAATTTTTTTGCTTGTGATTTAAGTTATTTACAAAATTTTTATCGCCAAATTAATGAATTAGAAGAAGGGAGTGGGGAGTAGGGCAAGAACAGGTAAACTTTATCTACATCCATTTGTGATTAATTATCTATTAAATTTATGACTCATAAAATTTATACAGAATTTGACTTTATTCTCCCTAGAGGTTTATTAGATGTTGAGGGAAATTTACACCGCCAGGGTGTGATGCGTCTGGCGACAGCAAAGGATGAAATGATTGTCAAAAAAAACCGTGCTGCTCAGGAAAATACAGCTTATGCTGCGATCGTGATGCTATCACAAGTCATCATTCGTTTGGGTAATTTAACAGAGATAACTCCTGATTTATTAGAGAATCTTTTTTCACGAGATTTGGCATATTTGCGAGAGTTTTACAATCGAATTAATCAGCAAGGTGATGCTTATATTCCAGTGCAATGTCCGCAATGTAATACTAATTTTCAAGTGGAGTTAGCTTTAGCGGGGGAATCATAGGCTACCCCTCAGATGTACTGCACGAGGAGGTAGCCTGTATTGCGTTTCATTTCCATTGGAGTTTAGAAGATATTCTAAATTTAGAGCATTCTGAGCGCCGCCGTTGGGTTGGGGAAATCAGCAAGATGATGCAGCCTGAATAATCGAGAAATGTCTTATCATATTAACAAATCTTTGGGTACATACTATAGGAAGATGCCCTTCAGTTAAACTCAGTCTAAATTAATTCTGGTGTGTCAAATAACTGCTTTCTACAGAGGTTTAGCTGTGAGCTAAACCTTTTTTGTAATTTATAGTGTTGAGAAAAATTAACTGCTAAATTGCATTTGCCATTTCAGGATAAATGACCAATTTACAGTTTAAGGTGTAAAGTAATTAAAGCTCTTGTTTAAAGTTTATATTTATGATTATTATACTTTTACAAGGTTTTTTGAGAATCAATACAGTTCTAATTTAATGTATCCGGCTGTTTTATTCTGATATCATCTCGAATATTTTACTTAATACTTCACTTTGACCAATAAAATCGAGTAAGACAATTACACATCAGATACCCAGTAATTTGACTATAACCTTTTGATAGATGAACTAAAGTAATAGAATGTCTAAACTATTTATATATGGTAAACTCTTGGTATATACAGACCTAGCTATAAGCTAGGTTTTTTTTATTTAAATAAAATCGATTTTTTATCTTTCTGCGGATAGGTGAAATAAGTTATTTATAGAGTTAATATTCGATTTCATAATGCCTGAAAAACGTGTATTTGCCCTGGAAAAAAGCCAGGGTTTTATTTTTAGAATTAACTATTTTAATATGGCATCTTACTAGAGGTAGAGTAAAATAATTATGAAGTGCCTAAAAGGTGCTTTATTCTTAAAATTTTACTTATATTATTAGTCTTATTTTTATATCTGTTGAATGGTGACACATATCATAGTTTTTATTTTTTGTACACAACTGAAAGATAGATGAATGGTAGTCAATGTGGGGATAAATTAGTTAGATATGGTAAACACCTGGTATATATAGGCTTGGTTAATAGCCAAGCCTTTTTCATATTTGTTAGACAATATACCAGAAGTGTTGAATATCAAAAGCAGAGGGTGAAGAAGTAATATTTTCATCCTTTTTATGCTGGTGTAGCGTGTGCTTTTTGCTAACTTTATTAGTGGTGCTTACCTCTAAGAATAATAGTTTATTTGTTAAATAAATTGCTAACAATTTGTATAGTATTTAGCGACATTCTAAAGATAGATGAAGTCGCCTAATAGAAAGTAATACATTAATTTAGTACGTTGTTAAGCACAGCAATTATTAAGGTTTGGCTAATAGCCAAACCTTTTTTATAGCTAAAAAATTACAGGTATTTTGGCTATATAATTTTGTATATATATTTTTTATTAATAGATTATCCCAAGATTTGAAATACATTTGTGGATATGGCAATATCAGTTATCAAATTATTTGTATACACCCTTTAGGAAGATGAAATAAAGTAGAACTTAGGATACATTAAGCTTGGTGTAGTAAATGCTTGGTATACATAAAGGCTTGGTTAAACTAAGCCTTTTTTTGTACATTTTTAGAGTGTCAAATTATTGCGAAATCCTACTGTACCTGTTCGTCAACGAAATGCAAGTATATCTTAACGACTGGTGCAACGGCGTTTAAACAAATTTTATTGGGTGTGCTTGAGATTATAAACTCACGGCTCTGAAACTAGCGATCGCCTACATATTACATTATTACACCTAAGTAATACTAGCTGAATTTACGAAAAACTTTTGAAATACTTACATCTGGACTAATAATAGTACGCAATGGCAGAAGTTAACATATCTTCTGAGAATGTAGTCCAGCAAATAAACTGTTGAATTTTCATTAAGAAGATTAATATTCGTGCCTTCAGCGGGAATCATATAGACAATTGCACTAGCAGACGCTGAAGGTAATTGGACATGGGGAATTTATTTGATATTTCCAGTAATATTACTTAACAAAACATTACATTTTATCTGGTTTGGGCGAAGCCGATTTTTTTTAAGTGTAAGTACTGAGAAAAATCTAGTTAAATTTTGCTAGTTTAGCAGTATTCTTTCAGAGTCTACTACCTAAAAATTGCTTGAAGGTAAGTAGCTTGTTTTAAATTTTACCTTTTGTGCAATTAATTTTCTTAATTGTTTTTCATCTGCTACTAGTAATTAATTTAACTTTTAATTACTTATATGAGTAAAGATGTAAACATCAAAAAATCCTTAGCATAAAGTTACCTATGCCCCAAAACCCACTCTAAATCTTTGTAGTGTATTTTACTCAAAAAGAATATATTTTGATGAGAATCGTGAATAAACTACGTATAAACTGATCTGCAATGTATTGAATTTAGTTGAAATAAATGCAAAACATAACTCCTATGAGTAGTCATCGGTTAATCCAAAAACTACATCCACTATCTTTATTAGCACAGCTAACTAGTCGTCGCGCTACTGGTTGCTTGCGTGTATTTACTGGATCAACTTCATGCTCAATTCATTTAGAAGAAGGTAAACTGACTTACGCTTCTTCTTCCGATAAGATGTTTGAGCGACTTGATAATCACTTGCGGCGCTTGAGCCTCAATATTCCTACTCTCAACAGTGCTAATCGCGTGCAGATGCGACTAATGTTTGAACCAGCAAGTGAGAGTCTGTCAATACCACATGCAGACTACCAAGCTATTTGCTGGTTAGTAGAGCAGCGCTACATCAGTTCTATGCAAGCAGCAACTTTAATAGACGAATTAGCTAAAGAGGTGCTGGAGTCATTTTTAATTTTAAAAGAAGGAACCTACGAATTTTATCCTGACAGCTCATGGAATGAACTGCCAAAGTTCTGTCAGTTAGATTTGCGTTTACTAGTGGAATATTGTCAAAGACAGTTACGACATCGTCATCAACTCCAATCACAAGTTCAAGTTGCTAAAGGTTCTCAAGTTTTACCTGGAATAAAACCACTACCAAATGGACAACCATTAAGCAAAAATAACAATTTTGAATCTGTTGAAAATATAAATAATCAAACTGTTCAGCAATTAGGAAAAAAAAGTTTATATACAATTGCCTGCATTGATGATAGCCAAACAGTGTTGAATTCCATCAAACTTTTTTTAGATGAAAATACCTTTTCAGTAGTAACAATTAATGATCCAGTCAAAGCATTAATGCAAATTCTCCGCAGTAAACCGAATCTCATTTTACTAGATGTGGAAATGCCAAATCTAGATGGATATGAACTTTGTTCGTTATTGCGTAGGCATTCAGCTTTTAAAAGTACTCCTATCATTATGGTGACAGGAAGAACAGGATTTATTGACAGGGCAAAAGCAAAAATGGTTAGGTCTTCTGGCTATTTGACTAAGCCTTTTACTCAATCGGAATTACTGAAAATTGTGTTTAAACATATTGACTAAACAAGTAAGCTTACATTAGATTGATCAGCTTGAGTAAATCTATTTTTTAGGAGATTGAGGAGTGAGTTTGACTTTAGTTGGCACAATTTTAATTGTCGAAGATTCGCCCAGCGAATTAGAACTGATGAGCCATTATCTTAAAGAGAGTGGTTACAACGTTATTAAAGCAACTGGCGCTAAAGAAGCTTTAGAACAAGCTATATTGCAAAATCCAGATGCAATTGTGACTGATGTAGTTATGCCTGGTATGAGCGGTTTTGAATTATGTCGTTCTCTGAAAAAAAATCCAACAACACAAAAATTACCGATAGTTATTTGTAGTTCTAAAAATCTAGAAATTGACCGATTATGGGCAATGAAGCAAGGGGCTGATGTTTATCTTACTAAACCATATACACGAGAACAATTACTACGCGCTATTAAATCAGTGGTGATTTAAATAAATGAATAATACCAAAACTATACTCGCTGAAAAACCTACCAACAATAGCCCAGGAGATGGCTTCCTCAAGTTTCGACTAAATCAGCAAACTGCTGCTATCTTAGCTATGACTCACACACAAGAAGCTGTAATTTTGCCGATTGAATCTGTGACACCTATGCCGAATATGCCTGCATGTATCTTAGGATTAATGAATTGGCGGAGTCGGATAATTTGGGCAATTGATTTACCAAGAATGCTCAATTTAGAAGCTATAGATACGAGGATGCAGCAGTATAATGTCATCGTCATCAAGGTAGAATCACTGCTTATTGGCTTAGTTGTACAAGAAATCAAAGGTATAACTAAGATTATGCTTGATGATATTCATTCACCTATCGGACAAGTAGCATCTAGCTTAGTTCCCTATTTACGTGGATGTGTTGTTCAACAAGAAGAAATATTGCTGGTATTAGATGCACAGGCTATTGTGCAATCTTCTATTCTCCGCAGTGATTAGGTTGTCTGCATAAAGACAGCTTTTGAAATTTTTGATTTACCTGTGCAGGAGAATTTAGAGTATGTTTCATAAAACTGACATGGCTAAGAGTGGTGATAGTAAAAATCGTGCTTCTTTGATAGCATCTACGAAAGTTTCTGGGAGCAAAATCCAGCTTTCAAATAGACTTGATGCTGCAACTAATAATGATTCGACACAAAATTTTGTAGGTGGATATTTAAAGCGGCTGAGTTTAGAAACGAAAGCTACAATTTTAGCGATCGCTATTAGTACCATACCAGCTTTGGTCATCGGTGCGATCGCTTATAATTTTGCCAACAAATCCCTGACTAAGCAAATCACCCAATCTCAAACAGCAGAAGCTATTGGTTTAACAGATAAAGTTAACCGCTTTATGTTAGAAAGATATGAAGATATTCAAGGACTTTCTAACTTGCCTTTATTAGCTAATGGCAACTTCATTAGAAATCCCAATACTCCAGAAAAGCAAGCATTACTAGATAAAATCCTAACAGCTTATAAAGGTTATGATAGTATTGCTGTATTTGACACTGAAGGCAATTTGATTGTTCAATCTACAGGACAACCACTGGATAATCAAAAAGATAGTAACTATTTTCAAGAAATTCTGCAAAAAGATGTTGCAGTTATTAGTAAGTCAGAAAATTTATCCAACATTTATCTAGCTGCACCTATTAAAGATACAGTTACAGGCAGAACCCTAGCTGTAGTGAGAACAAGTCTACCGACCAAATCTCTACAAGAGGTAATTAGAAACTACGCTGTTAATGGGTATCAATACGCTTTGCTAGATAACTCTGGAAAAGTTTTCTTGAGTTCACAAAAAGAATTATTAGGAAAAGAAGCAAAAGCCGAGTATCCCGGTTTAGCAAAAATCCTAGGAACAAATAATATTAATACTCTGATAACAGTCCCCAAAAGTTATCAAAAACAACAATTAATTAGTTACATACCAGCAAGCAAACTAGAAGGTTTACCTGATTTAAACTGGCAAGTATTACTAGCTACAGATACAGCAACTTTGTATGGAACTCAACGGCAATTGTTGTGGATTGTTGCCATTGGTACAGCACTAACAGGGTTAATTGTAGCAGCGATCGCAGCTTGGTTAGCTAAACTTACCACACAGCCAATCCTGAATGCGACAGTAGCAGTCGCTAAATTAGGGCAAGGTGAACTCAACACCCGTCTCGCATCAGAAAGAAAAGACGAGTTAGGTGTATTGAGTGCCAATATTGACAATATGGCCGCGCAATTGCAGGTATTAGTCAACGAACAAGCAGAAATCGCCCGCACTAATACTATTCCTACAGAACGCCCAACCCAAGAAGCCCTACAACTGCAACTTCTAGAACTACTCAATGATATCGAAGGTGCAGCTAGAGGTGATTTAACAGTACGTGCTGACGTGACAGACGGAGAAATTGGGACTGTTGCCGACTTTTTTAACTCCATAGTCGAAAATTTGCGGGATATTGTCACCCAAGTCAAACAAGCAGCCACTCAAGTAAATACTGCCATTAGTTCTAACGAAACAGCTATCCGGCAACTTGCAAACGACGCACTCGTACAAGCTGCCGAAATTACCCGCGCCCTTGATGCTGTTGATAACATGACTCATTCGATGCAAGCTGTAGCCACCAGTGCAGAACAAGCGGCAACAGTTGCTAATAACGCGGCGCAAAACGCTTCCAAAAGTGAAGAAGCGATGTATTTAACAGTGCAGAACATCCTTTCCTTGCGAGAAACAGTCGGTGAAACAGCCCAAAAAGTCAAACGACTGGGGGAATCTTCCCAACACATTTCTCGTGTGGTGTCCTTGATTAACCACATCGCCATGCAAACCAACTTACTCGCCATCAACGCAGGTATAGAAGCCGCCCGTGCAGGTGAAGAAGGCCAAGGTTTTGCCGTGGTTGCCGAAGAAGTAGGTGAATTAGCAGTCCGCAGTGCCGCAGCCACTCAAGAAATTGAACAAATTGTGGAGAATATTCAACGAGAAACTAGCGCAGTCGTACAGGCGATGGAAATTGGTACTACCCAAGTTGGTGAAGGTGCGCGAGTGGTGGAAGAAGCGAAGCAAAATCTGGCTCAAATTTTTGATGTATCCCGCCAGATTGATTCTTTAGTCCAGTCTATTTCTTCTGCAACCGCATCGCAGGTACAAACATCGCAAACTGTCAACTTGTTAATGAAAGATATCGCGGCTATTTCCCAACGTACTAGCAATTCTTCCAGCTTAGTTTGTCAATCTCTCAAACAAACTGTAGAAATTTCTCAACAGTTACAAGAAACTGTTGAGACTTTTAAAGTGAGTTAAATAACTGTCCAGAGTCAAAAGTTCATAGTTCAAAACTCTTGACTCTTAATTCTTAATTATTAAAAACAATGTCACAAGATAAAGAATTAGAAATTCAGATGCAGTTTCTGGAAGAAGCAACAGATTACCTCAATACTTTGGAAGGAGTATTGCTGGAAATTGACACCAGTCACCGCATAGATTTAGAAAAAATTAATGGCGCACTCCGCGCCGCTCACTCAATTAAAGGTGGCGCGGCGATGATGGGATTTCGGGTGTTAAGCGATTTAGCACACCGCTTAGAGGATGCTTTTAAAGTTTTAAAAACTCGAAAAAGTTCACTAGAAATTGACCAACAGTTGCAAAGTTTACTGCTTTCGGCAATTGACTGGATGCGTCAGATTGTGGAATTACTATCAACAGGTAGTGTGATAGAAGAGCAGTGGTTAACAAGTTTTTGTTACCCAGTTTTTGAAGAACTCCATCAACGTTTAGGTGATCCCACTCCTGAAGATGCAACAACTATGTTGTCACCAGAAGATGGACAAAATATTATTCCTTTATTATTTGAAACAGAAGTTGAAGGATGTTTACAGCGCTTAGAATCTGTATTGGCAGATAGTCAACAGCCTTGTTTGCAAGAAGAAGTTGCAATTATGGCAGCTGAATTAGGCGGTTTGGGAGAAATGCTGCAATTGCCAGCCTTTACCCAGCTTTGTGAGTCTATCAAACATTCTATAGAATTTGCTGCACCCGATCGCATCTCTGAAATTGCCCAGATAGCATTGCAAACATGGCGGCGATCGCAAGCCTTAGTCTTGACAAATCAACTCGATAGCTTACCTAGAGCAATTGAACTGAGTGAAGTATCAAATCTTCTGGCAGAATATCATCAATTTGAGCCACTGTCAACCGCAGAAGCAATTGCTCAATTCCTCGCTACAGATAATGGTTTCAACGAAGAAGAAATACCTGTAAACACACAAGAAGAAGAAAGCATCATCACTAACTTCATCTCCTTAGATGCAGATATTAATACTGTTAATATCCCAGAAATTAACACAATCATTGCTGAACAAAAAAGCGAAACAATTAGTAATACTAAAGACCGTGAACCTTCAGAAAATACAGTCCGAGTTCCGATCAAGCAATTAGAAAAAATTAATGATTTATTTAGTGAATTAATTATCCAAAGAAATGGTCTACATTCACAATTAGAAAAATTACGCAAACTCGCGCGTAACCTCAATCAACGAGTGCAAACTCTTGACCGAGAACATCAAGAATTACGCCTGACATACAACAGAGCAATATCATCTAATGTAAATAAGAGCATATTGCAAGAATCTACTCAGCATTCTCAAGACGAAATTAATTTGCGATCGCAAGATATAATTGAAACACTTGTGCAAGTGCAAGAAGTCTCTACAGATATTCAATTAAGTGTTGATGATGCCGATCAAATTGCTCGCAAACTGAACAAAACATCTAAACAATTACAGACCAAACTCAATCAAGTACGGATGCGTCCAATTTCAGAATTAGTTGAGCGTTTTCCCAGGGCAATCCGCGACTTAAATGTGGAATATGGCAAAAATGTCCAGTTAAAAATTGAAGGTGGTAACACTTTAATTGAACGCAGCATTTTAGAAGCATTAAATGATCCTTTAATGCACTTATTAAGAAATGCTTTTGATCATGGTATTGAAGAATCAGACACTCGCCATAAATTAGGTAAACCAGAACAAGGATTAATTGAAATCCAAGCCACTCACCGTAGCAATCGTACCATAATTACCATGCGGGATGATGGACGAGGTATTTCTTTAGAAAAAATTCGCTCTCGCGCCTTAGCAATGGGTTTGGATAGTTGTCTGTTAGAAAACGCTAGTGATGATGAACTACTATCATTAATTTTTGAACCAGGGTTTAGCACCTCCGAACAAGTCACTGCCTTATCTGGCCGTGGTGTTGGTATGGATGTGGTACGCAACAACCTAAAATTAGTGCGCGGTGATATTACAGTTGATACTGAACCGGGAGTTGGCACTACCTTCACCTTATCAGTACCGTTTACCCTTTCTGTCGCTAGAGTGCTGCTAGTAGAAACAAATAAAATACTGCTGGCGTTTCCTACAGATGTTGTTTCCGAAATATTTTTACTCCAAAGCGATCGCATTATATCAATGGGAGGTAACGAAGTTCTCAATTGGCAAGGCACAATGCTACCTCTAATTCGCCTTGGTCAACATTTTGAGTTTAATAGCCCACGCTACGATAGTCCAGAACTAGAAACTCCCGCGGCAATTAATGCCAACAGCGTATTAATAGTTAAAGGCAATAATCAAACAGTCGCCATTCAAGTAGACCGTTGTTGGGGTGAACAAGAAGTTGCCATCCGTCAAGTTGAAGGTAATATACCTCTACCTGAAGGTTTTAGTAACTGCACAATTCTCGGTGATGGTCGAGTAGTCGCACTAGTTAGCGCTAACGAACTACTATACTGGATTGCCAGCAACCAACCTACTTCTAAAAACAATCAATTACCCTCAGTCAGACTCAAAACACCGTTCCTTTTCGTTGACAGCGAAAAACTGGCGGCGCTACCTCCCAAGCCAAAAGGCAAAATTTTAATTATCGATGACTCGATTAATGTCCGTCGCTTTTTAGCATTAACTCTAGAAAAAGGTGGCTATCAAGTAGAACAAGCTAAAGACGGTCAAGATGCTTTAGAAAAATTAGAAACAGGCTTGAAAATCGCAGCCGTAATTTGCGATATTGAAATGCCTCGTCTTGATGGTTATGGATTTTTAGGAAAAGTCAAAACCAACGTTGACTGGAAAAATATTCCTGTGGCCATGCTGACTTCTCGCAGCAGCGATAAACACCGCCAACTCGCCATGCAGCTAGGTGCTAAAGCCTATTTTTCTAAACCTTACAACGAGCAAGAATTACTCCGCACTTTAGAAGAACTCATCGGTAGTGTAGCAGAAACAGCCGCATCTAATTGAATACGAACTCAATAAAAGCTTTTATTATTTCCCAGTCTCCGGCTGGGAATACTTATTTATATCAATTGTGGATTTTAGATACATCTAACTACGACATATTTAGAGATTATTAATATGGGTGCTGAGTATCATCAACTTGCTACAGGTTCCTTTACACAAAATTGGTCAAATACGGGGCTAATTACAACTAATGATAATTGGGATGGTGTTCCTAGTATTATCGGTTATCGCGGAGATGATCTAACAACTTCAACTGGTACAAATCCCCAAACAATTCTTGCTGATGGCTTATCTACCCCTGTAGATGTCAACGCCAATCAGGCTAATCCCAATAGTTTTACTACGGGTGGTGTTGCTGAGTTTCACATAGCTAACTCAGTAGTAGCGCTTCAAGCTTCAGGTACAGCTGATGCTCCCTTTTTACTGATTCACCTGAATACGGTGAACATAACAAATATTAACGTTTCATACAATCTGCGTGACATTGATGGTTCAGCAGATAATGCAGTACAACCAGTTGCGTTACAGTATCGTGTTGGTACATCAGGTAACTTTACTAATGTCCCTGCTGCTTTTGTCGCTGATGCTAGTTCAGGGCCAAGTCTAGCAACTCTTGTTACTCCTATAAATGTGACGTTACCAGCAGCAGCAGAAAATCAATCTCAGGTGCAGTTAAGGATCATCACTACAAATGCAGTTGGTAGTGATGAGTGGATAGGCATTGATGATATCAATATATCAGGTACAGCCATCCCTGCTGGGGTAACAATTACTGAATCTGGTGGTAACACTGCTGTTACCGAAGGCGGTGCGACTGACAGTTATTCTGTAGTTCTCAATAGTCAACCCACAGCGAACGTCACGGTTAACATCAACAGTGGTACACAACTCACAACTAACCCCAACCAACTAGTATTTACTCCCCAAAATTGGAATATAGCTCAAACTATCACAGCCACAGCAGTAGATGATGCAGTTGTCGAAGGTAATCACATTGGCACAATTCAACATACTGTAATTAGCACTGATAGTAACTACGATGATATTACTATTAATGCCGTAACTGTCAGCATTACCGATAACGATACAGCCGCAGTGACAATTACTGAATCTGGTGGTAACACTGCTGTTACCGAAGGCGGTGCGACTGACAGTTATTCTGTAGTTCTCAATAGTCAACCCACAGCGAATGTCACGGTTAACATCAACAGTGGTACACAACTCACAACTAACCCCAACCAACTAGTATTTACTCCCCAAAATTGGAATATAGCTCAAACTATCACAGCCACAGCAGTAGATGATACAGTTGTCGAGGGTAATCACACTGGCACAATTCAGCATACTGTAATTAGCAGTGATAGCAACTACAACGGTATTAATATTGGTTCTGTAAATGTCAGCATTACTGATAATGACATCGCAGCACAACCAGACTTGAGCGTTAGCATAACTGGCTCACCTAATCCGGTAAATGTGGGTGACACTCTCACCTACATCCTGACTGTAAACAACACGGGTAATGCAGACGCTAATGATGTTGTTGTTACTTATAACTTGCCCAGTGGAGTGACTTACAATAATGCAAACGTCATTAATGGCGGATTTAATTTTAGTTTTTCGGGTAATACTGTCACCTTCTCTAATGGCGGCATTACCGCTAATGGTAGCGCCACATTAGAAGTAAATGTTATCCCCAATATTACAGGTTCTCTTACTAGTGGTACAGCTACAGTAGACCCCAATAACGCTATTACTGAGAGTGATGAAAGCAATAATGTTACCAATAGCATTACTACCACTGTTAATAATGTTTCTCCTACTATTAATGATATTTCGCCACAGTTAATCAATACCAATAACGATATATTTCAAATTAATGGGGGTAAAGCCAACCTGAAAGTCACTCTGACAGGAAGCAGTTCTCAGCTAGTCAATGAACTGGGAGTGTTTACTGTTGATGATGATGCTGGCACAATTAACGGTATTGCGCCAGGTGCAGCAGGTTATACAGAAACTGCTTTAGAACGCGCTCAGATCATCTTTTCTGCGATCGCCAATGTCCCCAATGGTTTTAATATAGATAATCTTACGCGTCTCCTGGCATTTAATTCTAGCGATCGCCTGAGATTTTACTTGATCAATAATAGCTCAACGGATGCTGTCATAACTAATCTGACTCCCACTACACAGGTATTATTTTCCACTTCCTCCAATCAACAAATTACAAACTTGGGTGCTAATAGTTTTTCTCTGAATTGGCGTAATAACTCTGGTAGTAGTACAGACTTTAACGACTTGGTAGTGAAGATTCAACTTACAGATGCACCTTTACCTCTGGGTATAAATCTGCAAACAACTCCTCAGGGAGAATTGATTGACTTACGGGATATTAGCACTCAGGTAAAAGCTGATTTTGTCGTCCACAGAGAAGCTGCTTATAATAATTTTGTTGGTTTCTATCAAATAACTGACGCAAATGGTGGTATTGATATCAACGGTGATGGTCAGGCAGATATCTTAACAGGACAAGCTGGTTATATCCAAGCCGCAATTCGTCAACGTGTTGCCGGAATTGACTTGACAGTTAACAATCAAGGTACAGCAACTTATACAGGTAATTTTCAGCCTGGCGCTATCTTTGCACCATTTATGATTGTGAATGGTAGACCAGAAGCACTTTTGGATGATAACCCAAATAACGACCCAGCAGTATACTTCCCCTTCATCGGTGCTAACTCAGACAACACAGATCATATTCGGTTGTTGGGAAACAACACCTTTGGCTTTGAGGATTTAGCCAACGGTGGCGATCGCGACTATAACGATATAATTGTCAAAATCAACTTCAGCAACACCGTTTATTTTTGAGCTAGAGAAATATTTTTAGTAGATTTAGGAACCTCGCCATTCAAACTGCGGAAATATAAACCTCCAACAATTAGCAAAAATACAACATATCCTACTGCTTGCAAAAGATAGAGATTTTCTCTATAGCCAAATAAAGATTTGAGAATAATCCCAGGAAATTGGCCATCAGGCAAAATACTAGAAGTGTTCCAAACCATCGGGCCTAAGATACAAGAATGGACTTTGGTAAAGTGTTCGTGGTAAAAACAAAGACTCTCAGAAGCTCGACTACTGAGAGCTAAGTTAGCTACAGCATTGTCAAAATGTTTCAATGCAGAAACTAATAACCCAGCAACAATCAATACCAAGAAAACACCCATGACTTGGAAAAACTGCCGGATATTGATTTTGACACCCACTTTAAATAAAAGCACACCAACTGCAACTGCTACCAGTAAACCGCCAAGAGCGCCAATAGTCGGAATCAAACCTTGCTGAAAATTAGCAGCGATGAACAGCACAGTTTCAAAACCTTCGCGGACTACAGCCACTAAAATTAAGCTAAAAACTCCCCAACCAGCATTAGCGTTTTGTGTCAATGCTTCTGTGACAGCGCCTTCAACTTGTGCTTTCATAAATCTGGCTTGTTTCGTCATCCAGATTAGCATCCAACTGAGCATAGCGATCGCCAGCACACTAAACACACCTTCTAGCGCTGGTTCAACTACAGATGTGTATTGCGGATTTATTTTTCCTAGTGTTTGAATTACTACACTAAACAGCACACCTATCAATGCACTGACAACAATACCAAAGCCAACGCCAGCATATACCCAAGAATTAAGTCGAGATTGTTTGGCTTTTTTGAGTAAAGCCAACACTATACCCACAACTAAGGCGGCTTCTACTCCTTCACGGAGCGTAATTACAAAAGTAGGTAAAGCAGTACTAAAATTCATTGTTATTAGCCCAAAGTCAATAAGTCAGTAGTATTGTCGGGTGTGTTGGGCCATAGGCTAACGCACCTTGAATTGTTGATGGTGCGTTGTCGCGCAGCGCAACTACAGTTAATTTAACTTCACATAATTATAAATATTCATGCTTATCTACTTAGTTTAAAGTTAATGGTCAAAAAATATTGACCATTAACTATTAACTATTAGCTAAAATCGCGTAGCATTTTTTTCAATTCGAGATTATGTAGCTCTTCTTGTCCAATCATGCCACGAGCAAATTCTTCCAAATAGACACTAGCATTAGTCACAGTATCTAAGAGAGTTTTGTACAATTCCAGCGCTTTCTTTTCATGAGATAAACTTTCTGCCAAGATGTCCTTGACGGAATGCTTATAAGTTTCTTCCATCGGTGTAATTCTGAGGGTGGGATGACCATCTAACCCGGTGAGAATTTCCCCGACTTGTTGGGCGTGAAGTAAAGATTCACTTGCTTGGGCTTTAAAAAAACCCACAATGGGAATACGATTTGGGCCAGTTACCATCAAGGAATAATGTGTATAGCGGACTACTCCTGCTAACTCAAATTCCATGATTGTGTTCAGGATGTCTATGGTTTTTTTCTGGTCAAGTTCTTGCATCATTTGTTAAGTTCAGCAATATACAATGCTCATAGCTCACTTATTTTAAACTTCCGACTCTCTATTTTTCTGTTAGTTTAGAGTCTATCGTTATGTCTGTGTACTTGATTTATCAATAACTTTTTGAGAGTTCTGCTCAATGGTTTTAATTAACTGGCTCACCTCATTAGGTGTTTTAACTGGTTTAGCTGGGGGAATGGCGCTAGGCCAAACTTTTGTTAATTCTGTCAAACTAGCTTCGATGGCTTTGTGTGCGTCGGGATTTTTTTGAGCAACTTGGCTAGAAATGCTTTTGTATAAGTCGTTGGCATAAACGACGAAGCCACGGGAGTCTTGATATTCAATGGCTGCGGATATTTTACCATCAGCGATCGCCGCGCCATACTCAGAATTAGCTGCATCCAATAACTCATTAATTACTTGGAGGACAAATCCCGGTTTTCTGAGTTCAGCTTCTGGTAAAGCGGCGATCGCTCCGTCCACAGATTGCACAGAAGCGGTAAAATCTGTTTTAACTTTGGCATTCTTCGGATTCGATTTGATTAAATCTTGCAAACTTACTAAAGTTGTCTTGAATTCTTTAACTTTGCGCTCATTCAGCTGTTCTTCTACATCAACATAGATTTCTTCAACTGGGTGTCCAATATGCGGTTCTGCTTGTTTTGGCAGATTTTTATCTAACAGTTCTTGTGCTACTAAAAGATGTCCTTTCATTAAACCTAATTTGGTCATGTAGTCAACATCTTTGGCTTCACCTGTGAGTATGACTTCTTGAACAGTTACTGAGTCTTTAATTTGGTCGAACTGCTCTTGAGTAATTACTTTTTTGCTAACTAAATCTTCTGGACTAGCATAGGGACGATTTGCCTGAATTTTATTTGATAAGGCTGGGACACCTAATTTAGCTTCAAACTTATCTAATTCTGACAAAATAGCGTTATTTATATTAATTTTTGCTTTGCTACCATGACTACTGTGAGTTGTGGCTTCTGTGACTTGGGCTGTTGAGGTGGAGTTAGTAACGGTTGGCTGTTCTGCGGTTGGTGTGTTGTTACAGGCGCTCAGGCTAACGATAGCAGCAGTCGCAATAGTTAAACAAACGTATTTAAATTGTTTCATCTGGCGATAGGGGACAGGTTACAGGAGACAGTTATATGTTGTAGGGTTTGATATGCTCATTTTGTAGGTAATGCGATATTTTTGCAACTAACTACTAAATTTTTGATGATATAAGACTCAAAGCCATTAAAAATAGGGCATTGCATAATAGAGAGATGAATTGAGGTCATCTACTGTGCAATGTCCATACTGCGGCTCTACGGAAATCAGAAAGAATGGGAAACGTAAAAGTAAACAAAATCACATTTGTACTCATTGCAACC
>NZ_JADEXZ010000087.1 GCF_015206815.1 Fortiea sp. LEGE XX443
CCTAAAGCCAGATTCTCACGCGTTACTCACCCGTCCGCCACTAAATGCCTAAGCATTCCGTTCGACTTGCATGTGTTAAGCATACCGCCAGCGTTCATCCTGAGCCAGGATCAAACTCTCCGTTTTGTTCTCTTTTGAGTTCTTGGCTCTGAAAATTCTTTGTTAAGAATCCTCTTAAAATTCTGTTGGAACTTTTGATAAAATCCCAAACTTGTTTTTTTTTGACGAGGATTGGTTTACTCTAAGCTTTCAAAATATTATTTTTTCGCGGTTCAGTTGTCTCGGCTCTTGCTTTGACACTTATCTAGAATAACAACTGATTGTGAGTTCGTCAAGGGGTATACCTAATTTTTTTGCGTTTAGCTGAACTGACGAAAATACAGGATGACGAACGTAATATCAATCAAGCGTGGTAAATGCCTTGGATAGTATTAGGCTTGATATCAGCCGTATTTAAGGAAAATTAAAAAAAAATAGGCATAGTCAAGTAGGGTGAACTCACGGTGGTAGTACTGCCGCATATTACCTATCCTTGCGTGCCGCTTGAAGGGCATTAATAGTTAGGCTTACGCTTTCTTTTTCGTTGTTATAAAAATGATTTTTTGGATCTTGTAAAATTCTCTGTATTATTTGTAAGTCATCTATTGCATTCAAATCAGATGCAGATACGGAATTAGCCCTTGCCTTTTCTTGAAGATTTGTTACTATTTTGACAATAGTTCTAGCCGCTTTACTTCGCACTGTCCAGTCTGAATCTTGAAGACCTTCGACTAGATAAGGCATAGCCGAACTAGTATCTGCACCAATGCTACCAATAGTCTCTAAAGTCAGTCCGCGCACTGATGGTTCACTGTTTCTAAGCGCTTTAGCAATACTTGGAAGGACAAGAGCGACTTCATTACTGATTATTTTCAAATTTTCAGAAGTAGTAACCCGAGCCTGTGGATCGTTAGTATTATTGAGATTAGCAATCAGGCGAGATATGGTGAACGAGGATTTCGTGTTTAACTTGATCAGAGCTGTGGCTGCGCTAAAACGTACTGAGAAGTCAGAATCTTGAAGAGTTTCAACTAAGTAACGGGAAAACTTAGCAGCTTCAACCACCACACTTGCGCTATTGGAATCACCATTGTCTTCAGCAACGATATTGCCAATAGCTCTAGTTGCACTACTACGTACAAACCAATTCTGGTCTTGAAGATTTTTCACTAAGGTAGGTAAGGCATCTTTAGCTACGACACCACCTTTTTGAGAAAAAACTAAGGCTGCACCACTACGCACTCGCCAATCAGGGTTTTCTAAAGCTTGCTGGAGTTTACCTAATGTTTCTCTACTAAATTCTCTAGTGCTGAGTTTTCCTATAGTTGTGGCAATGTTGAGTTGTTCCAATAAATCTTCATTATTAAAACTTTCTATTAATTGATCAACTCTCTGTGTATTTGAAGTTTGTGCCGAACTTTTACAAATTATACTACTCACAATTAAAGGTGGTACAAAGCTCAACACAGTTACTGCAATCCGATACACTAACAACCGAGAAGGAACTCTAGCCCAGAAGCTCAAGTAAGTGTGTTTTGCCACAAGTTGTACCTCTGTATACACAAATTTTATTTTGTCTCTTTAGTGCTTTATAGTACCACTCGAAATCTCTATGCACAAATTTTGAATAAAATTTTTCTGGCTTGCTATCTACTTTTAATTTCTCATTGTTTATGTTGTGGAATGTAAGAATAGTGATCGCAACTGCTTTGAGTCATACCTACCAGTGAAAGCCCCTATTAGCAATTCAGTACAAACTCAGTCGCGGAAGGCAGATCACATCCGTATCTGCTTAGAAGAAGATGTTCAGTTCTGCGAAACAACCAATGGACTAGAACATTATCGTTTTACCCATTGTGGCTTACCAGAAATAGACCGCAACGATATTGATATCAACATCAATTTTTTAGGCAAGCACTTATTGGCACCGTTGTTAATTTCTTCTATGACTGGAGGAACTGAACAAGCGGGAATCATTAACCGACGTTTAGCAGAAGTGGCTCAACACTACAAACTGGCAATGGGTGTCGGTTCTCAACGAGTGGCGGTGGAAAAACCTCAGGTAATTGATACTTTTGCTATCCGCAAATATGCGCCAGATGTGCTTTTATTAGCCAATGTGGGTGCTGTGCAACTGAACTATAAGTATGGTCTAGATGAATGTCTGCGGATTATAGATATGCTAGAGGCTGATGCTTTGATTTTGCATCTCAACCCCCTACAAGAGTGCATTCAACCTAGAGGGGATGTTAATTTTCGAGGATTGCTTGATAAAATTGCCCAACTATGCAGTAAGTTATCTGTACCGGTGATTGCGAAGGAAGTCGGCAATGGTATTTCTGGTGCAATGGCGGAAAAACTTATCGCTGCTGGGGTGACAGCAATTGATGTAGCTGGTGCAGGAGGCACTTCTTGGGCTAAGGTGGAGGGTGAACGGGCAGAAAATGCTTTGCAACGAAGGTTAGGAAGAACATTTGCTGATTGGGGTTTACCGACGGCAGAGTGCATTACAAGTATTCGCACGATCGCTCCTAATATACCGTTAATTGCATCTGGAGGATTGCGTCATGGTTTGGATGTGGCCAAAGCGATCGCTTTAGGTGCAGATATAGCTGGTTTGGCAATGCCTTTTCTACAAGCAGCAGTAGTATCAGAGTCCGAACTCTCTGATTTAGTTGAGGTTTTAATTGCAGAAATTGTCACAGTATTATTTTGTACTGGTAACGAGAGCTTACAGCAGTTAAAACAATCGGGAAGTTTACAACGAATACAATAAGACAGTAGTAGTTTGCCTTTTGTAGCAAATCACTCACAACCAATCACTATTAACTAATGACTAATTTTCTTAAACAAACTGTTGCCAGTTTAATAGGCAGCTTACTAGGATTATTTATTTTCTGTGGAATTAGTACTACGGGACTGTTATTTCTGCTGTTTGCGATTGCGGCTTCTCAAGATGTTAAGCCAGTAGTCAAAGATAAGTCTGTGGTAGTTTTTGACTTGTCAATGAATATCACCGATAGAGAACCTAGTGCTGGTGAAGTGTTACAAGAAACACTCTCAGGTAGCAAAAAAGAGCGGTTAATACTCCGCAAAGTTCTAGATACTCTCGAAAAGGCACGACGCGATCCGAAAATTGTCGGTATTTACTTAGATGCAACAAATCCAGGCGCAGGTGGCAACATTGGCTTTGCTTCTCTCAAAGAAATCCGCAAGGCCTTAGAAGAATTTCGAGCAGATGGGAAAAAGATCACGGCTTATGGACAAGACTGGGGAAAGAAAGAGTATTACCTTAGTTCGGTAGCAGATACCATTGTTCTGAATCCTTTGGGTTCGGTAGAAGTCAATGGTTTGAGCAGCCAACCCATGTTTTTGGCGGGAGCATTGCAGAAGTTTGGTATTGGTGTGCAGGTTGTACGAGTAGGTAAATTTAAGGGCGCTGTTGAACCATTAATATTGGACAAACTCAGTCCCGAAAACCGTCAACAAACGCAGAAACTAATAGATGATGTGTGGAGTGAGTGGCGGACTACAGTAGGTGCAAGCCGGAAAATCAACCCACAAAAATTGCAGGCGATCGCAGATAGTCAAGCAATATTAGAAGCACCCGCAGCTAAAACAAATGGTTTGATAGATCAAGTGGCATATCACGATCAAGTAGTTGCAAATCTGAAAAAATTAACTGCCAGTGGCAAAGATGATAAAACGTTCCGGCAAGTTGGCCTGATAGAATATGCCCAAATTCTTAACAAATCCCTGAGTGCAGAACGGGAATCAAACAATAAAATTGCTGTGGTTTACGCAGAAGGTGAAATTGTTGACGGTAATGGTGAAGCTGGACAAGTAGGAGGCGATCGCTTTGCCAAAATCTTCAACAAAATACGGCAAGATAAAGATGTCAAAGCCGTGGTTTTACGAATTAACAGTCCTGGTGGTAGTGCGACAGCCTCTGAGGTAATGCAGAGAGAAGTACGGTTAACTCGTGAAGTAAAACCTGTAGTAGTCTCTATGGGTGATATTGCTGCCTCTGGTGGTTACTGGATTGCCAGCGATTCTAACCGAATTTTCGCAGAACCAAATACAATAACTGGTTCAATAGGTGTATTTGGAATACTTTTTAATGGACAAAAACTAGCGAATGATAATGGCATTACTTGGGATGTAGTCAAAACAGCGCGTTATGCTGATACTCAAACTGTAGCTCGTCCAAAATCACCCCAAGAACTAGCACTTTATCAACGTAGTGTGAACCGAATTTACAATACATTTCTGAGTAAAGTTTCTCAAGGGCGGAAATTACCAGAACAAAAAGTTGCAGAAATTGCCCAGGGAAGAGTTTGGTCAGGTGTAGCTGCTAAACAAATTGGTTTAGTAGACGAAATTGGTGGACTGAATGCTGCTGTACAATATGCTGCCAAGCAAGCAAAATTAGGTAAGGATTGGCAATTAAATGAATATCCGAGAGAAAGTAGCTTAGGAGAAAGCTTGTTTGGAAAAACAGTTGAAGATGTTAGTACTGTTTTAGGAATTAAGGAAAAACAAATCAAAGTGTCCAACCCTCTGACTGCTGAGTTCCAAAAACTGCAACAAGAATTAGGTGCATTTCAAAGTATGAACGATCCTCAAGGAATTTATGCTCGTTTACCTTTTAATTTAAAAATTGAATGAAAAGATCCCCGACTTCTTTAAGAAGTCGGGGATCTAAGCCTGTTGATTTTCACAAATTATTATAAAATTTATTCATCCTCTAACATTGTTAATAACTGCGCCTCAGTTAACTGGATAATTCCCAAAGCTTGGGCTTTTTCTAATTTAGAACCCGCATCTTCTCCTACTAACAAATAATCTGTTTTTTTGCTGATCGAATCAGTTACTTTACCGTTAGATTTTTGAATTAATGCTTTGGCTTCATCTCGCTTTAAGGTTGGCAATGTACCTGTAATTACAAAAGTTTTACCTGCAAACTTTTGATTACTATAACTAACGGTTGTAGTTTCTGCGCCAGCTAATTGTAAATTTGCTGTTTTTAATCGTTCAATTAAGGCTTGATTGGCATCAATATGAAACCACTGATAAACAGATTGGGCAATTTCTGCACCAATTCCATAAATACCTTCAATGTCTGATTGCTTGGCTGCCTCTAACTTTTCAGCTGTGGGATATTTTTCGGTGATGAGTTGGGCATTCACACTACCAACGTGACGGATGCCTAAACCATACAATACTCTAGACCAAGGTTGATTTTTTGATTGCGCGATCGCCTCAACTAATTTCTGCGCTGACTTCTGCCCCATTCTTTCCAGACTACACAATTGCTCTTCTGTCAAGTCATATAAATCAGCAACGGAATGCACCAAACCTTTATCTACAAGTTGATGCACTAATTTCTCGCCCATGCCTTTTATATCTAAGGCATCACGACTCACCCAATGTTCAATCGAACCTTTGAGAATGGCTGCACAGGAAGCATTAACGCACCGAGTCACTGCTTCACCTGATTCTCGCACTACTGGTTGGCTACAAACTGGGCAAAGAGTGGGCATAAGAAAAATTTCGGTGTCAGCGGGACGTAGTTCTTTAATAACGCGCACCACTTCGGGAATAATTTCCCCAGCTTTGCGAACAATTACCGTATCACCGATGCGGATGTCTAATTGAACAATGCGATCGCTATTGTGTAAAGTAGCACGAGAAACTGTTGTTCCCGCCAGTTGCACCGGACGCATCTCTGCTAAAGGTGTTAACGCCCCCGTCCTTCCGACATTCACCGCAATATTTTCTACACGGGTGGGCGCTTCTTCGGCTGGGTACTTCAAAGCCACCGCCCACCGGGGAAACTTTTGCGTAAACCCCAACTGTTCTTGCAATTTAAAAGAATTCAGCTTTACCACTACCCCATCGGTCATGTAAGGTAAATTCAGCCGTTCGGTATCCCAATATTTGTAGTATTCCGTCACTTCTGCCAGCGAGGCACACAACTTGTGATTAGGATTTACCCGAAAACCCATTCTTTGTAACAATTCCAAAGCTTCCCATTGGGTATTGGCAATACTGGCATCATCCATCCCTGGAATATGCAGCGTGTAGGCAAAGAAATCTAACCGCCGCCGCGCCACAATCCGCGAGTCTAGCTGTCTGAGTGTACCAGCTGCCGCATTACGGGGGTTAGCAAATAACTGCTCACCTGCTTTTTGCCGTTCTTCGTTGATTTGCTTGAACACCTCCAACGGTAAAAATGCCTCGCCGCGCACTTCTACCCTATCTATCGGTTCTAAACCATCAAAATTTAAGCGTAAGGGAATTGAGCGAATTGTCCGCACATTTTGGGTTATCTCTTCACCTGTGACTCCATCACCTCTAGTTGCGCCCCTGACAAGTACGCCATTTTGGTAAGTAAGCGCTAAAGCTGAACCATCAATTTTCAACTCTGAGACATATTCTACCGAGTCGGTGATTGGTAATTGTCGCCGCCAACGTTGATCCCACCCTTGTAACTCATGAATGTTAAAGGCATTTTCTAGACTGTACAGGGGGATATTGTGCCGCACTGAGGTAAAGTGTGTTGCTGGTCTTTCACCCACGCGCTGAGTCGGACTATCGGGTGTTACCAATTCTGGATACTGAATTTCTAGCTGCTGCAATTCGCGGTACAGCTGGTCATAGACTGTATCCTCCATGATAGGTGCGTCTAGAACGTAATAGGCGTAACTAGCTTGTTGTAACAACTGGCGCAGTTCTTCTGTGCGCTTGACTTCCGGCTGAATCTGTATCATTAGACTTAAGGTAAGATACTGAGCAAATATAATTTTGTTGGGATAGTTCTAGATTAATAGTCTCTGATGTTTTCACACATGTGCAAGAGGGAATAGGCGATCGCATCCCAAGAATCAAATATTAACATTTGTTAAAAAATACTCATACTTTATTTAGTAATGAATAAAAATCCCATTATTATTGCTCACCGAGGCGCTAGTGGCTATCGGCCAGAACATACTTTAGCAGCTTATGAATTAGCAATTAATCTAGGGGCTGACTATATTGAACCAGATTTAGTTTCTACTAAGGATGGTATTTTGATTGCTCGTCACGAAAACGAAATTTCGGAAACTACTGATGTTGCTAATCATTCAGAATTTGCTCAACGCCAAACTACTAAAATTGTCGATGGAGAATCAAAAACTGGTTGGTTTACGGAAGATTTTACCCTTGCAGAAATTAAAAGGTTGCGAGCAAAAGAAAGAATTCCCCAATTACGTGAGCAAAATATTATTTATGATAGATTATGGGAAATCCCCACATTACAAGAAATCATTGATTTAGCAAAAAATCACAGCGCTAAACTTGGGCGTAATATTGGTATTTATCCAGAAACAAAGCATCCAACCTACTTTAGGTCTATAAATTTAGCTTTAGAAGAATCTCTACTTGCTACTTTACAAATTAATGGTTATCAGGGAGCAGATGCACCTATTTTTATTCAGTCTTTTGAAGTTAGTAATTTGCAATATTTAGCCCAAAAAACTAACTTACCTCTGGTGCAATTAGTCAATATTAATGGTAAACCTTTTGATTTTGTAGTAAGTGGAGATGTTCGCACTTATGCAGATTTAACTATATCAGGGTTAGAAGAGATTACCAAATATGCCCATGCGATCGGCATTCATAAAGATATTTTAGTTCCTAGGGATAGTACAAATAAATTGCAATCACCAACATCTTTGGTGCAAACTGCTCACGCTGCTGGTTTACAAGTACATGTCTGGACTTTTAGGAATGAAAACTGCTTTTTACCTCTGGACTTCCAAGGTAATCCTCAAGGAGAATATGAACTCTTTTTTCGTTTAGGTATTGATGGCGTATTTAGCGATTTTTCTGATACTGCTTTAATGGTGCGCGATCGCTTAAAATTAATTAATATTCTCTAATACTTTAGGACTAGTCTATTGATAAAAAACATCATCTGCTTGTTGTATGCTGGCGATCGCCTCATCCTACCATATCCCTTTTTTATGTGATGCTTCCCAAGCCGTCGGGAAAATTCCCCTCAACTTTCAAGATTGAGGGATTATCTATCTGGCAATTTCTGGACATAAACTCTATGTACCCAAAGGCGTTGGTGCATTAGTAATGAGAAAAAATCATTCTCTCCCATCGATGATTTATGGTGGCGGACATCAACAAGGATTCAGATCAGGTACACTCAACGTCCCCGGAATCCCTGGTTTGGGGGAAGCTTGCAGATGGCGACAATTGGAGATGGAACACGATGAAAGTGTGATCGCAACTTTACGAAATCAACTACAAAACCTGCTGCAAGCCGCAATTCCTAACTTACTGGTGAATGGAGATTTAAACAACCGTTTATCAGGTAACTTACATATTTCTATCCCTGACATTCCGAATAGTGCCATCATTGCTAGAGTGCGCCACCAATTAGCTATTTCTACAGGTGCGGCTTGTTCATCGGGTGTTGTTGCACCATCTCATGTTTTACAAGCTATGAATTTGGCAGAGAATATAATTGAGGGAGCGTTAAGAATTGGCATTGGAAAATTTACTACTAGACAAGAAATAGAAAAAACATCATCTTTGATAATCAGTGTAGTAAATAAAATTCATAGCATCAGTACTGTCGTCGGGTTTCCCGCATTGTAGCAAGCAGGGTTAGAGGATTTAAAAGCTTAATTTTTTGTTGATAAGTACCCAAGTAAAATTAATTGTACATATTGATTGAAAACAAGAATGTCTGTATTCCTTACCTGTTCCCTGTTCCCTGTTCCCTCTCCTAACTATAAAATTTATTTTGCACGACTACTTAACTCAGGATATAGCAAAGTGCTGAGTGCGGAGTTAAAATCCAGTGGGCGAGAGGTTTTTAGTGATTAAGACTAGACCATCCTAACCTATGTGGCTACTGCTATATTTAAGCCCCTCTCCGCGTCGGAGATGAGTTGGGGTGAGGTTTATCGAACTCACGTTAATGTATACCTTCATATTTCAAAAATTGAGATTCAAAAATTAATAAACAGCCCAGAAATAAATTTCTGGGCTGCAAATCTAAATTCAGTTAATCTTTTATTCTCGATTTTTTGTCTTTGACTACCAGATTTACTCTGATTGAATTGGGTTATCTTTAGGATTAACTAACTTCAGTAATTTTTGCTTAATCTGAGCATCAAAAACTTCCCATTTCATCTTCGCATAAGCAGAATTTTCATTACTACCTGAAAGGAAACCCATTGGAATTTCAAAGCCGCCAGCGCTGGTTCTACCACCGCCAAAAAAGCGTCCAGTGCTGTCTTGACCAAAGGCTTCTTTGATAAATTCGTCGGGGTCAAGGGTGAGTTTGGTGGTTCTCAGGGAACCGATGACTACTTCGAGTTCGTCGTCTTCGTCGTGGACAATGCCGTAAACTACTGCGGTGTGGACGTTTTCTTCTGTTACTAGGAAATCAGCCGCTTGGGGGATAGCATCGCGGTCATCGTAACGTAAATAACCAACACCTGCGATGGAAAAGTTATTCTGCACTATACGATTTTTTAGCGATCGCTCGATCACATCCATTACCCGTTTAGAACGGTTCGCCTGAAGGATGGCATTCAGCAGTTGAGCATCATAAAATCGACTCAGATAAGCAGCCGCCATGAAATCTTCTTCTTGGGCTTGCATGAGTCGGTTGGTATCAGATCGCAAGCCGTGCATCAAGGCTGTTGCACATTTGACATGTTGACCGATGCTGCTATCTAAAGCTAGTAACCCGGATTGAATATATTGAGTAAAAATTGTTGCTGTTGCTCGCACATAAGGACGCACATCCACAAACTCTGCTTTGAGTTCTGTCTGCAAGCTGTGATGATCAATCACGGCGACTAATGGCATTCCTGCTTGCTGCATCGCCGTTAGTAGTTGACTTGTGGTTCCCTGGTTATCAATTAATACAAAGCCTTGATAACAAGACAAATCTTTAGATTTTAGGTTTTGTGGTGTCCAACGCTGCGCTGGTAAACCTGTAAGCTTGACAAGAGCAATATTCTCTTGATGACTTAGAGTACCAGCATAAATAATTTCACACTTGATATCATATTGTTGAGCAATTAGCTGGTATGTCCAAGCACAAGAAAGCGCATCAGGGTCGGGAAAATCTTGCAAAATAATCAGTTGGCGCTCATGTCTGTGCGCTAATAAAGTCTTTTGCAGTTCCTCAGACTTTTGAAAAACTAGGGAATTGTTACGTTGTCCGAGATAAACGCTTACCCCGTCGCTTGTGGATGCTGGTAAGGATGGCTTGTTAAGCGGTACTTCGACTACTTCTTGGTCTACTTCAGCATCCTCTGGATTCGTCTCTGTGGTCAATGAAAAACTCTCTGACTGCTTCAAGGAAGAATTTAGTTGCATAGAAAACATCTTTGTTAATTGTGAGGCTTTATTGATTGATTGAGAAATTTACAACCAGGGTTTTACTGAAAGTTAGCCACACACTCTGATCTTCGCAAAAATATAGAAACCTGGGGATATGTATCTTGGTGTATTTTTTGTCAAGATAACTAGGCAAAACTTTCTCAACTTCTGCCAAATTACACATAGCGACAGAAGATCAATGCTTTCAATCTATGGTAAAGCTCTAACTTTGGAAAATCGCAATTTTTATATTCTCTAGACCGTTCTCTGAATCTGAAATAATTTTCTGAGCAAGTCTAGATTTTTTGAGTTTATGGATATAAAATTATAGGCTGTTGAATTACTTAGGTAGATGCCAGCACACTACTTGAAAAGCTACTATTGGGTACTTCCATCAGTAGCTGCAATTCTTTCATAGAATGTAATATCAATTATAGTAGTATGTTAGCACCTAACCTATAATTGCCCCAACCAAGACAACAAGATTACAGCTACAACAGGCTGATGTTGCTGTGTAAGTCTAGGGTAGAGTTATTAGCGTCAAAGACCTATCACATATTTTTGCCACTCTTGATGCAGTCCACTTTTAAGATGCTTACTAACCTCAAAATAGAGGCTGCTGTAAGGTTGGCGAGGTAAATGACGCAGTAGCATATGGGCTTCTTGAGGTGTGCGATTGCCTTTTCTGACATTGCAACGGACGCAAGCCGTAACAATGTTTTCCCAGGTATCACCTCCACCACGCGATCGCGGTATGACATGATCTAGCGTCAATTCATCACCGGTGTAACCGCAATACTGACAAGTATGTCCGTCGCGGTGTAAGAGGTTTCGACGAGTTAGAGGCATTTCCTTATAGGGAACACGCACATAATGACGCAACCGGATGACCGTTGGCAACGGGAAACCAGCGTAAAGGAATCTGCCATTGTGTTCGACTCGTTCTGCTTTGCCTTTAATTAACAAAACCGCGGCGCGTCGCCAGCTCGTAATATTGAGCGGTTCGTAAGAGGCGTTTAAGACTAAAACCTTCCCCATTGATTAGCGCTCAAGGTATCAGTTTTACATATATTAACACGATTCTCTTCTCCTTGGGAGATGAGAATAAATTATACTTCCGGAATAATCCAATAATTGTTGTAGTTAATAAGGAATCTTTTGCTGCAAATCTTTGCGGAAAATCCTCCCCGGAGAATTGCGCTGAAGACGTAGCAAGATAGTCCTTGATTTTGTTATCAATCTGGAGTATTGAGGACTACTTGTAACTTTTATTAACTAAGGATGAGCGTCTTTCTCATACTCAAATACCTCATTCCAATCCCTTTTAAGAAAAACTTTTTCAATTAACACGGAAGTACTTTATCTGAGTATGAATATCTAACAATAAACACATAATGTAAAAATTTAGTGGTGGTGTGATAGGAGAAAATAAATATGCTAAGTCGCAATCAAACGGCTAGTGTTGCGTCTAATCAGCAGTGTGATACCTATGCGTGGTTTTCGCAGCGTGCTTGGGTAGAAGTGGATTTAGATGCGTTATCACATAACGTACAACAATTTAAGCAGTTGTTATCACCATCTACTCAGTTGATGGCGGTAGTCAAAGCTGATGCTTATGGACACGGAGCAGTAATAGTTGCCCAAACAGCATTACAATCGGGAGCTAGTTGGTTGGGAGTCGCCACAGTTCCAGAAGCGATTCAATTACGGGAAGCAGGAATTCAAGCTCCAATATTGATTTTAGGGGCAGCTTATACACCAGAGCAAATTTATGCGATCGCTCATTGGAAACTCCAGCCAACTTTGTGCAGTCCCAAACAAGCTTTCATTTTTTCCAACATTTTAGAAACAATTAACTACGGTTCCCCCGTAGCCGTACATATTAAATTAGATACAGGAATGTCTCGCTTAGGAACTAATTGGGAAGAAGCGGCAGAGTTTGTGCAGTTAGTAGCACGCTTACCTCATTTGACAATTGCCAGTATTTATTCGCATTTAGCAACTGCTGATAGTCCTGACCCAGAAATCATGGAAGAACAGCATAAACGATTTAAAATTGCGATCGCTCAAGTTAAAAAAACAGGGATCAAAATTCCTAGCTTGCACTTAGCCAACTCAGCTGCTACGCTGGCCGATTCTCAACTGCACTACGACATGGTACGAGTGGGTTTAGGTGTTTACGGACTTTCTCCCGCACCACATTTAAAACATAAGATTCACTTAAAGCCTGTGTTACAGGTAAAAGCACGAGTCACCCAGGTGAAAACAATAGCAGCTGGTACTGGTGTTAGCTATGGTCATCAATTTATTGCTGACCAAGAAATGCGTCTCGCCGTTGTGGGTATTGGTTATGCTGATGGCGTACCGCGTAACCTTTCTAACAAGATGCAGGTTTTATTACGCGGTCAGCGAGTGCCTCAAATTGGTACAATTACAATGGATCAGTTGATGCTAGATATAAGTAATATTCCTGATATTCAAGAAGGTGAAATAGTGACTTTGTTAGGAGATCAAGCAAAAGAACAAATCACCGCCGACGATTGGGCAGAACAGTTAAACACTATTTCTTGGGAAATCCTCTGTGGATTCAAGCATCGTCTACCGCGTGTCGGAGTTGTATGAAGTGTGAATTCTGAAGTATGGAGTATAAAATTAAGATTTAGTTATAAAAAAAGTCAGAATGTAATATCCTGACTTTTTTCAACTAATGTTCTCTACTAATTCGGACAAAATTCAGAATAAATCCCCTACCTTCTATTTATTTGAGTTTAATCAAATTCATCAATTGTAGTAGGGAGTGTACTTCTTTGTTGATTAGCAATATGAGCTTCATACCAATTCATTAAAGGAGTTGCACTGATTCCATGCACAATTACTGAAACCACGATTGTGGTATAAGTTATCCACGCAATTTTTTCAGCCGCCTCTCCTTTAAGACCGTTACCAAAAGCATAAGCAAGATAATATAGCGAACCAACTCCGCGAATACCAAACCAACCAAATAACCAACGAGTTCCAGGATGTAAATTGTGGCGATGAGAACTGAGAGGGCGTTTACCAATTGTACTAATCCAAACACCTACAGGTCTGATAAATAAGAATAATAAAATAATTACTACTAAAGATTGGAAGGCATAATTAAGCATAGGCTTAAAAAGTAAAATTGAACCTAATAATAAAATTGTTCCAACTTCCAATAGCTTTTCTAGTTGCTCGATAAATTCTAATTGAGCCAATGGTTTATCAGAATTATGATAGCTGCGTTGCACGACTAAGCCAGCAAAAAATACTGCTAGAAAACCATAGCCATTAATAAATTCTGTTGAAGTATAAGTCAATAAAATTATACTAATACTAACAAAATCTTCCATTAATTTATCGGCAGAACGACGTTTTTGGAGTTTTTGATCAATCCAAACTATGACTTTAGGAACTAAAATCCCCATAAATATTCCTGCGGCGATCGCCCAAAGTAAATCAATAGCTACCCACTCTTTAAACCAGTTGTTCCAGTTATCATCTTTTAAAGCATAAATACCGAAATAAACAAAAGGAAAAGCTAAAGCATCATTTAACCCCCCTTCAGAAGTTAAACCAAAACGTAACTCATCTCTGTCATTGGTATCTGTAAGTTGAACCTCTGAAGCTAACACTGGGTCTGTTGGTGCTAGAATTGCTCCTAATAAAATGGCTTCTCCCCAACTCATACCTAAGAAGAATTTGCCCACGGCAGCCAAGCCGAAAATCGAAATAGGCATTAATATAACAACTAAGCGAAACGTAATATCCCAAACCCACAAATTCAGTGGACGAATAATTTTTAAGCCACAACCATAAACTGAAACAATAACTACAAATTCTGAGATTTTTTCTAATAATTCGGCATTAAAAATACCATCACGACGCAATTGAATTAAACCTAAACCATAAGGGCTAAGAAAAATACCAACTAATAGGTAGATAAGTGCAAAAGATAGAGGTAAACGGGTAATCCAACCTGATGCTAATGTAACTACCAGTAACAATAGTCCAATAATAAATAAGTCAATAGTATAGATATCAAACATACAATTAATATCAAAAAACCTACCAAGCTATTAGTTTAGTTGTAATGATTTTGGCAAGAAATTATCTACAGATAGATTTTATGAAGAAATTTTATAGTCATTCCGGTCTTGATTCGGTAAGTGAATATGGTAGTTGCAAAAGTATTATTTGTGGCATCTTATGTCTGCTGTATCATATCAAAGTCAGGATTGACCACCAAGTTTGTCTTTTCAGGCTAGGCGTAATTCTTCAGCCTTGATATTTTATGAACCCTATTCCCTGAAAAAATATGTTATGCTAGTATAGGTTGATTGATGCGGATGTGGCGGAATTGGCAGACGCGCTAGATTTAGGTTCTAGTTCCGAGAGGAGTGAAGGTTCAAGTCCTTTCATCCGCACTAAGTTAAAAGTATTATAAATCAAAGGTTTCAGAGACAATAGGTTTCTGAAACCTTATTTTTGTAGCAATTTTAAACTCGAAACTTTAAGTAATGATCATGAGTGAACAGCGATCGCTATTCTAACTAATTTGAGGGATGCGTATATTCTGTTCTAAGAACTGTAATCTAGATAGCAAAGATCAAAAAGCTTGAAGAATGGGAATCTTGCTATGAAGTACTTATTTATAGTTTGGGTACTCATACTAACCTTAGTCTTTCCTGGCGAGGTACTTGCTCTCACAAATCCTCCTTACACTCTCATGGCTGGACTGGGAACACACCACCATCCAGTTTCCACGCAAAATCCTGAAGCGCAACAGTTTTTTGACCAAGGGTTAAACTTAGTTTACGGCTTTAATCATGATGAAGCGGTGCGTTCTTTTCAACACACTGCGGAACTCGACCCACAGATGGCGATGGCATATTGGGGTATTGCCTTAGCTTTGGGGCCGAACATCAACGCAGTAGTCACCACTGAAAAGGAACAAACCGCATATCAAGCAATACAAAAAGCTTTGGCACTGTCTCCCCAAGCACCAACCCCAGAACAAGATTATATTGCGGCTTTGGCAAAGCGTTATTCCTCAAATCGTGACGCAGATTTGCACCAACTGCAAGTAGACTATGCCAAAGCAATGGCAAATCTCGCCAAGCAATATCCTGATGATTTAGATGCAGCAACGCTGTTTGCCGAAAGTCTGATGGATTTGCATCCTTGGCAACTTTGGACGCACGATGGTAAACCGCAAGGCGATACAGAAGAGATTCTCGCTGTTTTAGAATCGGTACTCCAACAAAATCCCAAGCATCCGGGGGCAAATCATTACTATATTCATGCAGTAGAAGCTTCACCACACCCAGAACGCGCCCTCGCCAATGCCAAACGTTTGGAAAAACTAGTCCCCGCAGCTGGACACTTGGTACACATGCCTAGCCATATTTATTTTCGCGTGGGAGATTATGAGGGGGCAATGCGGTCAAATGAGCAAGCGATCGCCCAAGATGTCGCCTACATCAGTAAAAATAAAGTCAAGGGTATTTATTCCCAAATGTACTTTAGCCACAATATACATTTCTTGATGGTGGCTAGTAGTATGGCGGGTAGATACCATGATGCACTCCAAGCTGCTGATAAATTAGTCGCACATGCTAATTCTCTCGACCCTCACCTACCAATGGTTGAGGGGTTTTTGGGGAATAAAATGCTGACGCAAGCACGGTTTGGCGACTGGGAGGCAATTTTAAAAACTCCACCACCCGATGCTACATTACCTACTATCACAGCACTCTGGCATTTCACTCACGGTTTAGCTAGTGCAGCTACAGGCAATCTTAAAGATGCTACAAATGAAAGTCGTGCATTGCAAGCTGCAATAAAAAAACTTCCCACCGGGGCTACTATTGGGTTTACTCCTGCTAATCGCATTCTCAATATTGCTCAAAAATATCTCGATGGCAAAATTGCTAAAGCTAACCATGATTACAACTCGGCAATTACATTGCTAGAACAAGCAGTAGCAGCCGAAGATGCGCTTGATTACGTAGAACCACCTGATTGGTACTTTCCCACAAGGGAAGCATTGGGGGGTGTGCTGTTAGCTAAGGGCGATTATGCTACAGCCGAGAAAGTTTTTCGTGCTGATTTACAAAAGTATCCCCACAATGGACGGTCTTTATTTGGTTTGCAGACGAGTTTGCAAGCACAAGGTAAAGATGATGCAGCTAAATTGGCACAAGCAGAATTTACGACAGCATGGCACAACGCAGACACTCAGTTACAAGTAGAGAATCTCTGAACAATAGACATCGACGGAATTTAAATGTGCGTTATCCAGAACCTTTGTAGAGACGTAGCAGTGCTACGCCTCTACATTTTTTTTCAGAGATTTCTAAAATTAGTGGGAGCGATCGCTCTCCCTCTTCTGTTAAAAAATTAATAATGGATAATTTTGACAATAGTCTAGAGTTTACGACGCTGACGACCATTATTAGTCAGCGGTCTGCGTAAAGGTACTACCTCTGCTTCGCTACTTTCCCGTGCTACCCTAATCAGCAATGCAGCTGCAACTAAGCTGGCAATCATAGAATTACCACCATAACTAAACATCGGTAAAGGTAAGCCCGTAGTTGGTAAAGCGCCTGTAGCTACACCGATATGTAATAACGATTGCCCAATCATGACAATTATTATACCGATCGCCACTAATCGATTGATTGGATTCTTGGCCTTCAGTGCCACAATTAATCCTAAAGTGGTGAATACTGCTAACATCAGCAGCAGTGCTAGACTACCAGCAAAGCCAAATTCTTCCGCAAAGATGGCGAAAATAAAGTCAGTATCTTGAATTGGCAAGAAAAACTGTTTTTGCTGAGAAAATCCATAGCCAGCGCCCCAAGTTTGACCAGAACCAACAGCCAGTAAACTTTGGACTAACTGGTAGCCGTCCCCTGTAGCATCAGCCCAAGGATTAAGAAACGACATTACCCGCTTACGCTGATACTCTTTAATACTAATACTAGCTAAAGCTAATAATACTCCAGCGATCGCAGTTCCTCCCAAATACTTAAAAGGTAATCCAGCAGCTAAGGCAATTAGCCAAATCGTCATTCCACAAAGTGCCGTTGTACTTAGGTTAGGTTGGGCGAGAATTCCCAAAAGTACCAAACCAAAAATTCCTAACCAAGTCAAGCGCACTCGCCAAGTTAATCGTTCCCATTGTCCAAAGAGTCTGGCACTTTGCAGCACTAAAAAGGGTTTAATCAATTCTGAGGGTTGAATGGGAATCGGGCCAATGGCTATCCAACGTGCTGCATCAAAAGCTTTCTTCCCCAACCCTGGGATGAGGGTAACGAAAATTAACAGCAAAAACAGTCCTAAAAACCAATGGGACACCCGTAAAATTTTGCGTAACGGCAGATTCACAATAAAGTTGAATCCAATCAAAGAAACCAATACCCAAATAACTTGACGTTTGAAGTAATATAATCCGTCACCATGACGTGCGTCAGCAACGGGATAAGATGCCGAATACAGCACAATTAACCCAAAAAATAGCCATATCAATGTTAACCAGCGCAACAGCCGCGCTTCTACTGCCCAGCTAGTGACAGAGTTATCAAAAATTGGAATCAGTCGCCTTAGATTCACGATTCGGTAGTCCCAAAGAGGTAAGGATGAATTTTAATAATGCACAAAATACCAGATAGCACTAAGATTATTCTCCAATTTTTTGGAAAATGGCAATCAATTTAACTAGTTTTACCACTATCTTTACCTACAGTACTTTGGTGTTTGCCGAGAAAAATTTCTTCATAATAGTTCCGATAATAATTTTTACAAACCAAAAATGTCTCTACAATCCATTGATAAGGTTAACCGCACTGTATTGACTCTTTAGCTTGTCGCCGCAGATATCGCCAACGCAAACTCCAACAATTTCAGATGGTATCCATTGCTAACCAAACCTTCTACTTGTCGCCTTTTTGTTCATCAAGAATTACCACTTATAGTATTGAATATGCAAAAGCTTTTTTAGCTCTAATTTAAAATTATTTAAGCAGAGTCTAATATCTTCTATTAATTTAGTTATGAAGTCAACCTTCAAATTAGATTGTATAAAATTAACTAAAAGCTTTGATAATTTAGTCTTTTTTATGTCTTTGGAGATAAAAAGAAATCACTAAGCCTAGTGCTATTATTTTCAACAGTATTCTCTACAGCATTAATAAAATTAATGAACAACCCGATCAGAGGATAATAAACGCTAACTAAAAATTAGTTTCTCATGTATTAAAAAATCAAAAAATAACTATTTTTTAGTTTAATAAGCTTGAGCTAATTCCAGTAGATTTTATATAAAACCTACTCCAAAAGCTTTTCAACTAAAACGTAGTTATCAAGCAAAAGTATTAGGTAATTCACTAATTTCTCTAATTTTTGATGAACATGAAAAGTAAATTCTTCATTTTTATTTTATTTCTGTTGTTTTTCTGCCTCACATTTAATTCAGTATCAGTAATAGCTAAATCTCCACAAAAAGCTCCACTTTTAAATGCAACAACTCAACCAAAGTTTATTAATGACCTGGTTTCTCCTCACAAAATAGATGCTACAAAAGGAGGCAAATTTACTATAGAAATGAGGGAAACAAAGCAATGGCTGGGATTATATGCTGCACCTGGCGCAGATGGAAAGTATGGAACCAGTGATGATCAGCGTTTAAATACAACTATTTGGGGATATGGTTTAGTTGATCAAAATGTCACCTATCCCGGCCCTACATTCATCGCCCAAAAGGATATACCAATTCAGGTTGAATGGAAAAACAATCTACCTCAAAACGGACACTTATTTCCGATAGATACTGAACAATTGCATGATCCACTTCTGAAAACTGCTCTTAAACAAAAGTTAGTGCCGACAGTTGTCCACCTGCACGGAGGTCATACTATGTCAGCTAGTGATGGGATACCAGAAGCTTGGTTTACACAAAATTATTCTCTGACAGGTTCTGACTGGATTCAGAAAACCTATACTTACGACAACAATCATCAGGGAGAAGCGGCTGCGTTTTGGTATCACGACCACACTGATATGATTACGCGTTTAAATGTTTATACAGGTCTTGCAGGTTTTTATTTACTACGAGACAACAACGAAAATAATCTCATTAATAATAATGTTTTACCTAGTGGTGAATATGAAAGAGAGTTACTAATTCAAGATAAAAAGTTCACTACTGACGGTCAGATGTTTTATCCAGAAGCACCAAATACAAATATTCCCGGTGTTCCCAGTCGCACAGGATCTTATGGTGATTTCATTTTAGTAAATGGGATGGCGTGGCCTAAGTTGGAGGTAGAACCAAGAAAGTATCGTTTGCGCTTGCTGAATGGCTCAGATTCCCGCATTTACAGACTGCAATTTTACAACTCAGAAAAAAAGATTTACCTCATTGGTACTGAGCAAGGTTTTATTAAAAATCCAGTTGCATTAAATAGCTTAGTTATCTCTCCTAGTGAACGCGCTGATGTGATTGTTGACTTTACTAATGATGCAGGAAAAGAGTTGATTTTGAGAAACTCTAGCCCAGGCGCTAACGCCAACACCACAGGTCAGATCATCAAGTTCAAAGTCAGCAAACCACTTTCCCCTGTTCCTATCGCTACGGTTGACACAAACGAGGAAGATGGACTAGCTACTCCATTGCGATCAAATGTCATCACTTTTCCTATACAAAATGCACCAACTCGGCAATTAGTTCTTTTTCAACTGAGAGAAAATGAGAACCATGATCTTTTTCTGCTTGGTACATTGAAAAATGGTTCGTTCAGATATCGTGATCCTGTAACTGAAAAACCAGTGTTGGGTACAACCGAAGTTTGGGAAATCTATAACCCTAGCCAGTATATACACACCATTCACATACACTTGGTTGCTTTCCAGGTTCTTAATCGCCAGAAATTCAGTGGTAATCTAGTGACTCAAACAGATCCAATAAAAGGTGAAACTAAGCAGTTTCTCCGAAATGTTAACCTTACAGGCAATCCTATACCGCTGGAACCTTACGAGAATGGCCGCAAGGATGCTGTAGTTGTCAACCCTGGTGAAGTTGTCCGTATTATTGCCACATTCGACAGACCAGGGGAGTATGTCTGGCATTGCCATATCTTAATTCACGAAGACCACGATATGATGCGTCCTATTCAAGTGGTTCAAAAACCTGCCTAGAAGCTGACTAAATAGATGGTGGTAGGGTATTCATTGTACGATCGCCCTCCTCCAGAAGCGGATGAATCTTATAAACTTGCGCCTGGTCGAGTGCGTCCTGATTTGGCGATTGAAGTGGTGTTTACTAGTGGCGGAATCAACAAATTAGAAGCATATAAGCGGCTGTTAATTCCTGAAGTGTGGTTCTGGGAAGATGGTGTGTTAGAAGTTTATCACCTGCGTTTAAAGGACAACGCGCTTGACTATGAAAGGGTTTCCAGCAGTGAAGAGGTCAAAGGAATAGATTTAGATTTGTTATTACGCTGCATTAATATGGTGAATCATGTTGATGCTATCAAGACCTTTCAACAGGCGCTTCAAAAATAGCTGTTGATTTGCGATCGCCTACGAGTCATGATTTCTACTATTGAGCGCTGCTCTAACTTTAAGCTAACAGCGATCGCTATTTGAGATAACCTCACAACTTTTTGATGCTGGTTTCCGTGCTGCCCTAAGCCTCGTATGATCAAAGATATCAGCAAAATATGAAGTCGCCAGATTTTCACGGCATAACATGGGCAGTATTTGGGAAATCGATTTTTACTCTCGTCCAATTTTGGATGAAAATCAAAAAAAAGTTTGGGAAGTTGTAGTCTGCGAAAGTCCCTTGGATGTTCGGGCGCAAACAGATTCTCTATTTCGCTATGCTGAATATTGTCCTAGCACCCAAGTCAATTCAGGCTGGTTGCGGACAGCATTGCAGGAAGCAATTAATAAAGCCGGAGAAGCACCGATGAAAATCCGCTTTTTCCGTCGCCAAATGAGCAACATGATTACTAAAGCTTGCCAAGATTTGGGAATTCCTGCTCAACCTAGTCGCCGTACTTTGGTGCTTAACCAATGGTTGCAACAGCGGATGGAGGAAGTTTATCCTCAAGAACCAGGGTATCAAGGCGGAACCAATCCCTCTGTGCGTTTAGAAAGTCCTTTACCTCAGCGTTTACCCGATGCTTTGGAAGGACAACAGTGGGTGTTTGTAAGTTTATCAGCAGCAGAGTTGGCAGAAATGCCTGAGTGGGACATTAGTTTTGGCGAAGCTTTCCCGTTAGAAATGGCGCAATTATCGCCAGAGTCGCGGATTCCTGGAGTTTTAATTTTTTCATCTAGAGCTTTACCTTTAGCAGGTTGGATGTCTGGTTTAGAGTTAGCTTTTTTGAGAGTTGACAATAGTGCTGGAACAAGGTTGATTTTAGAAACTGGTGCTACGGAAAGTTGGATTTTGGAAAATATCAAAAATCCTCAAACCGTAGTAGAAGCCAAAGGTTTTGCAGAAGCTAAACAAAAAGCAAATGGAGTGCATTTTATTGGTATACAGTCAAGTCCTCAAGCAGAATCTTTTGCTGGGTTTTGGCTGTTGCAGGAAGTAACTTTGCCGTAGAAGAGGTAAGGGAGACAAGGTGCAGGGAGCAAGGGGGAAATACTCTCCCCTCTGCACACTGCACCCCGCCCCCTGCCATTTCCCAGGTACAGACTGATACATACCGATGATTTTTGGGGAATTCTCTGCATTGATGAAACGCTGATAAATACCCATGATTTGGGATAATTATCTGCGTCCGTCTGCGTTTTATAAAAGCAACTGCTGATTTGCGCGGATTGGTATCAATGATTTGGGATAATTATCTGCGTTTACTTGCAGTTCAAAATCCGAAATCCACAATTCACCAAGGGTCATGGGTTCTGAAAATTTGTCACAAGATACACTAGCAGAACAGCTGCTAGAACTAGCCATTAAATCGGGAGCAGAAGCAGCTGAGGTGTATCAGTCGCGATCGCTTTCTCGTCCGGTCTTTTTTGAGGCTAACCGGCTCAAACAGCTAGAAACCAGTCAATCTGAAGGCACAACACTACGGTTATGGCGCAATAGTCGTCCAGGACTTATCGTAGCTTACGGTGCTGTTCCACCCCAGGCAATGGTGGAACGGGCTTTAGCTTTGAGTGAACTGAATCAACCAGAATTAGTAGAGTTGGTGAGTAACTCAAAGCCAGCTTATCCAGATTTAGGGGAAAGTGTACCCATAGAAGTTTTAGTCAACTGGGGCAAAGAAGCGATCGCTATTATCCGCGATGTTTACCCAGATGTGCTATGCAATAGCGACTGGGAATGCGATGTGGAAACTACTAGACTTGTGAATACTCAAGGTTTAGATTGTTACTACACTGACACTACTCTCAGCTGTTATATGTCAGCAGAATGGGTGAGGGGTGATGATTTTTTGAGTGTTTCTGATGGTCAAACTCAACGAGATATCCTAGACCCAGAAAAATTAGCTTATCAAATCTTACAAAGGTTAGTCTGGGCAAAAGAAAATGTTCCACCTCCTAACGGTCGTGTGCCGATTTTATTTACTTCTAAAGCTGCTGATATGCTTTGGGGTACAGCTCAAGCAGCTTTAAATGGTAAACGAGTGCTAGAAGCGGCTTCTCCTTGGGCGGAACGTATGGGTAAGGGACTTCCAGAGAATAAAGTATACAACTTATGAAAATGATAATCATTCCGGTGGGGGGAAGGGAAAGGTTGCTAACGGCAACCTTTCCCTTCCCTTTTTGTAGTAAATTCAATGATGATTCGATTTTGGATGTGCATAGGTGTCAATGGAATTAACAGATTCACTAAAGCATTTGTTGAAGGAAACTGCACAGCAATTAAAAGG
>NZ_JADEXZ010000088.1 GCF_015206815.1 Fortiea sp. LEGE XX443
TATCTTTGACAATTCTGGGAAATGAATTTATAATCATTGTGAAATCAAAATATTTTAGTACTTAGCCCAAATTTTACTATATTTTGGGCTATTTCTATAGGCTTTTTCCTAACATTCAACACTTCTGGGTTTTAACCTATGACTAAATTATCTATAGCTTAGGGCATAGGATGGAAAAGAAGATCGGGGAAAAAATAATTGAAAATTGCCCAGGTAGAAAAGGCAACTGATATTGCCAAAACAGCAATAACTGGTATTAAAGAAAGATACCGCAAGAAATACGCTTGTTGTTTGTTTTGTGTCCGCATAAAATACTTGAATCCTATTTAATATTTCCAACAAATTCTGATAAATTAAAGACTTTGGGAGACATTAACGCCCATTACCTTAGACGGCATGACAATGCCATAATAAGCAGCAGCGATCGCAGACAGAGCATTGACCAAAACATTATTACCAAAGAGTGGCATTAAGCCAAAAAATGTCTTAGCAAAAGGCAATAATCCCATAATGGCCAATACAAAATAAGCCACTGCAAAGACACGATTAAATAAACGCGCACTGGTAGCACTTGTATAAGATGCAATTCCTAATAGTCCGACGGCACAGCGCACTAAATTATGTAAAAAATTGGTAGGAAATAACCCAAATATGTAACCAAACCCCGCAGCATAGGTGTTGGGAGACTCATCTAATGGGATAAAAGATTGACTGCTTCCTGGTAAAGAGACTACAGCAGGTGTAAATCCTGCTAAACCTAATAATAAAAAGAGAATACCAATTGCTAAAGCACAGTAACGCTCTACCATTTTTGCAGTTTGGGTGTTTTCCATATTCTTTTTTACTCCTGTGATGATGAGATATTTGTTGAATATTAACTGCTGGCTAAAATCTTGTGATGGTTAATACACTGAACCCAACAAATGCTCTGCCTGATATTTTTGTTCGACAGACATAAGTAGAAAGGTGCAAATAAACCGAACTATGTAACGGAAAGTAAAGTAGATTGAAAACCTCTTCCCTTCTGCCTTCTGCCTTCTGCCCTCTGCCTCCTGCCTTGTCATAACGACAATTTTTAACACCGACCAACTTAATACTTTATATTCAACCTGGAGTTTTAAATTTTAACTCTATCAAAAGGTAGGGTTGAAAGTTGAGATTAATGTTTGAATAAGCCATACAAAATTATTCATTTTGTTTGAAAGCTTGTACAGCAAGTAACATCAATAAAGCTCCTGTTCCCCACTGAAATAGAGGTAATTTACCCAAGGCATCAGTAATGCTGGGTATGACTAAGTTTTGATAATCTCCATCAATTCTGGTGTCTTCGGGAACAGGTTGGTAAAAATTGTTGGGTGCATCTTCTGCTTTTGGTTCATTACTGTGTTGTAAATTAAAACCAATCGCTAATAACAATGAATCTACCAATGAAGGTGATATTTTCTGGGCTAAATCGAGTAATTTAGCTATATCGCCCACAAAAAGATCACGTATTGGGTGTTCAGCTGCATAGAGGATAGCATCAACCACAATTCTGGGGTCATAGTAAGGTGGTATTCCTGATGGTTTTACGCCTAACTTTGTCAAGCCGTTATTCCAAAACGGAGTGTTAATCACGGCTGGTTTGATACTTGTGACACTGATAGGCCATTTTTCATGTATCAATTCAATCCGCATAGCTTCGAGAAAGCCTTCAACCCCATGCTTGGCTGAGGAATAAGCACTTTGATAGGGAAGCGATCGCCTACCTTCCATTGATGATATATGAATTAATGCCCCCTTTCCTTCACGTTTGAGGTGGGGTAAGGCAGCCATTGCGCCATATACTTGACCCATCAAATTGACATCAATGACGTGTTTAAATTCTTCTGGTGTGGTGTTGTCGAAAGTGGCAAATAAACCAATAGCTGGGACGTGTACCCAAGTGTCGAGTCGTCCATAAACCTCTACAGCTTGATCTGCGATCGCTTTAACTTGTACAAATTCTTGCACATCAGCAACAATATGTGTTGCTTCACCACCAAAGCCGCGAATCTCTTCCACCAGCGACTTTAACTTTGATTCGCCACGGGCAGCGACAACTAGCTTTGCTCCACGTTTGGCAAATTGCAGGGCTGTTTCTCGTCCAATACCACTGGAAGCTCCGACGACGGCGACGACTTGCTGATTAATTGACTTTAATTGCATAGATGCTACTCCTAATCAATTCAAAATTCAAAATTCAAAAATTTTGGGCGTTTGGGGTTAAAAGATTTTTCCTCCTCTCCAATCTCTAGTTACAAATGGCTAGAAAGAAACTGGTTTAATGCGTCGGTAAAGGATTCGGGACGTTCGACTTGGGGGACGTGGCCGCAATCAGGTATGAGAGTTAGATGTGCTTGTTTGAGATGCTTGATTGCTGCTTGCGCTTGGTTGTATGGCAAAACTAGGTCATTAGTACCCCATACAACTAGGGTCGGTATCTGTAGCTGTGCTAGAGATTCGATTAATACCTGTCGCTGTCCCCATGCAGACACTTGAGAACGCAATATAGATAAATTGGCTTGTAGAAAGCCGGGAGTCAACCCCATTCGTTCTTGTTCTGATAACCATTGAGCAGGAACTTGAGTGGGACGAGCAAAAAGTAAGGCGGCTCTTGACCAAGCTCTTTGTTTTGCACCTAGAGGTGTTTTGCTCCAGGCTATCGCAAATTCCCCGTAAAAAGGTAAAGTCAAAGTCGATAGAATTGGGTTGACTGATTGACTAAATCCCATGCTGTCTACAAGTATTAGTGCTGCTACTCGTTCGGGATTTGAGAGCGCAAAACGTAGAGCAATCAAACCCCCCAAGGAATTACCTATCAGCACTGCTCGTTGCACTTCTAGGGTATTGAGGAAATCTGCTAAGAACTGGGTGAGAAATTCGAGAGAATATTCGCGTTCGGGTTTAGCACTATCACCACAACCAGGAAAGTCTACAGCTAAGACACGGTTTTGTTTTGCTAAAGTAGGTAGCACCCAAGACCAATCAGCAGCACTATCACCAACTCCATGTAACATCACTAAAGGTGGATCATGACTACCAGCCGTCAAATAGTTGATATTCAAGCCACCAACATCTATCTGCCGCTTTTCAAGCACTGCTTCTAAACTTGTATCAGTCATAATCAAAGTAAGTTTTTGAGTTTAAGTGTAGTGACCACCGTTGACTCGCAAAACTGAGCCTGTAATATAGCTACTAGCGATCGCTGAAAGTAAAAATGCTACACACCAAGCCACTTCTTGCGGTTTACCAAAGCGGGACAGAGGAATTTCCGATAAAATTCGCTGTTTTACTTTGTCAGGAATGGGGTTAAGCATATCTGTTTCAATGAATCCTGGTGCTACAGTATTCACCCGCACCTCATACCTAGCGGCTTCTTGAGCTAGAGATTTGGTAAAACCGATGAGAGCTGCTTTCGACGCTGCATAGTTGGTTTGACCAAGATTACCCCTCTCGCCCGAAATAGAACTGATACAGACCACAGAACCAGTACGTCGTTCGTACATTTTGGGGATGATGGGCATGAGTGTGTTGTAGACTCCTGTTAAGTTAGTCTCAATGACTGCATCCCAGTCTGCGGTTGTGAGTTTGGGAAAAAAGTTGTCTCTGGTCATGCCAGCATTCGCTACAATGCCGTAAATTGGGCCAAGTGTATCTTCAACCTGTTTTGCAACAACCTCCATAACTGCTTTATCGGTAACATCAGCACAAATTGCCAAAGTTCCCAATTGACTATCGTGTTGACTGCGATAGGTGTAAGCTACTTTGCTCCCCAAGTCCACCAACAAATTTACGATCGCAGCTCCTATACCCCGATTACCACCAGTCACCAAGACGACTTTATTTTCCAATCCCAAAGAAGGTATCATTTCAACCTCTCCAATGCGATCGCTGTACCGCCACCAGTACCATGACAAACGGCTGCTATTCCTAAGTGAGCGTTTTGCTGTTGCAAAGCGTTAAGTAATGTGACGATGATTCGCGCACCCGAAGCACCTATGGGATGTCCCAAAGCGATCGCGCCGCCATATACATTCAGCTTTTCTTCAGGAACGCCGAGCAACCGATTAAATAAGATGTTACTAATAGCAAATGCCTCATTATTTTCAAATAAATCAAAATCATAAATTCTCATTTTTAGCTTATCTAAAAGCTTTTTGACAGCCAAAATCGGAACTTCGGGAAAACGCCAAGTTTCTCCCCCAATCCACACACCACCAATTAACCGCGCTATTGGTTGTAGTTGATAACGTTTTACAGCCTCTTTGCTGACTAATACTAAAGCTGCTGCGCCATCTGAAAGCTGACTGCTATTACCAGCAGTAAATACCCCATTTTCTTGAAAGGCTGGTTTTAATTTCGTCAGAGTTTGTAAGCTGGTTTCCCTGCGAATACCTTCATCTTGATCTACAAGTTGTAAATCTTTTTTGCCTGTAATTGCAATTGGTGCAATTTCCTGTTTGAAGAAGCCTTGCTCAGTAGCTTGTGCGGCTCTTTGCTGTGAATATAAAGCCACTTCGTCCAACTCACTGCGAGTAATTTGATGAATAGCAGCTAGGCGTTCAGCTTGTTCTCCCATAGTTTCGCAACTTATAGGATCTGTCAGTCCGTCGCAAACTAAAATATCAGTGAGTTGTTCTGGTGAACCCAATAAAGATTTGTACCCCCATCTAGCACGATGGGACAGTAAAAATCCAGTTTGAGACATTGATTCAATTCCTCCAGCTAGCACGATTTCGGCTTCACCAGAGCGAATCATCATTGCCGCATTAATTGTACTCATCATTCCCGATGAACACACCATATCTACTGCATATCCATTCACACTCTCTGGAATCCCAATCTTGAAAGCTGCTTGACGAGGTAATGATTGTCCATGTCCTGCTTTCAGCACGTTACCAAATATATATCCGTCTAAAGATGCAGCCGATACTTTTGCTCTTTCCAAAGCTGCTTGTATAGCGATCGCACCTAAATCTACTGGAGACAAATCTGCTAAAATCCCTCCAAACCGACCAATAGGCGTGCGTACTGCTGAAATAATATAGACTTCTTGCATACTCTCCAAATTTCAAACAGTTAAAAATTGAAAATTTAAACTATATTTTTTCAATTGCAATTAGTTTTTATTTCTACTTAATTTATAGAAATATTTCTATTAAAAAATCACCCTTCAGAAATAAACTAATGGGTCATTAATCCAATAATACAATAGAAAAATATATAGATAAAAAAGGGCGGGTTAACAACATGGATGGCTGCAATATTTTTGACCAATTTTTCAATCAATTTAGTGAATTCCAAAAGACATTTTTCAATACATGGGGAATGATGATGCCAAATATGCAAAATATAAACCTCATGAATTCCCCTGAAAATGTGGAGAAAACAGTAAAATTACAAGAAGAGTTCATCAAAAACTCCTTAGAGCTTCAAGAACAATTTACTCGATTAACTATCGACACTCAAAGGAAAATATGGAATAGCTATTTCCAAATGCTCCGCAGATAATAATTGTCAACATATATATCAATAAGGATGAAGAAGATTTTTTTATTTTAAATATCAATCTTCATCCTTTTGCGATGTCTTGAGATGATAATCCTCTAACAAATATCTCTAATTTATTTTATGAATAAAGCTCTCAAGAGTTATCTTGAAGAGCCTTAAAAGTAAAATCATGAGTATAGATTACGGCATAAATAAACTGTAAATCTAATAAAATTTTTAGTTCTCTGCCTAAAGAAATGACATGATATTAAGTTAATTTGTTATCTAGAACACGGCTAGATACTAGCTTATACTCGTGCTTTGAGCCAATCAAAAATTGTTGCAGGTAAATCCTTTTGAACTCTGCTGCTGACATACATCCCAATATGACCTACAGGGAATGAGCGCACTGTATAGTCATTACTAGCGACGTATTTCTCAAGAGCTAAAGATGATGCTGGAAGAACTATATGATCCTGTTCGGCGTAAATGTTTAAAATAGGTATGCAAATATTGCTTAAATCTACTCGTTTTGCTCCAATTTCAACCTCACCTTTAATGAGCTTATTTCCTTGATAAAAGTCTTTAATAAACTGTCGAAAGGCTTCTCCAGCTTGATCGGGGCTATCAAAAATCCACTTTTCCATTCGCAGAAAGTTAAGTAACTTATCCTCACATTCAATAATTTCTAGCACATCAATATACTTGTGAATACCTAACTGAAACGGCTTCAGCATAACGAAGACAAAGTTGAGAAGATCACCAGGAATATTACCTAACGTGTCTACCATGAGATCCACATCCAGAGCTTGTGATTCTAAAGTGCATCCACTCCAAACATTGAGAAGTCCTTCATCAATATAAAAATCGACTGGTGTAACCGTAGTAATTAAATTTTTCACCTTTTCAGGATAAAGAGAACTATAGCAAAGACTGAAAGTTCCTCCCTGACAAACTCCTAATAAATTAATTTGCTGCAAATTGTGGCGATCGCGTATGACATCGACACAGTTATTCATATAACCATTAATGTATTTATCAAGAGTCAGCCAGCGATCATCTTGGCTAGGATATCCCCAATCAATCAAGTAGACATCAAGACCTAGTTTGAGCAAATTAGCAACAAGCGATCGCTCCTCCTGTAAATCTACAATATAGGGACGATTGACTAAGGCATAAACAATCAAAATAGGAATATTCAAAGAATCTACAACTGGCTGGAAACGATACAAGACAATCTTGTCTTCCCGGTAAATCTCTAATTTAGGTGTCACTCCAACCTGAATTTTATCTTGATACAAGAAGTTCAAAAGATTAATCAGATTGATTTTAGAAGGTAGTACGGAAAGTTGTAACAATTCTTTGGTCAGTTGTTGCTGATCTCTCCAGTAATTGATAACTGTACGCAAGAGTTTACCTTGAATAATAACTGCATCTTCTGACTGTAATTTTCGGGTAAATTCTTGATCAAATATTTTACTCCAAACTTGTAAAACCTGCTGCCAAGTCTTAAAGTTGCTACTTTTAATTTGAGCAGAGGATAACTCCTGAGCTAATGCCATAAATGCTTTTAAGCCAATATCAGCCATAACTCCTTGATATTCCAAACTGACCTTAGAAAGGTTTATTCCCTCATTAATACTTTGTAGTAATTGAGAAAATTCATCGATATATTTTAGGTGTGTAGACATTTATAAGAGACCATTTATAAAGTTAATCTTAAGTAGGGTGTGTTACGGCTTTAGCCTAACGCACCACGTTATAAGCGGTGCGTTAGGCGCTCATATCATCTTTTTCGTGGCAAATAATATCTCAATAAACCTCCCCTCCACAGGGAGAGGCTTTGAATTTTGCTCCCCTTCCCTGCTAGGGAAGGGGTTGGGGGTTAGGTTTGAGAGAAAGTTGCACACCGCGTTATTTTATTTGTTTATATTTGTTTTATAACCACAAAAAAGTGATAGTCAGACTTTTATAAATACTGTTAAGATTTTTGAATGTTACAAAAGAGACATACATTGGACAAAAAACTCGGTTGGTCTTTGGATGAGCGAGATCCAAAGTTTATCAAATCCTTGATGCCCCTGTTGGGCTTCTTATATCGTTACTATTTTCGTGTTCATACTAGTGGCTGGCACCATATCTCACCTCAGCAAAAATTTCTGTTCGTTGGTTCTCATAATGGTGGACTCGCAGCCCCCGATATGGCAATGATGATGTACGACTGGTTTCAACGTTTTGGTGTGGAAAAACCAGTGTATGGTTTGATGCACCCCAAAGTGTGGGAGGTTAGTCCACCACTTGCACAACTGGCAGCCAAAATGGGAGCTGTCATCGCTCATCCTAAAATGGCCTATGCGGCTTTGCGTTCTGGTGCGAGTGTGCTGGTTTATCCAGGTGGAGCAGAAGATGTGTTTCGACCCCATTATTTAAAAAATAAAATCTATTTTGCTGGCAGACAAGGATTTATTAAGTTAGCGCTACGAGAAAATGTGCCGATTGTGCCTGTGATTTCTGCGGGAGCGCACGATACTTTGATTGTGTTGGCGGATATTTACAAAATTGTCCGTCAACTCCATGAGTGGGGAATGCCTTGGCTGTTGGATATTGATCCGGTGGTATTTCCGATTTACTTAGGTTTGCCTTGGGGATTAGCAATTGGCCCGCTTCCTAATATTCCATTCCCTGTATCTATCCACACACAAGTTTGTCCGCCGATTGTATTTGAACGCTACGGAAGAGAAGCCGCAAGCGATCGCAGTTATGTGAATGAATGCTACAACTTGGTTGTGAGTAAGATGCAGTATCAGTTAGATCAGCTAGTATTACTCAACCAACAATCTTGATTAACGTTTGCCCACTTGCAGCCATGCAAAAACTTGCTCTGCTGTGAGTGTAAGATTAACATCTTTTAGTAGTGGAAGGATGCAACCACCTCGACAAACCTCCAGTTCTTGTCCAGGAGCAAAAATCAATACAGAATAATCATCTGGATCGAGCATCCAGCCTAACTGACAACCATGCTTGAGACAGTGCAGAATATTGTCAATGACGCGGGTTACTTTCTGGTCAGGCGAGAGAATTTCAATTGTCCAATCGGGAGCTTCTGTAAAATTATCCTCTGGCTCTCCTATGTCATTTATGGGGATTCGATTCCATGCAATCACTGCAATGTCAGGTACAACGGAGCGCCCAGCAAAAGTACATCGCAGTTCTGGTAGTGCTGTGTAATCATCACTATGACTATCAACTTCAATCAACAGGCGTTTCTGTAAGATAGAGTGTCGAGTTTTTGGCATAGGCTTTTGCATAGTAACTCCATCCACGTACTCCCACGCCGGAGAATCTTCCAAATTAGGTAGCTTGAGGAATTCTTCAAGAGTCAGAATTTTGGCGGGCGAAGCAGTCATTATTTAGGTGAGGTGTAGAATGTCTTTATTTTATAAAAGGCAATAGATCAAATTCTTGACGAATTTGTAGAAGCGATCGCTCTAGCAATGGTTCAAAATTCAAAAATGGGACATAACTTTGACGCTGGCGCGTTGTCAACCACATGGAAATTAACTCTGGTAATAACTGTGGCAAAGTTAAGAAAATTGAACGAACGAGCAAAAGCCAGAAATGAAATTCAAGCAGATTTAGACCCTGGATTAGTTTTTGACACCATGAGTGCAATTATGCTTTATGCCCTCATCTTTCAACCTACAGCAGAATCATGGGAAGCATATGTTCGTCGTACCTTACATCTCTTTTTTAAAGGTTCTTAAAGGAGCTACATCATCACTTCCACTCGCCCTGTAATGTAAATGCAGCCCAGTAATAGGGTGCAGCATAATTTTGATTGCGAGACATTTCTATTTGTGCTGCTCTGAGTGCCGCCGCAGGTTTTAAATTTTTGCGTAACATATTGGCATAAAATATCTTCATCAATTCTGATGTAGCTTCGTCATCGACACTCCACAAACTCACCACAACCCGCGGACTTCCCGCATACATAAATCCTCTAGTTAAACCAACTAATCCTTCTCCCTTGACTTCTTCGCCCAAACCTGTTTCGCAAGCACTGAGAACTACTAACTCTGCTGGCAAATTTAGATTAAAGATATCATGGAGGCGCAAAAAGCCATTTTGTGGATTCCCTTTGTTATCAAATAGCGACAATACAACCCCAGATAGTTCTGGATTGGTACTATTCAAAATACCGTGAGTGGCAAAATGGATAATTTGATATTGACTTAATTCTGGGCTTGTGGCTACATCACGACTAGCGGTAAAGTCAAAGGCTTGTTTACGTTCTTTATTGGATACAAGGGAGAGAATTTCCTCAGCTTCTTGGCGGGTAAAGCGCAGCCGTTCAAAGTTTATGTCGGCTTCTCTAGTGGAACGTGCTAATTGTTGCTGGTCAAAGGTTTCTAAGTTTTGGGTAATGGATAACCGATTTGATGGTTGGCCTTTGAGACGTTCATCGTCTTTAGTAAATACCGGATCTGCCAATACTGCTATGGTTTTAGGGGCTTTTTTGCGTCCTTTCACTTCCTGGCGCAGCAAAGCGATGGTGGAGGCGGAAGGGAGAGTAATGATTTCGTGATTTGTGACTAGTGGTTGATAATTTTGACTATTGGGTACGGCTAATGCTGTTATGGGTACATACTGCAAAGCACCATCACCGACGATGACTAAGCGTTTTTTTCCGAGTTGCGAGGCAATTGGCGCAAGTATAATTTGGGACAATTCTTTTGCGGCTGTGCTGGTTCTGGCGATACTAGTTCTTTGGGATGGGGCGGTTAAAGCATCGCGGAACTTCTGGATTGCTGTTGCAATTTCGGCTCGTTTGGGTAGTTCGTAACTGGTAATGTTGTTTTTGCTGACAGCCCAGAGATAACTGCGCTCTTCCCCCAAGGAGTATTCCAAAAGCAAGGTATTATCATCCAATACTTGCTGCTGAATTTCCTTTAATGATAAGGGTTGGGGTTGCGTTAAGGCGGCGTAACGTGGACTGCTGTTTCTAATTTCCGCTTGGACTTGCTGATACTGTTGCAGAAGTTCTTCGGTTTTTTTATCTAAATTTTGTACCTGGGCTTCAGTATATTTACCGCTTAATAGTTGAATGCGGAGTTTTTCTCTAGCATCAAGTTGTTGCTGTAGGTTGCGTTCTGTTTGCAGTAGTTTGGGGTTTACGCCTTGACGGATATCTGCGTTGGCTTCGGTGAGCAAATCTAAAAGACTACGCGCCCTAGCACGTTCGCTAACTTGCAATGCTAAAGCATCATAACCTTTGGATGGTTGCTGTTTATGTAGCCGCATCAGCAAGTCGATGTAAAACTGGTAATATTTTTGGACAGATGCAAAGTAAGCTGTCCGCAAGTCTTGGCTGGTAACGTTGGTGCGGATATCTTCAACAATTTTGATTGTGGTTTCGATTTGGGTAAGGGCGGCGTTGAGATTGCCTTGATCGCGCTCTGTCTGAGCTATATAATACAGAGTGTCTGCTTCTCCGGTGCGATCGCCTATAGTTTGTCGTAATTTTAATTCTTGATTATATGTGGCGATCGCCTGTTGTGGTTGTTTTAAGGCGTTGTAGGTTTTAGCTAGATTACCAACAACGTTCGCTTCTGCGAGTTTTTGTCCAAGTTTTTGCCAACCAGTGGCAGCTTTTTGCGAAGAATCTAGGGCTTTTGCATAATCACCCGATGCTAAATAAACTCTACCAAAAAAAGCATTGGCGCTGGTTTCAGCAAAGCCGTTCTTGGTTTGCTGTGCTAATGTCAAAATTTGGTTAGCTGCATCTAAGGCTTTGGGATAATCTTTTAAAGCTTCGTAGACTCTGACAATACCACTGATGGCGCTGACTTCGCCAATTATATTTCCTTGTTCCCGCCGTACTTGCCGTGCTTGGTTGTAATATTCTAATGCTTTGGGATAATCTTCTAAAGCGCGATAGGCACTACCAATGTTATCTAAAGTTTGAGCTAGTTTATCGCGATCGCCTATATTTTTAAATTTCTCTAAAGCTTGATTGTAAGTTTTAATACTCGCCTGATTATCGCCCAATAAACTATACACTAAAGCAATATTTTTGAGTGTATTTCCTTCTCCAGAAATATCTTTAACTTCGCGTTGAATATTTATTGCTTGGTTGTAAACATTGATGGCTTTTTGATAATCGCCTAATGAAGCATAAACCCCAGCAACCGTATCTAAGGTAAAAGCTTCTCTGGCGCGATTTTTTGTAGCACGTTGCAATGTCAATGCTTGGTTTAAAACATCAAGTGCTTTTTGCTTTTCACCTAACCTATCGTAAACCAAACCGACTTGTCCTAATAGTTCAGCTTCGGCGTGAGGATTACCTGCCTTTTGTAATAGCGATCGCCCTTGGTTATAATAATCTAAAGCTTTTTGTGGTTCGCTAAAAGAATAACTACCACCAATAGCAGTCAGAATAGCTGCTTGTTTGATGAGGTTAAATGCTAAAGCTATTCCCGAAAGATTGCCCTGTATTTGTTGTTGCAGTTTTAATGATTGATTTAGGCTCTCAAGAGCTTTTTTTTCATCTCCAATGGATAAATAAGCTATGCCAATACGATTAAGTGCATCAGCTTGTCCACCAATATCATTTCTCGCACGTTGAATTTCTAAGGCTTGTTGAAAAGCATCTAAGGCTTTTTGTGTTTCTCCTAAATTAGTATAGGTGATGCCAATAGTTTGTAAGATGTTGGCTTGTCCATCTAAATTTTTTTGTTCACGTTGAATTACTAGTGCTTTATTGTAAGCTTCTAGTGCTTGTTTGGTTTGGCCGGAGTTAAAATAAAGTCCACCAATACCGATTAAAGTGTTAACAATAAAAGAAGGTTTTTTTTCAGCGCGGAATAATCGCAGTGCTTGGCTATAAAACTCCAGGGCTTTTTGTGGTTCACCCAAGTTAGAATAGGCATTAGCCACAGAACTGAGCATAACAGCTTCACCAAAACGATCTTTAAGTTCACGGCGAATTACTAACCCTTGCTGAAAATATCCCAGTGCTTTTTGGTTGTCATTCTGCACAAAGTAGAGTGTGCCGATCGCCAAAAGTGTAGTAGCCTCATAACTGCGATCGCCAATTGTCCGCCAAATTTTTAATGCTTCTTCATATTTTGCGATCGCTTCTTGCCGAGATGTGGCTGTACCTTGCTCATATAGTTGCTGTGCTTCTTGGAGCAGTCGCTGTCCTTGTGTTGCGGCTCTTTGCTTTTCAGGACTGGTATTTTGGGGCGTAGAGGCAGGTTTTTGGGCTAAGTGGATACTTTTTGCCATTACCAACTCTGATGACACTAGCACACTGACTAAGAGAACAAGTGTGCGGTGTCCGAACGCTGACAGATGTTTCTTTGTCATAGCTGTTCCTAGGTGAGAAGAGTAATGTAATTTAACTGGAAAACTGTAATTTTACAGTCGTATAAGCACTATATTGTAACATCTTGACAACGGTTATCTGCTTCCCAGTTCGTACCACCGACTACTGACAACAGAACATGAAAGATGATAACCATAAATGAGGCTGAATGATGGCTGTTTAGTTCATCATGTTAGGCGGTGTACAATTTTCTCTCAAACTTCAACCCCTATCCTCGATAAGGGGAGTAAGCAAAGCCTCTCCGCTATGCCTTAACGCCAACGGGGACAGGTACTACGAGAAGGGCTGAGTGTAAAACACACGCTACGCGAACGCTCTATGGAGAGGAGCTTTAAGAATAAGTCACACATCGCATGATGTTAAAAGTTTCAAAAGTTAAAAAGGGAGATTGTAAGAAGTTCGGTATTGTATTGCTGGAAGCAGGCAATGTAATTATAAAGCCATGAACAAAACGGTAGAAATTCTATCAGATCCATCAGCGCTAGTGGCGCGATCGCTGGAATTGATCTTATCTAAGCTACAAACTGCCATTGCAGAACGGGGGCAATTTACCATTGCCTTATCTGGTGGTAGTACACCAAAGCCTTTATATGAAGCGATCGCTACTCAAAATTTGCCTTGGGATCAAATTCACGTTTTCTGGGGAGATGAGCGCTACGTTCCCTCAGATCATCCTGATAGTAACGAATTAATGGCGCGGCGTGCGTGGCTAGATCGGATTGATATCCCAGCCGCTAACATTCACGCCATGCCGACTTTAGATGCTGATCCAGTCTTATCTGCTGACAAGCATGAGCAGCATTTACGAGAATTTTTTCATTCTGCGCCCGGAGAATTTCCGGCTTTGGATGTAATATTGCTTGGCATGGGTGATGATGCCCATACTGCATCTTTGTTTCCTCACACAGAAGCGCTAAAAGTGAGCGATCGCTTAATTACTGTGGGTAATAAAGACGGAAACCCCCGCATAACCTTTACTTACCCGTTTATCAACTCTGCTCGCAGCGTTATTTTTGTAGTTGCTGGTGCTAATAAACGACCAGCTTTAGCCAAAGTTTTCGCACCAGAAGCAGATGACTTTTCTTACCCATCTCGCTTAATTCGGCCTCAAGGAGAACTTTGGTGGCTACTAGACTCAGCAGCCGGAGCCGAACTACCAAATTAAGTGAAGTATGAAGTGTGAAGCATGAAGTGTGAAGTTCATCCTTCAGCTTTCATACTTCAGACTTCATACTTTTTAAATTCCTAAAAAGTAGTTGCTAAAATCGAAAGCTAGAGTCGCCCCTTGCCAAACTGCCGATTGGTGGAAGCAGAAGCGTCTACAAAGTTCTCTCTGCTTGCCAGTACCATCTTACGCTGATCTTCAACAAAGGCTTAAATCAATGATCGTCTGCCCGAATTGCAATCATCCCAATCCCAACGGCGCTGTCCAGTGTGAAGCTTGCTATACGCCTTTACCAGCGACTAGCAACTGTCCCAACTGTGGAGCAACGGTACAGGCAGATGCTGCTTTCTGCGGTCAATGTGGCTTTAATCTACACTCCGCTGCTGCACCTGCGCCTGCTGCAACAGTTGCTCCCGAAATTCCTTTGGAAGTACCGCCGTTAGTCACACCAGATCCTCTGTTAGGTCTGTTAGAACCAGACTCCTTAGGAATTAACCAACCACCTGCACCTGTAGCAGCACAACCAGTGCCAGATGAAAGTATACCGCCAACTGTGGCTCCTGCACCTGTAGTTGTTGAAGCCGCAATTCCTACCCCACCCCCTGAACCAGAACCCGTTACCGAACCAGAACCTGCACCACCACCTCCAGCAGCTCCCGCAGGTGTTTCTAAAACTCAATTGCAGCAAGTAACAGCGCGGTTAGTTCATATTCAAAGCGATCGCGAAATAGAATTACCTCAAAGTCTATCGGTAATTCACATCGGTAAACCGAATGAGCGGATTCCGCCCGATATAGATGTTTCAGGATTTAGTAATTCCGAAATTGTCTCCCGGATACATGCAGATATACGCATTGAGGGAGATGCTCACTATATAGAAGATGTCGGTAGTTCTAATGGCACTTATATTAACAACTTGCCATTATTACCAGGGAACAGACACCGCCTCCGCCCAGGCGATCGCATCAGCCTCGGCAAAGGCGACTTGGTAACATTTATCTTTCAACTAACTTAAAAATAAGGAACAGGGGACAGGGAACAGGAAACAGGGAAGAATGATTCTAACTCCTGCCTCCTGCCTTCTATCTCTTTAGATTAGGATGGATGAAAATACATTCCACCAATTGGGGTAATTACATTCAGGAAAGTGAGCTATGAAGGAACCAAGTAAAAATTTTGAAACCTTGCTCTCCGCAGAAGCCCCGCCAGAAGTAGAACGCATGGGACTAACGTGGTTAGTAGCAGCAGCGATCGCAACGGCTGTGTTGTGGCAAGTTCCAGGCGGCGATTATATTTTATACCCATTCACTATCCTGGCAACTTGGTTTCACGAAATGGGACACGGTTTGATGGCGCTGCTACTAGGGGGAAAGTTTCAAAAGTTAGAGATTTTTAGCAATGGTTCCGGTGTAGCTACTTATGGCATCGCCAGATCACTCGGCTTTATTGGCCCTGGTTTAGTCGCCGCAGCCGGGCCAATGGGGCCTCCAATTGCTGGTGCAGCTTTAATTTTGGCTTCTCGTAGTTTTAAAGCCGCATCCCTCAGTTTAAAAATTCTCGGCAGTTTTCTGCTATTTTCTACAATAATTTGGGTGCGTTCTTGGTTTGGCTTGCTGGCAGTTCCTATTTTAGGTTTAATTATCCTCGGTATTGCTCTGAAAGCTCCACATTGGATGCAGGGTTTTGCTATTCAATTTTTGGGTGTACAAGCTTGCGTGAGTACATACCACCAACTCAATTATTTATTTAGTTATAGTGCTGGTTCTTTAGGATTATCTGATACAGCACAGATGCAAAAATATTTACTTTTACCTTATTGGTTTTGGGGTGGATTGATGGCGATCGCATCTTTAGTAATCTTGATTCAAAGTCTCCGCGTTGCCTATCGTTCAGCGTAAAAAATATGCAGATTAGCGATCGCCCTTTAGCAATCACAAGTTCTACTCTCAGTACTTTAATTGCTGAATTAGGTACAGAATGTAGTAAAGTTCAAGCTTTAATCAACCAACTACAGTTACCCAGTTTAAATACTAATCAGCAAGCTGAAATACTGGGAGAATTACTAGCTGCTACAGTTCATCTGCATACCCACTGTGATGAAGATTTTCAGTCCCTCATTGCACAAGAGATGGAAAATTTACCCGATGACTAGGAATCTTGAAATTCGTAATTGATAATAATGTATAATGTAATGTATACATTACTATCTTCAACCATTGTCAAGTAAAATTCGTAAGCAAATTTATATTGAGCCGCATCAAGAGCATCGGCTAAAAGCGATCGCACAGCAAGCTGGGGTCAGTGAGGCAGAAATTATCCGCCAAGCAATTGACTTACATCTGGGCGAAATAACTGTACCTCAAACCAATCTTGCGGCTTGGGAAGCAGAAATAAAATTTATTGAAGAGATAAAAACTCGACCTGTTCAACCAGGAGGAAGAGATTGGCAGCGTGCAGACCTCTATGAACGGTAGAGTTTTACTCGATACTAATATTCTGGTTTATATTTACGACCCATTAGATGCAGCGAAACAAACACAGGCGAGCGCAATTACTGACCGCTTAATTCGTTCTGGTAAAGCTGTAATTAGTACCCAGATAATGGGGGAATTTTTTATGGCGACAACCCGTAGCCGTAGGTTGCTTTTGACTCCTGCTGAAGCACTAGAGAGAATGCGTATCTATTTAGCGGCTTGTCATGTTGTTGATATTACACGGCTGATAACTTTAGAAGCGATTCGTGGTGTAGAAACTCATAATTTTCAATTTTGGGATGCACAAATCTGGGCAACAGCGCGACTCAATCAAATTGAGGAGATTTACAGTGAAGACTTTGCATCAGGTTCTATGGTTGAGGGTGTAAGGTTTACAAATCCTTTGATGAGTGGGTTTTATTGACACTCTCCTGTGTGCTGGGTTTCTGCTTAAAAAGCAGTTTTAATCAACCAATTTTGCAATTACTTCTACAATCGTTAAATTGGCAAAATTTAAGTTTATATTCAGATTCAGTATATCTACCATTTTGGAACTTATAGTTGAAATACTAAAATTAAGTATTATCAATAGTGTTCAATTAATAAGAAATAATTAATAATATGTCATTTGAACATCTAAACAATGACTTTCTCAAAAGGGCATTAGAAAATTTAGAATATTTAAATAAATCATACAGATTAATAGATTCAGATTTATTGCAAAAGAAAATTAGGATAGAACAAAGCCAAACTGCAAGATTATTTTTATTAAATCACTCTAGTCTGTTAGATAACATATCCAGTAGGCTAAAGTTAGATTCTTATTCTGAGCTATTAGAAAATTTATCTAATAAATCAGTATTATTTAACCATTTTGCTCTAGATAAACAAATATCTACTTGGAGAAAATTAGTTCAATCTGACTTAGATAATTTTCCGTTATCTCGTGACTTAAGTGAGATTGCTATTGCTTCAAATGTATGGAATGAAAGTTTAACACAACTTACACGCCAAATTCAAGAAATTAATCTGTTTACTAAAAATCCAACTTTAGTACAAAACCTGTTAAAACCTTCAAAGATTTATACAGACTTCGTAGAAACAACGTATCAACGTCTTGAGCAGAGTAAAAATGTTAGACTTTCTTTAGCTTTAGAAGCTTCTTTGCATCTAGCAGAATATCAATTACTAAATACTACTGAAACTTTATCGAGTATCATAACAGTTCCAGAAGATGATGAATTAGTATCAGGTGATGTAGATTTATTATTACCAATAATTCAACAAAATGAATTAATACAAATTGCTGAATCATGTAATGAGCAGGAGGAAGAGTCTCTAATAGTACTTTGTCCAGCAGCCCAAGCATATGAGGAAGTAAGCCAGATTTGGAAATTAATTGCTAACTGTAATGAAGTAAGGAAAACACAAACACAAGAAGAAATATTCAAGCCTACAACTAAGCTTATAGAAGCTTGTAATAATTTACATGGGACAATACCTGAAGATAAAAATAGTTTTACAATCTTTATAGATGATTTATATTTTACGTTTTACGAGGGAACAGGAAAGGACAATCTCAGGTTTTTAAGTGAGCATGGTGGTGTACTAGATAAAACAGATTGTGATTTTATTTGGTGTATTAAGGACTTAAGGAATACATGGTTACATCATGATGCAGATCATGGAAAAGAAGCTGATACTAAGAAAAAGTGGGAAAAGCTAGGAAATAGATTTAAATCTCTCGAACTTAATCACGTCCCGGTTAGACAAAAAGATTTTCGACTACTACATAAAGCTTTGTTAAAAGAAGCCAAGTCTTTTCTAGAGAAACTCTTAGAAAAATTAATTTCATAGAACTTTTTGAAAGTGATTGTACTCTCAATGGAAAGTGCAATCACCATAGGTATCTGAAATATTTAAATGGGCATGAGTCTAAAAAAAAGGGAGTGATAAATATTACCACTCCAAAGATTCTGAATAGAGGAGACATTTGTTAACTGAAACTACTTGCCATTACCGTTACTAGCAAGCACTTTTTCAGCAAGTTTTTCTGGTACTTCTTGGAGATGGTCATAATCCCAGTGGAAGGAACCAACGCCTAAAGTGAGCGATCGCAACTCTACAATAAAGTTCTGCATCTCTGCTTGGGGCAAGTATGCAGAAATATTATCCCAGCCTTGCCAATCGTGTCTGCCTTCATAACCAAGAATCTGTCCCCGTCTCCCACTCAGCAGTTGCAGCACCTTCGCCGTAAACTCGCTGGGTGTTGTAACTTGCACCCGCAAAATTGGTTCTAGTAAGGTAGGTTGGGCTTGAGGTATACCCGTTTGCATCGCTAAACGTGCGGCTTGTTTAAAGGCTTGTTCGGAACTATCAACGGTGTGATAAGAACCATTGGTTAAAGTTACCGCCACATCCACGACTGGGAAACCTAAAGGCCCGTGTGCTAAAAATTCCCGCACACCTATTTCTACTCCAGGAATGTACTGTCTCGGAACTACGCCGCCAACAATGGTTTCTTTAAAGTTGAAGCCTTCACCCCGTGGTAAGGGTTTGATATCGAGGAAAACATCTCCAAACTGTCCGTGTCCACCGCTTTGGTGTTTGTAACGCCCATGTACTGAGGTGACGGGTTTACGAATTGTTTCTTTATAAGGTACTTGCGGTAGATGGGTAGTCATCGGCAAATTATATTTGCGGCGCAGTCTGTCTAAAGCTACTTGCAAATGAATCTCACCTTGTCCCCACAGAATCACTTCGTGGGTGTCGCCGTGTTGTTCCCAAGCCAGAGATGGATCTTCTTCTAATAGTTTAGCGATCGCACTACTAAGTTTGACTTCATCGTTGCGTTTTTCGGGTGTAATAGCCAAAGCATAAACAGGTTCTAACTCTAGAGCTTTAGACAATACTATTTTAGGCTGCTCTGTAGAGATTGTATCCCCTGTTTTGATGCCTTCCATCCGGCTTAAGGCGACAATTTCCCCAGCCACAGCTTCATTTACAGATTGCTGCTGTTGTCCCATGAGGCGGTAAAGTCCTCCCGCACGCACGCCATTGAGGACAATCCCATCTGTCAATTTACCTTGCCAAACCCGCACGAGAGAAAGTTTGCCACCTTGGGGAGTATAGTAAGTTTTTAATACCTGCGCTAAAGGTGCTTTGCTGGTGATACCTTTTAAACGGCGTTCGGCAGTGGTTTCTGGTTCTGGTGCTTCTCGTAACAGTGCTTCTAGTAAAGGTCTTACGCCATAATCTTGTTCCGCCACACCAAAGAAGACAGGGACTACTAAATCCGCGCCTAATTCCATTTTTAAATCTTTGAGGATTTCTTCTTGGGGTGGTTCAATATCTTCTAAAAGTTCTTCGAGTAAATGATCATCAAAATTTGCTAAAGCTTCGAGCATTTCGGCTCGTGCAGTATGTTCTTCTTCTTTTAGATGTTCGGGGAAAGGAATTTGATCAGCAGGTGCGCCGGAATGATATTGATATGCTTGTTCACTGACCATATCAATAAAGCCGGTCAACTGTTCCGCTTGTATGATGGGGTATTGGTGCGCTACCAAAGGACGACTAGAAACAGCTTTTAGGGCGTGTAATGTTTCGAGGACATGAATATTTGCCCGATCCATTTTGTTAACAAAGACGAGATGGGGAATTTCCCAATCGTCGAGAAATTTAAACAGCGGGGCTAAGGTGAGGACTCGCTCGCGTATGGGTTCGCAAACGACAATTGCCGCATCAACTCCCATCAAAGCATTGTAGGTTTCTTGAGCAAATTCTACGCTTCCTGGACAATCTATAAAGGTAAAGCGAGTATTGTTATAGTCGGTGCAGGCGGCGCTAACTTCCACAGTCATTTGGCGATCGCGCGATTCTGCCGCACTATCTCCCACTGTGTTACCATCCTTAACGCTGCCTTTGCGCGAAATTACTCCAGTCACAAACAATAGACTTTCTAGTAAGGTAGTTTTGCCACTTAAATAAGGGCCGACAATTGCAACGTTCCGCGAACCCATGTTTACTCTTTCGCTCATACAACCTCCCTTGCGGTAAGTTATTCTTACCTGCACTACCTGTATTTTTCGGGGATAGTAATGTTTCTCTGAAAGGAGAATGATCCCTTCTTTAACTTGTCATTATCCTCCCTTTAATCAGATGCTAAAAAAATTGTAGTGTGTTGTAAGATTTAGCTTAAGAAATATTAAGCAATCAAAACTTTAATGCAAAATTAAAAATATTTGTTAAAACTTTAAGCGTGACAAAAGTATTAGCTTAATCTAACTTAAACTTAAAAAAAATGCCGTTATCATTCTATAAATATCCCATAATAGGGTTAATAAATCTCACATTGCTGGGTGGTAGCATTCTCTTACTATCTCCCACTGCTTCCCCTGCTTTAGTGATGGCGCAATCTAGTAATCAAGCTGCTGTAGAGTGGCTGAATCAAGGATTGCAGTCAATTCAAGCAGGAAGAGTACAAGATGCGATCGCGTCCTTTCAAAAAGCGATTCAACTCGACCCTAAATTGGCGGCAGCACATTATAATTTAGGGTTAGCATACAGGCAAATAGGGCAATTAAAGCCAGCAGCCGACGCATTTTATCAAGCCACCCAAGCTGATCCCCAATTTGCTCCCGCCTTCGCCAATTTAGGCGGAGCGTTGTTAGAAGGTAATAATGTCCAACAGGCATATGATTATTTACGACGAGCTTTAGAATTAGATCCTAAACTCGGATTTGCTCACTATAACTTGGGTTTAGTACAGCAACAGCAACAAAATTGGAAACAAGCGATCGCATCCTTTAAAAAGGCTACAGAATATAGTAAAAATGCACCAGAACCATACTATCATCTGGGAATATGCTATCTTCAACAAAGTCAACTTGAACAAGCAAAAAATGCTTTTCGTCAAGCTATCAAAATTAATCCCAAATATACAGAAGCCCACTATAATATCGGTACAATTTGGTTTAGTCAAAAAAAGTTAAAAGAAGCATTAGCCGCTTTTAGAAAATCTGCTGAAGCTAACTCCAACTATCCCAACGCATATTATGGTGCAGGGTTAGTTTTTATGCAGCAAAAAAAGTACGCCGAAGCAGTACAAGTATTGCAATTTGCTAGAGATTTATATAAAGCTCAAGGTAATGTTCAGTGGGTACAAAATTCCGAAAAACTGTTGCAACAAGTACAAAATTTAAATTACCAATCACGCTGAGGCGCAAATCTTAACATTAAGTCACAATAAGACTAATGGGTAGACTAGCTGGTGTGGTCTGAAATAGACCTGATGGGAACATACCAATGCAAAAGCGCTTCAAGAGTCGATTTTTATTTTGCGATCGCTGGCTTGATCGACAATCAATTGTTCGCAACATGGAAGCTTTCCAAGACATACTTGTGATTGTCTTATGCTTAACCATATTTGCAGTCATGATCATCCAAATATGGGGTATATTTATTGCTCTAACACAGACATTAGACTATAAATATGTGACTGCAAAAATACTCTTTGTCTTGATTTTAGTTGAGTTATTTCGACTATTAGTGATTTACTTGCAAGAGCATAGTATTTCTGTTGGCGTAGCAGTCGAAGTCACAATTGTATCAGTTCTGCGAGAAGTAGTTGTTCACGGAGCCTTAGAAATTTCCTGGATTCAAACAGCCGCCATTTGTGGCTTGTTATTTATTTTAGGGAGTTTATTACTAGTGTGTGCCAAAACACCACATATGGATTGTATGAGTGCTAATACCAAGTTTTGTCCTATTGCCTATCAAGGGGGTAGAGAAAGGCCAAACGAAATAGAATTTCGGTATTCACATCAATGTGATGACAACCAACCACTGACATAAATTACCCAATAAGTGATAACTCTTTGGTTATAAAAACTCAATTTCTGCTTAAGGCTGCTGACGCAGCCTTTGTGCTTTTTTCTACGCTTTTGGGGAGATGAACCGCGCTTTTAAGGTGAGTAGAAATTAAATAGAAACCTACATGAAGGTAAATATATGACTACAGGTAACAGACAATCTCAAGAACCCATCAGCAATCTGGAATACGATTTTGTCACTGTACTGCATAACAAAGCTGAAGCAGTTAAAGCTTATGAACATTACATCAAAGATGCACAAGAAGCTAATTCTCAGCCGTGTGTAGAATTATTCCAAAAATTGCGCCAGTCTGATATGGAGCAAGCAAAAGAAATTCGCCATCATCTTCAAGAAGTATTAGGGACTTCCAGAGAATAAAGTATACAACTTATAAAAATGATAATCATTCCGGTGGCGGGAAGGGAAAGGTTGCTAACGGCAACCTTTCCCTTCCCTTTTTGTAGTAAATTCAATGATGATTCGATTTTGGATGTGCATAGGTGTCAATGGAATTAACAGATTCACTAAAGCATTTGTTGAAGGAAACTGCACAGCAATTAAAAGG
>NZ_JADEXZ010000089.1 GCF_015206815.1 Fortiea sp. LEGE XX443
GAAACCCGCCCACGTGAGTGGCTGCCCCTTGTGGGCAAAAGCCCCCTTGCTCCTTTTCTCCCTTGGTTGTTCGCGTAGCGTCCCGTAGGGAAGCCCCACCCCTTGTGGGTGGTTTTTCTCCCCTGCTAAGAGCTCCCTGCTCCCCTGCTTTTTTCACGAGCATCCCAATAGCTACGAGCCGCCCGAATCCGCCGACAGACTTCTTTAATCAGCGCATCTCCTGTAAGTGGAATGTTTTGCTTTGACATACTTTAGATGCTATAAATTGCTAATGCCATCGTCACGAGTTAAGTAGGCCGCTGTTTCTGTTCTAGCTTACATACCAGATGGAATTATACAGGTGTGATCGCCTGCAATAATTGAGTGTACATCAACCTTGATATTCCATATCGTTAGCTTCAGCATAACGCTGCATAAAGCGCATAACTCGTTCCCAATGATCATCTTGTTCGATTTCAAATTGGCATTCTACCCGTTGTAATTCATCACCCTCATCACCGCCAAAAATAAATCGAGTTGAAGAAGGAGTAACATTAATTTCGCCTTCTTCATCAGTCAACAGTAAAGAATTTAAAGACGGTTTTGTAAAACTATTAAATCCTTCTATGGCTTGTAATTTATTAAAAGTCATAGCAACGATGCGCTTACCAGACACTTTGCCACGTCGCAAACTGACATTACTGAGTTCTTCAAAAATGCCTGCAAAAAACTGAATTGAGGGTGTAGTAGATGTCATGAGCAATTCACAATGGATAGAGATATTTATCTTGGCGGGTAATATTGTGGGTTGATGATAGGTGACTGATAACCACTCATAGGTATGCTGTTAGTTACAGGAGGATTAATCATGGGTGACGGATAACCATTCATAGGCATCACACCAGTCGCTCCATTAGGTACAGGAGAAGTAATTGTTGGGGACGGATAAACAGTTGTGGGAATATTGTTAATCGTATTGGTTACTGTACTTTGACTAAGGTTTTCGTAAGCAGCACGAGAAATGGAACTGATCAATTTTTCGGCGCGGGGGTCATTATTCGGACGTTTTACCATCACAGAAATGATGTAGCGCTTACCATTGGGAACATCAACTAAACCTGTATCTGCAAGCGTTGTACCAATATCGCCTGTTTTGTGGTATATTCTTGCACCTGCGCCCAAACCAGATGGCAAAAGATGATTTCTTTCTGTGCGTCGCATAATGTCAAGCATGATATCGCGCGATCGCAAACTCACAAAGTTACCTTGATTCAACATTGTCATCAAATTTCCCAATTCTTTGGGGCTGGTGACGTTTGTCCCTTGTAAATCTGGGAGTTGATTGTTAATTACTGTCGTTGTCAATCCCCAATTGCGAAAACGTCGATTTAATGCTTCGATCCCTCCCAGTCGAGCAATCAGCATATTTGTCGCTGTATTGTCGCTAATGGTAATCATTTTGGTAGCAACTTCTAAAGCAGTGTATTGCGTACCAACTGGTTTAAATTGGAAATTCCCGGAACCGCCAGCCACTACATTCTGTTGCATGGTGAGCATTTCATCCAGTCGAATTTTCCCCGCATCGACATCTTGGAAAAAGGCAACCAAAATCGGTATTTTAATGGTGCTGGCTGCGGGAAAACTAGTGGAACCATTAATATCTACATAACCACCATTATCCAAATCTACTAAGAAAACGCCGGGGGTGAGGTCTGGAGTGGTTGCTGCTAAATTCTGCACAGCATTTTTCAATGGGGTAATTTCCTGGGACAGGTATAAATCTGACGTTGCAATTGAGGCATTAGGATTGTTTTGTGGCTGAACTTGACCAGAATTATTCGTGCTAGATGACACCGGAGAAGTTGAATTGATGCGATTAGCCGGATCTAAGACTGACAATAATGTACCAACGATCGCCCCCATGCCAACGCCTACAATTAACAACCGCAGGATATACAACATGGTTCTAGCCATTGGCTTTAACCGCGTCTTTTTCGACACTCGTCTGGTTATTTTCGGTTGTGGCTGCTTCTGCATTCGCACTGTTTTTACTTTGACAGTGCTGGGGTAGGAGGGAGGAATATTGACTGGTTTTCTGGGGATAGGTTTAACTGCGGTTGGCATAACTAGCCCTGGCCTTGGTCTTGGGACACCACCAACAGGCGCAAGAAGCATAGCTTGTCTGACCGCAGGATGCTGCGGTGGTTGCGGAACTCTGACTTTTTTTGGTTCCACTTTTTGAGCTTTGCGCGATCGCTGGCGGCCGTTTACGGGTTGTCGCCGCGAGAAAGCTCTTAGTTTGTCACTTGATTCTGTCACTGCTACTCCTTGTGACTCACTCGAATTTTTTCTTGCAGACTCCCGACCCAAAACTCACTTTTCATCCAGCTTGACGCTGAAATCAACTACTACTACTGAGTAGTGTGTTTAGTTTAAGCCATATTATCTATTTTGGGGGAGATTGCGTATATATTAATCGATGTATCATAAGTTTTCATCATCATTACGATTATTTAGCGCCCATTCTACTTGTCGAAAAATCCCTCGCAACATAGCCACTTCATTAGTTGTTAGACGAGCGCGATTATATAGTTGACGAAATTTTTCCATGCGACTGGCTGCTGTATGGGGATACATATAACCAATGTCTAGCAGCAGTGATTCTAATTGTTGGTAGTATGATTCCACAAGCTCTAAAGGTGCTAATTCTGTTTCTTGGGCTGTCTGAGGTTGAGATATTTCTGCATTTTGAGCCAGTTCATAACAACAAATCCCGACAGCAGTCGCCAAATTCAAAGACGCATAAATCTCACTAGTCGGAATGCGAACAAATCGCTGGGCATAATTTAATTCTTCGTTACTTAATCCCCGGTCTTCTCTGCCAAAAATTAAAGCAGCGGGTTTTTCCGGTTCTTCTAGTAACCAAGGTAGGGCGCTGCGGGGTTCTTCTAGAGGTGTTTCCCAATCACGGACACGAGCCGTTGTAGCGATCGCTCTGACACATCCTTGCAAAGCCTCTGGCAATGTTGCCACCACTACCGCAGATTCTAAAATATCCTTGGCGTGGACTGCCATTTTCATTGCTTCTGGCGATCGCAGGTCACATTGGGGGTTAACTAATATTAGGTGATGTAAACCAAAATTTTTCATCACGCGAGCGATCGCACCCACATTTATTGGGCCAGCTGGTTCCACCAACACAATTCTGACCCCAGACAATATCATTTCTTACCTCCTGTGTACTTTACTTTGTGCATTTTACATAATTCGTAATTAAAACTTACAAGAATTTCCGCCTGGCAGAGTACTTAACTCAATTAATCCATCCTTTTGGCTCCACAAAACAGCCTGATTACCGGAAGAACCAACTACTTGACCGTGATCATTGATATCAATACCATATAAAATCGACCCAATGTCAGTAAAGCCCCCACTGATTTCCCCGACACCCTAAAACCGAACCTACAACCCTGTTTTGGTCATTCAAATTCATAATTCTTCAATCTGTTTAAATATCTGCGGAATGTGGGGTTTAAATTTCCCAATTGAACATTAAAAAGGGAAGCAAATTTATTTTTTTGCCCCCCAATAAGTTTTTTATAAATCAAAGTCACTGTTAAAAAATTCCTAAAAGAAATATGAAGGTTATTCCACAGAATACGAGCAATGAGATAATCATGATATTGCCTATGCTGTGGTCGGTAGTTGTTAGGTTGCGTGAATTATCTTGCATATCCACATATCCCCGGCTTTAGTTAGTTGTGATGCAATTGTAGCCACTGGTGATTTGTATTGTTGCAACTAATATAAAAAGTTTATTTTATTTGACTGAAGTTCAAAATTATTGCTGGTTCATAAGCAAAAAGATTAACTTTTATGATCAAATTACTTGTGATTTATAGGGTAATGAATACTGCTAATATAAATATTTTTTACAAAAAATTATAATTCGTAACTAATATACTGACTAAAAATAAGTATTAATTTACTTTAGTAAAAGTAAATACCAATTTAAAATCAAATTAGATGTTTCAATGAAACTAATCAAAGTGAAAATGATGGAAATCCATCAAGGGATAGCTTTTAGATAAAAAAAATAAATAATTTGCAATCGAGATGGTGTAAGCATTACGTATATTAAATCCTGCCAAAGTAATGAAAATTGTACGCCTATAGTTAGAGTGAAAAATACTGAGTTATCGATATTCTTAGTAAAGAAGAACACGAATGAAGGCTCTAAGCGTTGAAACACAGATGAACTATTTCTATCTGTGTTTATTCGTGTTTTTACCTGTTTATTTTGAGGTAAATATGTCTGAATTGATCCAAGCAGTCCTAGAGAGTGAAGAAAAGAATGATTTACGTTCATTTATGAGCCAATTACGCCAGCAAGAAAAAAATTACTTGCTGCGGAATGACATATTGCATGTGTATAGTGAATATTGCGCTAAAGACGAGAAGCCCGAAAAATTTTACACTTTTTCTCTCTTAGGGAAACTGATCTACTACACCCAAGAAATCATTCAAGAAGACTCCAATTTTTGTTTTATTATTCGTCCTAAGATTGCTAGTCAAGAAGTTTATCGGCTGACAGCAGACTTGAGTGTAGAAGCGATGACAGTACAGGAACTGCTGGATCTGCGCGATCGCTTCGTCAACAAATTCCAACCTAACGAAGGCGACTTGCTAGAACTAGACTTTGGCCCCTTTTATGACTACACACCAGTCATCCGCGACCCCAAAAATATTGGTAAAGGCGTACAGTTTCTCAACCGCTATCTTTCTAGCAAACTCTTCCAAGACCCCAAACAATGGCTAGAAAGCTTATTTAGTTTCTTGCGGTTGCACCACTACAATGGTATTCAACTACTAATTAACGATCGCATCCAATCACAGCAGCAACTTTCGCAACAAGTTAAAAAAGCGATCGCTTTTGTCAACGAACGCCCCAGTGATGAATCCTACGATGGATTTCGGTTTCAATTGCAAACAATGGGTTTTGAACCAGGTTGGGGGAACACAGCAGAACGGGTACAAGAAACCTTAAATATATTAGATGAATTAATTGATTCACCTGCTCCCCAGATTCTAGAAGAATTCATCTCGCGCATCCCGATGATTTTTAGAATCGTCTTGGTGTCCGCACATGGTTGGTTTGGACAAGAAGGAGTTTTGGGACGACCAGATACAGGTGGTCAAGTTGTTTACGTTCTTGACCAAGCCAGGAATTTAGAAAAGCAACTAGAAGAAGATGTGTTACTAGCTGGTTTAGACAGACTTAACGTTAAACCAAAGGTCATTATTCTCTCCCGCTTGATTCCTAATAGCGATGGTACTTTGTGTAACCAAAGGCTAGAAAAAGTCCACGGTACAGAAAACGCCTGGATTTTGCGCGTACCTCTGCGGGACTTCAATCCCAACATGACGCAGAATTGGATTTCTCGATTTGAGTTTTGGCCTTATTTAGAAAGCTTCGCCATTGACTCAGAAAGAGAACTTCTGGCAGAATTCCAAGGTAAACCCGACTTAATCGTAGGTAACTATTCTGATGGGAATTTAGTTGCATTCCTCTTGGCGCGACGGATGAAAGTTACCCAATGCAACATCGCCCATGCTTTAGAAAAATCCAAATACTTGTTTAGTAATCTCTACTGGCAAGATTTAGATGATAAATATCATTTCTCTTTACAATTTACTGCTGATTTGATAGCAATGAACGCTGCCAACTTCGTGATCAGCAGCACCTACCAAGAAATTGTCGGTACACCAGATAGTGTTGGGCAATATGAATCTTATAAATGCTTCACCATGCCTGAGTTGTACCATGTGGTGAATGGCATTGAATTATTTAGCCCTAAATTTAATGTTGTTCCGCCTGGGGTGAACGAGAGTTATTATTTCCCTTACACGCGGACTGAAGACCGAGTAGAAAGTGAATGCGATCGCCTGTCCGAAATGCTGTTTACTCTAGAAGATTCCAGTCAAATTTTTGGCAAACTCGACGACCCCAACAAGCGACCTATCTTTTCAATGGCGCGTCTCGACCGAATTAAAAACCTGACTGGGTTAGCCGAATGTTTTGGTCAAAATAAAGACTTGCAAGAACATTGCAACTTGATTTTAGTAGCAGGTAAGCTGCGTACAGAAGAATCAGATGACAACGAAGAACGCGATGAAATTATCAAACTTTACCACATCATTGACGAATACAATCTTCACGGCAAAATTCGCTGGTTGGGTGTGCGCTTGTCAAAAAGTGATTCTGGCGAAATTTATCGGGTAATTGCTGACCATAAAGGCATCTTTGTACAACCAGCTTTATTTGAAGCCTTTGGTTTAACAATTTTAGAATCAATGGTTTCAGGATTACCTACTTTTGCTACCCAATTTGGTGGGCCATTAGAAATCATTCAAGATAGAGTCAATGGCTTTTACATTAATCCTACCAATTTAGAAGAAACAGCCACAAAAATTCTCGATTTTGTTACTAAATGTGAACAAAATCCTCTCTATTGGGAAACAATTTCGCAGAAAGCTATTGACAGAGTTTACACTACATATACCTGGAAAATTCACACAACTAAGCTGCTAACTTTAGCGCGAATTTATGGGTTTTGGAACTTTACTTCCAAAGAAAATCGTGAGGATTTATTGCGTTATCTTGAAGCTTTGTTCTATTTAATCTACAAACCCAGAGCGCAACAACTATTAGAGCAGCATAAGTACCGATAGTAATTCGTAATTTCTAATTCGTAATTCGTAGTTTTATATTAATTACGAATTACGAATTATCAACTACCTTGTCAGATGCAGCCAAGTTCTTGGCCCGACTATCCCATCAACTCCTAAATTCCGGCGATTTTGAAATGCTTTAACAGCACTCTCTGTCAGCGCACCATAAACGCCATCCACTCGAATAGCATAGCCATTAGCTGTTAGTAGCCGTTGCAAAATTCTGACAGCTAGACCTGAACTACCAAAACGTAGATTTGGGATACTTTGACCAGTGGATCTTTGATATCTGGCCAAAATCATCTCGTCATCATTAACTTGTTGGGCTACAAGGCGTTGTGAACGCGGAAACTTCACCTTGACAGGCTGAAAATTTTTGAATTCAGATAAGCTATATAAGTCTTTAGTAGGCTTTTTCTCTGTTTTTTTTACTAGAATTTTTTCAGGCTCAGAATTAAAAGCTACTAGAGTAGCTTGAGAATTATCTTTGAGCTGCATGAATTCAGGTGGCGTGATATTTGTGTCTGGATAGAATTGAGATGTCTTTCCCTGTGGTGTTTTCTGCACGCCATTGTCTAGCTGAATTACAGGCTGCTTGACTAAATAAGACGGAAATGGTTGTTTTGCAATTAACACACCCGTCATCAGCAGGACAATATCACTCATTGTTTTTGATGTTATTAACACCCATATTTCCTTTGACAGAAAAATTGTCTTGGTTCCGGAATGGTGTGTCTTTAAAATAAAAAAAACTAATAATTTTTTGACGATGAAATGCTCCAATCGTGCCTTGCACAATGGAGAACATCTCGCCTACTTTTTTATGTCCCTGCTTTCCTTGAAAATAATAAACTCCATATAATAAAAAATTTGTTCTACCTTAAGCAGTATCTCTATCGTTTAATAAGATTTGAATAAGAAAATTATCTAATTTTCTAGATTTTATAAAGATACAAAAATATGGTTACATAGCAAACAAAATTGAAAATTAATCTACCTATCAGCAGAAGCGATCACTGTATCAAAGTAGCAAGCGATTCGCTTCTGCTAATTTTCACTACCCAATGCTGTCAATAACTGGATAGAAGTAAAAACCTAACCCTAAAACTGTGTACGCAGCTAACAGCAAAATTCCTTCCAACCAATTGGACTTACCATCAGAACTAATGCTATTGGCAATTAAAACCGACACAGCCACAGCTACCAATTCAAAGGGATTAAAATCCAAATCCATTGGCTGATCAAACACCCACCCTGCTATCACTAACACCGGAGCCACAAATAAGGCAATCTGCATACTAGAACCCACAGCCACAGACACAGAAAGATCCATCTTATTTTTCATGGCTACAGTAACAGCTGTGGCGTGTTCTGCGGCGTTACCAACAATGGGAACTAAAATGACTCCTGTAAATAATGCTGTCAAGCCTAACTGAGACGTAGCTACTTCTAAGGAATCAACCAGCATTTCTGATTCCAGTGCTACTAGCAGAGTACATACCAACAAAACCCCACTCCACAACCACATATTTGGTTGAGCGTGAGAACCTTCCTTTGCTTCCGCCTCAGCGACACCCAGGTCATACAGATAGGCGTGGGTTTTCATCGAAAACAGCAGAGTCAAGGCGTAAACCAAAATTAACACCACTGCAACAGCAAGGGAAAGATGTTGGAGAGTTTGTTCGCCAACTCCTTTAGAAGTGTAGTTCATCGCCGTGGGCAGCAAAATAGCAATTACCGCCAAATTCATCGAAGAAGCATTCACTCGCGCCACAATAGGCTGAAATGTTTGTTCTTTGTGGCGCAGTCCCCCCAAAAACATCGACAAACCCATCACTAGTAGTAAGTTGCTGACTATTGAGCCTGTGATGCTGGCTTTGACTACATCTACCAACCCGGCTTTCAAGGCTACTATAGCAATGATCAATTCTGTGGCATTACCAAAGGTGGCGTTCAATAATCCCCCCAGTGTTGGGCCAACCACCACAGCAATTTCTTCAGTAGCTGTCCCCATCCAAGCTGCTAAAGGCAAAATGGCTAAACCAGCTGCGATAAATACAATTAAGTCTCCCCATTCGAGAAAATGAGCCGCTAACGAAACTGGAATAAACAGTAACAGCACGAAAAAAAGAATGTTTTTACCTGACATTGAGTTACTTTCAGTTAAAGGTATCCTACTAAAATACTGAGTGAGGGATGGGGAAGATGAGGGAGTGAAGGAAGTAAGGTGAGTAACAAATAATTATTTCTGCCTTATCTCCCTCATCACCCGCAGTACTCATAACTCAGCACTTCAATAGGATACTCTCAACCAATGCTTAATCCGTTGAGAGAATCTACTGTGATCACTAGATATACTTCTTGACTAATGACCAAATAATTAGTAATTAGTAATTAGTAATTCGTAATTAAAAAGGGTACAAGCCCCCACTGATGGTAACTACGAATTACGTTAGCGTAGCGGTAGCGAGTCCGCGTACTCCTGCGGAGAAGCAAGCGTTCGACTGAGCTCACGCCGAAGTCCACGCTTTTAGCGTCTCGTAGAGAGCGTCATTATCAATTACGAATTATTTTGACTTTATCTAATCAATTGTGGGCAGCAAATCAAGATTTAGGGCAAGCTTGTCTAGAGCATCCTTTTGTGCAGGGTATAGCTGATGGTACTCTTGAGGAAGGGAAGTTTGCTTACTATGTAGGACAAGATGCTTTTTTCTTGGAAGCTTTTGCTCGTGCTTACAGCATCGCCGCCGCTAAAGCAACAGACTGGAAAGGATTTACTATATTTCACAATTTAGTTGGTGGCGTTTTAGCAGAACTACAATTACATCAAGACTATGCAACTAAGTGGGGAGTCAATTTGCACTCTGTAGAACCAGGCGCAGCTACCCGGCGTTACACAGATTTTTTGTTAGCCACAGCTTGGGGTGGCGATGTCGGTTTAACTGCGGCGGCGATGTCCCCATGTATGCGTTTGTATGCCTTTTTGGGAGAACAGTTAGCTCGTGATGGTATTCCTGATCATCACTATGCAGATTGGATTCGGACTTACAGTAGTGCAGATTTTCAGCCACTGACGCAACAATTAGAAAGTTTGGTGGATAACTACGCCACTAATAACGGTTTAGTTCATTCAACTTACCGCTATGCTATGCTCTGCGAACTTGACTTTTTTCAAGCTGCGTGGACAGTGTAGTAACCTGACACTCAATGCTTTTAACCAGAGTGACTACTCTGCATGAGAAAATCAGATAATACGATCGCAATACAAGCGATGAAGGCAGAGTAGGAAAGAAAGATGTCGGATAATTTGAGAAGCCGGGTTGTAACACAAGGTGTGCAGCGATCGCCAAATCGCGCTATGCTGCGGGCAGTTGGTTTTCAAGATGCAGATTTTACTAAGGCCATTGTCGGTGTTGCTAATGGCTACAGCACCATCACCCCTTGTAACATGGGGATAAATCAACTGGCACAAAGGGCAGAAGCTGGTATCAAAAGTGCTGGAGCAATGCCGCAAATCTTCGGTACAATTACGATTAGTGACGGGATTTCGATGGGAACGGAAGGGATGAAATATTCCCTAGTGTCACGAGAAGTAATTGCCGATTCCATTGAAACCGCCTGTACAGGGCAAAGCATGGATGGTGTGCTGGCCATTGGTGGTTGTGATAAAAATATGCCAGGGGCAATGTTGGCGATCGCCCGCATGAATATTCCGGCTATTTTTGTCTATGGTGGGACAATCAAACCCGGACACTACAAAGGCCGTGATTTAACTGTAGTCAGTTCCTTTGAAGCCGTGGGTGAATACAGCGCTGGCAAAATTGACGCAGGTGAACTAACAGCCGTTGAACAAAATGCCTGTCCTGGTGCTGGTTCTTGCGGTGGGATGTTTACCGCCAATACTATGTCGTCGGCATTTGAAGCCCTGGGGATGAGTTTACCTTATTCTTCCACAATGGCGGCCGAAGATGCCGAAAAAGCCGACAGTACAGAAAAATCTGCGTTTGTTTTAGTAGAAGCCATTCGTCAGCAATTATTGCCGCGGCAGATTATCACCCGCAAATCTATAGAAAATGCTATTTCTGTAATTATGGCAGTTGGTGGTTCTACCAATGCAGTATTACATTTTCTGGCGATCGCCCGTGCAGCTGGTGTGGAATTAACTATAGACGACTTTGAAGTTATCCGCGCCCGTGTTCCCGTACTGTGCGATTTAAAACCCAGCGGTAGATACGTAGCTACAGATTTACATAAAGCTGGTGGTATTCCCCAAGTCATGAAGATGCTGCTGCTGCACGATTTACTGCATGGTGAGTGTATAACGATCACAGGTCAAACTATTGCAGAAATTCTTGCCGATGTGCCAAATGAACCTAGCCCTGACCAGGATGTGATTCGTCCTTGGGATAAGCCAATGTATGCTCAAGGTCACTTGGCAATTCTCAAAGGTAACTTAGCTACAGAAGGTGCAGTTGCCAAAATTACTGGGGTGAAGAAGGCGACAATTACAGGCCCTGCACGGGTATTTGAATCGGAAGAATCTTGTTTAGATGCCATTTTAGCAGGCAAGATTAAAGCTGGTGATGTCCTCGTGATTCGTTACGAAGGCCCCAAAGGTGGCCCTGGAATGCGAGAAATGTTAGCTCCCACCTCTGCACTGATTGGTGCTGGTTTGGGTGATGCGGTCGGTTTAATTACCGATGGACGTTTCTCAGGCGGTACTTACGGTATGGTAGTGGGTCATGTTGCGCCAGAAGCAGCTGTTGGGGGAGCGATCGCCCTAGTAGAAGAAGGTGATAGCATCACCATTGATGCACCATCTCGCTTGTTGCAGTTAAATGTTTCTGATGACGAATTAGCCCGTCGCCGTGCCAACTGGCAACCCCCAGCACCTCGTTACACTAAAGGCGTATTGGCGAAATATGCCAAGTTGGTATCTTCTAGTAGTCTTGGTGCGGTGACTGATTTAGATTTGTTCGAGAGTTAGAAAACATTTCAGCAATCAAGCTGTTGTGCATCTAACATACATACACATTTTCTCGTGTTGACTGTTAACCGTTAGCAGTCAACAAATCTCATGAGTTTTTTTATTTTAGATAAGTAATATCTTTTGCATAACTACTTAGTAGTATTACATAAAATAGCAATTTATAAATATTTGCTAAATTTACCTTTTCCTAGTATTTTCTTAACCTTAATTCAGTACATTTTCGAGGACTGGCTACACAAAAAATACTGCAAGTTAAATTGCAGCATTTACAAAAATACTCAGCATGGTCGAAATTTTGTGTTGCTTGTCCGTATTTTTATGGGTTTAACGCTTATGACAGCCACAAAACTGAATCTTGGTGATATTGCGATCGCTAGTGACATTACTTAAAAGAAACGAGGCAGAGTAGACGATTTTGAGCGTAGAGAAACGCCATCATCCGACTGTGCTATGAAAGCTCACACCGCAAATCACACAACTACTTAAATTAGGAGAATTTGTTATGGCGCTGAATACAGGCGATATCGCATTTGTAGGTTTTAACTCAGATGGTAACGATAACCTGGCGTTTGTTACATTTGTTCAGATTGAACCTGGAACTGAAATCCACTTTACTGACAATGAGTGGACAGGTTCAAGTTTTAATACTGGGGAATCTGGGTTTACTTGGACTGCTAGTTCTACTATTACCCCTGGTACAGTTGTCACTATCGATAACATTGGCTCCGGCACAATCTCATCTAATCTGGGAACTGTAGCTTTTTTTGATTCCAGTAACCGAGGTATTGCTAATTCTACTGAAATTGTCTATGCCTACGTTGGTGCAACAAGTACACCAACAGCATTTCTCACAGCTATAGGCAATAACACATTAACAGGTGTCGGTGGCGGTGGCGCAACAGTAACTCTCAATGGTACTGGCCTCACGGTCGGTACTAATGCCATTGAATTTGCATCTAGAGATGCTGATGCTGATATTGCTGCATACAATGGTACTCGCTCTGGACAAGCAAACTTCAGTGCTTATCTTTCCGAGATCAATAATCCAGCAAACTGGCAAACACAAGATGCAAGCGGTGATCAAAGCGCTGATGGAATCGCACCAGATTTGCCATTTAGTGCCACTGCATTTACTATCAATGGCGGCAATCCTACGGTCAACTTGTCTGTTAGCCCCAGCATAGGAATTGAAGCAGACACAACCGTAATTACTGTAACAGCAACTGCATCCAGTGCTGTATCTGGCGATCAAACCGTTAACTTAGGGGTATCGGGAACAGGTATCACCGCCGGAGATTTCATCCTCAGCAACAACATCATCACTATCCCTGACGGACAAACAACAGCTTCTGTCACTTTTACAGTTGTGGATGATGAATTAATTGAAGGTACAGAAACAGCAATTCTGACTATCAGTAACCCTACTGCGGGGATTACCCTCGGCACAACAGCACAAAACATCACAATTACTGATAACGATTTTCCGGCTGTTCCCATTGTTGATTTATCCGTCAGCACCAACACTGCTTCAGAAGCAAATGCAACAGCAATCACTGTCACAGCTACTGCATCCAGCGCCGTCTCTGGCAATCAAACAGTTAATTTAGGGGTTTCGGGAACAGGTATCACCGCCGGAGATTTTTATCTCACCAGTAACACCATTACCATTCTCGACGGACAAACTAGCGGTTCTGTTACTTTTATTGTGGCCGATGATGCGATCGCCGAAGGCACAGAAACAGCAATTTTGACAATTGGTACACCTTCGGCTGGTATCGCCCTAGGTACTACAACTTCCCAAAATATTGCAATCACCAACAACAACTCCAGCACTTTACAAAGAGTTGGTACTATTACCAGTGCTAATGGAGCCGAAATTTCTGCCTTTGATCCGGGAAGCGATCGCTTGTTTGTGGTTGCAGGTAGCACCGTTGAAACTTATAGCCTCAGCAGCACAGGCACACTAGCCTTAGTTGGTGCTTTAACACCAGGATTTACACTGCCTTTAGGCACACAAGCTCTTCCCAACAGTGTAGCAGTTAGCAACGGCATTGTGGCAGTTGCCTACGCCATTCAAAACACCACCACAGACGCGCAACAAACAGGACAGGTAAGTTTCTACAATGCGGTTGATGGCACATTTTTAAACTCCGTGGCTGTGGGTGCATTACCCGATATGCTCACCTTCACACCCGATGGCACAAGGGTATTAGTCGCCAACGAAGGAGAACCCAACAGTTACGGCCAAACAGATTCTGTTGATCCTGAAGGTTCCATCAGTATTATCGACGTTTCTGGGGGTGTAGCCAGTGCGACTGTTACCACCGCCACATTTACTAGCTTCAACAGTCAAATCGATGAACTCCGCGCCGCAGGTGTGAGAATTACTGGCCCCGGCGCGACAGTAGCCCAAGACTTAGAACCAGAATACATTGCAATATCAGCAGATGGTTTAACTGCCCAGATTACTCTGCAAGAAAATAATGCGATCGCTATTCTTGATATTGCCAGCGCTACAATTACCAACATTGTGCCGTTGGGTACAAAAGACTTTAGTCTACCAGGAAATGGATTTGATGCCAGCGATCGCGACGGCGGAATCAACATTCAGAATTGGCCTGTATCTGGATTTTATCAACCAGATGCGATCGCCAGCTTCACCGCCAACGGCCAAACCTACTACATCACCGCTAACGAAGGTGATGCGCGGGACTACCCAGGATTTAATGAAGAAAGTCGTGTAGGTGCAGCCTCGTATGTTTTAGATCCCACAGTTTTCCCCAATGCCGCCAGCCTTAAGGACAACGCCAACCTGGGACGGTTAATCGTAACCAATGTTTCCGGCGACACTGACGGCGATGGTGATTTTGACCGTATAGAAGCATTTGGAGCGCGTTCCTTCTCTATTTGGGATGCCAACGGTAGTCAAGTTTTTGACAGTGGCGATCAATTTGAACAAATCACAGCCACCAGAGTCCCAACTTTGTTTAATTCCGATGGCACTGCTGCTAGTTTTGATAGCCGCAGCGATAACAGAGGCCCAGAACCCGAAGGCGTGGTAGTTGGCGTGATTAACAACCGCACCTATGCCTTTATTGGTTTAGAACGCACTGGTGATGTTATTGTCTACGATGTCACAAATCCCAATAACCCAACCTTTGTTCAATACATCAACACACCAGAAGACCTTGGTACTGAAGGGTTGACCTTTGTTTCAGCAACAGACAGTCCCACAGGTAGACCTCTACTAGTCACAACCAGCGAAGTCAGCAGAACTGTGACAGTATTTGAAGTCAACCCACCCGCGCGGATTAGCGACATTCAAGGAACTAGTCATATCTCCCCCTTCAATGGTCAAGCTGTGACAAATGTACCGGGGATTGTCACAGCAGTGGCAAATAATGGATTTTACTTACAAGACCTCAATCCCGACAACGACGATCGCACTTCCGAAGGGATTTTCGTTTTCACCGGATCACTACCAACTGTACAAGTAGGCGATTCTATACTAGTAAACGGTACAGTATCTGAGTTTCGTCCTGGCGGTGCAACTGCTGCAAACTTGACAACTACCCAAATTGTTAGCCCCGTAATCACCGTCCTCTCACAAAATAATCCTCTACCGGCTGCCATAATCCTGGGCAATGGTGGACGCGCCATCCCAACTACAGTCATTGATGATGATTCCATCAGCAACGTTGAAATCAACAGCATTTTTGATCCAGCCAATGATGGCATTGATTTCTACGAAAGCCTAGAAGGCACATTGGTACAAATTAACAACCCAGTTGCAGTCAGCCCGACTAATGGTTTTGGGGAAGTTTGGGTATTGGCAGATAATGGCGAAAATGCGACTGGACGCACAGCCCGTGGTGGTATTGCTGTCAGTGCCAATGACTTTAACCCAGAACGCATCCAAATTGATGATAATTTGTTGCCTGGTGGCACTCCTCAAGTTAGCGTAGGTGCGACCTTCGACACAATTGTCGGCGTGGTTGCTTACAATTTCAACAATTTTGAAGTACTGCCAACCTCTCTCACTGTCACCGCACCCAGTCCTCTGGAAAGGGAAGTCACAAATCTAACTGCTACCGCCGACCAATTAACAGTAGCCACTTTCAACGTCGAAAACCTTGATCCTAGTGATGGTGCAACTCAGTTTGCTAACTTGGCTAACCGCATTGTCAATAACCTGAAATCACCAGACATCCTTTCCCTAGAAGAAATTCAGGATAATAGTGGGGCGACAAATAACGGTATAGTTGATGCGAGTCAGACTTATCAGTTATTAATAGATGCGATCGCACAAGCTGGTGGCCCCACCTACGAATTTCGTCAAATTGACCCAGTGAACAACACGACTGGTGGTCAACCAGGTGGGAATATTCGCGTGGGCTATTTGTTTAACCCTGAACGTGTCGACTTTGTTGACCGTCCCGGTGGTGGTTCTACAACTAGCATCTCAGTCACCGACGTTGATGGTGTGCCAACACTTTCTGCTAGTCCTGGTTTTATTGACCCCACTAACTCCGCTTTCAACAACAGCCGTAGACCTTTAGTTGGTGAGTTCGTCTTCAACGGTCAAACTATTTATCTCATTGGCAATCACTTTAACTCCAAAGGTGGCGACCAACCTTTGTTCGGGCCAAGTCAACCCCCAATCTTGTTCACCGAGGTACAACGTCAGCAACAAGCCATCCTAGTCAGAGACTTTGTGCAGGAGATTTTGGCAATTGACCCCAATGCCAATGTGATTGTACTGGGTGACTTGAATGATTTTGAGTTTTCCAATCCAATTAACACCATTGAAAGCGCTGGACTAACTGCTTTAGTTGAAACTCTTCCCGAAAATGAGCGTTACACCTTCAACTTTCAGGGTAATTCCCAGGTACTTGACCACATTCTAGTAAGTGGTAACTTGCTCAACAAACTAGATGGTTATGATATCGTTCACATCAACTCAGAGTTTTTTGATCAAGACAGTGACCATGATCCTAGTGTGGCGAGATTTAACATCCCAGCCAACCAAGCGCCAATTGCTAACAACGACAGCGCCACAACCACTGATATTCAACCAGTAATCATTAATGTTTTGGCCAATGATAGCGACCAGAATAACGATCCGCTAACTATCGACAGCTTCACCAATCCAACAACAGGCAATTTGGTGATCAATGACGATAACACCTTTACCTACACACCCCAAATTGGCTTCTCTGGTGCTGACAGTTTCACTTACACCATCAGTGATGGCAATTTAACTGCTACAGCCACAGTTGACCTAACAGTTACCCTTGGTAGCAACCAGATTAACGGCACTTCTGGTAATGATGTCCTCCGGGGAACTGGCAGAATTGACGTTATCCGTGGTTTCGCTGGTAACGATATAATTAGCGGCTTAGGTGATAACGATGTCATTTATGGTGGGGATGGTAATGACATCCTGAATGGCAACGCTGGTGATGATAGCCTTTACGGTGAGAATGGTAATGATATCCTCAATGGTGGGGATGGTAATGATAGCCTGTACGGTGAGGATGGCAATGATATCCTCAATGGTGGGGATGGTAATGATAGCCTCTACGGTGGGGATGGTAATGACATCCTGAATGGCAACGCTGGTGATGACACCCTAGTAGGTGGAGATGGCAATGACACCTTAGTAGGCGGTGCAGGTAATGACATTCTCATTGGTGGCTTAGGTCGAAATATTTTGACTGGTGGCGGTGGTAGAGATAGTTTCTATCTAACTAATGCTGGTGATAGTGATTTTGACACCATCATTGATTTTGCTCGTGGTGTTGATAGTCTCGTTGTCTCCAAGTCAGAATTTGGACTTGACCAAGCATTGGGTACACTTGACCCCGGTCTATTCCGTCTCGGTACAAGTGCTACCGCAGACAGCGATCGCTTTATCTACGATCGGAATACAGGTAAACTGTTCTTTGATGAGGATGGCGTTGGCAGTGCAGCCAAAGTTCAGATAGCTCAGTTATCTACCAGACCAATTCTCGGCAATACCGATATCACTGTGATTGCATAGCTTGATAATCGGTACTAGCAAATCTGGACAGCGCAAAATCTAATATAGTAGGGTGGGCGATTCGTCCCACCCTCATAATTAAAACCCATAAACTGCAACTGCTTGATCTGCGATCGCTTTCACCTATTCAAATTCCCTCACATCGGCAACAACTGCGATCGCTTCATCAGTCTCTATCGCTTGTTCTACCCCTGTTTTAGAAATTTCTAGCCATTGTCTTAGATATCATCTTGCTCGGTAAGCGTCCGTTGCTCATAGTCTGTAATGATGCTCTGAACGTCATCTGCGGCAATATCGACTTGTTCAGATTTTGTGTAAACGGTCAGCAAAATGATTCCTGTTGCTGTTTTGACGTAATAAATCAGACGATAGCCGCTACTTTTACCTTTTTGAGCGTCGCTATTTCGGACTCTCAACTTGAAGACTGTATAATCAACACCAGGTATTCGATCTCCTGGCAACTCTCCTTGCTCAAGTTGTTCGATAACAGGTTGTATGTCATTCCGAATACTGCGATATTTCTTAGCAAGAGCGTGTAGATTTCGTTTAAACGTTGGCGAAGCTTCAACTTGAATCAAAGGCTGATCAAGCATCTTCCAGACCTTCCCAAAGTTGAGCAACGGGAATCGTTTGCCCAGTAATGGCTTCGTGCCAAGCTTGCCGGAAATCTGCTAAAACTTCTGCTTGAGATTGATCATCCAGAACTTCTTCTTCAGGGATTAGCACAATGACTTCTACTCGGCTATTTTTATCAGTTAAAAGCGGATAATCTAAAGTTAGTTGTCCCTCCTCATTGATTGTTGCCATGACTTTAAGTGCTTTCATGATTACTCCCAGATGGTTTAAGTAGTAGCGGTTAGGGTGATGCCTAATGCTTCAAGTTGCTGGTTTATCCAAGTTTTAGCTGCGGCTTCATCAGTCTCATTCGCCCGTTCTACTCCTGTTTTAGCAATTTCTAGTATTATTCATTCACTATGGAAAATATCGATATATTTCCTTGCGATGTAATACACGAACAAAGGTAATCATATTTTCATCTTCAGCAAAGCCAATTCGATAGTCACCAACTCGGATACGGTAGTAATTTCCATCTGCTTTAAGTTTTTTGAGGTTGCTGATTTCCGAGAGACTTTCAGCAGTTTCCACTTGTTCTATGACAGTTTTAATTCTCAAAAGCAAGTCTTCATCTTGAATCTTACCCAGATCCTTTTCAAAGCTTTTTCTGAACTCGACTTTCACGATTTCGGCTCCAAAAGTTGAAAGATGGAGTCGCGGCTAACTAGTTCAGTGGTTTCACCTTCTGCGATCGCACGTTCCATTGCTATGTCTTCAATAATTTCTGCCAGAAATTCAGAGACTTCCTCACGGTTATCACGAATCAATTCGACGATCGCACTTTTCAAGATTTCCTTAAGTTGTTCTGGGTTTAAAGTAATTTCAGACATTATGCCTCCATTAAATTAAGTTAAATTTAATAAATTAGTCCCAATAGCTTCAAGTTGCTGGTTTATCCAAGTGGTTGCTGTCGCTTCATCAGTCTCAATTGCCCGTTCTACTCCTGTTTTAGCAATTTCTAGCAGTTGTTTGGATTTTAGTTTTAATGAAAATGATGACTTTATCTTCTCAACAATCTTTTGCTGTTGAGGTTTTGGTAAAATTGGAATTAACAAATTGGCTAAATCCGGTTGAGAAATGCTGTAGTAAGCCACACCATGAACTCGACGTTCAACCTGTAAGTAACCAAATTTTGAATTTAAAAATAAACTGACATACTCTGGTAAAACTTTTTGTCTAGACACTGAAGTTAGACGCAAAAGCATAATTTCACTACTAATAATCCCATTAACTTCTAGTTCTGTAACAACTGCGGAATTACCAAAACTACCTTTACGGGTAAAAAGAATATCTCCGACTTGTAGACCCACAGGCTTATCAACATCAGCCATCGTGATGGGAATTTTTACGGCACTTTCAAGATTAATCTGTCCGTTTTTGACATCGCCAACGCGAATATAAGGCGTACCTTCTTCTGTATACTCTCGATAGTCAAAACCGTTTTGAATTGGTTTTATCAATGAACCTAAGTTTTGAAATGGAAAACCACAATCTTTAATAGCTTCTTCTACCTCATCATATTTTGGCTGGTAATATTCAGCGTCTAAGCGACCGGAGGACAGGAACGACTCAGCAAAACTCTTGACGGCAACGGTTTCTTCCGTGGGTTGCCAGTCCTTCAAGCCAAGCTCCGACAACAGCAAATCCTCAGCTTGTTGGTAAGAGTTATTAGCCTTTTCTATGGAAGAGTGTCCCAACAGAACTAATCTCTGAATCTTATCTTTAAAATCAATTGTAGTTCTGGCAATTTTGATTAAGCCAATTGTCTCTAGATTTAACCACTGCTGAACATTGCCAGTTGAAGTACGATTAACCTGTTCACATCCATACTTTGAAATCAAATATGTTGAAATAAAATATGGATACAAATTTTCACGTTTTAGCTTTATTTGTGCTAAATTTTGGTTTGCACTACAGGGTAATATTTCTTTCTTGACTACTGCCGCATTGCCTAAGCTTCCTACTCTAGGTATGAGAATATCATTTTCTTCTAATTTAAGTGAAAGCCTTTGATAAATTGTTTTACCGATATATACGCAGTCACTTAAGTCAATATAATTTGACTTCACATTCTGATTTCTTAAGAAAAAAATTCCATGCTCTTCAAATTCAACAAAGTTCATTTGGGAATATGCGCCAAAGTCAGTTATCTTTTCTGACAAAGCATCCAATCTATCAAAGCCAATCTTAACTAATTCTTTGTTTAATTGAATATATTTCTTCTGAAAAAAATCATTATCAATTCTTAAATATTTATTGTCTTCTTGCACAAATTTTAGATTCAATTCAACCGCTTCAAGCCCATCCATTAACCGCCGATACTTCTCTGCATCAAACGGCGTAACAGATGGGCTGAGTTCAAAAAAACTGAGGTTCTCCTTTTTAGCAAACTCAATAAATGCTTCTGCAATGCCGTCTTCCGTCAGCCCTTCGTGATTATACAGATCATGATCTACCACCAAATGACCATGATCATCTTGCAAAAAAGCACTCTCTACCCCAACGACTCGTTGCACCGGAGAAGGCGGCATCAAATCACTGATTTCATCATTGCTCAGTGAAGCTGTAGACGATGAAATTTTGCGCCAAATCTTGTCTCCAGAGTTATCTTTCCCCGATTTTCGCATCGTAGCAAAAAAGATGTTGTAGTCATCCTGTCGGGGACAAAGTGCGCCAGCTTTGGGGTCATCGTTCCATTTCTGTAAAAACAGCACTGAGGTTTTTGTGCCTGTGTGCGGCTTAAAAGTATTGCCATGCAGTCCTACCACTGCCAAAATCCGGCAGCGTTCCGCAATAAAATCTCGAATGTTCTTATCCGAAGAGTTATTAAACCGTCCCTGGGGAAGCACGATCGCCATTCTCCCCCCTGGTTTCAAAAAATCCAAGTTGCGCTCAATAAACAAAATGTCACGCCCTACTTTACTTTGCCACTTGCCATCCGGCTTTTTCGCCAGGTCATAGCGGGCAATCATGCGCGGTTCTTTGATGTCTCCCGCAAAGGGCGGATTCGCCATCAGCACATCAAACTGAAACTCTCGATAGTCCTTGCTACCTTTCGGTCGCAGCTTTTTCAGCCGCCTGAACCCCTCATGGTAAATATCATCCCATTCTTCTTGCTCAGTGACTTCATCCCACAGTTCATAATCCAGGGTGTTTAGGTGCAATACATTTGTCTGTCCATCCCCTGCAATCAAGTTTAGCGTCCGCGCTACCCGCACCGCCTTTTCATCAAAATCGATCGCAAATACCTTGTCTTCTACATACTCTTTACATCGGGGCGGCTTATCTTCCAGGGAAAACAAATGGCTTGCTTGCAATCCCTCATCCGCTAAAATCTGCCGCCACACATGAAAAATCGTATGCACCGGAAAACCCGATGACCCTGCCGCCGTATCAATCATGTACTCATCCTCTTGTGGGTTGAGCATTTTCACACACATATCAATTACGTAGCGCGGCGTAAAAAACTGCCCCTTTTCGCCTTTGCTACTTTGGTTGATCAAATACTCAAAGGCTTCATCGATCACATCCAGGTTGGAGTTAAACAGCTTGACATTTTCTAAGGACGACACACAAACCGACAGGTGAGACGGCGTGAGGCTGATTTTGGCATCCTCACTAAAGACCCCTTCCCATTTCTTCTTGGCTTTGTCGAATAAATCCTGAATCTTAGTTTTCAGTGCGGCTTCTGTCTGTCCCGTATTGCGAAATTCTAAAGAACGGGTCGATCGCCTGTTGCCTTGCCCAGAATACCACTCATCATAGAGCTTGGTGAAAATTAGCTTAAACAGTTCCTCAAATACATCTACTCCAGCATTGGCTAACACCTCATCTTCCATTTCTTCGATTAAGGTCTTGAGCGATTTAGCCCTCTTCTGTCACTTTCCGGAATAAGCAAGTAGTTCAGGAGCTAAATCATCCAGAAGCATAAAAGGGTTTAAATTGATTCATGGCTGCAATTAAATGATTGAATCCCAGTAACAAATGTGAATTAG
>NZ_JADEXZ010000008.1 GCF_015206815.1 Fortiea sp. LEGE XX443
AGGTACAAACCTTGCCCCTTGTGGGCAAAAGCCCCCTTGCTCCTTTTCTCCCTTGGTTGTTCGCGTAGCGTCCCGTAGGGAAGCCCCACCCCTTGTGGGTGGTTTTTCTCCCCTGCTCCCTGCTCCCTGCTCCCCTGCTTTTTTCACGGTGTTTGAGTCTCTGGAGACGACGACGCTGCTCTCGATTTAAGTTCCGTCCCGTTTGTACTTGTCTAATCCAATATTTTATCAAGGGAAACCACAAAAGTTTGACATTGAGTTGAGGCAAGTTTAAAAAGCGTTGCAGGTTTCGCTTGCGACTGCCATATTGAATCGGTTGTGGAAAGACACTCGCTAAAACGGAGAGTTTGACCTGTCGATGAACTTGTAGCCATAATAACAGAAGCTGTACGGTTATATACTGGCTTTCATTCAGATGGCCACGCAGGGTTTTTTGGTAAGATTCAGGAAACATATTTTTCCAGGGGAGTCACAACAGTACTCCCTATTTTTTGTCTTCACCATCCTCTCAAAGTTTTGTCCTGCATAGCTTATAGTTGCCTTGTCACCCTTTAAGCAATTTCTATGACATAAATAATGACATCACTAAATGACATACAACTTTTACCCCTATATCCCCCTCGGAAATACACTGTCAGATAGCAAGCTAATTTTGAATGAAGAGGACTGTACAGCATACCTTTCAGGCGAACTAATCATTTATGAGATAAGAAGTTTTACTGTCACCTACGCACTTAATCACCAACACAAAGGCAGTACCAACTACAAGAGAATACTTACATCCCACACGAACGCGCATATATAGAGAGATGAAAATATGTTAATTGAGTGTGGTTGTCAGTTTGGGTAACGCACTAATTAAGCACTAATGCAGTAATCTCTCTCGTTTATGTAAGCATAAGTGGTTTATGAAATTTCTACGTAACACCTCAACAAACTAGGTGTATATATACTACGGAACTCAAGAGCATTACTGAAAAAGCTACCAGCATCACCTATTTCTTTTATGCCATAAACATATGTCATTTTCTGTGCAATAAAAAAAGACATGGGTAAATGGCATTCACTTTTTACCCCTACCCTATACCCAGTAAAGTACTTGTTTTGTACAGCAATAAGTGAACAAGCATCAGATATCCGTAAACGCCTTTTATTGTCCATGAATATCAAACTGACATAACTGACATAAAATCACCGCCAAGTTTACTACCAGGAATAGAACCAACTCAGAACACCCGTAGGTGTTGCTGTCGCTTCTCCTGAAGATACCTGTAACGTAATTCACCCTTGCTACCCTACTGGAGCGTAGCCAAGCTGAGAGATGACAAAAGGTTGTGTGTACCGTACCTACAATCAGAAGTGGGCAGTAAGTATCTACTATTAGTGCATCTAGCTTATGCCAGTTTTATGTCAGTTTATGTCTTATGCCAGAGATTGTATTAGGCTGTGATGTATGCCAGGAACGAGACTTGAACTCGTGACACGAGGATTTTCAGTCCTCTGCTCTACCAACTGAGCTATCCCGGCGCGGGCTTTGTTTTGCGCCCCGACTTATAAATTTAGCAAACAAAGAAGGATTACGCAAGGGTTTTAAAAAAAATTATGCTGTCTTCCACCCCAACTTGATCCCAATAAAAACAGTTACAAATAGGAGAAACTGGACAAGAACAATACTAGGGCCAGAAGCTAGGTTAAAAATACCTGACACAAGAATGCCTGCAATGCTGCTAGTAGAGCCAAATACCACGGACATTAACAGAAAACGGCTAAACTGCTGGCTCATCAGTTTGGCTGTAGCGGCAGGAATAACCAAAAAGGCGTTCACTAATAAAACTCCAACGGCTTTAATCGCTACAGCAACAGCTAGTGAAAGCAGAACTACAAACGCATAGCGATATAATTCAACTGGAATGCCTTGAACTTTGGCTACATCAGTATTCAGGGTTAACAAAATCTGCTGACGCAGAGTGGATAATAAAAATATGGTGCTTCCAACAAGCACCAGCAGCGTTAACACTAAATCTGTGGCATCAATAGCAAGAATATCGCCGAAAAGCACCGCCATCAGGCTGCCACGATATCCCTGAATCAGACCAGAAAGAATCACACCGATCGCTAATGCCCCTGAGAGAACTATACTCAGTACGCTGTCGCTTGCTAAATCGGTTTTATCGACAAAGTAAAGAACAATAACACCAAAAATTAGAGTAAAGGGTAACAGCATCCAAGTTGGATTTAACTGTAGCAGTACACCCAAGGCTACACCAACTAATGCAGCATGACCTACGGCATGGCTAAAAAACGATAACTGACGCAAGGTAACAAAGCTACCTAGTAATCCTCCAAGTATCCCCATGAACATCGCACCAATCAGCGCTCGTTGCATGAAGGGAAATTGTAATAAAGTTACTAAATCTTTACCAGTAGTAATGGTTAGCTCTGCGATCTGATAATCAGAGTAGAAATTCATAAGCAATCTTCAATTGTATTAATACTGAAAAACCTGTATATTTTTTAGCTTTTTAGTTGATCAACTATTAATTAAGGCGCGGACACAGGATCAAGCATTTAAGAAGTTTGGGAGAAACTCTATCCCAAGGTATAACTAATTCTATGTTGATGCTGACCTTAGCGTTGAATCATCTAAAATTACAAGTGAGCGTCTTCAAGATATAAGCAATGTAAATGATTCAGTGCAGTTATGGATCTTGAGCGATGGCGTTCCGCCCAGCGTAGCTGATCGCCAAAATGAAGTTGGAATTTATCTGCTGTTTTGATACTATGACTGACCAACCTAATACTGATTTGCCATCAGCGGATTCTCATCAGTTGAATCAACCAAACGACAACCAACCTACGGACATGTCTCCTAGAAATGGGACAACCAAGCCGACTAATGATCCTTGGACAAACCGCATTGCAGATGTCTGGAAGAAAGCCACAACCAGCGTGATGCAGTTCCTACCCGTAGAGCAAGTATCACAGACTGTTGTTGAATGGTATAGTGTCAGCGAAGCTCAGGTGGCAGAGATTTTAGAAGTTGTACGCGCCGAACTGCCAACTACCGAAGCTTTGTTGATTGGTAAGCCTCAAGCTGGTAAAAGTTCGATTGTGCGAGGGCTTACGGGAGTTTCGGCGGAGATTATCGGGCAAGGATTCCGTCCCCATACGCAGCACACTCAGCGCTACGCCTATCCTTCTAATGATCTGCCGTTGCTAATTTTTACAGATACGGTGGGATTAGGAGATATCAACCGAGAAACTCAGGCAATTATTCAAGAGTTGGTGGGTGATTTGCAACAGTCGAGTCGTGGTGCAAGGGTGTTAATTCTCACCGTCAAGATTAATGATTTTGCCACGGATGCGTTACGACAAATTGCCCAAAAACTACGTCAGCAATATCCAGATATTCCCTGTCTCTTGGCGGTTACATGTTTGCATGAAGTTTATCCTCCCGATGCAGCTGATCATCCGGTTTATCCGCCAGATTATGAGGAAGTTCAGCGAGCCTTTGTCGAAATTCAGCAAGCCTTTGCCGGATTGTGCGATCGCTCTGTTCTCATTGACTTCACTTTAGAAGAAGATGGTTACAATCCCATATTTTATGGTTTAGAAGCATTTCGAGATTCCTTGGCGGAATTGTTGCCAGAAGCCGAAGCCCGTGCCATTAATCAGTTATTAGCTCAGGGAGTAGGTAAACAAATTGGTAACATCTACCGTGATGCTGGACGGCGTTACATGCTCACATTTTCGATTATGGCAGCAACACTGGCAGCTATACCTTTACCTTTTGCAACTATGCCTGTGTTAACGACATTGCAAGTATCGATGGTAGGACTTTTAGGTAAATTGTACGGACAAACAATCACACCATCCCAAGCTGGTGGTATTGTCAGTGCGATCGCTGGTGGATTTTTAGCCCAAGCTGTGGGAAGAGAGTTAGTTAAATTTATCCCTGGCTTTGGCAGTGCGATCGCAGCTTCTTGGGCAGCGGCTTATACTTGGTCTTTAGGTGAAGCTGCTTGTGTTTACTTTGGTGATATTATGGGTGGGAAAAAGCCCGATCCGCAACAGATTCAATCTGTGATGCGAGAGGAGTTTCAGGCGGCTAAAGAACGGTTTAAGGGAATTAAACGCTAAATTTTTGTGACAAGCAACTTTATTTGGGTGGTAATTTTATATATGTAGATTTATTGAAGCGGTTTACTATTATATAGTAAAAAGCAGGAGTCAAGTATTATGCCTATTAGTAAAAATATTAAAGTTAAAATTCAGTTACCGTTTATTGATGAAATTGAAGGTTCCTGGGAGCCTGATGAAAACGAAGAGAAGGCTGCTTAGGCACTCTATGTAGAATTAATAACGCGTATATCTATTGTAGAGCTTAAACTTGATGAAGGTTTGCTGCGAGAAGCCTTGTCTTCTCTTTATTCAGTATTCGCCACTACCAGAGAAATATTAAAAAAACATGGCGCTTCTATCGCTCGATGTAAAAATGAAAGCCAAATATCTTTTGGTTATTTAGCAATAGCGGTTCTCAACACTGTTTTACGCCCTGTTTTAGCTAAATGGCATCCTTTACTGTTAGATTATGAAAGCAAAAAACCAGAGGATGTATCGCCTGTTGAACATGAAAAATTATGGAATAGAAATCAAGAATTAAGAACAGAATTAAATCAAGTCAGACACGTTTTACTAAGTAGGCCGGTGTTAAAAATTGTCGTTATGACAAGGTAGGAGGCAGAGGGCAGAAGGCAGAAGGGAAGAGGTTTTCAAGCTACTTTACTTTCCGTTACATAGTTCGGTTTATTTGCACCTTTCTACTTAAACTATGCTGAAATATTAGCTGAAGTTGCTAAAGTCCCGCTTTTAATTGTAGATAGATAGCTATATATGTAACAGCTTATAAGAATATTGAGTTTGAGTGCGTTGTTTTAGTAACGCACCCTTTTTTATGTTGTTGAGATAGCTGCTTATTGCTTCGCACCCATTTCTAATGCAACACTACGCATAAAATCAATGCGCTGTTCCAAATCCAACTGTTCAATACGTTCTACAAAATCATTTGTTTCTGTTGGTAATTCATAGTCAGAAGGCATGGGAATAATCTGCTCGTTTTCCATACCTTGTGCTAGGCGTAACCAGAATTCCAATTTGCCACTAGAATGTAAGCTAGTGTAAGCACGACTAATATCAGTATTTTCACAGCTAATAATATCACGTTGCGCTTGTAACTGCTGTTCTCTTGGCAAAGCCTGGATTTGATTATACACAGCATTAGCCGTATCTATTTCAGCAGCAACGTTTCCCGAAGGAAGCAATTCTTCTTTGATATCGAGATAGCCAAACCACAGTAAAGCTAATTGCGTATCAACATCAAACTGGTGAAATTGTTCTACAGCTTGTCTTGTGCTTTCGTCGGTTGCATAAGTCATGGAATATCTCCGATCGCTTGAATAAACCTATGTGATTAAAATCACTCATGACAGTTAACTAGTCACTCACTGACAAAATCTTATAGATCAAGCGTTGTGGTTTAACCCTACCGGAGACAGAAATGAGTTTTGCCGCTTTTGACAGATGTAAATCATACACTATAAGCTAATAAGTAACGGATCATACTCAAATAGATAAGTGCGATCGCTCACACACCAATTATGTTATTTAGCTGTAAATTTCTGAAAAATTAAGATTTATTTAATTATTTGAAACTCGCCATCTTTAGGTGAAACTAAAAAAACCAAGTCTTTAATGTTTTGTTGATCAATAGCGCGATCGTGGTTTTTATCAAACCGCACTTTGGTTTTAGCACCTTCTACCATAAAGTTATGTTTACTCAATTCATCATATAACCGTTTCCGAGTGGGATTATTGCCACTTCTTCTTAAACCTTCCACAAGTGCTTGAGTTGCATCGTATGTCATTGCACTAGCAAAGTTGATGTCTTTAGTTCCCCAAAGTTTAAGCGATTTTTGCTCCAGGAGCGATAAATTGTTATCACTACTTCTGTGCCATTGAACAGCAATAACTAACTTCTCAAATATAGCATTGCTAATTGGCACACTCTCAAGATAAGCTGTAGGGCCAGATATAACAATAGTATCTTGGCTATCCTGCAATATTTTATTAATTTCTCGGTTTAGAATATCACGACTAATAGTCAATAAGATGATATCAGTTTTTTGTTTTTTAGCCCTTTGTAAACACTGGGATACCACAAATGGCTTATTTTGATATTCAAAAAAGTCACATTCATTAACAACTTGTCCTCGGTGACCAAATACTTTTTTGAATCCTTGGCTGAAAGATACACTAGCAGGCTCTAAATGATTAAAAAATATTGCAATCTTGGAACCTTGTTTATTGAGTATGTAATCAACCAGAGGTTTAGCCAAATGAAAATCTCTTGGAGACACACGAAAAACATATCTATTTATATCTATAACCTCTCCCTGATTAAAATGAGTTTCTCGAACAGCCGTGCTAGTAGGAGAAATGCTAACTAATCTGTTGTCACCATATTGTGGCTCGCCGTAAACCTTTCCAGCTGCTGAGGTTGTGAGGGTGAAGTAATGACCAACAACTCCTAAAACTTGTTTATCTTGCATCAATTTTTCAGCAACTTGGCGAGCAATAGTGCGATTTTGTTGATCGTTACAAATTTGAATGAGCAACTTTTTTCCATTAATAGATTTCTTCGCTTCTGTATTAATTTCTTCTTGAACAACAGCAATTCCTCGCAAAAGTTGCTCTACTCCAAGACCATTATCTTTGAGTATTGGAAGACATATAGCTATTTTGATCAACTCTTTACTTTTAGCTGCTCTAGCATTATTTAAATAAATCCGAAATTCTGGCATGTTTGGATAATTACTGAGATAAGTAGAAAAATTTTCAATTGCTTCCTGATATTGTCCTTTTTTAAAAGCTTCAGTTCCTTGTCTGAAATCGACTGAACCTAATATTTTTTCTGGGTACTGTAAAAGTGATTTTTCACCGCAACTGAAGTAAGGATCATCAATACAAATGGGATTATGAGGTCTAGTATATAAAGACACTAAAGCAAGCAACCCTAAAATCACACTTCCTAACCCTCCAATCAGAACCATCCTCCATTTTTGCAAAGAGCGTGGTGGCTGTGACGATATTGATGGTTGTATTGAAGCCTGTTCGGATGACTGTAATTTTTGGGGTTGAAGCTCTGGAGGCTTTTTTTCTAGTATCAGTGAATTTTGGTGTTGGAGGGGTGTTGGAGGATTTTCTGGTAGCGGTGTTGGCGCTGATTTTTTTTGGTTTTCTAAAACTTCCATTACTTGACGCGCAGACTGAAAACGATGACTTCTTTCAGCCGATAGCATAGTATCTAAAATTGTTGCCAATTTGTCACTGACATCAACATATCTTCTCCAACTCCAAATATCTCCAATTCGCAAATCTTCAGCGGGTTTTAATGTTAGTAAGGAAACACAAGTCGCTGCTAGAGAATATAAGTCTGAAGATGGATATACTGCTAAACCTGCCCTTTGTTCTGGTGATGCGTACCCTGGTGTTGCTATGGCAATAGATTGTTCCGCTGGTATCCCTGTGACAGCTTGCTTAACAGCACCAAAATCAATTAAATAGAATTTTTTATTAGTATCAAGAATAATATTCTCTGGCTTAATATCTCTATGGATTAACATCACAGGTTGAAGATTGTGAATGTAATCTAAAACTGGTAAAATTTGTCGTAAAAGTTGGGTAACTTCATCCTCTGACCATCTCTCATTTTTTAGTTGTCGAAGATTGCTGCCTTTTATATAATCTTGTACTAAATAAAATACTACTTGTGCAGTTTCTAATGTTTGCTCAGATTCCTCTGACTGTGGCGCAGAAAGTTCAAAAAAATCCCATAGTCTGGGTATTTGCGGATGGTTTAAATGACATAAAGCTTGTGCCTCTCTTTTAAAAGATTTTTGGATGTATTGCAACTGTGCAGGTGTCCATTGAGCGTTAGAAATATTTGTTAGTCGTAGCTGTTTGATTAAACACTCGTGTTCTAAATTAGAATCCCAGGCGCGAAAAGTTCTGCCAAATCCTCCACTACCTATTTGCTCTAAAGGTATGTAGCGAGTCCTTAAAACTAGACGCATTCCACAATTACTACAAAATTTTTGTTTACCTTTGGCGGGAAGAAATTTGTCAGCAATATCGTTTTCTGGAGTGTGGCAGTTAGGATTTGTACAGTAAACTCTCATAGATTAACCTTTGGGTAGAACAGAGCGATAAGTACTCACCTTCATGGAATATCAGCAACTTGACAATTTCACAGAACACACCAGAACAATCGAAATTAAAGCAGTTTTTTTGCTGAATAGACTATAAGTACCAGGTATAGCTCCCAAGTTTCAAATATTTGGGATGCGGTACTGGATACTACGGGTATAGATTGCGTACAGTTATTATTGCAGTTTTTTGAAATGGATACTATAAAAAGCTACTGGGTCTAGCTTTCACTCAAGGTAACATCCAACTAACAAATAAGCTGCTGGTCGTTACATCAACGCAAAAACTAGACCCAGTATAAAATTTTAGCTAATCAGGACTTAAATCCTAGCGTCTGTTGCCGCCACGGTAAGGTACTGCTGCAAGATAATCGATATCAAAGGAAGACAGTCTTTGAGCGTAGTTACCACTACCACTGACTGATGCTGCCATATCAGCATACTTGCGTGGGTCGCCTTCAGCAAGGCGTTTTTCTTTAGACTTGCGGCTGTAGAATTTGTCCAAAGTAAAGCGCCAGTCGGTTTGGACTGTACCGGCTTTTTCTTGGAAGTCTTCGCCGTAACGAGGTGTAACCAAGTTGTGCGGACGATCTACCATACGTTTACGTTGGTATGGTACTGTATTTTCGCCAAAGCTTTGGGTATATTCTTCGCTGTCTACAATAGCATCAACAAAGCCACCAAAACCTTTGGTTCCAATTACGATTGACCAAGCAATTTCTTCTTCTTTGTTGTAAGCAGAACGACCTAACAAGCGTTTGAGAGTAATATCAACTAAACGATAGTTGTTGTTGACAGAAACAACCAAACGATAGAAAGCTTCAGACTTAGCCAAACCACGGATAAAGTCGCGTACAGAGATTGCGCCAGTTTTGAGTTGAGATTCCAAAGTTACTTGGCGGTTGAACTTGAGAATTTCATGTTCGCTAAAGACTTGACGGTAAGTTGCCCAAATGATGTTTTGCATGTCAGTATAAGAACTGACATCTTCTATACGATAGATATAGGGTGTATTTTCATTTTGGTCAGCAACACCAAAGCTTTTGACTCGGTGGTTTTGACTGCTGGGTTTGTATTGAAGTAATGGCAATGCCATGCTACTTTTTCCTCTTATTAAAAGATTACACAGAGATTTAGCTGGTGAAAAACGAGGAGGTTTGATTGCTCAAATCCTCACTCATGCTTTATCTATTGTCCCGCATTAGGTTAGAAGCCAGTATTAATTCCTAACCAATTTAGTACCAACAAGAAAGTTATTCCTGCCGACATTACAAGTAATACAGCTAACATTGCAGTTCCATCAAGTTTCCGTTCAGATACTTGAGAACTGGTGATACCTGCTCTGTCTCGATAGTCAGCACCATAGCGGGGCGTAAAGCTGAATGGTCGGTCTACGGTCTTGCGTTTGCGTTGATAGGGTACAGTATAGTCACCGAAGGCTTGAGTGTATTCTTCACTGTCTATCAAAGCGTCTACAAATCCACTCCAACCGCGAGTAGCGATTTGAATAGACCAAGCTATTTCTTCTTCCCGATTATAGGGAGCGCGACCCAACAAACGTTTCAGGCACATTTCTACCAGCCGATAGTTATTATTGGGTGTGACAACCAGCTGATAAAATCGCTCTGACTTAGCCAAACCTCGGATAAAATCTTTAACCGTGATTGACCGATTTTTGAGTTGGGTTTCTAGGGCTATTTGGCGGTTAAATTTCAGAATTTCCTGCTCATTGAAAATTTGGCGATAAGCAGCCCAAATTAGTTGCTCAATTTCGCTAGGAGAGTTAGCTGTTTCTCTTCGGTAGATATAAGGTGTATCTTCGTTTACATCTGCCGTACCAAAGCTTCTAACTCGTTGATTTTGAGTTGTGGGTTTGTATTCCAGTAAAGGTAATGCCATACTAAAGACCGCCTTCAGGATAAGGTTGGCATCTTATACTTAGTCCGTCTTATACCAATTCGTAATTCGTAATTCGTAATTCGTAATTAAGAAAGTCAACTATGGTTAGGGTTTTGAGTTTTGAATCTGTCGCCAGATTTTAGTGACTTGGTATGAATTACTCGTCATTTTTTACGATTAGTATTTAAGCGAAAAAATATTTAGAAGGTTGTTCGTTTGATGATGCAAATTTTGTGACCTTCTTATACCTTGATCAAACCACTAAACAAAAGTTTTTTACCGCACGGGGAAATTAGCGCTGGAATTGATAGAAACCGGAATACCTTGAGGTGTGGTTTCTCTGGTGGTGTCGGGAATTTTGATGTTGGTAAGGTTAACTGGTGTGTAGGTGACTGTTCTAATACTGAGGGAATTAGCCAGTTCCATGAAGTTTTTGATGTCACCTTCTTTATAGCGAGCGTCTTCTAGCTTGTCGCGCCAGTAGTCAGCATAGCGAGGGGTGACTAGATTGAATGGTCTATCTTTATAGCGACGACGTTGGTAGGGAACTATGTTTTCGCCGAAGTTGGTGAGATACTCTTGAGAGTCGATCAAGGCATCAACAAAACCATCCCAACCAGCAGTTGCTATTTTGATTGACCAAGCAATCTCTTCGTCTTTATTATAAGGCGCACGACCTAAAAACCGTTTGAGGGCAATTTCTACTAAACGATAGTTAGAGTTGGTTTGGATAACTAAAGTCCGAAAAGCTTCAGACTTGGCTAAACCCCGAATGAAGTCACGCACGGTAATGGCGCGATTCTTCACTTGCGATTCTAAGTTGCCTTGGCGGAAGAATTTCAAGATTTCGTGTTCGCTAAATACTTGGCGATAAGCTGCCCAAATTAATTCTTGAAGATCGCCGTTATCAGCGCAGTCTTCGATGCGGTAGGGTCTGGGGGTATTTTCGTTGGGGATTTCGTACCCAGGGACGCGCTGGTTTTGGGAACTGGGTTTGTATTCTAGTAAGGGAATTGCCATATTTTTAGGGTTTTATCATTGAAAAAGTGCTGAGTTTTGAGTGCTGAGTGCTGAGTAAGATATTATTCTCCTCTGCTCCTCTGCGCCCTTGCTCTCTTACCTGACTTCTGCCTTTTAGGTTGTCTTAGTACCTGGAAGATAACGGTAAGGTAATGCAACGGCTGTGGGTTTGACAGTTGGTTGGGGTGTGCCAACTTCACGGCTGTTGTCGAGAATTTTGATGTCTCTGATTTGGGAGACGACGGAAGCGGTCACTCGTTGGTAATTGCGTTCGCCGGTGATCATGCTTCCTGCCATTGCCATGAAGTTGCTAGGAATTACGCGACGAATGTCTTCTTGAGAGGCGTAGCCTGTGGTACGGGCATTGTAGAAGGAACGTCCACCCAAGTAAAGGAGGGTTTGGCGATCGCGCCAATAATTGTTGTAGCGGGGGTTAACTAAGTTAAAGGGTCTGTCTTTGAAGCGGCGGCGTTGGTAAGGTACGATGTCATCGCCAAAGTTGGTGAGGTATTCTTCGCTGTCTAATAACGCATCAATGAAACCGTGTAAGCCTTTAGTGCCGATGACTATTGACCAGGCAATTTCTTCATCTTTATTATAGGCAGCGCGTCCTAAGAACCGCTTCAAGATAATGTCAACTAGGCGGTAGTTGGAGTTGATATCTGCTACTTGCGTGCGGAAAACTTCAGATTTACCCAATCCCCGAATAAAATCTCGCACGTTAATCGCCCGATTTCGCAGTTGTGATTCTAGGAAAAGTTGGCGATTGCTTTTAATGATTAAATGTTCGCTGAAAATTTGCCGATATCCTGCCCAGATGATGGCATCAATATCTTTGTCGTCGGTAGCAGCGGACAAGCGATAAGTCGTTGGGGTGTCTTCGTTGGGGACTTCGTAACCTTCTACACGCTGGTTTTGTGTAGTTGGTGAATAATTAAGTAATGGGATTGACATATTTACTTTTACCCTGTTTTATGGTAAATGAACAAGCTTAACGATAAGCTAACTGCACACGAGCGCGGACGGCCTTTTCGGTATCGTTTGCCAGCATTTGTTCTAATCTGGCGAAAATAGACTGTTGCAAATCAGTCTTTTGCGCCAAGGCTTGTAAACCAACAACAGCAGCATACCGAATTGACCAATCAGAGTCTTGAGAAATAAATAGGAGTGTTTCTAAGGCTCGTTTTGGTGCTGTATGGCTTTCGGGAAAATCTAGCTGATGCCAGTGCAGGTTTCCCAATCCTTTGGCAGCAGCACGGCGAACACTGGGGGCAAAATCTGTAGCAGCTGTACTGATTAATACATCTAAAGCACGAGGGTTAGCGATCGCAGCTAAAGTGCGAATCGAATAAGCCCGCGCGCCATAGTTATAGTCATCGATTTGAGATATTAGCTGTGGGACTGCGATTTCTCCCATTTCTGTGAGGGCAGTTACTGCTACGGCTGCGGCGGCTGGGTTGTTATAACCAAACACCGCAATCAGGGTAGGAATTGCAGCTATATCTTTTGTTGCTGCCAAGTTCTGCACTGCTGTCACCATTTGGGCTGGTGTGTCAGCAAGGGCAACGGCACGAATTAGTTCATCAGTCATCGGTCATCAGTTATCAGTCATCAGTTATCAGTTATCAGCTTTTGACAAAGGACAAATGACAAGTGACTATAAAAGTGCATCCATCAGGTTCATTACCCGAATTGCGTCATCGTTTAACTCTTGGGTTAATTGATGCTCTAGCAATCCTTTCAGGGCAATGAGTTTGAAGCTATTTTCGACTTTAGCCTGAGCGATCGCTTCTGCTGCTGCCAAATACCCAATTGCACCCAAATCCCCTAAGACAACACGACGCAATTTCAGATCGCCTGTAGCCAACATTGACACTAACCTCTCTCCGTAGATTGGGTTTTGTGTTAGTTGGTACATGGCTCTGGCGGCGGCGCACTGTACTCGTGGTACTGGATGCTCTAGGAAAGGCTGAATGAGAGTAATTGCCTCAGTTGCACCAATGGCTCCCAAGGCTTCGATTACTGCTTCGTAGGGCTGGGTGAGATGGGGTAGTCCTGGTACTTGCACGGCCTTGGCCACACCACCATCTAACATTTTTTTTAGTGCTGATGCGGCAGTGCTATCGCGCAACATTTCCAAGGACTGGGCGGCTGCTTCGCGCACATAGAAGTCAGAACATTCTAGGCACTCGATTAAGCTGGGTACTGCTCGGACATCGCCTAACTTACCTAATGCTCTAGCTGCATTCCGGCGTAGAGGATAACCTCCAAGTTCTGTTCTGTCGGCTTCATCTTGTAATGCCGCAAGTAAAGCATCTACAGCATCTGCTCTTTTAACCCGGAACTTACCCAGCCACCAAGCTGCATAATAGCGGAGACTTAAATCTGATGATTGCAGGTTAGCTATCGCTAATTCTGGTGTGAGTTGTGGATTGTTCTCAGCAGAGTATTCTTCTGCGCTGGGTTCTATCATTTCCTGGAGTTAATTTTCTTCAGCTGTTAACGGCTCAATTTTGATGATTTTGCCGCCGAGGCGAGTAATTCTTTGATATTCTTCATTCATCCGGCTATATGGCACTGTAATAAATACGCTACCGCTATTACGAATGCTGTATTTATTTTTGTCGCTTTCGGAGTTTTGCCGCAAGCCTACAACTTCGTAACGAAATACGCGACTAGCAGATGAAGAAACGCTACTAGCACCAAGTGTGGTTTGACCGAACATTACTTCTATATCTCCTGTTTGGTTTTACAATCCCTATTCCAGCAATCAATCTTAAGCGGGTATGATGCTGACGATTTTGCCGCCTTGTCGGTGAATTTGCTGGATTTTGTCAGAAAGCCGTTCGTAAGGCACGATAAAAGCTGTGCTGCTCCGTCTCACACTTGGATAGCCAGGATTGCGAATCCCTGTAACTTCGATGCGGTAAACACGATCAGCTTGTCCGACTGCGTTGCCTAAATTTCGCTTCGGAGCCACATCCACTGTTGCCCGGAAACCCCAGTTGTTATTACTGCCAGAGGGGCCAACAATTGAGGAAGCTTTATTACTAGCCAAGTCCCTTGCTAGACGAGATTTTGTCCCTTCTACTTGGGCGCGATCGCTATTGGCATAGCCACGATATAGCCGGAATATCCGGTTAAAGCCTACGGTTTTTTGCCCTGCTTGAGTTTCAAAACCACGATAGTAAGGTACAATGCCATCACCGAAGTTGTTTTGATACTCTACAGAATCAATGTAAGAGTCAATTTCAGCGTCGTAACCTTTGTTTTGGTACAAGTCGAGGTGATAAACAACTTCTGACTCATCGTAAGGAGCGCGACCCAACAAATGTTTGTAGTTGAGTTCGATCAACCGAGTTTGGAAGCTGTTATAGAAAAATTTGGTTTTGTAGAGTTCTGATTTGGCAACGCTACGCACAAACTCCCGCACTGTCAGGTTCCCATCCCGCAGGAGCGATTCTGCACTGACCAGGCGTTCTGATGCCATGATGTAGTCATTACCCAAAACTTGCCGATACACAGCCCGAATCACTGCTTCGACTTCTTCTTTGCTGGCGTTGGGGCGCAGTTCAACTCGACGTGCTTCGCTGTAAGGCTCTGTCCCTAACCTGGATGCTGCTGTTGTAATTGCCATTTTCTATCCCCTTATTGATATACGGCTACTAGTGCCGACTGCTTGCTGAATAAAGCTTTTTATCTATCTCCACCTAAAACTATGCCCGGGGCTAGATCCAACTGCTAGGTGATTCCATCCAGCACTTGTATCCCTCCCCGGGCAGAATACTATCTAGCTAAGAGCGTTGATAGCGTAGTCAAGGTAGGTGTTAGCTTCGTTAGCAGCTTGACCAGACAAGCCATGATTAGCTTTGATGTGCTTCAGAGCTTCTACATACCAGCTGGGAGACAAATCAAAGGAGCTATTGATTTCAGCCAAGCCAGCAATCAAGTATTCATCCAAGGGGCCAGTACCACCAGCTACCAAGCTGTAGGTAACGATGCGGAGGTAGTGACCAACGTCACGAGCGCATTTGGATTTACCACGGCTGTCAGCAGCAAACTGAGGGCCGGGTGTTTGGGTGGTGTAGGGGAATTTTTGGTAAACAGCTTGGGTTGCACCATCAATCAAGCGTTGAGCATTGGAGGTCAAACCACGAGCAGCTTCCATACTAGCAGCAGCACGTACATAACGACCGTTAACAGCTTGTAGTTCGGTGTTGCTCAGGAAACGTCCTTGGGTATCAGCAGCTGCGATCGCTTCGGTAATTGGTGTTTTAACCATGTTTTCAAATCTCCTTGGTATTTCTTAGTCTTTTACCTGGTTTCCTAATACTTTCGTATTAAGTGGGGCTTTTTGATTGCTATTAAGCAACAGCAGCAGCAGCACGATCAAAGTAGCTTGCTACTTCGGAGATCAATGCACTGCAATCGCCTTTGGTGATACCGTTAGGATCGTTAGCGATCGCAACAGCAGCATCTTTCATCTTCTGAACGCCAACAGCTACAGAAGAACCAGGTGTACCTAGAGCTTGGTAGGTTTCACGCAAGCCGTTTAGGCAACGATCATCCAGGACACTTGCATCACCAGCTAAAATAGCGTAGGTGACATAACGCAAGATGATTTCCATGTCGCGTAAGCAAGCAGCCATGCGACGGTTGGTGTAAGCGTTACCACCAGGAGCGATCAATTGGGGTTGCTCTTCAAACAAAGAACGAGCTGCGTTGGTAACAATCGCAGAAGCGTTGCTTGTAATCCGGTTTACAACATCTAAACGCTTGCTACCTTCTCTAACAACGTTAGATAAAGCATCTAACTGTTCGTTGCTCAAAAATTCGCCTCTAGCGTCAGCTTGAGAAGTTACCTTGGTAAATACATCTAATGTCATGGACTCTAATCTCCTAATTTGAGAGATGTCTCGATTAAAACTGGCAATGTTTTATCAATTTGGTATGAAGTAAACCAGACCCAGCATCCAACTACGTTTTTGGCTATTCTCAATCAGCCCTGTTACTTCATGCGGGAAAATTATGAGAATCAGGGATTGTTTTATGAGAAACTAGCAACTTTTACGAATTGACTGCCTTGTTTAAGTTCTGTCTGTTATTTACCCCTCCAGCTTATGTTTATACAACGCTATAGATCCTTTATTTGTTACAAATTATGAATAAATAAGTTGTCCGAATAAGAACCACCTCAAATCCTTTACATACAAGGGGTTTAAGTGAGAAAAGCCGAGATTTTTCGTTACATAAGTTCATATTTGTCAAATTTTCCAGCAAAATTAGACTAGTTTAATATTTTTTTAATTGTGCTAAAACCCTTACTAAACAAGACATTGCCGTTTTAAAGCTGATTTTGCATCAAAAAGGTTATTGTAAAGAAACATAAAATAAATATTTCGCAACATTTGGGTGAGTGCTTGGTTTAGAGTCAGTGACCTGTAGCTAAAGCCATGCGCGATCGCACAACTAAATCGACTTCTTGAGCGATCGCCTGTTGTAAAGCCGCCTGAGCTTCTGGCGTGGCTATCTCTTGCAAAGCCACAGCCGCAGCGTAACGTAATCCCCAATCTTCGGGTGTGAGCAAAGCCCAAATCAGCTTTTCTTGGACATGGCGAATAACTTCTGCGTCGGGAGAATTGGTAGCAATTTTTCCTAAACCCCGTGCAGCAATCCGGCGGACATTACCCTGACAATGATTAGCTACTGTGGTACCCACAACTTCCACTAACAAATCCAACGCATCTGGAGAACCAATTTGAGCTACAGCTTGAATAATATGAGCTTGTAACCTCTGATCTGGCGAAGCTTTGTATGCTGCAATTAACGGCTTAACTATCGTATTTCCTAACTTGACTAACGCTGCCACAGCCTCAGTCCTAACAGCCTGATGGTGATGGCTCAAAGCTGTAGTTACGGCATTGATCGTGGCTAGTTCTTCTGTGCTACTACTGGTAGCTATAGCGTTAATTGCTGCTATTGCCTCTTGAGGAGTTGAGGCATGATTAATTTGTGAAATTAACTGCTGAATATCGTCAGATGTGTGTGTGTTCATAGCCTACCGATAATTTTTGTAGAAATGTTGCAATACATGTGGAGACGTTACAATGCAACGTCTCTAGGAAAAGTCGGAAATCTAATTTTTTACATTTCAAAGCAGAATTAATAAGTCATCAATTGCTCGAAAAACTAACAAAGCTGTTGCTTTTTGGGAATCACTACTATTTAAAAGCATTTCTAAAATTCGCTTCAAATTTAACAGCTTCAAACTATTAGGAACATTCGCCGTTAAGATTGCCTGTATGGCTTGTTGATGACCAACAGCCCCCAAATCAAATACAGCAGCCCAGCGTAAATACATATTGTCATGGTTGAGGTTTTTGACAATACGTTCAATGTATTGCGGCTGCTGCGTCAAAAGATACATATATCGAGCAGCTGCACATTGCACTCGCTCGGAAGGATGTTTGAGAAACGGTTCAATTTGCGGACGTGCTGACCAAACTTGGAGACTAGCTAGTGCTTCAATCAGGACTTCATAGGGTTGCTCTTGACTAGTTTGCAAAAGATTTAGCAAAGGCATTACCGCTCTTTTGTCGCCAATAGTTGCTAAAGCTGCGATCGCCGCTTCCCGAAGACGCAAATCCTCATCACATTCCAACGCTGCAATTAACGCTGGTACAGCTTGGGGATTTTTTAATTGTCCTAAAGCTCTTGCCGCTTGACGGCGCAGAGGATAACCGCCCGATGGAATGCGATAGCGCTGATCAAACAAAGCATCGCACAGCGCCGTACAGCCAGCTTGCACTTGATGTTTACCTAGCCACCAAGCAGCATAATAACGAATTTGGTTGTCGTCACTAGATAATGCTGCGATCGCGGTTTCTGGTGAAAGAATAGGTTCGGCAGTATTAGTTGTAGTCATTATTAAGTAAGGGTGTAAGGCGATAAGGGCGTAAGGGTAAGCCTTACACCCTATTTGGAAAAGAATTTCTTACTTCCCCTAAGAGTTACACAGGCGAAATTTTGACTATTTTACCGCCGCGCTTGTGAATTTCTTGGTATGTAGCGGAGAGGCGATCGTAAGGTACAGTGTAAACCTGTCGGCTACGACGGACTGCGGCTTGAGAACCGATTGCACCGGCGATCGCTTCAATAACGAACATCCGACTATCTCCTCTTGCAGCCGAACTAATCAACGTTGGCGCTGCTGAGACAAAGCTAGTACCTGCGGAAGTTGGTGGCATAATCCCATTAGCCAAATTCAACGCAACTTTAGTCCGCAAGCGAGAATTTTTACGCCCCATCTGAGCATTATCACTGTTACCACAACCGCGATAAAGCTCGAATATGCGGTTAAATCCTACCGTCTTCATTCCGGGAATTGATTGAAATCCCCGATAATAAGGAACGATAGAATTGCCAAAAGCATTATCGTATTCTGAGCTATAAATGTAAGACTCAATATCGGCATCGTATCCACGAGCAGCATATAAATCTACATGGTAAGCAATTTCTGATTGATCGTAGGGGGCGCGTCCCAGTAAGTGCTTATAGTTTAATTCGATAAAACGCACTTGGGAGTTTTTATAAAAAAAGCATTCTTTGTAAAATTCAGATTTTGCTAAAATCTCCACAAATTGCCGCACACTGATTTTGCCATTCCGCAATAAAGCTTCGGCACTAATAAATTTTTGGCTACCATATATTCCTTGACGACCAAAAATTTGCTGGTAAGCAGCCCGACATACTTTTTGTAATTCGTCTTCGCTCCAATTTTGGCGTAGCTCAACTTTGATGCCAATTTCATCTCTAATTGCTAGCCGTTCTGCGACTGAACTACTCATTTTAACAATCGCTCCTTTTTGAATTTTTATTCACATAAATTTGGGTCTTCGGCAGTAGAAAAATGCTGCAATTAACGTAGATAAACAGGTGATCCAATTCTCTAAAATTCGGCAACAAGTTTAGAGCCATAACTTTAGATGCTGTCGAAATTCCGTAATTATGTTAGCGCAGCGTTAGCGAGTCCGCGAGCGTCATTACGAATTACGAATTGGTATTACTGCTCTACTTAATTGAGCAATTATCTATTTCCAAAGACCCACGGGTTTTGTATTAGCTTAATGCGTTAATCGCATAGTTTAGATAAATGTTCGCTTCACCAGCGACATCACCATTTAAACCATGATTATCGCGGACAAATTCGAGAGCAGCTACATACCAGCTAGGAGATAAACCCAGAGCGCTGTTGAGTTCGCTTAAGCCAGCAACTACATATTCATCTAAAGGGCCAGTACCACCAACAACGCAGCAGTAGCTGATAGTGCGGAGGTAGTGGTCAATATCCCGTACACACTTGGATTTACCTTCAGGAGTAGAGGCGTATTGAGGCCCACTCATTTGAGTAGTGTAGGGGAATTTTTGATAAACATGATTTGCAGCTGCTTCTGACCATTTTTTGCCATTATTTGTAAATGCTTTAGCAGCTTCTAAACCTGCACGAGCGCGGTTGAAACGACCAAACACTGCTTGCATTTCAGTATTGCTAAGGTAAGAACCGCGCAGATCAGCAGCAGCGATCGCTTCAGTTAAAGGTGTTTTCATAATTCTCCTAATCTCCTCGATTTTCGACTAATTCCTAACAGTTTGCTTGCGAAAAAATTTAGGCAAACAAGCTATATTAAACAACTGCACCAGCAGCACGATCAAAATAGCTGGCTACTTCACCAATTAGTTGGCTACAATCACCTCTAGTAATCCCATTTGGATCATTAGCAATGGAGATTGCTGCATCTTTCATTTTTTGAACGCCAGAAGCTACAGCATCACCAGGAGTGCCAAGTGCTTGATAGGTTTCACGCAAACCATTCAAGCAGCGATCGTCCATTACACTAGCGTCACCTGCTAATACAGAATAGGTGACATAACGCAGGATAAATCCTAAGTCACGGATACAAGCAGCTTGATTGCGGTTATGGAAACAAGCACCGCCAGCATTAAAAATTTGGGGACGTTCAGCAACTAAGGCACGATAAGCATTAGCTACAATCGAGGAAGCATTACCATTGAGTCTGTTAACTATATCTAACCGCTTATTGCTATCAGCAACCATTGCTGATAATGCGTTGATTTCGTCACCACTTAGATATGAACCTTTTCTATCGGCTTGTTCAACTACTTTGGAAAAAGCGTCGAGCATTTTTTATTTCTCCTAAAGGTCATTGCAGCTTTGTATGAGGCTTATCGCAATTAATTTAGCAAGCAAAAATTTTTAGCAGGACATAGCAGCTATTTCAAAATAAAATTTGAAATAACAACAGATGCACCGCAATTAACTATTACAAAAACAGCTAATTTTGCTTGTTTTTTTAATTGCTTTTAAAACCTTGTTCGTATTTTATATATTGCTTGAGTTCGTTTATTATTAAGTTTAGTAAAATAGTGTTACTCCATACAGATTTTCAACTAAGACCTTGTTGAGCAAAGCTTTGGCTGGTATTTGTTAAATGATTGCTTTACAATTAAACTTTTTTCGTTATATTACTTTATAAATTCTCTCAGTTTTTTATTTACCAGTAACAAATAAAACTTATATATGATGTCCTACACAGAATATGACTAGTATATTTAGTACAAGACAGCAGAAATCAAGCTTTTATTTCAAACTTTTAGTCTGAAATAAAAGCCTTTTGAATTGTGATTTTTAACTTGTGACTTCCGTGTAGCGTTAATAGTGTGTTAAAAATTTTGTTAGAAAAATCTGTACCTTATGTTACTAAGTTTGATTTTTATTAGCAAAATAAAAATGATTTTTACATTGAATTCAGTTGTATTATTAATTTGCTTATAACTTTTTGTTTACAAGCATCTCATCCAACATTACAGTTACTTACTGCCATTTTTGTGAAAAATCGATGTGTAAGGTTTTGTAAAGAAAAGTAAAGGAAAATCTGAAAATCTTTAGATTTGATTTTTAAGAAGAGATTGCCACTCTGCGGCGGAGTACCTCTAACAAAGTTGTAAATGTTGGCGGAGGTGGTGCTGTCACCTCAATCAAATCTCCAGATATGGGATGCAGCAACTTTAGTCGCCAAGCGTGTAGTGCTTGACCAGGTAAATTTACCCCCACCGAACGACCAGAACTATAAAGAGGGTCACCAACAATGGGATGGCCGATTTTGGCACTGTGAACACGAATTTGATGGGTACGTCCTGTTTCTAATTGAAAGTGGATTAATGTGTAGTTACCCAAGCGTTCTAATATTTGCCAATGAGTAATAGCTGCGCGTCCACCCTGTTCTATAGGAATCACAGCCATTTTCTTGCGGTCTTGGGGATGGCGACCAATGGGGAAATCTATCGTACCACTTTCAGTTTTTGGCGCACCGTAAACTACACCTAAATATTCTCGGCGTGCGGTTTTTGCTTGGAGTTGTGCTTGTAGGTGTTGATAGGCGATATCAGTTTTGACAATAGCGATCGCTCCTGTTGTATCCTTATCCAATCGATGTACAATTCCTGGACGCTGAACCCCGCCAATACCAGGAAGGTTGGGACAATGCGCCAACAAAGCATTTACCAAAGTACCATCAGGATGTCCGGGTGCGGGATGGACAACTAAACCTGCGGGTTTGTTGAGAATAAGTAGCTGGTCGTCTTCATAGAGAATATCTAAGGGAATATTTTGGGCTTGTAGTTCTAGAGGTTGTGCTTCTGGTATTTTTAGGGTGATGCGATCGCCTATCTTCACATTCACTTTTTTGGATGTGCAGACTTCACCATTAATTTGCACATTACCTTGTTCGATTAACTGCTGAATGCGAGAACGAGAGATATCTGTTAATTCTTCTGCTAGATAACGGTCAAGGCGATCGCTATTTTCTGAAATTTGTAAATTAATCTCTGTCTGCATCGAGAATGGGGAATTGGGAGTAGGGAATCTAAATAATAAAATTGGCATTGCTGATGTAGGATATGAATCCTACTGTGTCATGCTGAGTGTAGCAACGCGAAACGTAGGCGAAGCCTTCTCGCAGGGGGTAGCATCTACCCAGATTCTTCACTCCACTTCGTTCCGTTCAGAATGACAATTCATATTGTTATTCAGCAACGCCATAAAATTTCACACTTCACACTTCATCAGGGTTAATCCCCTTATCGCGGAGTAAAGCACGGAGTGATTCTAGTTGAGTTTCTGCTTGTTCAGCGCGTTGACGTTCTTGTTCGGCGCGTTGACGTTCTTGTTCGCGTTGTTGCGCTAATTCTAGATAAGTGAGAAACTTTTGTCCGTCGGGACGATAAATCTTCAGTTCCCCATTTGATAATTCAAAGCGGATACCCAGACGAGGACTTACCCAGTTGATCATTTGCGGGATTTCGGCTAATTCATCCTCGGAACGCAACCAACCGCTTAATTCAGTTGTCTCTGGATCATATATGTAGTATTCTTCCACCCCATAGCGATCGTAGAATTTGTATTTGGCAATCATCTCTCTAGCTGTATTGCTAGGTGACAGAATTTCAAATACTACTTGTGGCGAAATGTTACCTTCTTGCCATTGGAGATATGAACCGCGATCGCCTTTTGGTCTACCAAAGACTACCATCACATCAGGGGCTCTTCGAGTCACGTTATCCTTTTCAACAGGATACCAAAATAGATCACCCGCAACAAAAACATCTGGTTCATCAGCAAATAATAGATCCAGGTTCTTTTTAATCAGTACAATCAATTCAAACTGTCTCGTATTTTCCGCCATTGGCTGTCCATCAGTTTCCGGGTAGATGATGTCTTTTTTGGTAGAAGAAGGTAGCTGGGTAAGCATAAGCGTAAGCCCAAATTACACAAGTTGCATAGTTAATTTTAACTTAGTATTTCAATACTCATAATTTTTCATCTTTTGCTGGGTACATTCTGAGTTATCCTCAGCATATTTCTTAGTAAATACAAATTTCTATTTTTTAAATGTGCTGGTTTTTCAACCAGCAATTCACAAAAGTGACTAATTACTGGATTTTTTGATGTTGTCCGGATAATTTATTTAATTTCCGGTAACTCAAATCTTTAAAGAAGAATTACATTCACGTCAACACAGTTTGTTTATCATAAAGTTATTCTATTTTTCTCTGGCGAATAAAATTCGATGCAATCTCACTTTCAGTCATACAAAGACTGCTATCTACCATTTAGCTGAACAAAGAGTAATTTTAAAACTTTATACTGAGGCAAAAGTGTATACTGAGTTCTTGTATATACGTTTTATCTTAATAGAGTTCCTTGTTCAAAAGCCTCTCTAATCCAGACTTTGCGGACTAAATAACTATAAATATATACTAAATAATACGGAGGGCGACAATATTTTTGCTACTGATGGGTTGGAGCCAATACTTCTAAATACAAAATTTGAGTTACTGTTAAATTGGCCAGATTATTGCAATATGCAAAAGTCAATTTGACTTTTAAATACTATTGACTGGCAACCAATTGGCTATTTTGCTATCTGGCAATAGCCCAGTTTACTAACCCGCAGTTAAATGTAGTTAGGTTGACAACAGTTTAGCAGAGATTGACTACTTTAGAGTTAGGGGTGAAGAATCTCTATACTAATTTAAATGTGAAAGCTATATTTAGCTGAACAGTATCTCTAAAATATTTTGCCGTGAATACCTACCAGGTAATTCGCCACTTTTGCTTGTCGATATGTATTTATTTTTAAAGATATTCCCATGACAACACTTCCTATTAGTAGATATAGATTCTTCCAGAAAATTCAGCCCTTATCTCTGTTGAAAAAAATTACCAGTAAATCGGTGACTGGCTGTCTACAAGTATTTAGCACATCAGGTGCTTGGTCAATATACATAGATGAAGGTAAGCTAATTTATGCTTGCTACTCAGAAAAGATGTTCGAGCCGCTTTATAGAAACTTGCAACGCTTGAGCGAGGAAATCTCTACTCTCCCTAATGGTATTGATGATCAATTAAAGGCGATATTTGAAAATAGTGTTGGTAGTCAAGCCATCCCAAATCCAGATTATTTAGCAATTTGCTGGTTAGTTAATCAAAAATATATTAGTCCAACGGAAGCAGCCATACTTATAGAACAATTGGCACTAGAAGTTTTAGAGACATTTTTGAATTTAGAAGAGGGGAGTTATGAATTTATCCCAGAAAGTTTTTTGGATGATATGCCAAAATTCTGCCATCTCAATCTCCGCTTGCTAGTCGAAAGATGTCAAAAGCGTGGAAGAGAAGGGGTTTATCAAGACATGTCGCCATATACCGAAAGTAGCACTTCTCCAGTTAATCATCAAAGGTTGCGATCGTCGAAGATGTCAGCGCAGCCATCCTCATTTACATACCCACCTCGGCCACAAAGCCAACCCAAACCTGAGCCACAATTACCCAAAATCAACCGCTTTGCGTCACAGCCTATTAGCTCTCATCATAGTTATCAACCAATTTCTTCCGCTTCCACAGAGAAGAAAGTTTATACAATATTTTGTATTGATAACAGCCCAGCTATATTAAATGTGATTAAGAATGCTTTAGATGAGCAAATATTTTCTGTAATTGGAGTTACAGATTCTTTAAAAGCTTTAATAGAAATTCTTCGTACTAAACCAGACATTATCTTATTAAATGTAGATATGCCTGATTTAGATGGATATGAGCTTTGTACTTTATTACGTAAACACGCATATTTTAAAAATACACCCATAATTATGGTGACTGAAAAAGTTAGCCTAATTGATAGAGCTAGAGCTAAAATAGTCAGGGCTTCCGGCTATTTAAATAAATCTTTTACCCAAGGAGATTTAATGAAAATTATCTTTCAACATATTATGTAATTTAAGTCTTAGTTACACTAAATAAACTAAAGTTTTGAAACGTCTGGCTCTTATTTGTATTCGTCGGACGGAGATGGAATTTGAGAGGAATCAGAAGCAGGCATAAAAGTGGATGATAAACTCTAATTGCGTACAGTTTAACAAAGTTATTAGACCTTGACGATTTAGAAATTAAGCAATTTGAAGTGTATTAGGTTCAGGGATAGTCTCACCTTCTGCTTGCCAAGCCTCTAAATACATTTCAATTACCTCTTCGCCATGATGAATTGCTTCTTCACGAGTTTTGCCATGAGTGCAAGGCATAATAACACGATCTGCAAATTCTGGAATCGTAACCAAGAAAAGCTGATCTTCATCAGACCATTGAACAATCATACTGTATCGATTCATGAATTTTTATCCTCTCTTAACTCTTCTAGTTCAGTTAATAACTTTGCTAACTGCTTTTCTAGGTAAATTGGCACATCATCTCCATCTTGTCCTGGAATTGTCAGTGTTTTTCTGAGCAAAGGATGTCGCCATCGCTCATGGCTACCTTTACCGCGCTTTGGTAAATAAATAAATCCTTTACGCGCAATCTGAGCTTTTAACTCTCTAATTTTTCTGGGCATCGATTTTGTCTACTTATTACCCTATTTTCTCACGCTGGCAAATGCTTTTTCCACTAATTGTTGATTTTCTGCCCATTGTTTTAACCCTTCAATAAGCACATGAAAACACTCAACATTGACGCGCCACTACGTATCTTTTCAAAAATCGGTAATTCTATATAGGAATCCTACTTGAATCTTGCTAAGTATACTGAGAAATAAACTTTTATAGAGTGAACTTAGATACCAAGTACTCAAGAGTTTTTATTTGCTATATATTTCAGGAAATTTTTCTTGAAGTTTAGCAAGTTTTGGCAAATCATGAACTACAACATAGCGACTGTTTGGATTACGCACAATATAGTTCTGATGGTATTCTTCAGCTTGATAAAAACCTTTTAAGGGATTGAGTTCGGTAACAATTTGATTGTCGAAGATTTGCTTTTGATTGAGTTGAGCAATATATTCTTGTGCTTCTTGTTTCTGCTGTGTGTTAGTAAAAAATATGACTGAACGATATTGCTTGCCTGAGTCTGGCCCCTGGCGATTCAATTGTGTTGGATCATGAGCGACTAAAAAGTATATTTTCAGCAATTGACTGTATGATATTTGTGATGGATCATAGGTGATTTTTACTGATTCAGCGTGATCAGTGAATCCAGAACTGACAAGTGTGTAGTCTGCATTTGTTGCATTACCGCCAGAATAGCCGGAAACAACATCAGATACACCTTTGAGATGCTCAAAAACTGCTTCCATTCCCCAAAAACAACCTCCACCAAAAACGGCTATTTGTTTACCCTGGGGTGTAGCAGTTGAGATATCAGCGGCAGGAGTGGGAAATATCACACGAGATGCGCCATACAAGAGTATCAAAGTCAACGAAATTATGGATAAGTTGCGTACTAGATTGCGAGAGAGAGTAAAGTTGTTATTAGACATAGATTCGTGAACTCCTTTGAGGAAATAATTTATTTATAGTCGGAATTATTCATTGCAAATTGGTTTTATTCAACCATTTTGTCATCAGATAGCGATTATGATCTTTAAATCCAACTCGGCGATAGAAACCTTGAGCAGATGTATTTTCTCGTTCAACTTCTAGATGTAATGCCTGAACATTTAGAAAAATGCAAACCTCCTCTAGAAATTTGATTATTTGCTTGCCTATACCCTGACCGTGGTAAGCAGGTTCAATGTAGAGTTCATCAATAAAAGCATCACGTCCTCCATATTCCAAACTATAGCCAAATGTGAGAATAACATAACCAATTGTTTGATTATGGTCTTGAATTAACCAGACTCGACCCATTGACTCATCACTCAGTAGTTGACTCAGCGCACTACGAAGAACGACAGCATTAAAGGAAACACAACCGTCTAATTCATAAAAGTTTTGAATTAAAATTAAAAGTGTTTCAACATCATTATTTTCTCCAGGTTTGAAATTAATATTCATAGTTCATTTATTTTAAGAATTAGTGATATCTCAACATTGATTTTTTCTACTAGATTTAGCTGGGGGTTTATTAAGATAAATTACCCAGTTTTTATTTGTTTGTAAATTGATTTGAAGAACCTCCAGAAAAATCCCTTATTTAAAAGTTTATTTTTAGAACTACTCTCGCAGTACATAACCCACACCACGCATTGTGTGGACTAAGCGTTTTTCATTATTTTCTTCTAATTTGAGGCGCAGGTAACGAATATAAACTTCGATAATATTAGAATCACCCATGAAGTCGTAACCCCAAACTTTTTCGAGAATTTGGTCTCTAGTAAAGACCTGGCGAGGATGGGTGAGGAGATATTCTAATAAATCAAACTCTTTGACTGTTAGTTCAATAGATCGTTGACTCCGAAATACTTCACGGGTGCAACGGTTGAGTTTTAAGTCTTCAAACTGCAATAAATCCGCATCTGCTTCTTGAGTGCGGCGCAGATGAGCGCGAATTCTTGCCAACAATTCCTCAATGCTAAATGGTTTGACCACATAATCATTGGCTCCTGCATCTAATCCTGCCACGCGATCGCTCACTTCATCTTTTGCTGTCAACAAAATCACTGGCACTTTGCTCCCAGTTGCTCGCAAGCGCCGACAAAGTTCTAAACCCGTTAGCCCTGGTAACATCCAATCTAGTATGACTAAATCTGGTGATGACTCCCGCGCCACAGTCAAACCAGTGATGCCATCATGGGCTACACTGACTGTGTAATTTTCGCTGCTCAGTTCCAATTGGACAAATCGCGCCAGTTTGGTTTCATCTTCAACTAAAAGGATGTGTGCCGTCATACTTTTGCTCCTAATGTAGGTAGTATCAGAATGAAAGTGCTGCCATTACCGGGTTCTGACCGAAGTTCGACCTTACCGCCAATACATTCTACAAGGCGTTTCACAATAGATAGACCCATACCAGTGCCTCCAGTTGAACGGGTACGAGATGGATCTATGCGATAAAAAGGCTCAAAGATGCGGGACTGCTCTAACAAAGGAATGCCACATCCCTTGTCGCTGACTTTAATTATTGCCCAACCATCAGCCTGAGTCAGATGCACAGTCACAGGCTCACTTGCATCCGAGTATTTGACTGCATTACCAATCAAATGGCTTAATATCTGCATTAGCTGGTTGCGTTCTGCCTTGACTTCAATAGGAAAGGGGGATGTTTCTAGCTGAATTGCCCGATGGTGAAATTTTTCTGTCATCTGAGCTATAGCTACAACCAAATCATTTAGTAAGAGTGGTTCAGTTTGCCAAGGGATTGTACTGTTTTCTGCCCGTGCCAAGTCCAGTAAGTCTTGTAAGATGTGATTCATTCTTTCAGCATCAGAAAAAGCCATTTCTAGAGTTTCTTTCTGGGAATCTGCTAAATTATGACTGCGTTGTAAACTTCTTTGCAGATATCCATAAACCATGCTGAGAGGTGTGCGTAACTCATGAGCTAAATCGCTGATTAACTGTCGCTGCTGTTCTTTGGCTTCTGAAAGCCTGGTTAAAAATTCAATCCATGTCTGGGCTAACAGTTGAATCTCGCTCGGTGTTTGATTCAATCCTAGCTGGTAGGGAATCAGTTCAGCCGTAGAGATTTCTGCCCATCGATTCATCTGTTGTAATGGTAAAAGCGATCGCTTAATGAACAGAGTTGTCAAAACTATAGTAGTAGCAAGGGAAAAAATACTCATAGTTCGTAAACTTTGAATCACTGTCAACAGTTGAGAGTCGTCTGTCATACCGTACTGTTGATGAGTAATAATCAGAAACTGTTTTATTTCCCAACCCACCCATAAAGTAAAACTACTTAATCCGAGTGTAAAGATCACGATAATGCCAACAGTTAGGCGAAATTGTAGCGAAGATGGATCAATTCTGACTTGAAAAAATTTGACTAATTTTCTTTTAAACTTTTCTGTAAAATTCATTGGAATATCTCATCTCTATATGTTTTACGATTGTCCGTCTAATAATTAAACTTGAGAACCATCTGATAGCTGTCTAATTAGATGTCAGATAATAACTCAATTCAACAAATAACTATAATTGGGTTTATAGTTGATGGTTTAAACCAGAGACAAGAAATTATTTTATGATTTAACTCTAATAGATATGTGTTGCAGAAAAATGAGTTTTTCCTGAATATAATTAAAGCTTTTGCTGAAAAAATTTTTAAATTAGTACTAATTAAATCTTGGTCAAGTATCAAATTGTCTTTTTTTCCTTTATAAAGAAGGATTCACTTTTTAAAATATCATCTTGTAAAGGGTGATTTAGAAGTGTCTTGAGCATGAAATTTTGAAATACTTAGTTATCAGAAATGCCAAAAATTCTATCCTCAACTCTTTGGTAGGTAAGAAAATATTTCGCGCATCTACCACTAGCGATCGCTTTGAGGCTTGGAAAATAAATCAAACGAGAAATACTGATTTTTTCCTTGGTTCTTAATCTTGGTCGTGATCAAGAGTACTTTAGATGTGATCGCCCTGGGATAATAAGCTTAGTTATAGTAATCGGTAAAATACCCCAATAAAGCTTAATTATGATGCTGCTTGTGTCTTCTCCAACGACTAGGCTAGTATATTTGTATTTATAGTTACTTAGTTGACATATGGCAGAGGTAAAACTTTCACTTGAAGGTGAAGAAGCGGGTGTTGCCACTGAAAAGCTTTTTGAAACCACTGGTCTACAGGGTAGTTGGGAAGTAGCACCAAATTCCCTGCTTACTAAAGAAGGTACATTGGCAGTTATAGGAACTGTTGTAGGCATTGTAGGAGGTACAATTGCAGTCGCAGAACAAATTCGTAAGTGGTATCAGGAACACAAACGAGCGAATAAGAAATTTGATGTAGTACTTGTAGCTGGCGATGTGCGAGTAGTTTTAGAGAATGCCACGATTGAAGATATTTGTGCCGTATTAGAAGAATTGGAGAGTTAATGTGCAGACGCTTTATATCAAGTTAGTACCGCTTGAAAAGCAGTTTGTAGAATTGCGTTATGCACTGGGGCATCCAGCAAGATATGAAACACAACACCTTGATGTATCGTCAATTGAGAACTTAATTCAGAAAGCAAAAGGTAGCTACTATATGCTGATGCCTGATTTAAAAGGAATTGGGTCTCAGTTATTTTATTGGTTAGATGGAAATGGTAGGTGGCTAAGTCGAGCAATTAATAATTGTACGGAGGAAGGCTTAATTCTGGCGCTAGATGTACGTGAACGATTAGGGCATCTACCTTGGGAAACGTTGCATGATGGAGAGCAATTTTTAATAGAGCGCGTTAATCCAGTTGTTGTCGCAGTACGCTGGGTTGATCGTCCTGTTCAAGATTTAGCAATTACGCAGCAACGTCCTTTGCGGATTTTATTTATGGCATCATCGCCAGAAAATGTAGAACCTCCACTCGATTTTGAACGGGAAGAGGCTCAAATTTTGTCAGAAACAAGGGATATTCCTCTCTATTTACGAGTTGAAGAAAGTGGTTGTATTGCAGAATTAAGCAAACTCTGGGGGCGTTATCGTGAACCGTTCGATGTGTTTCACTTGACAGGACATGCTTCTATCAAAGATGAACAACCGTTTTTTATTACAGAAACTGAAACTGGGGAACTTCATGCTGCTTACTCATCAGAGATTGCTTCAGCTTTAAGATTTCGCATACCACAGCTAGTGTTTTTATCAGGCTGCCGAACAGGTGAAGCGGCGAGTGATGGAGCAGTATCTTCTTTAGCTGAATCATTAATTGAGCAAGGTTGTCGGGCCGTTTTAGGATGGGGACGACAAATCGCAGATGTAGTAGCAACACAAGCCGCAGCATATCTCTACAGCAAACTGGCTGCCGGATATGAACTTTCAGAGGCACTTGCCAGTACTTATCAATATCTACGAGAGGAAAAAGTAGAGGATTGGCATCTGCTGAGACTTTATATTCGAGGTCAGTGTCCAAAAGCGTTAGTTGAACCATTAGGCGATCAAGTATGGTTGCCAGAAGAACCAATTTATGAACAGTTTCTGGATTCGCAGGGAATTGTTCGGGTTGCTACACCACAAGATTTTGTAGGAAGACGCAGAATACTGCAACTTAGCTTGAGAGCATTACGGGCAGCAGATAAGTTAGGTGTGATTCTATATGGTTTAGGTGGAGTTGGGAAAAGCACTGTTGCAGCAAGGCTTTTAGAGCGTTTACAAGGCTATGACGAAATTTTTATCTATCAGCAATTAGATGAGGATAAGCTGCTAAGGCAGCTTGCTGAACAATGTCTTTCAGCAACGGGACAGGAAATTTTACAAAGTAATCTGCCACTCACGCAAAAGTTAACCAAATTCTTACGAGAAGGACTGAATGAGCAAGCGCAGAGACTAATCTTTGTTCTTGATGACTTTGAAGCAAACCTAGAATTGAGAACAGACGGTAGCGCAGTCTTAAAGCCTGAAGCTGTAGCAGTCTTGATATCTTTTTTGAAGGCAATAACTCAATCGCGTCTTCCACACCGGATTATTATTACATCTAGGTATGATTTTTTGCTTCCAGAGCTAAATCAGCGATTCCATCGAGAGCAGTTAGTTGCCTTATCAGGTAATGATCTACAGAAAAAATGTAACCGTTTAGTGTCTTTTGCACCTGGTTCTGAAATTGATCGAGAGTTACAACTCAAAGCTTTGGGAACTTCGGCAGGTAATCCTCGTTTGTTGGAGTGGTTAAACAAAGTTTTACAAGTGCAACAAGTTGGTAAAACACAAATACTAGAACAGGTAGAGAACACCACCCAAGAGTTTCGTGAAAGTATTCTGGCAGAGGAATTACTAAATCGACAACCAATTAAATTGCAACGAATGCTTGGGTTTAGCTTGGTTTATCAGTTACCAGTGCCTCAGTCTGCAATAGAAGTTCTTTGTCCAAAAACTTTCGATGTAAATAGTTATATTTCTAGAGCAGTTGCATTAGGTTTACTTGAGTGTATACATTCTCAAGAAGAAACTTTGTACTATGTTCCACGAATTATAGAGCCGCTTCTTGATTTTCCTAAAGATTCTATAGAATTATACAGAACTGCTGCGAAACATTTAGATACAATATGGTTTTTCAAAGGTTTTGAAAAGATTATAGAGGCAGAGGACAAAGTATCAGAAAGCTCTCTGCTTAATGATCCTTTTGAGAAATCCATGCCGACTGATAGATTGTTTGCGTTGTATCAACTTGCAACTAAAGCTTTTAACCCAGACTTATTAACTCGAGCAAATTGGTTTTTAGTCCTGCGGCTCAACCGCCAAGGAAGGTACAGAGAAGTAGCGGCACTATGTAAATTTGTCCGTGATGGAGCTTATGCTCATTTAAAAATTCATATTATCTCTTTTAGGCTCCTTTACTACTTAGCAAAAGCGCAAGAACATATTGGAGAAGTGGAAGAGGCTTTGTATAACTATCAAGAGTCGCTAAAATTTTGTTCGGATGAATATGAAAGTGAAAAAGCTGCAATTCTTCATGATTTAGGGGATTTATACGTTAAGCAGGGTAACTATCAGGAAGCCCTGAAGATATGCCAGCAGGTTATGAAAATTGATGATAAAGATAACAATAAGCTTGGTAAAGCTAAGTCTCTTAGTCAAATAGCAGATATCAAGAGAGAATTAGGTGAACTTGAAGAAGCACTCAGATTATATATGGAAGTACTAGAACTTACTCAAGAAACAGGAGATAAAAATTTTCTCTATACTGTGCAAAATAACATTGCTACTCTTCAAGTTGATCTTGGTAAAACGGATGCTTGGGATCATGTATTACCAAGTTTAGTTTCACACAGAACACAGTCCCAAAACCTTGAGGATACAATTCCACTCCTCAGTAATACTGCATCGCTAAGACTAAAACAAGGTGAAATAGAAGAGGCAAGAGAGATTTTTGAACAATTAAATGACTTACTGCCCCAAATTGATAACTCTTGGCTCAAAGCACTACTTTTACATAATCTAGCTACTTTCCGCTCAGATTGTGGAGATCGAGAGATTGCTTTAGAGCTTTACAATCAAGCTCTCGAACTGCACAGAAATAATGGCGATCAACCGCGTGAAGCAATGACACTTCAGGAGATAGGTATTCTCTATGAGCGTCAAAATAATATCAGTGAAGCTTTGAAGTTTCTCAAAGATTCTTACGAGTTGGCTTTGAAGATTGGGAATAAAGACACTCAAGCCCATGTTTTGCCACGAATCGCATCAATACTGATTGATCAAGATAATTTAGATGAAGCTGAAGAGAAATTAAATACAGCTTTAGCAGTACTCAATCAATTTAACAATCCAAAACATCATGCCCTCGCCCTTAGAGAAATGGGACGGCTTCAAATAAAGCAGGAAAGTTATGATGCAGGAACAGATTTTTTAAGGCAAGCTTTAGAAAAATGTAGTTCAGTTGTTGATGTTGTTCTTCGAGCTACTATTCTCAAGCTTTTAGGAGAGGTTCTGTCCTTTCTTAGTGAAGTAGATATAGCAATTGAGCATTTAACAGAATCCCTGAATCTCTATCAAAAACTAAATTTCCCGAAAGATATTGAAGAAGTTAGAGAGCTAATTAAGAATGCTCAACTAAAAAAACCTGCACAGTTGTATCAAGCAGCAATTACCGAAGCTGAAAAAGGTAATGCGAGAACAGCACTTGATTTATTTGAGCAAGCTCTTCCTATGATAGAAGAACTGGGCTATGAAGAAATCAAAGCACGTATTTTGCTATCAATGGGGAACATTTTGATAGGTGAAGGGAATTTTAAAGAGGGTGTTAAAAAAGCATCTCAAGCAATTGAGATTGCAAAGCTGCATAATCTTCCTGAAAGGGAAAACATAGAAAATATTTCCGTTGCAGTACAGTACGGAACACTGAAAAATATTTTTAATTCGGCTCAAGAAAAATGCAAAAGCCAACAATTTGACGAAGTATTGAATTTGGGCTACCAATGTTTAGAACTTTCTGAACTATTAGAGGATGTTTACTGGGCTTCGGAAGTTTACTCAATGCTTGGGCAAATTAAGGCACATTTGGGCAATTATGAAGATGGCATAAAAGATTTGAAAAAAGCGGTTTCTTTAGCTCAAGAAAATCAACTTGATGGAGTTGAGGAATTACAGAAGATAATTCTTGCAATAAATCATAATCAGGCAGTTCGCTTACATGAGGCAGCTAATTCTGCTGCACAGGAAAGAAATTTAGCGGAAGCAATTAAACTTGCTCGAAAAGCTTATGAATTTCAGTGCAGCATTAATTATAAAAATATCCAACCTGTTACTTTAGGATTACTGGGACAAATGCTGTTAGCTCAAAATCAATCAGACAAAGGATTGAAGCAACTACAGCAAGCACTAAATATTGCCCAAGAATTAAAAGCTCAAGAACTTATAAATCAGCTTCAAGAGATGATTTCTGTGTATGCCAGAAAGATTAAAGACCGAGATATTGATGAGAAGTAGTTATAATTCCATGTGATCGCAGCATCACTATTAAACTAAGTCTGAAGTCCTGAGTTACTACTGTTCTCAACTTTCCGTCGCCAGCCAAGCACGTAAAACCTCTGCTACTGTCCAGGCTTGGGCAATACATCCGCGTGGAGTCATCGGTGCATCACCATCAAAAATTTCACTGAGACTGCCAAGACCGTGAGTTGTGAGATGATTAGCCATTGGTTCTAGAAATTGACGCGCCTGTTCAGGATTTTTGTAGACGCGCAGATGTGCGAGGACAAACGGCCCCAACAACCAACCCCAAACGGTTCCCTGGTGATAAGCTCCGTCACGTTGATACTGATTACCACCGTATATTCCTTGATATTGGGGATGATCGGGAGAGAGCGATCGCAATCCATGTGAAGTTAGCAACATTCGTCCACAAGCTTCTACTACACTCTTTTGTTGGGCAGGTGTGAGGGGGGTTTCTGGTAATGACACAGTAAAAATTTGGTTAGGACGCAACGCTGAATCATTACCTTCAGGACTATCTATAACGTCATAGCAGTAACCAAGCTCCTCATTCCAGAAGCGAGAAAATCTAGCTAAGGCGCGGTCTGCCATTGCTTCATATTCTTGATGTGGTTTACCCAACTGACGGGCAAACTTTGCCATTGTGCGTAAGGCGTTATACCAAAGGGCATTGACTTCAATCGGTTTACCAATTCGCGGTGTCACTACCCAATCGCTAACTTTGGCATCCATCCAAGTGAGTTGTACACCTGCAACACCTGCATAAAGTAAACCATCGGTGGGATCGAGGTGGATGTGATAACGTGTGCCGCGACAGTGCCAATTGATGATGTCTGCAAGTACTGGAAACAGTTCACTCAGTAAATTATCATCGTCTGTGGCGTTGTAATAAGCACGGATAGCTTCAAAGTACCAAAGTGTGGCATCGACTGTATTGTATTCTGGTTGCTCCCCAACATCGGGAAAGCGATTAGGCAGCATTCCTTGGTCTACATACCTAGCAAAGGTGCGGAGAATTGAGCGTGCTACCTCTGGACGACCAGTAGAAATTGTTAACCCAGGTAGGCTAATCATCGTGTCCCTTCCCCAGTCACCAAACCAGTGATAACCAGCGATGATGGTTTTACCGTGGGATTCTTCTGGCAATGGGCGGTCTACAATAAACTGATCAGCCGCTAGTATTAAATGGTTAATCCAGCTAGGAGATTCCTGAGCGTCGAGGGGTCGGTTACTATGCCAAAATCCTATTAGCTTTTGTTCTTGAGCGCGACGTAACTTGAGTGCGTTTTCACCATGCAAATCTGGTTGTTTTTCTGTACTGGCTACAAAAGTTAGTGTTTCTCCAGGATTGAGTGTAACTGTAAAAGTGGCAGCATGGAGGTGATCTTCTTTGTCGTTCAATCCTCGATAACGTTCAACTGCCAAGTCAAAGTTGTAGTACCAATTGTGAACTGGCGACGCGCTGCTTTTGTCACTCAACAGATAAAGTGGTACAGCACTTGGATGAGCAGTTACACAAATCCCCTGTTCTACTTGCTCAACAGACATCTGCCAGCTATTGCTGTGGGTGTCGCCATGATAATCACGGTAGTTGACCATTGCTTTGAGCGTTAGTCTAAGAGGTTGGGTAGCACGACGCAAAGTATATTGAATATATGTTGTGTTAGCTCCCTGCTGCATCCATATCCGCTTTTCTAACAAAGCATCAGCCACAGCAAAACGCCAGACAGGAATGGTACCTTCCAAAGAAAAACTTTCGATGTGTCGATAACCGTGGGGACTAACGATCGCATCTGCCCAGCGATTCGTGTGTAGAGAATAAAAGCGATCGCCTTCACCATACACAACAGTTTCATCTAGTTTTGCCAGCAGTAAAGTGCGACCTAACGGCGGTTGCAATGGTGCTACTAGTAAGCCGTGATAGCGACGGGTTAGCAAACCCGCCACAGTACCAGAAGCGTAACCACCTATGCCATTGGTGACTAACCATTCCCGTGTCTCTGCGGTGTCGAGATTGCCACAGATTTCCCGCCCAAATTCTATACACATAAGGCAACACTCTTTCTGGCGATCGATATTTGGATTATCGGTTATGAATCTTCTACTATGCTGAGAGCGGTATTAAGACTTGATAAGAGAGCAATTTTTAGACAATTACAATTGAAATTGTAACTGCTAATCAAATTGAAATCATCTCAAGTGTAAATATTGGCTCATTTGACCGTTGCTTTAAGTTTTGCTCATAATATGACCTAGAATGGGAAGCATCCTGTTATTAAACTAGTCACTAAAACTTATGAGTTAGGTGTGAAACTGACAAAAGAAGCTATGTTAGGTGTTGCATAAATGCGGGATAATTTTTTTGTATTTCTCTCTCAAAAACCTCTTCTTCTCTACGAGACGCTGCGCGTTGGCGGAAACCTCTCGTAGAGAATGCGTACTTTGCGTACTTTGCGGTTCATTATTTCATCCCTAAATTCAGCAACGCCGAAGCTATATCAAAAGTTGAAAAACAAATCAAGCGTTTGACTGATTCAAATCATGAAACAACAAAACTTAGCAATTTATTTTTTTCTAGGCACGCCACTAATTTTCAACACATCAGTCATGGTTGCACAATAATTTGACAAGCCAAAGGTAGCAGGATTGATGGCATTGTCATAAGTAAAATGGCGATAATTCATACAGAATCGATCCCAAGCAGCCATTTGAATGCGGAACACAGCAATAATCAAATTAGCTAATGATATAGATAGAGGGATACGAAAGTAAATTTTTTTCCCTAGATAAGTACAAAGTTCTTCAATTGCTTGGTTAGCGTATAACCCTTCTTGACCCAAAACTAATTTACGTTGTTCTTTGGTTTGGGGTGGATGTTCAATTAAATATTGTACGACGGTAGCAATGTCTCGCCCGTGGATAAAGTGAAAACTGCCGTCTGCTTGTAAAAACCGAATTAAATTAACGTATTTTGTGATTTCGGGAATGCCTAATGTTGCGTGAGAATAGGGCTTTTTGGCATCGCCGCCTAAAACTAAAGTGGGAAAAACTGTGGTAATTTTAGGTGCGATCGCTAACTTTTCTTTTTGATGTAAGCATTGATATTTGGAACTAATATAATCTGTGCCAATGTCACCTGCTTCTTTTAAGGGCTGGTTTTTGTGATCTAAAACACTAGCTGTCGAAAAATAAATTACCTGTTCACAACGTTCTGTATCTAACAAACTAAGCAATTCTATTGTTTTTGAGACATTAATATCATAAGTATTATCGCCACCCCAAGCTGTTGCTGTTAAAACTGCCGTGTCAATTGTAGGTAACAAATCAGCAAAACGGCTAATTTCCTGCATATCACCTTGCAATACATTGACACCAGGACGTAATTGTGTATTAACTTGTAACTTATTTGGGTTTCTAACTAATAAAAATAACTCGTGATTCGTATTTTGAATTAATGCTTCCGAGATGTAATGACCGACGCAACCGCTTGCGCCTGTGACTAAAATTCGTTTTTGGTTCATAGTAAGTTTTTTAAAATTTAAGAGTTAAATATAAGATTAAATGTTCCACTCAATAAATTATTTATGAGTAGAGCATGAAACAAAACTGCTGGGGACTGAATTATTACAAAGTTTTTCTGGTTCTTCAAAAACTTTTATGGAGCATTAACAGAAAAGTTCCTGAAAAACTACAATTACTAGCAGTACGATATATAAATTGTGTTGCGATCGCAGTCAAAATTTTCATAAAAAATAGATTTTGCTGTGTCTACGATGCAATATATTCTGTCTTTGTGGTTAAAAAAATGTCACCACAAAGACACAAAGGTAACTAACTCACTACGGCTGCGGTACTGAGTTGCTTGGCTGTTTCAAAAAAGAAAGCCACATTTTCTTCTGGAGTATCTGGTAGTACACCATGACCAAGATTGAGGATGTGACCCCAATTACCAGCTTTGCGAACAGTATCATGAATGCGATCGCGGATGAACTCTTTGGAACCATAGAGTACGCCAGGATCGAGATTACCTTGGACTTTGACTTGTTTGCCTAATCTGGCGCGGGCATCTGCCATATCTACTGTCCAATCAACGGTGACAATATCTGCACCGGATTTGGCCATTCTTTCCAACACCCCTGCACTACCGCTAACCAAAAGAATTAAAGGTGTGTCGGGGTGAGTTTGCTTGACTTGCTGGAATACCCGTTGCTGATAGGGGAGAGCAAAGGTATCGTAATCTTGAGGGCTTAACTGTCCCGCCCAAGAATCGAACATTTGCACTACTTGAGCGCCGCAGTCAATTTGGTAACGGGCGTAGACAGCGATCGCATCTGCCAATTTCGTTAGCAGTTGGTGTAGAATTACCGGGTCTGAGAATGCCAAATTTTTGATAATAGAATAGGTTTTAGAACCTTTTCCTTCCACTGCATAAGCAGCTAACGTCCACGGCGCACCAACAAAGCCTAATACGGTTGATTTGTTGCCCACTTCTTGGCGCAACGCCTGCAAAATAGTTTTAATAAACGGTAGAGCCGCTTCTGGTTCTAAGGGATGCAGGCTCTCAATTTGTGCTTGAGTGCGAATGGGCGCATGAATAATTGGCCCTTTACCTTCCGCAATGTCCATATCAATGCCCAAACCAGGCAATGGGGTTACAATGTCGGAAAATAAAATCACTCCGTCCGGCTGGAAGGCTCTCCAAGGTTGCAGGGATACTTCAATCGCTACTTCGGGAATTTCAGAGCGATCGCGAAATGAAGGATACTTTTCCCTTAAGTCTCGGTACGCCTTCATATATCGTCCTGCTTGTCGCATCATCCATACGGGGGGACGATCTACGATTTCACCACGAGCAGCCCGTAGGAGATGAGGAGCCGTTGAGGAAACACCCATTTAACACTTCATCCTAAGTCACTTTATTATGTCATTGTTTAGCTTATCATTCTAGGATTACGCTTTTTCAGGAGGCTTGCCTCAAAAGCTCAAGTCTTAGCTTTACTTAACTTTATATGCAAACTGATTCTAATAATCCAAATCCTTCTAATGTTGCATCTACTAATAGCAATTACCCGCCAGGACGGTTATTAATTCCCCATTCTCAAAGACGAAAGTTTGTACTTTTATTTACCTGTATGACAATTTTGGGGTGGATTGTGGGTGGTATTGCCAGTATTTCTGTAGAAAGAATTCTGGCGCAAAATCTATCAGATGCTGGTTCTTTTTACTGGGTAAATTTACTGAGCAATATTGTATTTGCTGTAGTTTTTGCTGCCGATCAAGCCTTGGTAATGCGTCGCTATCTCTCTGGTAGGCTATGGATGATAGCTACTAGTGCAGGTTGGCTAACTGCTAATGGCGTAGCTACCGCTTGGATCGATTATATTTCCTCAATTGCCAATTCACTCAATCAAAGTTTGTCTCCTGAGTTAGGTGTTATTTTTGGATTATTATCAACAATTGCTTACATCGTTTCAGGGATTTGGTTAGGATTATTTCAATGGTTAGTAGTGCGGCGTTACACCACAAAAGCTTGGTGGTGGAGTTTTGTACCCTCAATTTCTTTCTTATTTATCAGTTTATTGGTTTGGTCGATTTCACTGCTGCAAAATTTAATTCCAGAAGCCGTAAGAGCAGCAATATTGTATGGAAGCCAACAAAGTTTTACAGCTATTGTCTTAGGAGTTATCCCAGCAATTAGTTTGTGTACTTTAAAAAGACACTTACCGCGACAAACTCAAATAAGTTGAGAAGAACAAGAATTAGTTTTCAGCAACATTTTTAGTAGGAAAGACTGTTATGTTCAAATACAATCCATTAGCTTGTTTACCTTCATCATCTGAATTACCAGACTCTGACGATACACCAGTGGATAACGAACTACAAATTTTAATTCCTAGCTTATTATTATCGATTTTAACTAGTATCTGGCAAAACCGAGATGATTGGTTTTTTGGCATCAATATGGGGATTTATTATGCAGATGGTAAACCTGCGATTGTTCCAGATGGATTTTTAAGTATAGGCGTAGAACGTTTTATAGGAGAAAATGGACGTTCTAGTTATGTAATGTGGGAAGAAGATGGTATTTCGCCAATTTTAACGTTAGAAATTGTCTCCCAAACATACAACTATGAATATGAGCAAAAAAAACTAGATTATGCTCAATTAGGGGTTTTGTATTATGTGATTTATGCACCAACACGATTGCGTCGGAAACGTCAGCGCCTAGAAATTTATCACTTAGTCAATGGAGAATATATTTTACAAGCAGGTGATAAAATTTGGATGCCAGAAGTTGGGTTAGGTATTGGACGCGATCGCGGAACTTATCAAGGGATAACGCGAGAATGGTTGTATTGGTATGATGAAACTGGTAGGCGATATTCAACACCAGAAGAATTAGTAACTGCACGGGAACAAGAACTAGAAAAAACCCAAAATCAATTAGAACAAACTCAAAACCAGCTTCAGGAACTTCTATCTAAACTGCAACAAAAAGGAATTGATCCAAGTAATTTATAACATTATGGAAAAAATAAAGTCGGTGGTGATTTCTACTGGTACGCATGGGAATGAATTTACAGGAATATATGTAGGGAAAAAGTTTGAGCAGTTTCCAAACTTAATTCAGCGTTCCAGTTTTGATACTCGTGTATTATTGAGTAATCCTCATGCGTTTGCAGCAGTCAGACGTTATATTGATAAAGATTTAAATCGTTGTTTTGCAACAGAAGATTTACAGGATAATCAGCTTGATAGCTATGAAGATGTATTAGCAAAAAATCTTGTACAAGTTTTAGGAGAAAAAGGCAAATCAAAGGTAGATATGATTATTGATTTGCATAGTTCCACTGCAAATATGAAGCTAACTATTATTTTAGGAAATCAACATCCATTTCTACTGCGGTTAGCTGCTGAATTGAGTGCTATAAATCCTGATGTGAGAATTTGTTACTCGCAACCTATAAGAGAATCTAACTTTCTTTGTTCTCTCTCAGAATTAGGTTTTGCGATTGAAGTAGGGCCTGTAGCGCAGGGAGTATTAAATGCTGATTTGTTCCAAAAAACGGAAGCATTAATTTATCAAGTTTTGGACTATATAGAAGGCGATAACCAAGGTGTGAATCAACCAAAAAACAAAACTCTTACCATGTATCAATATACAGGGATTATTGATTATCCGAGAAACGAGCGTGGAGAAATTCAAGCCATGATTCACCCGCAACTTCAGGATCGAGATTATGAACCCCTTAATCCTGGTGATCCGATATTTTTAACTTTTGATGGGAGAGCGATCGCATATCAAGGCGCATCTACAGTTTATCCCATTTTTATTAACGAAGCTGCGTATTACGAAAAAGGTATTGCCATGTGTTTGACACAAAAGCAATTAGTAGTCTGTCCCATTAAGTAGGTCGGTGTTAAAAATTGTCGTTATGACAAGGCAGGAGGCAGAAGGCAGAAGGGAAGAGGTTTTCAAGCTACTTTACTTTCCGTTACATAGTTCGGTTTATTTGCACCTTTCTACTTAATTCTGAAGATTAATAGGCGTTGCTGAATTTAGGGATGAAATAATGAACCGCAAAGTACGCATTCGCGCAGCGTCTCGTAGAGAAGAAGAGGTTTTGAGAGAGAAATATAAGAAAATCATCCCGCATTTATGCAACACCTGAAGATTAATATAATGAACCTTTGGGTGAGTTTTTCATTGCACCAAAGCTCTAACATCGTTGGCAGAATCTAATTGTAATGCTGTGGCGGCGATCGCCTCTGCTTGAGTTACAGTTAACTGTGCGATCGCCTGTTTAATGATCCCGATTGCTTGGGGATTCACGCTCAATTCATCTAACCCCAAACCTAATAAAATCGCTGCGGCTGTGGGATCTGCGGCTAATTCCCCACACAATCCTACCCAAATTCCGGCAGTATGGGCAGCTTGTACAGTTTGCTGGATCATCCGCAACACGGCTGGATGCAGAGCATCAGCTAAATAAGCTACCCTGGGATTATTGCGATCGCCTGCCATGACATACTGACTCAAGTCATTAGTCCCAATACTAAAAAAGTTGACTTCCGCAGCTAACTGATCAGCGATGGCGACAGCCGCAGGGACTTCAATCATCACACCCACCTGCATATTTTCATCAAAAGGGATACCTGCTTGCCGCAATTCTGCTTGTACTTCACCTAATATTGCCTTAGCGGTGCGTACTTCCGTCACAGTCGCAATCATCGGGAACATCACCTTAATATTGTGTCCCGCACTGGCGCGTAAAATTGCCCGCAACTGAGTTTTAAACAATTCTGGATGATCTAAACAGAAACGAATACCTCGCCAGCCTAAGAAAGGGTTAGCTTCGGGAAAGCCGATTCTCAAATAGGGTAATGGCTTGTCGCCGCCGACATCTAGGGTACGAATAATTAGCGGACGGTGATCTAAAACTTGGGCGATCGCCTGATAAACTGTCAGTTGTTCTTCTTCTGTCGGATCTGTAGTTCTACCTAAATACAAAAATTCTGTCCGCAGTAATCCCACACCTTCAGCACCACCAGCCACCGCCACTTGCACATCTGCAATGCTACCAATATTGGCTAAGATGCTAATTTGCTTGCCATCACGGGTAATTGCTGGTTGATGTGCCTTGGCTAGTGTTTCTAGTTTGGCAGTTTGCCAAGCTTCCCGCTTGGCTTCTAACGCACCGATAATATCTGCTTCTGGTTCTACCCAAGCTTTGCCACTTTCACCATCCAGCGCCATCAAAGTACCATCTTCTAGCCGCAAGACTTCTGGATTTACACCCAAAACAGCGGGAATTCCCAATGTCCGGGCAATAATGGCACTGTGGGATGTAGCGCTCCCAGAAGTTGTACAAATACCTAGTACCTTGCTGGGATCTAATGCTGCTGTATCGGAAGGTGTCAAGTCTGTCGCTACTACAATTGCTGGTTCTGCAAGGTGCAAGCCAGTAGCACTATTTCCCTCTAACAATCGCAGCACCCTTTGTCCCACATCTCCCACATCTTCCACACGCTCTTGCAAATAACTATCTTCCAGGGTGCGATAAGAAGTCGCTACTTCCTCAACGACAGCTTGCCAAGCTGCTTCTGCATTGATGTGGTGTTCCATGATGCGTTGCTGCACTGTTTCCAGTAACACTGGATCTTCTAAAAATAGTAGATGAGCATCAAAAATTGCGGCTTCTGTGTCACCAATTTGCAAAGATGCTTGTGAGAAAATTGTCTGGATTTCTTGTTGAGCAGTGTGAATTGCTGACTGTAACCGTTGCCATTCTGCCTCTGGGTCATGAACGTGGTATTGTGTAACCGTCATCGGGGCAGGTTGATAATAAACTACAGGTGCGATCGCAACTCCCGGAGAAGCCGCAATTCCTAAAAGTTCACCATGAGTTGCTGATGTCACTTGATGCTGCATTGTTGGTGGAGACACAACAGGAATCTCATCTTCGCCAAAGTTATTTGCGAATAACGTTTGTAATGCTGCTAGTACTGCATCTGCATCAACACCAGTCGCAGTAATTAATAATTCGTGTCCTTGACGCACACCCAAAGTCGTAACTTGGTTAATACTGTCACCCCGGACAACTGCGGTATTTTTAGTTAAATTTTGCACATGAGTTTGGGCGTTAAATCGGGCGACGGTGGCGACAAACTTCGCCGCCGGACGAGCATGTAATCCTAAGCGATTATTCACAGTTAACCGGATTTCTCTGGTGGGATAAGCGCTCTTTGTTGGTTGAGTATTGCTGCCGACAGTCGATGTTAGGTTAGTAACACCTAATTGTGTGGCTTTGGCGCTTAATGCTCCCCTAGCTTCTGTCATTACCTGTTGGATATTTTTGCCTATGGCGGCGGCTACAGCGGCGGCGATCGCACCTTCTACCAGTGGTGCTTCACAGAGATATACTTTTTCTTGCTGTGATAAATGCAAAAATTCAACCGCCATTTCTGCATTCATCACAGCGCTACCAAGATCCATCAAAACTAATACACCATCATCGCTGAATACAGATGCGATCGCCTCATAAATCTTCAGCGCATCTGTACCTAGTGGATTGTCTGCATCTTCCATCCCAGCCGCCACCGCAATGGCCACTTTGCCCTGAACCATTTGTGCAGCGAGTTCCTGCACACCCAGAGCCAATTGTTTACTATGAGAAACAATAACTATTCCGACCACTGCAACACCATCAACTTTGTTGAGAGTCTAATATTTAGTCAATTACCCGTTATATTTACCCTGGCGCACCACCAAAATAGCATCAATACTTCACGGCCGTTGCAATTGTCCGAAAATTTTTATAATGACGCGTGGCGCTTAGGGTGAGGATGCGTAGACGAATAGCGGCTTGTCGTAGACATCGCACTCAATCTTTAGAAACATTCATCATTATTACAACAAAAACTCAAGCATCTCTAGCATGGCTAAGATTAAATTTAATTAGCTCTATTTGCGACGATAAACATCTCTACGATGACTAATTTTAACAACTTTAACTATTAATAAATCATCTTTGATTTCGTATAATATACGATACTTACCTACACGAACACGGTACGTATCTTCTTCACCCTCTAATTTCACCACGCCATTAGGACGTGGATTGTTTGCTAACTCTTGAATTTTCTCCTCTATTTGAATTTTGATGTCTTCCGGCAGCTTTTTTAATTGTTTAGCCGCCCTATTTGTAATTTCTATTTGATAACTCATGCACTCTCTTGCTTATATTCTTCCCAAGAGATAGTAGTATCATTTTTTGCCACAGCAATATCTTGAATATCCTCTTCATCTTCACTTTTACGAATTTTTAGTAACTCTAAAACATCTTCTAAAGTGTCTTCATAAGCTTGTTCTAGTTCTTCATAAATAGCTTTGAGCAACGCTTGTCTGGTTTTTGTAATTTCCATTTTATACCTCATTATTTACTTTTTTTGGCGTATATCTATACCATGATTGTGGTATGTGAAGTTGGCGATCGCAGTTGTCTCTAGTTTACCAATAGATTTCAGCAGTATAATGGCGATCGCCTATTGTCGTGCGAGCTTATAACCTATTCATAGAAGGTATGTGATCGCTCTTTAATTTTTGGTAATACTTCATTTTGAAGGTATTCTTCTAAATTAAAAGTAAAAATTATTATGAGCAATACGCGCCCGATAATAGTAGAGCAAATGTCTTAGAACTCAAGCAAAAATTCTCTCAACCTCTCATTCCTCCGTGACCTCTGCGCCTCTGTGGTAGCCTGCGGCAAGCCGCTACCGCGTCTACGTTATCTGTTTTATCCCATCGACTGAGACAGCACAAGACTTTTCTATCTGTCACCTGTAACCTGTCCCCTATCACCTGTTCTAATTTCAACAAAAAACCGAGAAACTGTGATGTTTCCCGGTTTATTTCTAATATCAAAACCCTCAGTTTAAGGAAACACCAATGTGTCGCCTACAATTCTTTAGCTAAATTAAACCTTAGCAGCAGCCTTGGTGACAACATTGAGTTCACCTTTGGCATATTTAGCAGCAAAATCATCTAAAGAAATTTGCTTAATCTTGCTGGCGTTACCAGCAGTACCAAATTGCTGATAGCGTTCAGCACAAACCTTCTGCATATATGTAATAGAAGGCTTGAGGAAGTGACGGGGATCAAATTCCTTGGGATTTTTTGCTAAAGCTTCGCGTACAGCAGCAGTAATCGCCAAACGGTTGTCGGTGTCGATGTTTACCTTGCGAACACCACTCTTGATACCTTTTTGAATTTCTTCTACAGGTACACCGTAGGTTTCAGGAATCGCACCGCCGAACTCGTTAATCAAAGCGATTAAATCTTCAGGAACAGAAGAAGAACCGTGCATTACCAAGTGGGTGTTAGGTAAACGGCGGTGAATTTCTTCAATGCGGCTGATAGCCAAAATTTCGCCAGTTGGTTTGCGGGTAAACTTGTAAGCACCGTGGCTAGTACCGATAGCTACAGCCAAAGCATCTACTTGGGTTGCTTCTACGAAACTAACAGCTTCATCGGGGTCAGTTAACAGTTGAGAATGGTCGAGTGTACCTTCAAAACCGTGACCATCTTCAGCTTCACCCGCGCCGGTTTCCAAAGAACCTAAGCAACCGAGTTCGCCTTCTACACTTACGCCCAAAGCATGAGCTACATTTACAACTTCACTGGTAACTTTAACGTTGTACTCAAAGCTTGCAGGAGTTTTAGCGTCAGCTTCCAAGGAACCATCCATCATCACACTGGTGAAGTTGTTCTTGATGGCTGAGTAGCAGGTAGAAGGAGCATTACCATGATCTTGGTGCATGACAATGGGAATTTGAGGATAGGTTTCTACCGCAGCCAAAATCAAATGGCGCAGGAAGTTTTCACCTGCATAGTTACGAGCGCCACGAGAAGCTTGCAAAATTACGGGGCTATCTGTTTCTGCCGCCGCTTTCATGATTGCCTGAATCTGCTCTAAGTTGTTAACGTTAAAAGCTGGGATGCCATAACCGTTCTCAGCTGCGTGATCCAACAATAGCCGCATTGGTACAAGCGCCATAGATAGTCCTCCTAATAGTGGTTGTCAGCTAGTCGGTGTCAGACAAGCGTAATTTTTACGCCAATCTTAAGATTTTTTTCAACTTATAGGAAATTATAACTAGTGTCGGGTGTTTATGTTGAAAAAGTTTACGTCATCACTAATCAACATGCCCTACACATGACCTACTCTACTGTAAAGTGTGCTACGTTACAGATTAAGGCTTTAGTAGTCTGGTATGCAAGATAATTAATTATTGGTGCTGTCTAAGACAAGCTCATCTGTAAACTCCTCAATACCAAGACTAATATACAGGCGATCGCTCCCTTGTTCAAGATGTTAATTTATCTACAAAAGCCTGATGTTCAGCAGACTGTAAACCTGCTTGTAATACTGTCAGCACTTGCTGCATATTTCCGGCTAATAACTGACTCACCGCTAACCACAATCCAGGAAAAATCTGACTTCGCAGAATTCCATCATCATCAGGTACTAATTCCAAATACTCACCCTGTTCTAAATAGAACCAAGTCAATTTTTGATCAAGAACTTGCCAAACAATATATTCTTTTACTCCATTGCGGCGATAAGCTTGTTTTTTAGCATGAAGGTCTATAGCTACGCTACTAGCCGCAATTTCGATAATTAACTCTGGCGCACCTTCAATATAATCATCTGCACTCAGCTTTACTTGGCCACCTGCTTCTGGTGCAATGAGGAGAACTGCATCTGGTTGTGGTTCGTTATCCAAGTCTAGGCGCACAGTCGGCTCAACTCCCAGCGCCACAACTGGTGTAGCAGCTTCGTAAGTACATAACCAACCAATAATCCAGCCATGCGGCTGACCATGACTTCTAAAACGCAGAGCAGCAGGCATAAGATAGACTATCCCTTCAATTAATTCGGCTTTTTTTAGGTTGGTCATAGCGTTGTAGCGACGCTCAAATTCATATCGGGTGAGTTTGTCGCCATTTTCTAGAAGGGGAATTATCGAATGCTGTGGAAGGGTTTTCACCATGACTATGGTATTTGGGTTTAGCCTATGTTTATCTTACCCAATGGATATTTGTGCGATCGCCTCTGTAAATCACATCTTAACTATAAAACTGGCTGAAGCTTCCATTTTCAAAGCTTCAGCCAGTTTTTGCTTCTTCATGGGTCGCCCGGGATTCGAACCCGGAACTAATCGGTTAAAAGCCGAGTACTCTACCGTTGAGTTAGCGACCCTGGCATTTCGTTTTGCAACTTTGCCATCATAACATAGATATCTGTAGATTTGTAAGGGGTGTCTAGAAGAAATTTGCCGTTAATCTAACAGATGCTGTGTAGCTGGCTCCTGGCTCTATCACAGTCAGGTTTTCGCCTGTATTCAGGGAGTTGCGCGGAGCGCTCCAAGGTTCGAGACAATAAAATTCTTTACCCTTGACTGTCCAAAATACCACGACTGGATAATCATCGCCGTAATCTAAGGTCAATTTTAATTTACGGCTGTTGTCTGTGACTGTAGCCGATTTAGCAGTTAAATGCTTAAAGGCAGCATCAATTTCATCTAAATTAAAATCAAAATTCCCGTCAAAGGGTCTTATTTCCTTGGTTCTGTTGTCTTGATACTCTTGACCAGCGATATCAATTTCTAGCTGTGTTTTATCTGGAGCCAGGAAGTAAGGATGAAACCCAGTAGAAAAAGGTATTGATGTTGCAGAAGAGTTATGCAGATGTTGCTGAACTTCCAGGGTATTCCCGTGGATTTTATAACTAAAACTTAAGTGAAAATCAAAGGGATATACAGCTTTTGTTTGCTCATTGCTGGCTAAATGGACTTTGAGATACGTCGTATTTTCCTCTGATACTTCCTCAGCCTCCCAAGGTAAGTCACGAGCAAAGCCATGTTGTTTGAGGGTATATTGCTGCCCGTTGTGGGTGTAGGAATTATCTGGTAAGTTGCCGCAGATAGGAAACAATATGGGATTTCCACCTCTGACACTTAAATCAGGGTGAGTAAAGCGCTCCTTATCCAAATAGAAAATTTCTTGACCTTGAATGCGCCAGCTAGTGATGATACCACCGCGTTCTGGAACAACTTCTAGTTGAGTATTAGAGGTTTCGTCAGAAAGGATGTAGGTTTTGTACTGTTGCTGTTGAACGGTAATGCTAACCACAAGTTTATTCCTAAGAAGCTAGGGATTGGGTGTTGGGAAATAATTTTGAATTAATCATTTGGAATTTAGCTCCAATCTAAAATCCAAAATCTCAAATTCCCAGTCCCTAGTTTCTGATAATTACTCGTCTTCTGCAAATATAAAGCGATACAATTCGCTAGGATCAGGTTCAGGACTACTTTCGGCAAACTTCACTGCTTCTTCAATCACTTCCTGAATCTTTTGGTCAATGGCTTTCAATTCTGCCTCACTAGCTAAATTTTGCTCTAACAGATAAGCAGCGAGGTTTTTAATTGGGTCACGGGCAAACCAAAATTCTTTCTCGGCTTTGGTGCGTAATTCATCTGGGTCGGCTAAGGAGTGACCACGGAAGCGGTAGGTGAGGGCTTCGATTAATGTTGGCCCTTCTCCAGCACGGGCGCGGGCGACAGCTTCTTGGGCGACAGACCTAACTGCCAGTACATCCATCCCATCTACTTCCACACCCACCATGTTAAACACACTGGCTTTTTTATAAATCTCAGGCTGGGAAGTTGCTCGTTCGTGAGCCATCCCAATTGCCCATTTATTATTTTCCACCACAAAAATAATTGGCAGTTTCCATAAAGCTGCCATGTTTAGCGTTTCAAAAAACTGACCGTTGTTAGCCGCACCATCGCCAAAGAAGCAGGCTGTTACTTGGTCAGCGTTGGGGTCGCCTAAAACTTCGCGGCGGTATTTGCTTTGAAAAGCTGCACCAGATGCGACAGGAATACCTTCAGCCACAAACGCATAGCCACCTAATAAGCCATGTTCCGCAGAGAACATGTGCATGGAACCACCACGTCCTTTGCTGCAACCTGTAGCTTTACCAAATAATTCCGCCATCACTTCTCTGGCTGGTACTCCTGCACTCAGGGCGTGAACGTGGTCGCGGTAGGTACTGCTGACAAAATCTTCTCCTTGACGCATTGCTCTGATAACGCCAGTAGAAACGGCTTCTTGACCGTTATATAGGTGAACAAAACCAAACATTTTGCCCCTATAATACATTTCAGCGCATTTATCTTCAAAGGAGCGCCCTAACACCATGTCTTCGTAAAGCATTAAGCCTTCTGCTTTGGTGATTTGAACGCTGGCAATATCAAATTTAGGTAAAGTCCGTTCTTGAACCATTATTTTTTTTAGTATCCCTGTTGTAAAACTGAAATTTACTTAGTACTCAGCACTCTTCATCATGTTAAATATGGCGCTTTCTGACAAATCATCTGCTTTGACACAGAAACCAAAATTTATGCGCCCAAAAGGATGATTGGAAATAGAGGGTAGGTGATTTTTTGGTTTATTGAAACCGCTATCGGCGATTTTTACACCCTAGGGGCCATAAATAGCCTTCCAGATGCCCTCTGTCGTTATGCACTCCCAACTCCTGTAAATAGGCTATCAATCAGGATAGCTTGGTTTCTGCATATCCATGCACAATTTTGGGAAAATGAATGCCGAGGCTGAATTTATTTTGCCAAAGAGTTGTAATTAAGGACTGAGAATGGTAGCATTTTATTCCTTGTTATTATTAACATCTACCATTACGTGTATTGCTAGTATTACTTCCTAGACAGGGAATATATTTAAGTGAACATCAAGCAGATAAGCTGTAAGTAGAGCATAATGACTATGATAAACGATCGCAATTTAATTTTGCAGTATCTAATGACTGTTAGCAGTTATACACAAGTAAATACTAAGAATTAAGACAAAGTTTCCCTCTTGCCTAGGCGAACTCAAATTAATAGTAATAAAATGTGTCTCAAAATTTGAGAGGGAACAAAACTAATAGTTGCACTATACACTTATAGTGTAAGTCCGGCACGGTGTTATTCACCGTCATATTTATGGCACGGTTTTACATGCCTGGAATGCTCTAGGTGGATTATGTTGATCACGGTGCAGAGGAAGTAGGCTGTGCGAATTCCGCTAGATTACTACCGAATTTTAGGACTACCGTTAGCGGCAAGTGAAGAACAGTTGCGGCAAGCATATAGCGATCGCATTGTGCAATTGCCACGACGGGAGTATTCTCAAGCAGCGATCGCTTCTCGTAAACAACTTATAGAAACAGCTTACGTGGTTTTATCAAATCCGAAAGAACGTAGCAGTTACGATCAGCTTTATCTGTCCCACGCCTATGACCCTGATGGCACTGCTACTGCCACAGTTACAACAGGAACACCCACAGGTCCGAATCGTGATCTTGATAACCAAGGTCTTAGTATTGAAATTCCTCAACAGGAATTGGTTGGTGCGCTGTTAATTTTGCAAGAGCTAGGGGAGTACGAACTCGTTTTGAAATTAGGTCGTACATACCTAGCAAATCATCATAGTCCAGCAGTTACTAAAGCAATTAACAATCTCACCGAGGCAGACTTTCTCGAAAGTAGTGACCATCCAGATATTGTGCTGACTGTGGCTTTGGCTTGCCTAGAATTAGGGCGCGAACAGTGGCAGCAAGGTTACTACGAAAATGCGGCTCTTTCCCTAGAATCAGGGTTAGAAATGCTTGCTAGTGAAGGGATATTTTCTGCCGTACAGGCAGAAATTCAAGCTGATCTGAATAAATTGCGCCCTTATCGGGTTTTAGAATTACTGGCGCTACCTTTAGAAAAGACTGTCGAACGCCACCAAGGTTTGGAATTACTGCAAAGCATCCTGGAAGATCGCGGCGGCATTGATGGTACAAACAACGATCAATCGGGGTTAAGCATAGATGACTTTCTCCGTTTTATTCAGCAAATCCGCAACTACTTAACAGTCGCAGAACAGCACAAGCTATTTGAAGCCGAAAGTAAGCGTCCATCGGCTGTAGCTACATACTTGGCAGTTTATGCTTTGATTGCCAGAGGATTTGCCCAACGTCAACCGGCATTAATTCGTCAGGCTAGACAAATGCTAATGTATCTGGGTAAGCGTCAGGATGTGCATCTAGAACAGTCACTCTGTGCGCTATTTTTAGGGCAAACCGAAGAAGCAACCCGTGTTTTAGAAATGAGCCAGGAGTACGAAGCCTTAGCTTTTATTCGGGAAAAATCTCAAGACTCTCCTGATTTATTACCGGGCTTATGTCTGTATGGCGAACAGTGGTTACAACATGAAGTGTTTCCCCATTTTCGTGATCTGTCAAGACAGCAAGCCGCACTCAAAGATTACTTTGCCAACTCCCAAGTGCAGGCATATTTAGAAGCACTACCCAGCGATGCAGAAACTAGCAACGAGTGGGGTGTAATTAATCGCCAACCGCCAAATCATAGCCATCAACAAAGTCATTATTCTGGAGTTTTTCGTCAAAACCAGAGTAAAATGCCTGATTTGGATTTGCCAGAAACACCAAACAACACAAGACCTGAGTATTCTAACTCGCCACTCCCCAGATGGAATACAGCACCTTCATCAACCGCAGATGGTAATACTCAAACATCAGAAATACCCATAGCATCTTCCACCGCAACACAACCAGATAGAGCAAGTAGTCATCATCTGAATGGCAAAGGTCAGGTAGGTGCGCCCCGTCCAACCCAAAAACGCAGACGGCGCAAGCCCAGTCAACCAATCAACAGAGAACGTGGGTTAGATAATAACCGCGATCGCCGGACTCGGCAACGACGCACTGTCACCAATCGCTTAGACAGTAAAACACGATTAGTCTGGACAGTATTTGCTTCTTTGGCTGGTGTATTGGTTTTTTGGTTGATAGTTTCCACTACGTTTGGTTGGTTGAAAAATCTATTTTTCCCGACACCAGCTTTGCAAGGTGAGCAGTTGTCTGTCCAACTCAATCAACCACCTATCGATATCCCCAATGCTTATAGCGAGTTACTACCACCTGATGGCCCTCTGACCGATACGACAGCTGAAGAAGTAATTCGCACTTGGCTGTCTACCAAAGCCGTGGCTTTAGGGCAGAACCATGATATTGAGAGTCTAAATAACATTTTAACTGGTTCATCTTTATCTCAGTGGCGATTAATTGCCCAGCAAGATAGAGCAGATAACCGTTATCGTAAGTACGACCACAGCGTTAAAGTAGAATTTGTGAGTAAAAATGACCTAGATCCTAATCGCGCCGCTGTCTTAGCTACGGTAAAAGAAGCAACACAATTTTATGAACGTGGGCAAATAAAAAAGTCTTCTAATGAAAGCTTGCGGGTTCGCTATGATTTAATTCGGCGAGAAGGTAAGTGGCGAATTCAGAGTATGTATGTTGTTAATCAAGTTAGTATGAATTTTTAGAACTAAGTAAACTAATGAAAATGAATTGTTAAAAATATTTAGCTTAGTAAAGCGCAATAAAATAGTTGCACTTTGTAACACTAACCGCGGTGCTTATTGCAGTTTGTAAATCTTTTGTATAACTCCAAGGAATATTCCTTTAGACTGAATCTCAATTACAAAAATATTGGGATCGAGGCAAATGCAGTCGATGAGTTTTTTGTGTCATGAATTTGTCGTTGCTGTTTCCTTTGGTGCTTGTGTACTTGGGTTAGTAATACTCTGGGACGGTAAGCAACCAAAAAATGATTTAGAAGAAACAGAGAAAATTTTATTTAGAATGAGCTTTTCTTACTGGCTCGTATACTGTGTTGCTTTTGCGCTAGAGAAAATCATTTTACCCGACTGGGAATCTGTTGTGATGTCTTTGAGGATTACAACAGCACTGTCATATTTCTTAACTTTTTCTTGTATTCTCAGTTTGCCGCTACATAAGTTTGCCGTGCATCGTGTAGAAGAATAGTGCTGAGTGCTGAATTAAAAGTGCTGAGTGGTTGTATCAATAGTAATTCGCTAAAAGTAGGTAAAAGATTAAATCGCTTAAGCCTAGACGTAATCTTAATTACGAATTACGTTAGCGTAGCGTTAGCGAGTCTTGCCTACGGCACGCCAAGGGCGAACGAGCGTCATTACGAATTACGAATTGTTCACAGCGATCGCAATAGCTGTTTGCAGTTCATCCTGCACTAAACTAGTCAGGATGAACACCTCTTGTACTGTCTTACCTTGTCTGGCGATAACTTTGTAACCCCCTCGAATCGGTACAGATATGCGTAACTGCATTTTTGGGCAATGACCTTTTACCCGCCCAATTACGCCTGGGGTAACGGTGTAAATGCCTTCCTGCTGACAAAGAAGTTCTAAAATGGGGATAAGACCGGGAAGATGGGTAGAGTGATTCCAGACTAGTCGGCCATCTTTGCGATTTGCTGCTTTTTGGGAGCTTTTGGTGGATTTATCCATGAGATTAAGCTGCTTCCAAGGGAGCCATAGTTAAACCGGCTCGCCGCAGCTGTTGGTGATATAATTCTGCTGGTTCTTGGGGGCCGACCCAAACGATCGCTTGTCCTTCATGATGTACCTGATTAGTTAAATCCCATGCGCGATCGCTGGTCATATCAGGAATATACTTCATCAAGCACTCAGCTACATGTTGAAAAGTGTTGAAGTCATCGTTTAAAACGATTACCTTGTAATTGGGATAAGGCTTGCGAACAACTTGACTAGACCGTTCAGGAGCAACAGTTGGTGCTGTACCCATCCCGTAAATAGCTGCTGAAAGTCTCGTAATCATAAGACAGTTGGCTAACAGGATTTTACAAAACTACACTATAACTAAATAGTTTAGTCCATAGAAAGTATGAAGTATGAAGTGTGAAGTATGAAGTGTGTTCGCCTTACAGCCCTAAGGGCATCCTACGGCAGACGTTTCCTCAGGGTAGTATGAAGTACGAACAAAAACCTAGCAGGAAGCACATCACAACACTACCTGCTAGGGAACTAGAATCTATTCTCGCCATGTTTGAGGAGTAGAGCTTATTTGTAATCAATAATGCCTATCCTTAGTTAGGATAACCACATTGCTTGTGCAACAGGGTTAAGAAAAGTCAATCAATTAGTTAATTTGCAGTGAAAATAATTTCACTATTGTAGGCAATGGGAAGATAGACAAGCGAATAATAGCTCATAATATTAAAAAAGCGCTTCATATTTCTTAACTATTTAGCTTTATTAAAACAATGGCGAGAGACTTACGCGGATTCATCAAAATTTTAGAACAAAGAGGACAATTACGGCGGATTTCAGCCTTGGTTGACCCAGAGTTAGAAATTGCGGAGATTTCTAACCAGATGCTGCAAAAAGGTGGGCCGGGTTTGTTGTTTGAAAATGTCAAAGGTGCTTCCTTCCCAGTGGCGGTGAATTTGCTGGGAACGGTAGAAAGAATATGCTGGGCGATGAATATGCAGCATCCCCAAGAGTTGGAAACTCTGGGAAAAAAGCTGGGTATGCTACAACAACCAAAACCACCGAAAACGATTTCCCAGGCGATAGATTTTGGCAAAGTGTTGTTTGATGTTCTTAAAGCCAAACCAGGAAGAGACTTTTTTCCTGCTTGTCAACAAGTGGTAATTCAAGGCGATGATTTAAATTTAAACAAGTTACCGCTAATTCGTCCTTATCCTGGTGATGCTGGCAAAATTATTACATTGGGTTTGGTAATTACCAAAGATTGCGAGACAGGTACACCGAATGTTGGTGTATATCGCTTACAACTCCAATCTCAGAATACAATGACCGTTCACTGGTTATCAGTGCGGGGTGGGGCGAGGCACTTGCGGAAAGCTGCCGAACGTGGGAAGAAATTAGAAGTAGCGATCGCACTTGGTGTAGATCCACTAATTATCATGGCAGCTGCTACACCTATCCCTGTAGATTTATCAGAATGGCTATTTGCTGGTTTGTATGGTGGTTCTGGTGTGCAGTTAGCCAAATGTAAAACTGTCGATTTAGAAGTTCCCGCAGATTCAGAATTTGTTTTGGAAGGAACAATTACACCAGGAGAAGTTTTACCAGACGGGCCTTTTGGCGATCACATGGGTTATTACGGTGGTGTGGAAGATTCACCATTGATTCGCTTCAACTGTATGACGCACCGCAAAGAACCGATATATTTAACCACATTTAGCGGTCGTCCACCTAAAGAAGAAGCCATGATGGCGATCGCACTCAATCGTATTTATACCCCAATTCTGCGGCAACAAGTCACAGAAATTGTGGATTTCTTCTTACCAATGGAAGCTTTGAGTTACAAAGCCGCAATTATCTCCATTGATAAAGCCTATCCTGGACAAGCGCGCAGGGCAGCCTTAGCTTTTTGGAGTGCTTTACCTCAATTTACATACACCAAGTTTGTCATTGTTGTTGATAAAGATATCAATATCCGCGACCCCCGCCAAGTCGTTTGGGCAATAAGTTCTAAAGTTGATCCCACCCGCGATGTATTTATCTTGCCGAATACACCTTTTGACACCTTAGATTTTGCCAGTGAAAAAATTGGTTTAGGTGGACGCATGGGAATTGATGCAACTACCAAAATTCCCCCAGAAACAGAACACGAATGGGGTGCGCCACTAGAATCAGATCCAGATATAGCCGCAATGGTAGAAAGACGATGGGTAGAATATGGTTTAGCAGACTTGCAGTTAGGAGAAGTTGACCCCAACTTATTTGGTTACGACATGAAATAAAGTTGATAATCAGCTAATAATCATTCAAATCGCATCATCGCGCCTTTCTCAGGCTAAAGGCTATGCAACTTAAAGGCGCATTACCTTAACGTATCACCCCATTCTCTTAATGAGGTGGGGATTTTTATTCAAATACAAACCCTGGCGAACATCAGTAATTAAACTTAACTAATTTAATGACAAACTAAGTTATTAAGTTATAAATAAGGCAGATTTTTTAGTTAGCACTACCAAAAAGAGAGAAAATATGCCTAAAAATATTAACTCCTCCCTGTCAAAGCTAGTAATTGCCTTAGGGCTTACGGGCATAAGTGTATTTATAAATACTGGTATATCCGAGCAAATTGTTTTCGCAAAATCAACTAATGTGAAAAAATGCGATATCTTAGCCTATGTTACTGATACAGATCCCCAAGGCTTAAATGTGCGGAGTGGCGGAAGTCCCCGTAACAGAATTTTAGGACAAGTACCTATCAACGAAACAGTTCAGATTATCGCTGCTGCTAAAAATTGGGTACAGATTACTAATGCCAGTGATGGTTTTTCTGGAACAGGATGGGTGTCTGCTCTAAAATTAGGCTTATCAACCCGTGGTTATGGTACTAATGGCGTGGATATGTACGCCAGTGCTAATCAGCAAAGCCGAAAAATCAGACAAGTTCCTGCTGATGTGGCTGTGAAATTATTAGGATGTCAAGGAGATTGGGCGCAAGTAGAATATCAAGGTGTTAAAGGTTGGTTAGCCAGAGAAGATCAGTGTGGTGCTGCCCTAACAACTTGTTCGTGATATTTTCAGAAGTAAAGAAGGCAGTTTGAACTAGATTTGTAATGGGGAGAAGTTGATCTAGGACTATTCAGCTACCATGATAATTAACACTCGTGGGTCAATCAAATTAAGTCTGAGGTAGATAAATGCCTTCTCCATTTCCAGGAATGAACCCATATCTAGAGCATCCTGATTTGTGGCCAGGATTACATCACTGGCTAACTATTGAAATTGCGAGGTTACTATCTCCTCAGTTGCGTCCCAAATATCGAGTGGCGGTAGAAGTTCGGATGTATGAAACCAGTGGAGTCAATTCCTTATTTGTTGGTATTCCTGATGTAACGATAAAAAGTCTATCAAATGTGGCAGATTCAACAAAATCAAATGTCGCAGTTGCAGAACCATTCACCAAACCAATAAGAGTAAAAGTTCCCACACCGGAAATTATCAAAGAAGGTTATTTAGAGGTGCGAGAAGTTGGAACGGAAGATGTAGTTACTACTATAGAAATTTTATCGCCAACTAACAAGCGCCGAGGAAAAGGGAGAGAAATGTATGAGGAAAAACGCCAAGATGTACTAGGAAGTAAAACTCATTTAGTAGAGATTGATTTACTGCGAACTGGGGAAGCAATGGCATTTTTTGATACTGACATTGAAAGCCACTATCGTATTTTAGTTTGTCGTAGCGATCGCCGTCCTTATGCTGATTTATATGCTTTTAATTTACAAGAAGTAATTCCGGCTTTTCCGCTACCTTTGCGTGGAGAAGATACCGAGCCAATTATAGATTTACAGAGATTATTAAACGAAGTGTATGAAATATCGGCTTACGATTTAGTTATAGACTACAATCAAGAGCCATTTCCACCACTATCAGAAGCTGATGTAGCTTGGGTAGATAGAATGTTGCAGGACAAAGGTTTACGCTCAACAGCAAACAGTTCTGAAATCCCCAATTAAAATCTAAAGTTAGGGATCTTTTAACTTACACTCATGACATTTTCTGATCGTCTGCTTTTGCTTTGTAGCCTAGTCAGCACATTTGGACTAGCATCCACACTACCAAACTTAGAAAGCGCTCACGCGCAAGTTGCCAACTGTCCGACTCCTGCTTTATCTCGCTTCCAGCGCCATAAAGTTGATCGTGGCGAAACTTTAGAGAGCATAGCACAGCGCTACAATCTCGCCCCAGAAACATTAATTGTGATGAACCCAGATGTGAATAATGGACGTGTTAGGGTGGGTAATGAACTGCAAATACCCCCCTACAACGGCATTGTTGTAGAAGTGCCAAGCGGTCAAAATTGGCGGCAAGTAGCAGCAAAATATAAAGTTCGTCCTGATGCACTCTTTGAAATCAATGGTTGTCAACAAAACCCCAAGATTGTATTTGTACCGGGGTTGAGTTGGTTGCCAAATCGTCCACAAACTGCATCTCTCATACCAGCAAATTCAAATACACAAACAGTATCCATCAGTGGATATCCTTTACCAAAAGTAGCAGATGTAGGGTTAGCCTATGGCTGGCAAATTAACCCCCATAATGGTGAGGTGTTTTTTCACAGTGGTATAGATTTGTTAGCCGCCGTTGGCAGTTCTGTAGAGGCGATCGCACCGGGTAGTGTAGTATTTGCTCAAGAGCAAGGTAGTTATGGCAATTTAGTCATTGTTAACCACAGCAGTGGACTGCAAAGCCGCTATGCTCATCTTGACACTATCAAGGTTAAGGTTGGTCAGCAAGTCAATGCTGGAGATTTGTTAGGAACGATTGGAACTACTGGACAGCCATCTGCTAAGGAACCACATCTCCATTTTGAAATGCGTTCTAGCTCATCTCAAGGTTGGGTGGCGCAAGACCCAAAGGGTTATTTGAAGAAGTGATAAACGCAGAGTATCGCAGAGAAGGTTTTCGGGATTAGATGAAATCAGTTGATTGAATAATGTGCATTCCTGCCTCAGCAAATCTAGTAAAGGCTGCATCTGCCTGTTCTGTATAATCTACAATACCTGGAACTACAACAGGAGAAGTGCAATCTTCTAGTAGATAAACTTTTTTGGCAAGGGTAGCATCTACCTGCTTAATTTCTGTTAATAAATCATCAATTGTCCAAGCAACACAATGGCTTTTTGCTTGACCACCGATAATAACAACATCAAATTCTAAAAGTTGCTTAATTAACTGTGTATTTTTCTGTGCAAGTGAGCGTTTATCAAAGCCAAATAAAACTTCTGGACGTAAAATAGAATAATTTTCTGTTAAAGCATTCTCACCTTTAAGTTCAAATTGTGTCTGACTTTGACGTGCAATGCAGTGAAAAAATATCGCCTCCTCTACAGATGAAACTAGAGCATGACCAATGCCACCCAACATAGAATGATAAGGCCAAACAGTCAAAGGATATTTACCATCTTGACTTAGCTGTTTAACGTAGTGATAAGCTTGCTGTTCTAGCAATTCATAGTCACCGTTAGTCACACTATTAGCAACTGCGGGATTGACTTTCCAAATACCTGTTTCAATATCTGCTGGAGTGATATTAGTAGCGGCTGGTGTTGGGTGTTCTCCGTCAGCATTCACCCAAAAAATCGGATGAAAAATTTGCATTGCTGTATGAGTATCTAGGGTTGGAATAATTGTGGTAATTGTCCCTAAGTTGTGATAAATGAACTCACACAATCTTCGGTTATCATCGACTGCACTAGTTCCAGATTTACCGCCGACAAATAATTCAAATTCGGGAATACAAAAGGTATTTTGAACATCAATTAAAAGTAGACAAATACGAGTTTTGTCTGAAGATGCTGGTTGAATATTGTGTTGTTCTGCCCATACTTCGGCTGCTGCTGCACATTCTTGGTATGGTACGCGCCAAACTTCGCCTACTTTTTCAGGGTTGAAGTGGGGAGGAATGGGAATTTTAGTTGGAATTAAAGGTTGACTCATAAAACCATCGCTTTACTGATGGTATTGATAACACAGCGATTTAGCGATCGCCTCTTAAAATTAAGAAACTTTAAGTTCTAGAGGTTCAGAATCATGCAACTCTACTCATTTAGCTGGTGGTAAGTAGAAAGGTGCAAATAAACGGAACTATGTAACGGAAAGTAAAGTAGTTTGAAAACCTCTTCCCTTCTGCCTTCTGCCCTCTGCCTCCTGCCTTGTCATAACGACAATTTTTAACACCGACCTACTTAATAGCGATCGATTGTTGAATGAAGGTTGATATTAATAATGCTCTAACTGTTTTTTCCGGTTTGCTAATGGTAGTCGGTGCTATTTATCGATTAGCTCAGGTTGAGGCGAACATCAACACCAGAATTACTCGCCTAGAATCTACTATCAATAGAGCCGTTGATGATTTGAAGGATACTTTGGTGGACAGATTGAACTTTACAGAAAAAAAATTAGATGTTCATCTGACTGAGTATACAGAGAAAAAACTGTTTGCAGAATACAGGCATAATGCTACCGACAAAATCGTTGAACATAAATTCAATCGACTTGGGGGACTAATAAAACAGCTTGCAGGCTTTCTCAATAAGGAATCTGGTTTTATTCTCCGCGATGATGAGTACTAACTCTCTGGGGATTTTTACTAATCCAAAGAGTTCTGAGTAACTTGAAATACAGCAAATATCAGCATCTATGAGTCTATCTGCCACTGCTGTTGAACATCAGCAATTATGTCCTCAAATATCGCTGTGTCCGAATTTTGTTGCCCTATCTGCGGAACTTGAGCGTAACGTCAAACTAAATTTCTTTCTGTAAAACAGAATACTATTTGCCGAACTTTCCGGACACATATTCAGAAACTAAGTAGCAGTAGATATCAGAGTTACACAATAAATATCTGCTATGCGTGTTACATTTTCACTGTTAGTTTCGAGTTTGATGTTCGGCTCATTGGCTTTTAACTGCCAAGAGAAGTTAAATCGCTCACATACACTGCTTGATGATAGAGAGGTACAAATGTTGTTTTCGGCAAAGCCTAAACCTAAACCTAATGAGCCAAAAAAAACCACGCCCCATCGCGGTAGTGGACGCAGAGATTTAAGTGAATCTCTCAATCATGCTTTTCCTATTGCTTAAGCACTTGTGATATTATGTCTCTTATAAAGACAAAAATCAGCTTGTGGCGAAGGAATCTCATAAAAATCAAACTTTTACATCACTTTCTGGCAGCCAAATCATATTTCATCCTTAAACTCTGTTTCTAGAACCTGCTTGCATCTTTGCGTTGGCAACCCCAAGCAAACTGACTTATCCATAACATCACCTATTCCTTCAATTAGATAATCTCTTCTCTTTTCCGGATTTTGCCGAGACCATACACTACAAAATCAAGGGCATCTCATTCAAATATTTTTTAAATTTGCTTAAAAATCAGCATCTAGGCATATCTACCAGCGATCGCTTCATATCTGTGTAGAGAGCGATAACATAAGAACAAACTAATCATTGTGCTGTGTTTATGGCAACCCAATTCAGTGAAGCTAAATCGCTAACTGAACCGATAATCTCTTGGGAAGCGTTGCCCGACGATTATCAATTAGAGGATGAACCAGTGGAGAATACCAATCAGCCAATTTTGGCTGGTGCTTTGCGTGAAAGCCTGGAAATTAGTGGGTTCATCCAACCACAGATGTTGATAGCCTCGAATTTTGGTCTTTGTGCGACTATCAACGGGCAATTAATTCTGAAAGCACCTGACTGGGTTTATGTTCCAGCCGTTAATCAGATTCTGAGTGATCGCAAAAGTTATACTCCTAATTTAGAAGGAGATGTGCCGGCGATCGTTATGGAATTTCTATCCGATACCGAGGGCGGGGAATATTCAGTCAAGCGCACTTATCCGCCAGGAAAATGGTTTTTCTATGAGCAAATTTTGCAGGTTCCCATCTATGTGATTTTTGAACCTAATGATGGTTTGTTGGAATTTTATCAACTAGAAAATCAACGCTATGAGTTGAAGCTACCAGACGAAAATGGTCGTCATTTTGTAGAGTCAATGAATTTATTTTTGGGAACTTGGCAAGGTACTAAAGAAGCTCGAACTGGTTATTGGTTGCGTTGGTGGGATGAGGCTGGTAATTTATTACCGTGGGCTGTGGAACAAATTGAACAAGAACGCCAACGCGCTGAACAAGAACGCCAGCAAAAAGAAAGATTGATGGCTTATTTAGCATCTCAGGGTATCGACCTGAACAATTTACCGGCCTTCGAGTAAAAATTAGGGGCGAACATTTGTTCGCCCTTATTTATTTAAACGCTATTTTTTTCTTTTGTTATCTCGTTCTTTTTAATGCCGTTGAGAAACATTGGCACAAACTTTTCCATGAATTCTTGTGGATTGCGTTGCCAAGCTTTTTGTGCAGCTTGAATTCTGGTAAACTGCAACTCAGGTGCTAACAAAGCTTGGGGTAAACGTTCCATCAGGTATTGGGGACGTTCCCACAGTGGCATTGTGTTTGACACTTCTACCAACCTTGTCACCCTTCGTAGTTCTGCACCTAGGGTAATATCCATGCCTGATTCGTAGGCTGCCTGTTCAATTGCGGCATATTTACGCTTGGCTTGCTCTACTTTTTGCCGATGTTCTGGACTTTTAGCGGCTATTTGTCCTAACCAATGATTTCCCCACCGAACGTGTCCTGCTTCTTCTGGGAGAATTTTTTCGATGGTTTCACGGATTTTGATGTTTTCTGCTGTTTGTGGTGCTTGCTTGAGGGCGTGAATGTGAGCAGAGAAATACTCACAACCACGTTTTTCGGTGATGTTAATTGCTGCCATACCAGCAATTATGGTGTCGTCCAAATTAGTTTTTGGATCGTGAGTATTTTTGTCAAGCAGCCATTCAAATTCATCAATATAAGGCATTCCTGGGGGATTTCCGACATTGGCACCCAGTTCTACTAACAGATCAGTTAGCCACATGGAATGCCGAGCTTCATCGCAAATGTGATGAGATAAATCTCGGATCAGTTCTGGTGGCTGCCCGTCTAGTTTTTCAATTACTTCAGTTAGGTCTTTGCAACTGCGTTGTTCGCTGTAGCGATAGCGGTTGAGAGTCATTAGATGCAGTTCGCGATCGCTAACTACCCGTTTTAAGATATCTCTCGCACCTAGAGTATTCTGGAATTTTCGTGGGTAAGTAACTGTCATAGTATGAAGTTTTATTAACTATTATTTTTGATGCTATCTCAGTTTTTCAGTCCCTGCCGGAAACTGAAATGATTATTTTTTACAAAGATGAATCTGAACAAAAATATCAGAAATTCATGACTTTCAGAGTTATGACTCACGCAATCATACTCATTTCAGCCCTTAAAATATTAAGATTTGTTATATTTAGAACAGAAAAATTAAAACTGTAACTTAAGCTACAGAATTTTTGCTATATTAATAAGCGAAAGGATAAATACCTAAAATATATAACTAAAACCTTAGGGGGACTGAAGTATGTCTATTCAAGAAAAATCTCGTGCATTGATAGTGCGTCAACATCATCAAGTTAAGAACCGTCAACAATCAATGCTGATGCGTGCTGCACAAGAACTCGGTCTTCCTGAAGAGGTATCCCATTATTGGAATCCCATTCAAGGCAAGATAGACCAAACTACACGCACGATTTACGGTAGCAGTCATGCTGCCATGAGCTAGGTTAAAAGAGTTGTCAACAGCGTTAACTCATAAAAAAGCCACCCCTCACAGGTGGCTTAAAAAATTACTAGTACGGCTTGGCGGAAATAAAGCTATAGCAAAGTGCTGAGTATAAAACCAGTAACTATAAGGCTTTGAGTCATCAACACTGTCTTAAGCTCAGTGACTACGGCTGTACTGTCTCAAATATGTAAAAAGCTGATGAATTCGGTCTTTTTACACCTTGGCTTCCCTGTGAGATACTAGGCGATCGCTCAGGGTGACTTTTGCCTTGTTCTACTACTGGTTGCAATTAGCAATCGTAATAGAGAAAGAACTCATAAGGATGAGGACGCAACTGCATCTGCTCAACTTCATTAGCCAGTTTGTAGTCAATCCAATTTTGGATGAAGTCTTCAGTGAACACGCCTGTATCTGTTAAGAAAGCGTGATCATTTTCGAGGGCTGCTAATGCTTTATCTAGAGAACCTGGAGTAGAAGGAACCTTTGCTAGTTCTTCTGGAGACAGTTCATAGATATTTTTATCTAAGGGTTCACCAGGATCGATTTGGTTTTTAATCCCATCTAAACCAGCACACAGCATAGCCGCAAATGCCAAGTAAGGGTTAGAAGTCGCATCTGGACAACGGAACTCTAAACGCTTGGCTTTGGGGTTGTCACCAGACAGAGGAATACGCACAGAAGCAGAACGGTTACCTTGGGAGTAAGCTAAGTTTACCGGGGCTTCATAACCAGGTACTAGACGCTTGTAGGAGTTCGTGGTGGGATTGGTGATTGCCAACAATGCTGGTGCGTGCTTGAGGATACCACCAATGTAATGCAACGCCATTTTGCTCAATTTAGCGTATTCATTACCTGCAAACAGGGGTTGACCATCTTTCCAAATGGACTGGTGACAGTGCATACCGGAACCGTTATCGCCAAAAATTGGTTTTGGCATGAAGGTGACGGTTTTGCCATACTTTTTGGCTACGTTTTTAATGACATATTTGTAAGTCATCAGCCAGTCAGCCGCTTCAATTAACTTACCGAAACGGAAACCGAGTTCGCACTGACCACCAGTTGCAACTTCGTGGTGTTGCTTTTCAATGGGAACACCGCACTTCGCCATTGTTAAGAGCATTTCTGTGCGGATATCTTGGAAACTATCTGTTGGCGAAACTGGGAAGTAACCCTCTTTGAAGCGTGGTTTGTAACCCAGGTTGGGGCCTTCTTCTCTACCAGAATTCCAACGACCTTCTACAGAATCTACGTAGTAGTAGCCGGAGTTGGCGGTTTGGTCAAAGCGGACATCATCAAAAATGAAGAATTCAGCTTCAGGGCCAAAGAATGCGGTGTCACCAAGACCAGTGGAGACTAGATAATCTACAGCTTTTTGGGCAATAACGCGCGGGCAACGGTTATACCATTCACCTGTGCGGGGTTCTTTAATGCTACAGATTATGCTGAGGGTTGGCTCTTGCATGAATGGGTCAATCCAAGCTGTGTTCGGATCTAACACCATTGTCATGTCTGATTCTTCGATACCTTTCCAACCCCGAATACTGGAACCGTCGAAAGGTACGCCATCAGAGAAAGAACTTTCATCGATTTGGTTATGGTAGACGGTTAAGTGCTGCCATGTTCCTGGTGTATCGATGAATTTCAGATCAATCATCTGAATATTTTGGTCTCGAATCAACTTCAAGACTTCTTGTGGGGTTGTCATTGTTACTCCTTCTCTGCCAATTTCCTATTGTAAAACCAGAATCTGCCAAAGCATCCTAACCCTACTGATCCGAACCAAGTTGTGACACACCTGGATTATCGTAAAGATTTGAGATTACATAATTATGTAGTTTTTGTTACAGATTGTCTGGATTACAGGTTATATTAACCTTTCGCAAGTCATCTGTACAAAACTGGAAAGTTCATTTCATCGGGGTCAACTTTGGCATAAAATCCTTAAGTAGCGGATAGATTGTTTTTGTGCCGAACTTATTTTAAATAGCACAAAAATTTACTGGTGCGTAAATGCAGCCAAATAAATATCAAACCACAGATAGTTAACGATTGGGAGAAGAAGGAATGCGCGATGCAGTCACAAGTTTAATTAAGAATTATGACGTAGCTGGGCGGTATTTTGACCGGAATGCGATCGACAGTCTGAAATCTTATTTTGAAAGCGGCACAGCACGGGTACAAGCTGCTGCTGCAATCAATTCTAATGCTGCGGCGATCGTCAAGCAGGCTGGTTCTAAATTATTTGAAGAACTACCAGAGTTGATTCGTCCCGGCGGGAATGCTTATACAACTCGTCGTTATGCAGCTTGTCTGCGGGATATGGACTACTACCTGCGCTACGCTACTTATGCGCTGGTTGCTGGTAATACAAATGTGTTGGATGAGCGTGTACTACAAGGGTTGAGAGAAACTTACAATTCTCTAGGAGTACCTATTGGCCCAACAGTTCGCGGTGTCCAGCTGATGAAGGATATGGTTAAGGAACAAGTAGCAGCAGCTGGCGTGGTTGATACTGCTTTTGTGGATGAACCTTTTGATCACATCACCCGTGAGTTGAGTGAACAGGATGTTTAGTGACGTAAAGATCAGCTAGATGTCTGTCATATAGTTTAATAAAGCGATCGCCTCTTGATTATGTTAACGAGAAGCGATCGCTTTTTTACAAAGATTATACTTAAGGAGTGAGTTTCAACCAATGCCTGCCAGAGATATCTATCATGCCGCAGTCATTCAAGCACTTATAGCAGATGGTTGGGTAATAACCAATGATCCCTTTTATCTCGCCTATGGAGGTAGAGAACTTTACATAGATATTGGAGCAGAAAAAGTTACAATTGCTGCTGAGAAAGATAATGAAAAAATAGCCGTTGAAATCAAAAGTTTTCTAAGTCTTTCTCCTGTGAGTGACTTGCAAGAGGCTGTGGGACAGTATGAAATTTATCGCACTGTGCTGAAAGAAGTAGAGCCAACACGCCAACTTTATTTGGCAGTGAATAAGCGTGTTTACGAAGGTATATTTTCTGAACGTTTTGGTCAGCTAATTGTTAATAAAATAGGAATAAACCTAATTGTTTTTGACGAGCAACTAGAGAGGATTATCAAATGGATAAACTAACTCGTTATCGAGAAATTATTCGTCAATTGATATTTGAATATGCTGGACACAAACCTGCTAATGGTAAAATAGAAACGGAAGCAGTTATTGACTCAGAACGCGACCATTACGAAGTAGTACATGTTGGCTGGGATGGTGTGCGCCGCGTGCATGGTTCAGTAGTGCATATAGATATTATTAATAATAAAGTGTGGATTCAGTATGATGGTACGTCTGAACCTGTAGCCACAGCATTGTTAGAAGCTGGTATCCCGCGCGAAGATATTGTGTTAGGTTTCCATCCCGCAGAACTGCGCCAATACACAGATTTTGCTATATCTTAATTATTTTGATGTAGGGCGTGGTAAGGCTAAAATTTTGCTTACTTTCGTGTGGGATGAGCATCTAGCTGCTTATCCTACACGAATCATTCGTTTATTCCGCAATGCCAAAATGACTTATATCCCTTTAACAACAATACTAAACTTTAGCTGTATACTATGTATTATAGTATACAGCTAAAGCCAATAGTTCCATGAGCATTAATGATCTAGAATTTTTGCACGGTGCAGCTTTTCTCCGACTCCTTAAAGGAACGTCTCATGTATCTATAAGTTATTTATCTTGCATTCATCCGTCTCTTTATCTCACTGAAAGTAAAAATAAACAATCCGCCATTTTATTTAAAATATCAAAAAAGCCCAATTCTTCTTGGTCATTTAGCTTCAGTTCACAGGAAGAATTTGCGCTGATAAGTTTTCAAAAAAGTTATCCTGATGTCAAACTTTTTATCGCATTAATTTGTCATCGGGATGGTATTTGTTGTCTATCAGAAGAACAATTATGGACAATTCTTGATCAGAATGAAGGTTTAGCAAATCAGCGTATTTCTGTAAAAAGAGAACTAAGAGGGAGTTATTATGTTAAAGGTACTGGGAGAGTGCCTTTAGAGCGAACAATCCCTCAAAATAATTGGCCGGATGCAATTTTATCAGCATGAAATAATTTATGACGAATACTCCTATCGAAAATAATGGCGACTGCATTAATAGATTAATTAAGAGATTAGAGAAACAAATCGGACAAAAAGAAGCTAATCAACTTAAAGAAACCGCTATTGAAGTTGTTCAAAACTGTGTCAATGTTTATTCAGAAAATTTTGGTGCTGGTGATGTTGGAAAAAATAGCACAGGGTTAGTCAAGCAACTTTATAAAGGACAAGACCCTATTCCAAATGGTACAACCGGACTCATTTATGGTCGAGTTCAAAGTGGTAAGACAAACACAACCATTGCAACTTTAGCACTGGCTCATGAAAATAATTTTCGTTGTTTTATCATCTTAACATCTGATAATACTTGGTTAGGGAAACAAACGGCTGATCGATTTAACAATCAAATTAAAGGCCCTGCTTTTTTTGATTGGGAAGCATGGAAAAAAGACCCCGATGGTTTTGCAGAAACTAAAGTTATACCTTATATCAAAGATAGAGGTATTGTATTAGTCTCTACAAAAAATGTTCATCACTTGGAGAATTTATTGAAGGTTTTAAAAAAAGCTAAAGTCAAATATGTCCCCACACTGATTTTTGATGATGAAGCAGATAATGCTAGTTTAAATACGAATGAATCTAAACAAGCTAGACAAGGTAAAGATACGATTTCAGATAGTGCGATTTTTGAAAAAATAGGTGGAATTCGTCAAGAAGTTTCTAATCATATTTATATTCAAATCACTGCAACTCCCCAGAGTTTATTATTACAAAAGCTCTCTCATCCTTGTAAACCAAAATTTTGTGCAGCACTACCAAAGCCAGGAGTTAGTTATATGGGAGGAGAGTTATTTTTCACAGAGCAAAGTAACTACTCTTGTATTGTAGATGCTGAAGAAATTAACCTATTGAAGAAACAAAAAGGTTCAATTAATCCTGGTAATCAATGGATAATTCCTGAAGGATTAAGACTTGCATTGTGTTGCTTCTTTCTAGGTTCAACTTACAAAATGTTATCTTCGGATCAAGAAGATGCAAAGTATTCCTTTCTTGCTCATATTTGTTATAAACAAGATATACATAGTGTTTTAGAAAAAGTTATTGGTCAGTTTGTGATTAATTTAGATAAAGCAATCAGAGAAAAAAGTTCTGAGACAGAAAATAAACAAGCTAGAAAATGGTTAGAACAAGCTTATGAAGAGTTAAATAAAACTGCCAATAACTTACCTACACTAGATGAATTAATAGATGAGTTAAAAAGCCAAATTGGTAGTGTAATTACACCTAAAATAATTAATGCAAATAATCCTGACAAACAACCTAATTATAATCCAGGTATGAATATACTAATAGGAGGTAATAGATTGGGTCGGGGAGTTACAATTGACGGTTTAATGGTAACTTATTATGGGCGTGATCCAAAACAGAAAATGATAGATACGGTTCATCAACACGCTCGAATGTATGGTTATCGTCCACAACTGAAAGATGTTACCCGTCTTTTTTTACCTGAACATATACTAAAATCTTTTCGCTCTATTCACGAAGCGGATGAAGCAATGCGTCAAGCAATAGGAGATGACATTCATAATATTCAACTTCAACCTGTATGGATAGGAGGAAATTTAAAACCAACCCGCTCTAATGTTTTAGATCCATCAGTCATTGATGTATTAGTCCCAGGTTCGTTAGTTTTTCCTCAAAATCCAGCTTATAAAAAAGAAGAAATTGAGCAAAATTTTGGAGAGATTGAAAAGCTTTTAATTAATTATCAAGATAATGATCTATATGATGAAGTAGATATAGATTTTATTATTAAAATACTCGGTTATACGAAAAGTTATTATGTACCTTCAGAAAAATGGGAAGATAAGCGTATAATCAAAGGCTTAACAGACATGAAATCGAAAGGTATGACAAAAGGCCGTTTAAATGTTCGCAGAGGTGAAAGAAATCATAACCAAGGATTAGATATGGCCAGAAAAGAACCTTTTCAATGGATGTTTGGCTTCGGTTCAGGTAGGTGGTCAATAAAAGCTCAACAAGAATATACTGATATTCCAACATTAATTATTTGTTATCAAAAAGGAGATAAAAATAAGGGATGGGGTGGACATCCCATCTATCTACCCATGTTAGTTTTGCCTAAACAAAAATTTGTTTTAATGTTTAATTATGCTGAAGATGAGTAATGTCTGAAAGTGCCATTCTAATTTCAACGAAAAATTCAGGTGAAAATTTTTAGAAGGTAAGCTTGGTTAATTAGCGATTGGATACGCTACTCGTAAATTTAAATTTATGTTCTTCTCGCGCCATAGAACAGAGGCTAATTCAGACGGATGAGGTTAATGTGAATGAGCAGGTAATCGCGTGATAAAAGAGAGATATCGCCAAGAGCAATTAGCTGTAAGCTGTTGTAGTGCGTGTTTCACTATATTACTATGGCAACGATTAACGACAACTACCTGAAGCTGAAAGCTGGTTATCTGTTCCCGGAAATTGCGCGGCGGGTAAACGCTTTCGCCGAAGCTAACCCTGATGCCAAAATTATTCGGTTGGGAATCGGCGACGTTACCGAACCTTTACCAGAAGCTTGTCGCACAGCGATGATTAAAGCTGTGGAAGAAATGGGCGATCGCGCAACTTTTAAAGGCTATGGGCCAGAACAAGGCTATGCTTGGTTAAGGGAAAAAATTGCAGCCCAAGACTTTCAAGCACGGGGAGCAGAAGTAGATGCTGATGAAATCTTTATCTCCGATGGTTCCAAGTGCGACACAGGTAACATTCTCGATATCTTTGGTAACAACAACGTCATTGCTGTCACCGATCCTGTGTATCCTGTATATGTAGACACAAATGTTATGGCAGGACACACAGGTTCAGCCAACGATAAAGGCGAATTTGAAGGCTTAGTATATCTGCCAGTTACCGCAGAAAATAATTTTACAGCGGAAATTCCTAGGCAAAAAGTTGACTTAATTTATCTGTGTTTTCCCAATAACCCCACGGGTGCAACTGCAACCAAAGAACATCTCAAAGCATGGGTAGACTACGCCAAAGCCAACGGCTCAATTATTTTCTTTGATGCAGCCTACGAAGCGTATATTACCGATTCTTCCTTACCTCATTCCATTTACGAAATTGCAGGTGCAAGAGATTGCGCGATCGAATTTCGTTCCTTCTCCAAGAATGCAGGCTTTACCGGAACTCGTTGCGCCTTAACCGTCGTACCCAAAACCTTGAAAGCCAAAGCCGCCGACGGTTCCGACGTAGAACTGTGGAAGTTGTGGAACCGCCGCCAGTCCACCAAGTTCAACGGTGTATCTTACATCGTCCAACGAGGTGCGGAAGCAGTTTACTCTGAAAATGGACAAGCACAAATTAAGGCATTGGTCAATTTCTATTTAGAAAATGCCACAATCATTCGGGAAAAACTGACAGCCGCTGGACTAGCAGTCTATGGTGGTGTAAATGCGCCTTACGTTTGGGTGAAAACACCTAATGGCCTTTCCAGTTGGGATTTCTTCGATAAATTACTGCATACTTGCAATGTTGTCGGTACACCTGGTTCTGGCTTTGGGGCTGCGGGTGAAGGTTACTTCCGCATTTCTGCATTCAACAGCCGTGAGAATGTAGAGGAAGCGATGAAGCGAATTACAGAGAAGTTTAAGGTGTAAAAGTTTGAGGTGAGCATTACTCACCTCATGTTTCTACCTGACTGTTATTGATGTGAGCGGACATCGAAAGGTAACTTAACAGTAAAAGTGCTACCTTTACCAAATTTACTCTGCACATCTATACTGCCGTGGTGTGCATGGATAATTGCTTGAGCGATCGCTAGTCCTAATCCAGAACCACCAGTGCTACGGGAGCGATCGCTATTCACTCGATAGAAGCGGTCAAAAATCTGAGTCAGATCCGGCTGCGGAATCCCAATGCCTGTATCTTGAACCTGAATCACAGCATAATGGTCACTGCGGTCTAAGCAAACGGTGATCTTTCCGCCTTTTGGAGTATATTGAATTGCATTGATAATTAAGTTAGAAAACAAGCGATAAAGTTGATCTGCATTACCAATAACATCCAAAGAAGTTGACATCCGTACTGAAGATGTCAATGTTACACCTTGAGCGATCGCCAATGCTGCAAATTCCTCTATTAAATCGTTAATGATATCATCCAAGCAGCAAATGTCTCGTTGCATTGGTACTGATTGACGATCCAGGCGAGTCAGCAGTAATAAATCTGTTACCAGAGTTGTGAGTCGCTGATTCTGACGCTGGAGAGTTTGCAGAATATCCCGCGCCTCTATTTCTTCTATTTGAGGCATCAAAAGGGCTGATTCTACTGTTGCTTGTGTTGCGGCTAGAGGTGTCCGTAATTCGTGTGCAGCATCTGCTGTAAATTGTTGAATTTGTCTATATGATCGATAAATCGGCTGCATTGCTAATCGTGCTAACCACCAACTAGCAACACCAACCAGAATCATGATTATTGGTAATCCCAATCCTAAAGTGAGTTTCACAGCCACAAGATAACTCTTGAAGTCTGCAAGACTTCGACCTACTTGAATGTAACCCCAATCACGATTTTCTTGAGTGTGCAGAACAAAAGAAATCTGATGGTAGAGATGTCCTTTGCTATCTTTTAGAGTTTGCCAAAGTTCCTTATTAAAAAACTGAGACAATCCTTGGGGATAATTTCCGGCGATCGCAATCAAGCGTCCTGAATTATCAAAAAAACGCACATAATAATTACCTTGATTGATTGCGCTTAAAATATGACGTTTAGAACTTAACTCCTCTTGAATACACCTTTTATCAACCACACAAATATTAGGTAAAAGCTGTTGTATAACTGGTTCTAATTCACCAGGTTGCTGTAATTTCAGTTCAATACTGTCGTGTAATGTTCCGGCAACAGATTCCAATTCTCGATCTAATGTCATCCAATGAGCATGAGAAATTGCTCTATAAATACCGAATCCACAGAGGCTTAAAATCAAAGCCATGACGAGCGCATACCACAGCGCCAAACGCAAGCGGGTTTGCTGAAACAGTTTATTTTGATTCATGGCGTGAAATTGAAACGATATCCCATACCATGCAAAGTTTCAATCATGTTCTTACAACCACTATTAGCTAGTTTACGACGCAGTAAACGCATTTGAGCAGCAACCACATTACTAACTGGTTCTGCACTCACTTCCCAAAGCTGATTACGAATTTGCTCAGTGGTAACAATTTGGTTCGGGTGCTTCATAAAATACTCTAGTAGCTGAAATTCTTTATTAGTAAGAGGAATTTCCTGTTTATTTCCCGCAGTATTTTGACTAACAACCATATTGTTGCCGTAATCTAGAGTCAAGTTGCCAACAGTTAATTCCTGTGGCTGAAATTGAGGCGATCGCCTCTGCAAAGCCCGCAATCTAGCCAGTAATTCCGCCATCCCAAATGGCTTTACCAAGTAGTCATCAGCACCTGCATCTAGTCCAGCAACTTTATCTTCCATTCGATCTTTTGCTGTCAGCATCAATATAGGCAGAGGGCTTTTGTAAGAACGTAGTATTTTGCACAACTCTAAACCTGACATTCCCGGTAGCATCCAATCAAAAATAGCTAACGTGTATTGTGTCCACTTATTTTCTAAATATGCCCACGCATCAGTACCATCCATTACCCAATCAACCAAGTACTTCTGCTGTGTAAGAGTTCGTTTAATAGCAGCACCCAAATCTGGTTCATCTTCGACTAGTAGCACTCTCATAAGCTAAAATACCTCTCATTTACATATCAAAATTTTATCAATCTCTTGTGGGCTAGTATCTTCTTCGCCCTACGGATTGTAACTTAAATACCGATTAATTTAGACTTCATCTGTCAACAGTAAGTTGTTATTTTTTGGGGAAATATTTAAGACAAGAACTGAAATTTCATCTTGATTTCATATTCATCCTTCACCATAGAAATATCGGGTCTATTTATAGTGGAATATTCCTCATTTTTCTAGATATTGAATATGAATTATCTTCCCAAGTCTTTATCTTTCGATAACTTTTATAGTTCACAATGTAATAATCGTAATAGATACAAAAAAATTGCATCTGTCGATGTTACTCAGGCACTAGGAAATGTGCCGATTGTCAGGATTGGAAACATCTCCCGTGTATGCCTTGAATCAGAGTGTTTATTGAAGCTTGAAAGTTGTAATCCCGGAGGATCAATTAAGGAGAAAAATGCAGTCTATTTGGTTACACGTGCGGAGAAAGAGGGGCTACTTGTACCTGGTGGTACGATTATCGAGTCAAGCTCAGGAAATTTCGGCGTTGGGCTGGCGATGGTAGGGGCAGTCCGGGGGTATCGAGTTATGATTGTTGTCGATACCAAAACTGCTCCACCGTTTAGACGGATGTTGAAAGCGTATGGTGCTGAACTTGTCGATGTACCGCTACATGAAGCAGACGAATCGGGATCTATGCAAAAGGCACGAATGAAACGGGCGAAAGAACTTGTAGCAACCATTCCTAATGCTTGGTATCCATGTCAGCACTTGAATCCTTGGAATACTGAGGCACATTCATACTACACTGCGCGGGAAATTGAAGCCCACTTTGCTGATGAACTTGATGCTGTGGTAGTTGGTGTGAGTACTGCGGGGCAAATCATGGGAATAGCTCATTATCTTAAACCGCGATTCCCGAAAATTCGTATTGTTGGCGTTGATGTGGTGGGTTCAGTGATTATGGGAACACCAGCAAAACCGTACAAGATGACGGGTATAGGGTTATCTTTCTTTCCACCGAATTTGGATCTCTCGCTGCTCGATCGCGCTTACATAGTACCCGAAGATTTGGCTTACTCGGTGTGTCACGCCCTGGCACGTCGTGAGGGATTGCTTCTGGGTGCGTCAACAGGAGCAATTGTAGCTGGTGGACTGCATCTGGCGCGTGAGCTTGGTGCTGGTGCGCGGATTTTGATGATCAATCCAGACCGAGGGGATAGATATCTTGAGACAGTGTATGATTCCGATTGGCTTGATCGTCATGGATTCACCCTGAAACAAGACTCACATCTTGAGGATGCGATCGCTTCACTAAGTCCCGTGTATTTTGAGTAGTGCTGAAAAATATCATGAACACCTCACCCCAACAGAAACAAGAAAGTAATCAAATAAGTTCTGGGCGATCGCTACTAGCACTACTGACGCAGTTTATTCCACTTTCCCTGTCTGATGTGGCCATGACTCTGGGAGATCCGCTTCAGACATCTGCACTTAGTCGCCTACCCTTTCCCCAAGAGACATTAGCCGGAGTCGGGGTAGTTAAAGGAGTGGCTATATTTTTAGAAAGCCCGATCATCATGATTCTTCATGCCTCAACAGCACTGGGAGGCCAAGCCAAATCTCGACGCGCACTTTGGCAGTTTACGATAATTGGGGGACTAGTTCTTAGTGGTATCTTTCTGTTACTCACCTGGGAACCTTTATATAACTGGTTACTGCTGGATATATTCGGCGTTAGCTCATCAATTGCCGCACGAGGCAGAACTACTTTTTTATTAATGTTTTTGTGGCCTTTCGTGATTGCTTGGCGGCGATTCTTTCAAGGGTTGCTAATTCGCGCCCACAAAAGCATAGCTGTAGGTTGGGCGAGTGTAGCGCGATTGACTTGGGTAATTGTGGCGCTGGCAGTGGGAGTAAGTTTGCGGTTAGATGGAGCAATGCTCGCAGGGATCACCATGATGGGAGCCATACTCATTGAGGCAGTATTGGTGACATGGTTTTGTTTGCGTCTTGGTGCGATCGCTATTCTTAACCAACAAGTATATTCTGAGACTAAGAAACTGCCTCAAACCTTTGGTGGAGTCACCTTTTACTATCTTCCTTTAGCCTCAACAATGCTTGTGGTTTGGGGTGCAAGAGCCATACTCTTGAGTCTGATTGCTCGTTCATTCGATGGCAGTCTGGCACTTGCTGTCTGGCCTGCGGCCTGGGGACTTGTTCTTTCAGTCGCTAACGGTACACGCATGATTCAACAAGTGGTAATTTCTGTTTATGAAGAAACTTCCAAGCGAACACTTGCTGCTTTTGTAATTATTGTCGGGCTGAGTTTTACTTTAATACCGTTTTGGCTGGGGTATACAGAGCAAGGATTATTTTTACTGCGTCAATTTTTGGGGAATAATCCCCCTCTTGTGGAAGCAGCTCGTCCAGTTGTACAAATACTCTCATGTTTACCCCTGCTTTTGGCTCTGCAAAATACGTTTCAAGGGCTGCTTATTCACAAAGGCAAGAACTGGTTCATCAACTTGGCAACACTGGTTGCGGCAATTTTTACTTTAGTTGTGTGTGGAAGTCTGATTTTTACCAGACATAGTGGAGCTACTTCAGCAGCATTTGGAATGCTTGCGGGTGTAATTAGTGAAGTGGTAGTACTTTTTCTCGCGCTACAACGTAAATAATTGGATATATAGCAGGTGACAGGGAACAGGTGACACTTCGGCATGGTTCGACTGCGCTCACCAGCCGCTCAGTGACCGCATGTGACAGGGTTAAAAGTCTTTTAGTACATGAGTTTTATCATTGGCCGATGTCCTAACTGCCTTGGCTACTGCTATAACCCTGTTCTGTCACTCTCCGAAAACATTTGCTATTGCTGAATTCTAGAGCTTTTGCATAGCAAGCGATCGCACGATTATTTTCTAATCACAAATACAAGACCCATTTTTTTCTAATAGGATAGCTTGTATTGATTGCCTCATAAGACTTCTAGCAATTGCCCTCCCGGAAAGTGACAAAAGCGGGATAACCTTGGTTTGTCATTTGGGCGGCAGCACAATAATGTGTAAACGCTAAAACCAAGACACACAGAAAATAGTACAGCCTTCCCTTGAATTTTGCTGTAATTGTAGGAATAAGCTAGTCGTCATTTAAATTGCACAATTTTCATAATAGTAAAAGCTGCAAACCCTCTCCCTTGCTCCCTGCCCCCTTGCGGTCTTAATGTGCTTTCTTATATGCTTAACAGCTTATCATTCATTTCCTAAATAAGCTGCAATTACAGCCGGGTTATTTCTAACTACAGATGGTTCACCCAAAGCAATTAATTGCCCAAAATCTAAAACAGCAATGCGATCGCATAAACCCATTACCAAGGGTACGTGATGTTCAATTAGAATGATTGTTAAATTGAAGCGATCGCGAATATTGCGAATAAATTTACTCAGGTGCTGTTTTTCACTGGGGTTCATCCCTGCTGCGGGTTCATCTAGGAGTAAAATTTGTGGTTTTAAAGCTAAAGCACGGGCAATTTCTAAGCGACGTTGATCACCGTAAGCGAAGTTTTTAGCTTTTTCTTCGGTGCGATCGCTCAATCCAACTAATTCTAATAATTCTAAAGCTTGTTGCCTACTTTTGTACTCTTCACTGGGAGCAGGTGGCAATCCCAAAACTCCTGTAATCATATTACTTTTAGTATGTAAATGTCTGGCAATTATGATATTTTCTAATGCTGATAGTTCAGCAAACAATCGGATGTTTTGAAAGGTTCGAGCAATACCTAAACTTGCAATTTGATATGGACGCAGTTGAGATATTTCCGTACCTTGATAAATTAATTTTCCATCAGAAGGCGGAATGAAGGCTGTAATTAAATTAAATAGAGTTGTTTTACCAGCGCCGTTAGGGCCAATTAATCCAAAAATCTCATATTGATTGACTTTAAAAGATACATTATTCACTGCTATCAAACCCCCAAAGCTGCGGGTTAGGGACTTGATTTCTAATAAAACTTTGCTTTCATCTGTAGAAGTAATCTGAGCCATTTTTAAATTTGCATATATTTACTTATTTCTTACTTTACTCAATTTAAAAATATCAGGAGTAACTAAACCTTGAGGAAAGAAAATAGTACCTATCACTATGAGTAGACCAAAAATAATTAATCTTCCATCTCTGAGAAATTGCGCTAACCAATTTAACCAATTAGGAAAAATACCTGAGTCGGCTATAGCGCGTAAAATTTCTGGTAAAGCTGTAAATACCATCCCGCCTACAACTGAACCTAAAAAAGTTCTGGAACCGCCAATTAAAACAAAAGTTAAGTAAATAATACTAGCATCAAATGTACCTTGTCGCGCATTCCAAGTATTCAGAAAATGAGCGCTAATTGCACCTACAATTCCTGCCAAAATTGCACCAAGAGTAAAGGCTAAAACTTTATAGTAAGTGGGATTAATTCCCATAGCCCCTGCTGCTAATTCATCTTCCCGAATAGCGGTAAATGCCCTACCAACTCGTACACGTTCTAAACGGTAAAATAACACCATACTAATTAATAGTAATGGCAAAGCAATCCATAAATATTCAATTTGTGTTTGAAAGGGTTGAGGAATGCCAAAAATACCAACAGCACCACCTGTAATTTCTAAATTTAAGGAAAAAACTCGCAATACTTCGACAAAAGCAATAGTAGCGATCGCTAAATAAATTCCTCGTAACCTTAGGGCTGGAATTCCCACAACTGCACCTAATATACCAGACACTAAACCAGCAATTAACATTTCTAATAAAAGTAAATATATCGGAAATGAATTACTATTAGATGCAAAAAATTTTGTGGACAAAATCGCTGCAATATATCCACCTAAAGCATAAAATCCTGGACTTGCTAAAGATAATTGCCCAGTCATTAGAGGTAAATAAAGTGAAAGTCCTAATAACGCTCCTAACACCATAGAGACGATGAGTGAACCATAAGTTGAAAAAAAATCAGCCATAAATGACAGTCAGAATGCAAAATTAATTAGACTTTTTGAATAAATCGACGACCTAGTAAACCTTGAGGTCTAACTAACAGCATGATAAACAAAATACCAAAGGCGACAGCATCTTTGTAGCCTGAATATTCTGCGGGGACAAAAGCTTCTACCAATCCAATTAATAATCCTCCCAGTACTGCACCAGGAATACTACCTAAGCCACCCAAGACTATCACTGCTAAACCTCGCAATCCGAAGGCGATACCAAAATAAGGGCCAGCAATACTCACGCTAGAAGCCACCAAAGTTCCTGCTAATCCTGCTAAAAAACTGCTGATGAAGAATGTCAGAACAATAAAGCGATCGCTGTTGATACCGAGTAGACTAGCAGTGGTTGGATCTTCTGCGATCGCCTGCATGGCTTTACCATATTTAGTTTTATTAATAAAATAGGTAAGAATTGCCACAATTACCACTGATACAACAAAAATTAACACCTGCACACTGCGAATTGGAATTGGTTTTTCAACAGTACCGAAGTTAATTGCAGGTGGTAAATTACCAAAAGTATTGGCTGGATATGTGTAACTTTCTGCACCTACTAAATACTGAATTAAATTGACAATTACTACTGCTACACCCAAGCTAGAAACAACTGTTAACAAAGAGTCAGATCCTTGACGACGTAACGGTAGAAAAGCAACACGTTCCATTACTACTCCTACCAATCCTGCTAAGGCACTTCCGATAATTATGGATATAGCAAATGGTAATTGTACCGGAAGTGCCGCATTAGCCAGCAAACCGTTAAATCCAAAAGTTCCACCCATGAGTGAGTATGTGAAATATGCACCCAAGGTAAAAATTGCACCATGAGCTAAGTTAATGATGCCTAAAATTGAATAAACTAGAGTATATCCTAAAGCAAAAATTGCATAAACACTGCCAATAGATAACCCATTTAATAATTGTTGTAAAAACAGACTAATATCCATGTAGTCACTATTTTAAAAATGTAAATTTGCCTTTACTTCCGTCTGATTCCATTTTAATTTGAGCTACATAAAAGTCTTTTTGGACTACTTCTCCTATGGGTGTAAAACCAATTTCACCTAAAGGTGTGTTGTACTTCCCAGTTAGTAGCTGTTTGTTCAATTCTGTTCGCAATTCTTGGATTTGTAACTGATTAACTTTGCTCTTTTGATCTAAAGATTTGAGAGCTTCTACATATACCTGTACTGCGGCAAAAGCTTGGGCGCTAAATTGTGGTGGTTCTTTCTTATATTGGTCTACATAGGCTTTACGAAACGCCGCATTAATTTCGCCTGGATGTTCAGGGCTATATGCTTGAGCAATCAGTACACCATCGCAAAGTGCTTTACAAACTGGCAATATATTTGAAGTGTTCAAACCATTACCACCGACAATTAAGCCTTTATAACCTAGTTCTCGGAGTTGTCTAACTAAGTTACCGCCATCAGCGGCTAAACCTGAGATAATCACTAAATCTGGTTTAAGGTTAATAGCATTGGTTGCTTGGCTTTGAAAATCTGTGTCGCTAGTTTGGAACCTTTGGACTGTGACTAATTCCAAACCTTGCTCCTTCACAGTTTGTTGAAAAATCTCTGTTTCTGATTTGCTGAATGCGTCATTTTGTGCATAGAAAACCGCAACTCTTTTAATGTTAGGATTTAGTTTGATTGCAGCTTTTACGGAATTAGGAGCAACGACAGAAACAGGTGCCGAAACACGAGCAATGTAATCGCCGATTTCGGGTATACCTTTGGCTGTATTTGATGGGCCAAGCACTGGTATTTTAGAACGTTCAGCAATTGGGTCAGCACTAAAAGCTTGTTGTGATAAAGTAGGCCCGACAATTCCAACAACTTTATCTTTATTAATTAATGCTTGAAAGGCGTTAATTGTTCCAGCTTCATCACCGGCTGTATCTTGAAATACTAATTTAAACGGTGTGCCATTAATCCCACCTTTATCGTTGAAATATTTCTCGGCAATTTTAGCTCCAGCAACTTGTTCTTGACCGAGTAATGCAACATTACTAGTTTGTGCAACAGCGATACCAATGGGAATAATTTTATTTGTAGAGTTTGTGCTAGTGTTAGAGCCACCACAGGCGGTTAGTAATAAAGCGCAAGTAGATAATAATGCTGTGATATGAGTAAAAGCGTTTTTCATCAAAAAGTAATTATGTACTGAATCGGGGAATAAATTTATCAAGGCGCGAAGACTATGATATCGTACAGCGCAGAATTAACGAAAGCGTTCCATAAAACGGCGGTCAATCCAATCTTTCCAGCACCATAATAGGGGATGGGGTGGTAAGGTGAATGCGCCTTTGGTGGCGATCGCTCTTTTGTCGCCTGTACCAATTAAACTTAAATATTGTTGTTGTGGTTTATAAGCTTTGAGTGGCTTACCTAATACAGTTCGTTGCAAGTTCTCAAATAACGGCTTACCTTGACGTACCGCAAATACTCCAGCTTTCGGACAAGGATGATTTACTATTGTGGCAATATCACCTACTGCAAATACCTGTGGATGGGTTTGAGATTGCAAAGTATCTTCTACTAAAATAAAGCCTTGTTCATCAGTTCCTAATCCTGTAGTTTTTAACCAGTCTGGTGCTGATGCTTGTGTTACCCAAAAAACTTTTTGACACTCCAGACTTAATCCAGATTCACATTTAACTGTAAATAATTCTTCATTTCTCTTACTCACAGGTGCAATTTCAGATACAGTTTCCCCTAGATGCAACTTAATATCTCGACTAGTTAAAACTTGTTTTACTTGGTATTGCACAGAGGAATGATAATGAGGCAATATTTTTTGATGGCGCTGAAATAAGTGAACTTCTAGATTTTGAATTGATTGTTGATTTGCCTTCAAAATCTGCTGTAAATGTGTTTGCATAGACAGTGCTAATTCCACGCCACCAGCGCCACCACCAACAATAGCAATTTTAAGTTTTTGTTGGGGATTATCTTCTACACTTTGCAGTAATTTATACCAATGTTCTAATAGTTTTGCTACTGGTTTAGCTGGGATTGTATATTCTGCTGCACCAGATACAGATATTGTGGCTGGAGTGCTGCCAATATCAACAGACAGAATATCAAAATTTATAGCAGGACGATTAGCACAAATGACTTTGTGATTGTTTAAATCTAGACCAATTACTCGGTCTATATATAACTGTGCATGAGCAAAGTTAGCTAATTTATACAAATCAATATGGCATTCATCATAACTATATAACCCGGCAATGTGTCCTGGTAACATCCCAGAATAAGGTGTATTGGATGCTGGGCTAATTAAAGTTAAATGCACACCTAGTAATGGTTTCATACCAAACATTCTTAAGGCGATCGCATGACTATGACCACCACCAATCAGCACTAAGTCTTTAACTATGGGCTGTAAATTTTGCTGCATTTATGCGTTACATTCACTGACTTTGCTATGTGGAGTAAGTGATAGAGCAACTGTCTACCCTTACCCCATCATTATTAACAAAATTAACGCTAATCTAGTCTAAAAATTACTCCCACTCGGTTCCACGGAAAGGGTAGTTTCTGGGAATGATGTACTCCAGTCCTTGTAGTAAGAAACCAAAATCTACACGGGAGAAGGGATGAGTACCGATGTTTGCAAAGTATAAGCGACCATCCGGCTTGATGAGAAACACAGCAGGTTCGCTAAATAAAGCTGGTTCACTTTCAAAATGTCCTTTGGTGAGATACAGTCCCCAACGGCGCATTTCATCGGGGGTCAAGCTGTACCCAATTGTGATATTTTGGGTATTGGCTTTTTGTTGAAATTGTTGCGCTCTTTCTACAGTATCGCCGCTGATTGCGATCGCTCCTACACCTAGTTTTTTGAAAGCATCAAGTTTTTGCTCTAAATCGGTAATATATTGTTCGCAAATGGGACAGTGTAGACCTCGGTAGAACACAACCATTGTGTAGTTTTCCGGGGTTTGGTCAGCTAGTTTCCAAATGCTTCCATCTAAGGTTTTGACCTCCAAAACAGGAGCCGGATTGCCCATGATTAGTTTCGGTGAGGTCATTTTTTCGGATTGAGTAATCATGATTTTGTCTCCAATTTAATAGGTGCGTTCAGTCAAAAATTTACCTCGCACCTGTTTATACCTTGAAGGTGAACTATTGAGCAAGACTATTTTGAAGATAAAACTTATAAAAGTTATCAATAATTTTTTAGTGGGAAGTATGCACAAGGTAAAAATTCAGGTTTGAGCGAACAATATAATGTGTCAACCCTACAAAATAAATAATGTTTTCTTAATTTCTTTTTTTAGAGATATTTGTAATAGCAACTATAGCAGTTCTAAATCGTGCGTGAATAAAAATATCCCCAACTTCTTAGAGAAGTAGAGAATCTAAATCTTTCAATATTTTGCAAAAACTAACGAAAATTACCATCAGATTTTGATTTTTCAGGTAAGCTGGCAAAAGCAGTTTTCATGCTCAAAACTATGACGGCCAGTAGCCCTACAATTTTAGCCTTAGACTTTGACGGAGTAATTTGTGACGGACTAATTGAATATTTTGAGGTAGCATGGCGTACCTACTGTGCAATTTGGTCGCCTGTTAACGATACACCACCCGACGATGACTTGGCTTTAAGATTTTACCGTCTTAGACCTGTGATTGAAACAGGTTGGGAAATGCCTTTGTTAATCAAAGCTTTGTTAGAGGGAGTGTCTGATGAGCAGATTCTTCAGGAATGGGTAACGATTACTCCACAAATTTTGTTAAATGATAAGTTGCAGGCTAGAGAAATTGGTGCAAAACTAGATCACCTGCGGGATGACTGGATTGCTACAGATTTAGATGGCTGGCTGAGTCTGCACAAATTTTATCCAGGTGTGATCGAAAAAATTAAATTGACTCTAGATAGTGATGTGCAGTTGTTCATCGTCACCACTAAAGAAGGGCGGTTTGTGCAGCAACTGTTACAACAAGAAGGGGTGAATTTACCGTCAGCAGCAATTTTTGGCAAAGAAGTGAAACGACCCAAATACGAAATTCTGCGAGAATTAATTCAGACAGCCAATCAACAGCCAGTTAGTTTATGGTTTATCGAAGACCGAATTAAGACTTTGCAGTTAGTTCAACAGCAAGGTGACCTTGAAGATGTAAAACTTTTCTTGGCAGATTGGGGCTATAATACTCAACCAGAAAGAAAAGCTGCTCAAGATGACCAGCGGATTCAGTTACTATCGCTGTCGCAGTTTGCCAAAAACTTCTCTGATTGGTTGTAAAAAAGTTGTAGAGACGTGATATTTTGCGTCTCTAGTTTATCAAAGCTTGTCTGGGTCAATACCCAATGCTGTGAGTTTAGCAGCTAGTTTCTCCCGTTATCGAATAATCGCATGTTACTTTATGAGAGGTGATGGAATCCAGTATTATGGACTACCGTTGTTTTGAATCACATGATCAAAGACCTTAATGAGCCAGTCTTCAAAAGAGTCATTTTCCACACAAATACTCTACTTATATTTTCCCGTCCGACTTTACCTTGAGACTTGCGCGTGTACTGCCGATCATAAGTCCACGCTCTGTACGAATGATACTTATTTGTTCATTAAATACTGGACTCATAGTATAGCCTCATCTCAAGTCCAACAGTAAAATTCACGTTGCATTTATTTTACCTGTATTAAGCGGCGACTTCGATATAAGCTGATGAGGTTGTGGGCTGCGGAATCTCCAATCCTTCTAACTTCAAACCATCAAGATGGAATTCTACCGCCTCACGCATATTTTGTTCAACTTCTTCACGGGTTTCTCCTGTCGAGACACATCCTAGTAAGTCAGGAGAATAGGCAGAATATCCAGTTTCTGTCTTTTCAATCACAATAAGATATTGCATCATTTCAGACCCGCTTGTTTTAAGATGCTATCCAATGTTCCCGGAGCCAGATCATCACCCGGTTTTCCTGGTACAGTAACCAAACCCAATTTATCAGGGTGTTTGTATTGACGATGGCTACCTCGTGTTCGAGCCAAATACCATCCATATTCTTCAATTAGTTTGATTATATCTCTAACCTTCATTTCTTAAGTTTATGCTACGCTCAGTACAAGTTTGTAATTAAGAAAGTCAGATATGATTGATGTGGGTTTCGCATTTTGAATGTGTTGTTGAATTTTAAAGAATTGATATAACTTCTAAAAATCTATGCTTGACCTGACAAAATTAGCGCGACAAATGCAAGGTTTAAGTCAGCATCTATCACTAGAAGCTGTTGCTGGTCGTCAGCGTTTAGAGTTAGCGCAACAACATTTAAAAAATGCTTACGAGTGTCAGTCAGATTTAATCGAACGTCAAGAGAAATGGCGCGATCGCATTCTCTTTGCTAATGCTACTCCAATTGAGCCATTAGAAACTCGCATTGATATTCCTGTACCGCCTAAGGTACATACTGTGATTGCAACGGATGGTTCACAAATTGCACCCAGCCATCACGAAATTGCTTACTGCTATCTCTTAAATATTGGCAGAGTTGTTTTACACTACGGTCAAAATCGCCATCCACTACTTGATAGTTTGCCAGAGGTATTTTACCGCCCAGAAGATTTATATGTGTCTCGACAGTGGGGAATTAGAACTGAGGAATGGATGGGTTTTTGTCGTACAGCTAGTGAAACAACGGTACTAGCCGAATTAGCATGTGCAGCTAGGGGAGATGCACCAACTCTCGCAATGGTGGATGGTTCGTTAATTTATTGGTTTTTGGAACAATTACCACTTGATGCACGCGATCGCATTTTACCGCCGATTTTGCAAGCTTGGCAGCAAATGCGTGAGGCAAAAATCCCGTTAATGGGTTATCTCAGCGCTTCTCGTAATGTTGAAGGTATCAACTTTTTGCGGTTGATGGCTTGTCCTCATCCAGTCCCCGATTGTGTAAGTTATTGTCCAAACCAGTTAGAAAAAGTTCCTTGCAAAGTTTTTGAACCATTACGAGACACGTCTTTGTGGTCAACCCAACTCCAACCAGGACAACGCGGCCCTCTGTGGCGGAGTAATGCGCGGATTTTAGAGTTTTATGAAGGAAAAAGCATTTATTTTTGTTACGTCCACGTTGGTGCGGAAATTGCCCGCATCGAAGTACCAGCATGGGTTGTAGAGAATGCAGCGATGTTTGATGAAGCTTTGGGGTTAATGTTGGCGCAAGTCCAAAAAGGATATGGCTACCCAGTGGCGATCGCAGAAGCGCATAATCAAGCTGTGGTAAGAGGTGGCGATAAAGCGCGTTTCTTTGCCCTTTTAGAAAAACAAATGATTAAAGCTGGTTTGAAGAATGTCGGCACTTCCTACAAAGAAGCACGAAAACGGGGAAGTATTGCTTAAAGATTTGCATAGTTTGCTGCTTGTAAACAATTATCAACCTTTTACAAACATCGTTAAATAACTTTTTGTCACATTTCTTATCTTAATTTTGAATAGTTAACGTTAACTTAACAGTTTTTTAGGGAAATCTATACTTATAAGATTGGGTAACAAAATACTATTCATACTCGACAACACAAAGTTATCAGGTAAATCTAATTACAAAAAGTGGAGAAGTAGGGCGGAAATTTAACAACATTTATAATACTTTTTCATTGAAATTAACCGAATAATTTTATCTTGTCGAGTTGCTAGTACTTTATTGGCATGACTTGTGAAAATGTAGTAATTCTCACAAATCAATATTTTCAATAACTGGCAAACTTGAATATGAAAATCAAAGTTCAATCAACAAATTACCAATCCGAAGAACAATATTCTCGGTTCTTTTCTCTGTCTTTAGATTTATTATGTATTGCAAGTTTTGATGGCTATTTTAAGGAAATAAACCCAGCCTGGACAAAAATATTGGGTTGGTCAGAGCAGGAATTACTTGGCAAACCATTTATCGAGTTTGTACATTTAGAAGACCAAGAGTCTACTGTTTTAGAAGCCCAAAAACTAGCAATGTCTTTTGAGACAATTCGCTTTGAAAACCGCTATTTATGCCGGGATGGTTCTTATAAATGGCTCTCATGGACTGCAACACCATTTAGTGAAGAAAAGTTGATTTATGCAGTAGCTTGTGATATTAGCTTCCAAAAAGAAAACGAAATTGCATTGCAAAAAACTATCCAGGAATTAGAAGCATTCAAATTTGCTTTAAACGCTCATTCTTTGGTAGCTATTACCGATGCAACAGGACGGATAAATTATGCTAATAAATTATTTTGTGAAGTTTCGCAATATTCAAAAGAAGAATTATTAGGACAAGACCATAGAATTATTAATTCTGGGTATCATTCTAAGGAATTTTTTAGCAATTTATGGAAAACTATTTCCGCAGGAGAAATCTGGAGAGGCGAAATTAAAAATAAAGCCAAGGATGGTAGTTTTTACTGGGTAGATACTCTAATTGCACCTATGTTGGGTGCGAACGGTAAACCACAGCAATATGTAGCGATTCGTACAGATATTACAGAGCGTAAACTTTCCGAGTTAGCTTTGTTGGAGCGATCGCGTTTATCATTATTAAGTGCAGAAGTCAGCTTGGCTTTATCTCAAAGTGGTACACTTTCAGATATTCTTCAAAGTTGCACAAATACAATATCGAAATATCTTGATGTTGATTTTGTCTGTATCTGGACTTTTGAGCGACAAACACAGCAGCTAGAATTACAAGCTGGCGTTCATTGTCAAGATGCTACTTGTAATGCTTTAAACGATGATCAAGAGTTTCCCAATCACATGATTGTGGCTAACAAAATCGTTAGCGTCATGTCTCAAAGCTGTCAACCGATTTTAAATGAAGAAGTCAGAGTAAATTATCCAGATAATTTACTGGATACAGCATTTTCAATTTTGAAATTTTCTGCCTATCCCTTAATTATTGAGCAGCAATTAATTGGTATTATGGCTTTGTTTAGTCAGGAATTGTTTAATGAACCTAGTCATAACTTGTTAAATTGGATTGCCAATAACATTGCTGTTGCTATTGATAGAATTTGGGCTAGAGAAGAACTGTTAAGTCGTCGAGAAGCATTATTACTGCGTCTAGCTAGTCAAATTCGTAGTTCTCTTGATCTCGATACTATTCTAGAAACTGCTGTTCACGAAATCCGCAGTTTATTACAAGTAGATCGTTGCTATTTTCTGAAATACTCACCTGATTCTTATCAACCTAACCTGACTATTACCCATGAAGCTCGGAACATTAATTTACCTTCTATCTTAGATAATTTATCGCTGCAAAATAATCCTTATTTGACAAAAATGCTCTTAGATCAAAAGTTAGTTTGCATCGACGATATTCACAGGGATTTGCACAATGATCAAAATATCCAAGCACTCCTGAGTGAGTTTGGCATTACTTCTCAAGTATTACTACCAGTTAAAAGCAATTCTGGTGAATTTGGCGCTATTGTTTGCAGTCATTGTCATGGCGATCGCATTTGGAGCAATAGTGATATTGGACTGTTGCAAGCCGTTACCGATCAACTAGCGATCGCAATTGATCACGCTCAATTATATACTCAAAGTCAAACTGCTACTCTAGCCGCCCAAGCTCAAACCGAAAAACTTACTGAAGCCTTACATCAATTACAGCAAACTCAATCTCAACTGATTCAACATGAAAAAATGTCTAGCTTGGGACAATTAGTAGCTGGAGTTGCTCATGAAATTAATAATCCAGTTAACTTTATTCATGGCAATATTACTTATGCTAATGAATACGTTGAAAATTTACTAAGTCTGTTAAATTTGTACCAAGAACAGTACCCTGAACCTACACCAGGAATTGTCGAACTTGCAGCAGAATTTGATTTAGAATTTATTACTGATGACCTCTCAAAAATTCTGACTTCGATGAAGATGGGAACTAATCGGATTCGGGAGATTGTTTTAAGTTTGCGAAACTTTTCTCGTCTTGATGAAGCAGATAAAAAGTTAGTTGATATCCACGAAGGCATTGACAATACTTTGCTAATTCTACACCATCGCTGGAAAGATAGTGGGATTGGATTAAGTATATCTATTATTAGAGAATACACTAATTTACCATTAGTCGATTGCTATCCTGGGCAATTAAATCAGGTATTGATGAATATTTTAACTAATGCGATCGATGCTTTGGAAGAGTCAATAGTTAAGGCGAAAAACTTAACAAATAACTTCAAAGAATTACTCAATCCTACAATTTGTATTCGTACAGAAGTTTTAGATAATAACTTTATTTCTATCAGAATTGCTGATAACGGTTCTGGGATGACCGAAGAAGTTAAAAACCGTTTGTTTGACCCATTTTTTACAACTAAACCTGTAGGTAAAGGCACAGGTTTAGGATTATCTATTAGCTATCAAATTATTGTAGAAAAACATGGTGGTAGCTTGCAATGTATTTCGGAACCAGGAAAAGGTACAGAGTTTATAATTCAAATTCCTGTAACGTTAGATTAAAAACTGGATTAATTACGAAGTAGAGGCACGATTAATCACGCCTCTACTGAAATTAGAAAAGCTGTCAGCGATCGCCTAAACTATCTAACATAGGGTTAGCGCTACAACGGTAAGCCATGCAAAATTTAAATCAATTCAACACTACAAGGCTGAGTTTAGAACTATTGCATGTCCAGACAAATACTGCTTTTGAGTTACCGCCGAGTCTGACAGTCATTCGCATTGGTAAGCCAAATGAGCAAAATTCGCCTGATATTGACGTTTCAGAACTTCCAGATGCTGAGATTGTTTCTCGAATTCACGCCCAGATTGTGGTAGACGGTAGCAATTACTTGATTGAAGACTTAGGCAGTTCTAACGGTACATTTCTCAACGATATCAAGTTAGAACCAGGAATTGCCTCTCAGATTAATTTAGGCGATCGCATCAACCTTGGGCAAGGTCATAACGTAACTTTTATTTTTCACAATAAACTAGAACATTCACAAAATTTGCTGCCTACCGCCAATATCACTGAAATTGCTCCACAAATAGTTGAGCAAAATAGACCAAATGTGGCAAGTAAAACAACTAAGCTGGTAGGTTTGACTTTGATAGTTGCCAGCATCGTGATTTTAACTGCAAATATTAGAATAGGGGTATTTTTTAGGATTCCTGGCGTAATCTTATGTGTTGCCGGAATTTTTGTATTATGCCAGCAACGCATCAATCGCAATCTAGGCTGGGTTTTGATTGCTTTAGGAATCGCCGTGATGATATTTACGGGCAATATTTTCGCCTCAGTTAACCTGTTACTTTTGCTGGCAACATCGGCTTTATTTGTTGTAGGATATCTACTTTTTACAACTGGTAAAATATTGGGGCATGATTGGCGATCGCTCCAGCAATTAATCAATAAATAAAGGTCACGCTATTAGCATGACCTTTATTTACTACACTATTTCAAATATACTTTCTGGAAGTCATTAAACAATCACGAAATTGCTTACAGTCAGAGAAGGTGCGCCAGATAGTTGAGCTAATTGTACCTGTCTAAATCCACCAGAGTTACCATCTCGGTCAAAATACAGCGCACCAGTAGTGTCATTATAGACAAATCGCTGATCGCTTGTTGTCGCAGATGTTCCCAGTGTAAATTGAGCGATTGAGAGTGAACCTGCTAACAATCCGCCACCAAAGCCAGCAGCAGATATCTGAAGGATGTCATCAATTACATTGAAGTCAGTAATAGTATCAGTACCTTCGTTGAAACTATTAAAGACAATGGTATCAGCACCGCCACCGCCAGTGATGAGATCGCTACTTCTACCACCGATCAGAATATCATTGCCATCACTGCCAATCAGGGTATCATTTCCATCACCACCGTCGAGGATGTTATTGCCAGATGCACCAACGGCGGAGAGATAATCACTACCACTGCCACCATTCAGCAGGTTATTGCCTGTTGAAAAGTCCACAATTAATGTGTCGCTACCATTACCACCGTTGAGGATGTTATCACCAGATGCACCAATAGCAGAAAGCTCATCATTACCTACACCTCCATCTAGTAAATTATTCCCTGTTGAATAATCCACAATTAATGTATCGTTACCACCTCTGGCGTTGAGGATGTTATCACCAGATGAAGCGATCGCAGAAAGATAATCATCAGCATTGTCACCATTCAGTTCGTTATTGCCGGTTGAATCGTCCACAACTAATGTATTGCTACCAGCGCCACCATTGAGGGTGTTATTACCAAATGAACCAACCGCGAACAGAAAATCATCACCAGTGCCACCACTCAGCACGTTATTGCCGGTAGACTGATCCACATCCAATACATCGTCACCTGCACCACCGATGAGAGTGTTATCACCAGATGAATTAAAAGCAGAAAGGTAATCATTATCGTTGTAACCATTCAGCAGGTTATCACCTGTCGAATAGTCTGCGCTCAATCTATCGTCACCTACACCACCGTCGAGGTTGCTATTACCAGATGCACTAATAGCGGAAAGAAAATCATCGCCAGCGCCACCATTCAGTAGGTTATCCCCTGTTGAACCGTCAACGTTTAATGTATCGTCACCAGCGCCGCCGTTAATCCTATCATTGCCAGCAATACCACCAAAGAGTATGTCGTCGCCGTTAGTTCCCACAATATTGTCATCGAAGGCTGTGCCGATAATCTCTATGCTTTCGATGTTGCTGTAATTAACCCGATTTCCACCTGCGATAACTCTCCCACTGTTAGTTGAAGCATTGTATGTGGAAGTGATACCAGCTGTGGCATCACGGTAGTCTACTGATAGGTAGTCTTCTCCTGCGCCACCGTTTACTGTTTGCACGACAATTTCACTCAACTCTGGAAAGACAGCGCTGATGTAGATTTCGTCATCACCTTCGCCGCCGTTGAGGGTGTTATTCCCAAATGCGCCAATAGCCGAAAGGTAATCATCACCACCGCCACCATTCAACTCGTTATCCCCAGTTGAAAAGTCCGCAACTAATGAGTCATCACCTTCGCCACCGTTGAGGATGTTATTACCAGATGCACCAATTGTAGAAAGGTAATCATCACCAGCGCCGCCATTCAACTCGTTATCCCCGGTTGAGAAGTCCGCAATTAATGTGTCATCACCTTCGCCGCCATTGAGGATGTTATCACCAGATGAAGCAGTCACAGAAAGATAATCAACACCAGCATCACCATTCAGCAGGTTATCCCCTGTTGAATCATCCACAATTAATGTGTCGTCACCTTCGCCACCGTTGAGGATGTTATTCCCAGATGAATTAACCGCGAACAAGAAATCATCACCACTGTCACCATTCAACAAGTTATCGCCGGTTGATAAATCCACATCCAATGTATCGTCACCTTCGCCACCGTTGAGGGTGTTATTCCCAAATGCACTAAAAGCCGAAAGGTAATCATCACCAGCGTCACCATTCAACTCGTTATCTCCGGTTGAATCATCAACATCTAATCTGTCATTACCTCCGCCACCGTTGAGGGTGTTATTCCCAAATGCGCCAATAGCGGAAAGGTAATCATCACCAGCGTCACCATTCAACTCGTTATCCCCGGTTGAATCGTCAACATCTAATGTGTCATCACCACCGCCACCGTTGAGGGTGTTATTCCCAAATGCACTAATAGCGGAAAGGTAATCAATACCAGCGCCGCCATTCAACTCGTTATCCCCAGTTGAAAAGTCTGCAACTAATGAGTCATCACCACCGCCACCGTTGAGGATGTTATTACCAGATGCACCAATAGCGGAGAGTTCATCAATACCAGCGCCGCCATTCAACTCGTTATCCCCGGTTGAGAAGTCCGCAATTAATGTGTCATCACCTTCGCCGCCGTTGAGGGTGTTATCACCAGATGAAGCAACAGCAGAAAGAAAATTATTACCAGTGCCACCATTCAGCAGGTTATCCCCTGTTGAATCATCCACAATTAATGTATCGTCACCTTCGCCACCGTTGAGGATGTTATTCCCAAATGAACTAACCGCGAACAAGAAATCATCCCCAGTGCCACCATTCAACAAGTTATCGCCGGTTGATAAATCCACATCCAATGAGTCGTCACCTGCACCCCCTCTGAGAATGTTATCTCCCGTTGCAAAGGTAGCTATTAGAGTGTCATCATCTGCACCACCCGCTAAAATGTTATCTCCAGAAGAACCGGTAATATCTAAAAAATCATTTCCTCTTCTGCCTCTGAGGATATTGTCGCCTGTGGAATTGGCAGCATTCAAAGTATCTTCTCCAGCACCACCATCTAGTATGTCGTTGCCCCCGTTACCGAATATGGTATCGTTCCCCGCAAAGCCTCTAATGTTATCATCGCCATCTGTGCCAGTGAGGTTATCATCGCCATTAGTACCGTTGATATTTGCCATAAGTTTTACCTAAATAAATTGATTGTTTCAGTAACTTGAAAATTTTCAAATTGCAGTTTGTGCTGTTTTAAGGGACAAAAAACATGCCGATAGTTGAAGCTTTCAGCATATTTATTTGACTATTGAGACAATACAGTTCAGTTAACTTGCAAAAGCACAATTTGCAAGATTTTGTTGAATTTTGCTATGAAGTTATCCAACTTACAAACATATTTAACTGAAGCATATTGACTCATATAAGGACAGTAATTTTTTATGAAGTTTTACTTGCTAACTATGAAGAAACAGATTGATATAGAGTACCTCAAAATCATACTGTTAGGCAGCATAAAGTGTACTCTTAAAAAGCCTTTGAACAGCTTGTTTGCAGCAAGAGTATAACTATCTCATCTGTTAAGCATTTAATTTGCACATTGTGAAAATGATGCAATTTAAATGACGATTAGCTTAGAATTTAAAAACTTTCTGAAGCTGAGGAAAGGCGAATATGCGCTATGAAACAATACCAATTTCAATAATCTTGGTGATACATCAATTTTTTGTCAGAGAGAAATCCTGCACTCTTAAATCAGCTTAGGAGAGTGAGTGTACGATCTCAGCAAGTTATCTGCTGTATCCTTTTTCTAAATTGGTATGAATTGTATTTCAATGTGTTATCTCTGCATTCTCTGTGCCTTGATAATACCAACGAAAATAGTCGGCTTCAGGCTTTGTTTCAACCATCCTTTGATCAGTAGCGATCGCTAAGTTAGTTAATAAAGTGTCGAAATATCAAGCTTAAAGATGCGTGTTACATAGAAAGACGTTACCACGCCTATATTGCCGGGTATTGTCTGTGATTATTTAGGCTAAAGGTAGTAATATCTAAATAATTTATCTAAATTGTACTGTAGATTTACTGAGGTGTCTATTCTTACTCACCGTATCTTTACAGACTCTTCACAGTATTTACCAAAGATGTATACATAAGTATACTTATATTGTATTTGTGTATTATTCACTTTTTCATCGTGAATAAATATGGTAATAGAGGTTTGTAGATTAGGCATCTTTGTATTAGCAAAGTAAGGCGTAGCCCAGAAATAGCAGGAATACGGACTGCTATCCATAACAGTCCTAAATCATTTGTGAACAACAATATCCCTTATTTTTCAAACAAGTGGGGGATTTGAGCTTCTTGATTTTTACAAATCAAATAAAATTCCTACATCATGAATGCAAATAAAAATAAAAATATTATTAACCTCTTTCCTTGTATCTGAGCCTAGGCGCTATAATTCTCAGTCATGTTTTTGTAATTTGTAGTTGTTGCCAAGTATTGTTAATTTTTTTAGCAGGTTGTATCTTTTCAGAAATTTCACCATCAATTTATAAATCATTAATCCGATTTATGTATTACAAGAGAGATTGATAGATGAGCCTTTTTTAATATAACTTTCTACTTTTATTCAAAAAATAACTTAACCTTAATTATTAAACTTTATTACTTTTTGAATTTATTTAGACTTTGGTTGAGAGTTTTTCCAATTTCACATTTACAGCAGAATTCAAAAGTAAAACACTTACGAGTCATTCTAGTAATTACAAGGATTTCTTATTTTTATCTGCTGAGAGAGAGTAATGGAAGAGAATTATTTCTGGGGTAATCCGTCTTGAAATACGAGCAATTCACCTGGTTGGATTGTTGTCCACACTTCGTTATCGGTGAGCGGTGTAGTAGCGATAACAGCGACGCGATCGCTTGGCGAAGTCAATTCACGAAAATCTACAGTCATGTCTTGATCAATCAAGTGGGCAGCTGCAAAGGGTGCTTGACGTACAATATAAGTGAGTTTAGTTGAACAGTGGGCAAAAAAGTGTTCGCCATCCGATAATAAGTAGTTAAAAATACCTATTGTTGCTATTTCAGCCGTAATTTGACGCAGTACAACATCAAGTTTTTCTAAGGGAGGTTTACCGTTAGGAAAAGCTTCTCGGAGAGTTTCTAAGATTATGCAGAACGCTTTTTCACTATCGGTATTCCCCACAGGTTCATAAAAACCCATGTTTTTGGGATTAAAATCTGGTAAATTTCCATTATGGGCAAATACCCAATACCTTCCCCACAGTTCCCTTTGAAAAGGATGACAGTTTCTTAGGGCTACTTCACCTTGAGTTGCTTTACGGATATGGGCGATTACATGGGTAGAGTGGATGGGATAGCGCCGTACCAAATCTGCTATTGGAGATGTAACAGAAGGCTTGTCATCTAAAAGTAGCCGACATCCCTTCCCTTCAAAAAACGCAATACCCCAACCATCTCTATGATCATCCGTTTGTCCGCCTCGTGCAGAAAAACCTTCAAAGGAAAAGCAAATATCCGTGGGAACATTGCAGTTCATCCCTAGCAGTTGGCACATAGTTAGTAACTATCAGTTTGAGTATGTTTGATTTTTATATACAGTATTAAAACCCACATTCCGCACCCAGAACTGGCACATCAAGAAAGCAGTAAGTAAATTCGGAAATATGGTAAAAATTATGACAATAAGCGGAAATAGTTAAATAGGTATTAAATAATTCACAAGCAGGGGTAGCACAGAGCGATCGCTCAAATCTCGTTGCGGGGAATCCCTATAACTTCGTTGTTTAAGTGAACTCACACCTAGTTCTACACCTTTGTGTAGAATTTTCAGTCTAGGGTAAGTTTTGGGTGTAGAAGAAAGTGTATTAGTGCAGTGGGTGAACTTTGGCTCAATTGCTTTCCCTACTAAAAATTTAACAAAACCTCAACTCTGAAATTCAGTAATAGTTAAGTGTAGCTCTAGCTGTTCACAACTCCAGTTTAAGGTATATGATTCAAGTAACGATTAAGAAAGCTTGGCTTTGCACAATTTGCTTCTTTTTACTGACTGTTGGTTGCACAAGCATTAACTCCAGTAACAAAGAGGTCACCTCAAACAGCCAAACGAGCGTGCTGAACGGGATCACAACAGCCAACATTGATCGCACAAACGAATTACGTGATCGGATTGAACAAATTTCTTATGCTGCTCAAGGGCGTGTTGGGGTTACAGCCACGGTGCTAGAAACCGGAGAGTCAGTGACTCTGAATGGAAATCAGCAATTTCCAATGCAAAGCGTTTACAAGTTTCCCATTGCGATGGCTGTTCTAGCTCAAGTAGACCAAGGAAAACTAAAGCTAGACCAAAAGATTCGTGTTGAGACAAGCGATGTCGTCCAAGGTAGTCGGATTCTAGACGAGAAATCCCAGGGAATGGAATTCAGTCTGGCTGAACTATTGAAGTACATGGTTTCTGAAAGTGATAATACCGCTTGTGATGTGCTGTTACGACTCGTCGGTGAACCAAAGATTGTTATGGAGTATTTGCGTGGTTTTGGCGTAAATGATATCGTTGTCGCTAACACGGAGAAGGAGCTAGGACAAGACCTAGCAGTGCAGTATCGTAACTATGCAACGCCTGATGCCGCAGTCGTTTTGTTACGCGCATTTCATGAGGGAAAAAGGCTTTCAAAATCTAGTCGAGCCTTATTGCTGCAATTGATGACAGAGACATCTACAGGTCTAAAGCGCATTAAAGGACTATTGCCTGATGGGACGGTTGTGGCTCACAAAACTGGTACTTCGTCTACTGTAAATAAAGTGACGGCTGCAACCAATGATGTTGGACTCGTGATGCTTCCGAATGGGCGGCATTTGGCGATCGCAGTTTTTGTTTTAGATTCTCAGGCAAACGATGCGATACGCGAGGAAGTAATCGCAAAAATAGCGAAGGCAGCATGGGACGAATGGAGCAAATAGACATGAAAGATTATAGCGAACCGTTTCTTTAGTGTTTGAAAATCTCGCTCAATTGGGATCGCAACCATTCATGAGCAGGGTCGCGCTTTCGTTCATGCCACATCATTTGCAATTCTGGTAATGTAACTGTTTGTTAGCACCGTTACTGTCTATGCTATCTGTATTGCTTAGTCAATTGATTAGTACAGGACTCGGTGTCCTCCTGCTCACCTATGTGATTATGCCGCGCCTAACACAATTATTTCGCAAATGGCTATACGGTTCGGATAAGAAAATTCGATAAACTACGTTAAAAAGGTAAGTTTACATCTCGATAAATTTTTTAATCATGAATCTTATCCCTCGTTTGCTAGAGGATCAGGCGATCGCTTATAAAATAAGATAGTTAATAAATTCTTTGCAATCGGCTTAAACGCCAATCGATTTAAGAAATTAATTCAAAATTATTTTTAAGGGGAGCATGGAACTATGGATATGCAAGTCCTGAGAGAGCGTGCTGGACTTAGCCGTGCAGAGGTGGCCTTCAGGCTTGCAATTAGTGAAACCAGTGTGCGTAACTGGGAAGCTGGGCGCACTGAACCAACGATGACACCCAAAAAGTATCTAGAAGCTTTGCGCTTGTTTAAATGTACACCAGAAGAATTGGCAGCCGCAAGTGAAAAGTCTATCAATCAACGGCATAAACGTAAACCTGGAAGACCAAAACGCTTTCCCGATAATCAGGTAGCGCAGGTGACGGATTCACCGGTTTGTAGCTAATTACTTACTCTAATGACGGTAGTTGTTGCGTTATCACGGCTTGACGAACAGGGATATGAATCTCTGTAACAAAATTTTTTGCATCCGATGTGTAGAAAACTAGTAAAGTGGAGTCATTAGGTTGATGAGTTGACCAAATTCTGTCTACTTGGCGGATGATTTCAGTGTAATTTTCTCCTGAAACATGGGAAAGTGCCACAGTTTTTTTATCGTCTGTTGTCAAGCGCTTATCACCATCGCTATCAGCAGTTACTACTTCATACCAAACCCCTTGCACATTTTTGACAACATCTTCAAGAGGGTTTGATTGACCTAGTTTTTCATGACGCAAAAACAAAAAGTTATTATTGAGAACTAACTTCCGAGCCGATTTATCGCTAGTATTAAAAAATAAAAAATTACGAATGCTCGAAGCTTCTTTTTCGTAGTAAGACTGACGATAATTTTGTTGGAAACTAACAGCCGCCATCAGGTAATTCGTACCTTTGAGTGGTTCAAACACCCCTAAATTTGTTTTGACTTGGACATTAGGGGTAGTTTCTGTATTAACTATGTTAGAAACAAGACGTTCTCGAAATAACCCTTGATAGATTCGATAGGCTGTGTAGCCTGATATGATCAAGGTAATTAAACCAGAGGCCAAGATAATTAGTAATCTAGCAGATGTAAGCCAAGTAGGAAATCGAAATCTACTCATTTTTCATTTAGGGTATGTTGTTGCCCAGCGCAGCACTTTATCATAATTTTTGGCTGCATCTCAGTTTTTATAGCCTGCAACGACAGGCTTTGTTCGTATAGCAATACCCTAGAAGGGCATTGAATAGAAAAGTGGGATACTCCCTAGTTTTTTTGTTCAAAGTAATTTTTACTACCTAGTAATTTCTTTTAAGTATATCTTAATGACTGTCTGTAATTACTCTGAATTTCAAAAATGTCAGGATGGAAAATTAAGTAAAATTTACTAGATTTATTCTGTTACATTTTTGATTCTTCATCAACCATACTTGATGCTTTACTTACACAACATAATTTAGCCAGGAAGATTACGGCAAGCTTGATTAATCTAGGAATTTTGTCTAAATTTCATCCGTAATATCCCTGTTTTTTCCAGCATTTTATTGTAATAATATAGTTATTAAGAAAATCTAAAAATATCCAATTGATACCTAATATATAAGGTAAAACTTGCGTGAACTCAAAATAAAAATACAAGAGATATAGAAATATGTTAGATACTGTGAGCAAGGAATTAGCACTTTTTTGGCAGCAAATAGAACAGCGATCGCAGTTCCATGCAGGCTATCCGTACAATTTAAATTGTGATTACACTCATATAGGCAAATTTTTCAATTTTCTGTTAAATAATGCTGGAGACCCTTATGTTGAGCCAGATTTTGGTCTTCATTCTCGCAAATTTGAACAAGAAGTTTTATCTTTCTTTGCTGAACTCTACAAGATTCCAGAAAACGAATTTTGGGGCTATGTGACAGCGGGTGGAACTGAAGGTAATTTATATGGAATTTTATTAGCTAGGGAAATCTATCCAAATGGAATTCTGTACTCATCACAGGATTCTCATTACTCAATTGCAAAAGCAGCCAGACTATTCGGTATTCAACATCAGGTGATTAATTCGCAAGCGAATGGAGAGATGAATTATGAACATTTATCCCAAGTAATTAGACAAAATTCGCAGCAGCCAGTGATTATCAACCTAAATATTGGTACTACAGTCAAAGGTGCAATTGATGACCTAGACAAAGTTTTAGAAATTTTAACCCGTCATCAGATTAAAGATTATTACATTCATTGTGATGCGGCACTTTCAGGGATGATATTACCGTTTCTAGATGGCGCTCCTCAAGTTAACTTTCAAAAACCCATAGATAGTGTGGCCATTTCTGGTAAATTTATTGGTTCTCCTCTACCTTGTGGTGTAGTTTTAACCAAGAAGAAATGGGTAGAAAAAGTTGAAACGATGATTGAATATATTGGCTCAAAAGATACAACTATTCTCGGTTCTAGAAACGGTCACACTCCCCTAATTATTTGGTATGCTCTGCAAACTAGAGGTTATGAAGGATTTGCAAAAGAGGCCAAGACATGTATTCAAAATGCTCAATATTTATTCCAGCAACTTAAATTGAGAGAATATCCATGTATGCTCAATAAATTCTCGAATACTGTTGTATTTCAAAAGCCTTGCCAAAAGTTAATTAAAAAATGGCAGTTAGCAACTCAGGGTAACTGGGCGCATATTATAGTTATGCAAAATATAGATCGGCAAAAAATTGACACTTTTGTGAATGAACTTGTTTTACAAGAGGGATTAATGCCAGAATCAGAGTATCTACATCTACAACCAGCACTAACTTAGTCCAGAATAGCAATTAAACCTGCTTGCTAAACTTTTTAGAGAGTGTATGTAAACTGAATTAAAGGGTTTTTACACCTCTAAAAAGTTTTTGCCACACAACTTACTAGCCAGTAATACTTCTACAGCGGCACATTCCAAAGGTGGGAAAAAGAAATATCCTTGTCCTTGATCACATTGTAATGCTTTGAGTTGGGCTAACTGTTCTACTGTTTCTATGCCTTCTGCGGTCACTGACATATTTAAATTATGAGCTAATGTTACAATCGCGCGGATAATTTCTAAATTCTCTCCCCGACTGCCTATATTACTAATAAAAGAGCGATCAATTTTAATAGTTTTGAGCGGTAAGCGGTGCAAATAACTTAAAGATGAATAACCTGTACCAAAATCATCCATATGCAACTCTACATTTAATGTTGTTAGCTGTGAAAGCATGGTGGTAGCCAATTCAAAATTATCCATCAGCAAGCTTTCAGTAATTTCCAGCTTCAAACTACCTGCATTTAAACCAGTTTCTTGTAAAACTTGTTTAACTTGTTTGACGATATCAGGTTGCATAATTTGTTTGCCAGAAAAATTCACGCTAATTGTCAGGGCTGGCCAAGTAGGAAATTTTTGATGCCAAGTTTGCAATTGGTAGCACGCTTCATAAAGCACCCATTGTCCAATAGAAGTAATCATTCCAGTTTCCTCCGCCAGGGGAATAAAATCTTCTGGAGAAATAATTCCTCTTTCTGGATGATGCCACCTAATCAATGCCTCAAATCCGATAATTTTGCCCGTCATTAGTGAAACAATCGGCTGGTAGTGGAGGCGAAATTCTTCTTGTTGGATGAGTGCATGTCGCATAGCAGTTTCTAGCTGCAATAGCAGAGATGCACCCTCGTGCATTTTGGGATGAAACACTTCATAACGTGCTTTACCAAGGGCTTTAGCAGAGTACATTGCCACATCCGCATCTCGTAGGATATGTGCGGCTTGCTCATAATCAGTTCGACTCAAGGCGATACCCATACTTGCATTGGTAAACACCTTATGTTCATCTAATTGAAAAGGTAAAGCTAGTAAATTTTGAATTCGCTCGGCTACCTGTATGGCATCATCTATACCTTCAATATGATCAAGCAAAATTGTGAACTCGTCACCGCCAAAACGGGCAACAATATCTCCAGAACGAAGAACTGACTGGAGGCGATGAGAAATGGCAATTAAAAGTTGATTTCCTAGCAAATGTCCCAGGCTGTCATTCACTACTTTAAAGCGGTCTAAATCTAAGAAGAGTACAGCAAATAAATCATTTTTTTGTTGTTTGGTGCGTTCTAGAGCCTGTTTTACCCGTTCCATGAATAAGGATTGGTTGGGTAATCCAGTGAGAGCATCATGCAGACTGTTGTGCAGTAATAGTTCTTGTGCGCGTTGTCGTTCAATAATATCTTGTTGCAGTTGTTGATTGACTCTAATGAGTTCAGTGGTGCGTTCTGCTACTAATTGCTCAAGTTGACAACGGTATTGCTTTAATTCTTCTTCTGCCAGTTTACGCTGTGTGATATCTCGTAGGATGACAACATATTGTCGCATCTGGAGATTAGATGGCTGCGAAACAGTAGATTCAACGATATATGAGCCTTGATTAGTTTTCAGGGTTTTTTCACTTCTGACAGACCACTGCTCTGGTTTGCCATAATGATCTACAAAGAATTGATTCAAGTTCTGCCCAACTAACTGCTGAGTACTAATTTGAAATAGTTCTTCAGCAGCCACATTGGTCTGAAGAATTGTACCCTTTTCATCAAGGACTAAAACAGTATCTGGAACGGTATTGAAGGTAGTAATAAATAGATTTTTTGCTTGTTGGCGTGCCTCATCAATAGCAGCAATTTGTGGTAGGGTAGTCCAGCAAGCGATCGCTACCCCGATAAATGAAAGCGTTACTAGTGCCACCGCGAGTAAAGAGTTACGCGATGTGTCATGAATTCCATCCAATAAATCACGTAGAAACCAACTACCAATAGCAGCACTACAGATTAATGAGACTAGAACAATTACCTGGAGGACAAAAAAGTCTGGGTTGTACTTACTAGGCTTTGCTTCGTAATATTTTGTCCACCATTGAGAGTGAAATGGTGCAAATCTAGAGCGCCGTAGGGCAGCATCTCCGATCATCAAGACAAAGGGTAATATTATTCCAGCTAATAACTCTTGCCAATTCCAAGCCAAACCCCCAACTATTAAAACTACCGCTTCTACCAAAAAAAAACCCAATGACAACCAAGGCCACAATACCTCTGGCTTACCCCGATACAACCACAATCCTAAATGCAGTCCCATAATCGATAGTAGATAACATGTACCTGCTACTGTGACAATTCGAGATATATTACCTAAATTCAAACAAAGCAAACTGAGTAAAAAAGTAATAAAGATAGCAGGCCCCAAAATACCTTGGCGGGAAACTACTGTGAATACGGGAGAAAGTTGACCATCTAAGGCAAGTTGGTAGAGAATGCGCGGAGAATTAGTAACTGCCGTGGCACAACTGAGCAAGCATGAAAAAGCAATGAGCAGTGTTACTAAAAAAGGGGCAAATTGACCCCAAAAAGGTTCCGATGCTGCCAATAAATTCAAGAAAGTATCTTCACCTATTTCTGGAGTGGTAGCAGCACACATTAATACCCAAGAACCACCCAGAAATACTGGTGGAATTAGCCAAGCAGCTGTGGTTAAAAACTTCAAAGTTTTATGAGGAGAGCGGCTATCAGCTACAAAAGAAGACGTAGTTTCACAGGCGTAAACGGAATAACTGCCTAGGAAAAACCACTTTGTCCATTCTCCAAAGCTGAGGTTATGTGTGCTAGGTGGGAACAGATTAGTCGTATTTGAAAACGCTAACCAGACTACACCTTGAGTACAAAACAAAAGTACTAATGAAATCGCTGGGATGGCAAAAAACAAGTGCAGCAATGCTAAAGCACGAGTGCGACTAAACGCCACAATAAAAGGAATTGCTGTAAATACGACTTTTAAGAAATTTTCTGGACAAGTAATGCCTAAAGATTGAAAATTAACCTTAACTAAGTCTGTGAGGATAATTGCGTATAATGCTGGTGCCGCTGCCCAGCTAAAATAATATCCCAAAGCGACATAGCGACCCAAACCAGGAAAATCCTTGAGTAGCCGAGCCGTATAATTGGGTGTTCCTCCTGTGACATCCAATAAATGTCTACCTAAACTTTGAATTTGCAAGTTCAAAATACAAGAAACGATCGCACCAAATAACCAAACTAAAATAGCTTTAGATCCTAGTGCTGCGTGAATAACCGGTGCAGTGCCAATCCATCCTACATGACCCGTCAGCCCAAAACCACAGGTTTCTAGATAACTCAATGTGCGTGGCAGGCGCATCACCAAGCGCTGATTTTTATCTGCCTGCACTGAACTATTATTGACCATTGTCTTATAGCTAGATGTACTGACTCTCTTTCACTGAATAACTGATCTCACCTTTTATAGCTTCCGTGTAACTGCTGAACTTGCTTGGAAGTATGAAGTTTAAAGTCTAAAGTCTGAAGTCTGAAATTGTATCCTACCCTGTGGGTTTTGCTTTAGCAGTACAGCCTTTAACCAATTCGTTCTACTTCATCTACTTCTTTGGGAACTCCGGCGGTTAACACTTCATGTCCTGTAGGTGTAACTAACACATCATCTTCGATACGAATGCCAATGCCAATCCAGCGTGGGTCTGTTTCTGGTTGGTCTTCTGCTAGTTTCGTATCTGGTACTATATAAAGTCCTGGTTCTACTGTCAGTACTTGACCGGGTTGTAAAATCTGCGGTTTGTCGTCACCATGTTGGTAAACGCCAACATCATGAACATCCAAACCTAGCCAATGGCTGGTGCGGTGCATATAGTATGGTTTGTATTTTTCTTCTTCAATGATTTTGTCAAGTTCGCCTTTGAGAATACCAAGGTCAACTAAGCCTTCGGTGAGGACGCGCACAGCGGTATCATGAACTGATTTGAAAGAGTTACCCGGTTGCACTTGGGCGATCGCTTGCTTTTGTGCTTCTAGTACAATCTCATATAATATCTTTTGCTCTGGCTTAAACTGACCACCAACGGGAAATGTGCGGGTGATGTCAGAGTTGTAATAACCATAAGCGCAGCCAGCATCAATCAGCAGCAATTCCCCATCCTGCATCTGGCGATGATTTTCAATATAGTGAAGAACGCAAGCATTCGCGCCGGAAGCGACAATGGAAGGATAAGCTGGCCCCATACCCCCCCGCACCCGAAAAATACGCTCTATTTCGGCTTGAATTTCATATTCATAACGTCCAGGTTTAGCGATCGCCATTGCCTGATTATGTGCTTCAATAGCGATCGCTACTGCTTGTCGCATCATTTCTAACTCGAATTCTGTTTTGATCAGCCTCATACTATGGAGAACCGAACAGGTATCTTCAATGGCAATTGGCCCTGTACCTCGTTTTGGGTAAGTCCGCAGGAGACTTTGGTAATGTTCTAAAATTTTTTCATTAAAAGTGCGATCGCGTCCTAAATGATAATAAAGGCGATCGGCTTTTTCTAGATATTGGGGCAACTTCTCATCTAATTCGTTGATGGGGTAAGCTTCATCTGCACCATAAATTTCTTTGGCTGCATCTACTCCACAGCGATAACCAGACCAAACTTCTTTTTCTCGATCTTTGGGTTGGACAAACAAGACAAAGCGATGTTCTGGATGATGCGGTGCTAACACTGCCACTGCTTGGGTTTCATTAAAGCCTGTTAAATAAAAAAAATCACTATCTTGTCGATAAGCATATTCGACATCGTTGTGCATTACTGCCATTGGCGCACTCCGAAAAATCGCAGTGCCATGACCAATTTTCATCATTAATTGCTCTCGACGTTGCCGATATTCTAATTGCATAGCTGTTTACTTTGTGACATTATCGTGCTATTTTACACGTTTTACAACTAGGGGCTATACAGATAAAGCCTCTCAGTAGTTGCTTGTTTAAGTATTTTAACTAATATTTACTACCCATCCAGTTGTGGAGCATTTCAAAATTTAACTGTTACTGAGTTGAGGATTGATTTAAATTACACCTCAAATTAAGATACTGAAATTAAGTATACTTTCTTTTTAACTAGCATTTTGTTAGAGAATTTTTGTATTTCTTGTGCATTTTAATTTTGCACTGATGATAACTAGATAACAAACTTATTTTATATATTTAAAGCATGACATAAATGAAATATCCTGACAAATTGGTTGATTGATTATTCATGACTTGCAAAAAATATGGAAATAATTTATAGAAGATCAATTGTGTATATAAACCTTGATATTTATATTTTAAAAATGTTTGTAAAAAAAAATAGAAAAAACAACAACTGTTATTAAAATACAGAAATGGATGTAATTCTTAGGTTAAAACTTTAATGACAACCCAGTCATAAAAACACACTATGCCTGCAACTCCAAAATCCCCAGCATTAGGAACAAATAACAACCTGTTTTATCAATCTTTGAACAAATCAAATGAATTGGTAAACAACCTGAACACTCAGCAGGGTTTTGGTAATTCTTTTCTAGGACGTAGTAGTTCATCTCAACCATTAGAAACTAATTCCTTATCAACACAGCAAGTTTCAGCACCAACAGTAAGTGCTAATCCCAATCCCAATCCATACTTAAGAAGTGCAGCAATTGCTCCCGATTTCAACGGTGATGGCAAGGTAGATAAACTGTGGGTTAATGCTCAAACCGGTGAGATTGTCATTCGCCTCATGGATGGCGCACAAGTTCTCTCACAAGGTTCTATGGGTACATTTGACATCAATTCTTGGACTTACAGAATTGCCGATTTTAATAATGATGGCAAAACTGACTTTTTGTTGCGGAATAGTAAGACAGGGGAGAATAGAATTGCTCTCATGGATGGTACAAGGGTTGCTAGTACAGCAGCTTTAGAAAAAGTTGATGCTAACTGGAATCCTTTAATTGGTGATTTCAATGGCGATCGCAGAACTGATATCTTCTGGAATAATGCCGCAACTGGTCAAAATGCCATCTGGTTGATGGATGGTACAAGAGTTACAAGTGCGAATGTTCTAGAAACCACAGCAGTAGGCTTGACACCGACTATTGTTGATTTTGACGGCAATGGTAAGAGTGATATCTTCTGGCGCAATCCTACAACTGGTGCCAATAATGCTTGGTTTATGGATGGCACAAGAGCTAGTAAATTTACTCTACAATCTCAAGCTGCATCTTGGACTCCTATCCTTGGTGATTTCAACGGCGACTTAAGAACTGATATTCTCTGGAGAAATACTTCCACAGGTCAAAACAAAATTTGGACTATGAACGGTATCGTAGTCACTGAAGGCGCTGCTAAGACACTTGATTCATCTTGGCAAGCTAACATTGGTGATTTTGACGGTGATGGCAGAACAGATATCTTCTGGCACAATCAGAGGACTGGTGAGAATACAGCTTGGTTGATGAATGGCACAGCAGTTAAATCTGAAGCATTTCTCCCCAGTAATAGCGCATCCTTGACACCATCCTTTGGTGATTTCAATGGCGATGGCAAAACTGATGTGTACTGGCGCGATCAAGCAGCAGGCGCAGACAAAATTTGGACATTGAATGGTACACAAGCAACAGAGACTGCTGTAGCTAGTAAAGACAGACTTGGTGCTGCTTGGTATACAGGCTAAAACTTGGTTGTATAGGCCGCTTTTTGAAGGTAGAAGGCAATAGTTATTTACACCATTTCATCAAACCTTCTTTCATGGCAGTATGCTCACAATACCTAAATCATACTGCTTATTTAAGGGTAGACGCGTACTCCTACGCGTAACTTGTCAAAGACATCGTTGTTATGAATGAGTGAATTACTTAAATAAGTCCCCAAACAGGCAAATTGCTTTCTTAATTTGCCTGTTTTTTTGCAAAACACACCAAAATAACTACGCGATCTACTGAAATGAGAAAGCATTTAAGCTAAATGAGAAAGTAATCAGGCTGTTTAAAAAGACATTTAAGCTAAATGAGAAAGCAATCAGGCTGTTTAAGAAAGCATTTAAGCTAAATGAGAAAGCAATCAGGCTGTTTAAAAAGACATTTAAACTAAACGAGAAAGCATTTAGGCTTTTTGCTTACTCAATTTGACTTTATTTATTTTGTCGATGAAGTAATTAGTTATGGCGATCGCCATTGCAAACTGCGAACTGCAAATTTTTCTTTAATCTAAATTTTTGGGTGAAAATACAAAAACCCGGTTTTTTGAAAAACCGGGTTGCTGAGTCTTAGTAAATATACTTTACAGCCAATCTCGATAAGCCGCAATTTCATTCACACTAATTTCTAACGGCGCACCTTTACCAAAAGGGGGATAAACTCTAATTCTGGCGTTGTTTGTAAATCTCTCCAGTCTATTACCCAACTGGGCAATATTGCTGACTATATGCCAGTAAGATACGATGTCAGGGCAATCAATTACTAACATCACTTTAGTGTTTTTCTGGGTGAGATACCACTGACAATTAGTGAGTAGTACTTGGGTAATGCGATCGCAACTTTGATAAAAGCATCTCCCAATCGATTGCTCTAGCTCTAAGTGCAGCATTCCATCCTCTCTTGTTACCTCGGTTGGAGGTAAATCATCGGGTGGAAGCTGGTTTAATTTAGACATGATTGCGTACCTCTTGGTTGTAGCGCTGCAAACTTTCGATGTTTTTTTGCAAGTCAAACGATGTCGGTTTGAGCGCTAATGTCCCTAGATTCAACTCGTCTTGAAATTTTTTGATTTTGTCTCGACAAGTGATAGAATCACCAACGATTGAATTTTCAATCAAATAGTCTTCGTCAAAACAAATGTTTGTTCGATCAAATGCTTTATGACCATTGTGGGAACCATTCTGCATTACTAGCGCCGAATTTGCTGTCATTTTTTGGCTAAATTGGCGGATAAAAGGCATTGCTTCATTGACAGCTGCTTCGTTGGTTTGTCCAACAAAAAAGAACCGCGCTAACACAAAATTGTCTGCACCACTGGGATTAATATCTCGATATTGGCTGACTGTCTTTTTCAATCTTTCTAGCGCGAAGGGTGGCCCTCCCATCAAGCTGAAGGAATTTTTAGCCGCAAATTCTATGCTTGTGTCATCACCGCTGGCTATGTACACCGGAATCTGCTGTTGCAAAGGTTTGGGGTGAACAGTCAGGCGATCGCATTGATAATGTTGTCCGTCAAATGAAACATCATTTTCATATAACAGCTTTTGAATCAATGCGATCGCTTCTAGCATTTTGGCACGAGATTCTGCCATTGATATGGCAAAATGCTTATTTTGCTGGGGGAAAGGCCCGCCTTTGGCAACTCCAAATAATAATCTGCCATTGCACAAATTATCCAAGGTAGCGATATCCTCTGCTACCCGAATCGGGTTGTGGAATGGTAGTAAAACCGCAGCTGTACCTAATCGAATTTTTGAGGTAACACCTGCTAAATGTGCCATCAATACCAGCATAGAAGAACTGAGATTGACTTCACTAAAATGATGCTCACTCAACCAAGCTTCTTCAAAGTTTAAGCTTTCCGCCTGTCTCACCAGGGCGACTTGCTCAAAAATGGCACGGCGGGCATTTTGGTGATGATTTTCGTAATTGCAGAAAAGTCCGGTTTTCATTGTTTATTATTCTTAGGTTGCCACCATTTGCAACTCCAACCACAAGCGTGGATCTGTATCTTTGAGCTTCGATTTGGGATCGCGGATTAAGCGTTTAGCGTTCATACAAACTACTTGGACTAATCCCATGTTCTCTGCTATATCTCTGAGTATTTTTTGGTGATCTTTGACATAGGGCAGCATTTCCTCAGAGCAATAAATCCCTATGTATTGTAAACGTCTAGCTGGTCTTCCCCAAAAACAGGTGATGACTTTCACATGACACCCGTCTAGTAGTTCACCAACTTTAGGATAATACTCGCTGACAATTCTAATGAATTCTTTAGCGATGATATCTTCAGTAATCATTTTAACTGATATTTCTGTAGCGTTCATCACGCTATTTAATATAACATAAATTTGTCAAATAAGCATGATAAAAAATGTGATTTATATAGCAATTTAAGCTTTAAAAATATATAAAAAATGAGGTGTAGTTTTATTTGCCTACACCTCAATGTATTAGATTAATAATCACCCGTAAAACAATTTTGTATTTTAGATAACTACACAGATAAATCTGGAGGCTTAAATTAGGATAATTTCATCGAGATTTGCGCTCTGCCACTAACACTTCAGCCAGCATTTCAGGTAAATCAGAAACATCAGAAAATCCTTCTTTACCACTAATAGGAGAAGCGAATGTATAGTTTGGGTCGCATTCTCCTGTATCATAAACTTGAATAAACCATCTATCAGGAAAGCCTTCTATACCCAACTCTACTATGTACCAACTCTCGCCAATTAAACGAGATTTCATAATAGTAAACCACTCTCTATATTCTTCACGGATATTCCAGTCTGCTAAAAGAAATTCTAATGCTATGTGTCCAGCATCAGTTGCCGTAAGTAGCATGACTACTCCTTATTTATAACTTCAGATTTTGCCGCTTCTGAATTTGTAAAATCAGGATATAACCCTAATTGTTTTGCTAACTCTCGTGCTACATGAAACAAAAAGTGAGCGCCATCTTGATTACCTTCGTGAGCAAATATTGTGGCAACTTTGACCATTGCTTCTACGAAGTTAGCATCAATTAATTCTGAATGTGCTTCTAAAATTTCTGGCTCTTGGCCATTAGGACATTGGAGCAATTTATCGATTAAATCAAAATATTGGGCTTGCCGTTCTTCAGTCATAGTATTTTGTAATGTTGAAGCGTGAATTGATTACTGCTCGATACTTTGCTGCCAAAGCTTTTCTAGCATTTCTACTTGTTCTTGAAATACAGCAGCACGATGAACTAAATACCTGTCGTATACAAGAATTCCTAACCCGATACCAACTGGGGTTAGCAAGATAAACCATTGCAGGATAATGGCAAGTTTATATGCAAAATCAGTCATTAGCGCTTTGTTCACGACTGGGCGATCGCAATTATTAGCACCAGCCGTCACCGAGGGATATAAGGCTTGATTTGCTTTGCTAATCTTATTAAGTTCACAGTTTAAATTCTGTGTCTTAACTAACTCTATATGTTTTTGCCAAACTACTTTCAGGACTACTATCCCTGGGGAAATCACTATTAGTGTTACTAGACAAACTGTGAGAACATTTAGAAGTTTGACTTTCATTTTTGCTCTCCTTTGCTAGGTAGAATACACCTAGAAGGTGAATGTATTTACTAGTTATCTTTTCTAATTATCAACAGTTTTGATGTTAAACAGAATCTGCAAAAGGTAATTTGGTTATGAGCTATTGTCAGTTAAAATACATTAACTACTGGCTGATAAACAATTACTTAATTTTCCACAAATTCTATATTTATACCTGCGGAACTAACGCACTCTCACCTCAAAAAGTCGTTTTATGTCTTTGGCGACAATGTGAGGGTTAAGAAGTCCCCCCTAGTTCGCTGGCAAAGCCTTAGAATTTCGGGGGGTAGAGGGGAATCTCTGCGTAAATCCTATATTGTTTATATCAGCCGACTTCTCAACAGCTATCTAGTTGGTGCGGGTTAAGTTTATTAAATTTATTAAAGTTGTACTCAAAAGCTAAATCAATTGCTGCAAAAGCTATCCAAAAATTACTTGGGGTATGGGGACTAGTATTTTTGGGTAAAGGTACTAGTATTGCTCAGGTGGGGGTTTAGTATTTTTGCACTCAGTCTCAAAGCTATACAAGCTCTAGTTAAAAACGTTTTTTATTGATGATTTTTCTTATAAAAAAATGTACTCAAAGCCAATAATTATTTATTGAAGTAACTGAAAATAGGCAGAAAGTCAACTAAAAAATGACAGAATATGGCTGCTGTATTTAATTTACATTTTAGACCTTTATATAAGGAAAACCAGATATTTTATTAAACTGTAAAATAGAATGTTGATTTAGATGTTGGTGTAAGAGAAAATATGAGTTAAGTTTTTATAATGCTGTTCTCTTAGACCACAATTAGGATGATTAAGTTTCAACAAAAAAGCAAAAATTTAGTTATTAACAATACTTAAATTACGTTATTTTCAATCAATGGTAGTAGTTAATACGAATTTAGGAGTAAATTAAGCAAAATTATTTCCTGGGGCTACATATTTATGCTTTAGTGAATATGACCGACTAACTACGAGTTATAAGTACAGAAGGGTGAGTCAGTGCGATCGCTGTGATAAGCTAATCGTCATTTAAATTGCACCATTTTTATGGTAATCAAAGCTGCAAACCCTCTCCCTTGCTCCCTGCCCCCCTGCGGCCTCAATGTGCCCTAGCCTTGGCGATTAGAAATCGCGGCTATACAAACGAAGTCCCTGACGCTCGTTCCTCGCTACCGCTTCGCTAACGGGTTTGCCAGTCGCTTGCGGTTTGCGTTAGCGTCTCGTAAAAGAGGGAAACCCTTCCGCAGCGCTGGTCTCACCCCCTGCGCGGACTCATGGAAAATCAAGGCTTTTAATCCGCGTAGGCGGGTTTGGACTGCATAGCAGTGACTTGCAGTCGCCTGGTGCAAGACAAGAGTTAGGAGATTTTGAGAGAGTAAATACTAGCAACAATAATACTTTTACCTCTTGCCCATTCAATTTTAGATTTGTCATCAACCAATCCAAAATCCAAAATCCAAAATCTAAAATTCTTCTGCCCCCTGCCATAAAACTCTCCCGCCAAGATACAATTCAATCTGGGAAAAGCTGTTAAAGTCCATAAATTATTGATTTTGAAACCACCATATGAGCATTCACGAAGTATTCATGCCGGCGCTTAGTTCCACCATGACTGAAGGTAAGATAGTTTCCTGGGTAAAATCGCCGGGGGATAAAGTGGAAAAAGGTGAAACAGTGGTGGTTGTCGAGTCAGATAAGGCAGATATGGATGTAGAAACCTTCTATGAAGGATATCTAGCCCACATCATTGTACAAGCAGGTGAGAGTGCCAACGTAGGTAGTGCGATCGCTTACGTAGTTGAAACCGAAGCTGAAATCGAAGCTGCGAAATCTCTCGCTAACGCAGGTCAAACTACTGCTAAAACCCCTGCTCCCGAAAAAGTACCAGCTACAGCCTCCATCGGCGCACCTACTCACAACGGTAACGGCTCGAACCACAAAGAAGGTAGACTCGTCGCATCTCCCCGCGCTCGCAAATTAGCAAAAGAATTAAAAGTTGATTTAACTACTCTCAAAGGTAGTGGCCCTTACGGTCGCATTGTGGCTGAAGATGTGGAAGCTGTAATCAACAAGGGTAAACCAGCGGCTCCATCAACCCCTGCACCAACCATTACACCAGTTCAGCCACCTGCACCTGTGATAGCAGCACCTACACCAGTCCCCGGCGCCAGCAGTGCAGTTCCCGGTCAAGTAGTACCTCTGACTACCTTGCAAAATGCTGTAGTGCGGACTATGGTTGCTACTGTATCCGTGCCTGTTTTCCGTGTAGGCTACACGATAACCACCGATGGTTTAGACAAACTTTACAAACAAATTAAATCCAAAGGTGTGACTATGACAGCGCTATTGGCGAAAGCCGTAGCAGTGACATTGCAAAAGCACCCATTACTAAACGCCAGTTACTCAGAGCAAGGCATTGTCTATCACTCTGATATCAATATTTCTGTAGCTGTGGCAATGGATGACGGAGGATTAATTACACCAGTATTGCGGAATGCAGACATGGTAGATATTTATTCTCTCTCACGCACTTGGAAATCTTTAGTAGACCGCGCTCGTGCCAAACAACTACAACCTGAAGAATATAATAGCGGTACTTTTACCCTGTCTAACTTGGGAATGTTTGGTGTAGATACCTTTGATGCCATTTTACCACCTGGACAAGGTTCAATTTTGGCGATCGGTGCTGCTCGTCTGCAAGTTGTCGGTACACCTGATGGCTTATTTGGAGTACGCCAGCAAATGCAGGTAAATATCACCTGTGACCACCGAATTATTTACGGCGCTCACGCCGCGGCTTTCTTGCAAGACTTGGCGAAGTTGATTGAGACAAATGCTCAATCTTTAACCCTCTAAATTTAAATTACTGAAATAAGAAAAGTTAAATCAGAGACTTGGAATACTTGAAATTCCTGGTCTTTGTTTTTATGGAAATACTCAAGTATTAATACTGAACTTATCGTATTATGCAGAACTATATTATTAAAACTAACTACAAAAAATTTCACTTATACCAATTCACGAAAATCTTGATACAAATTAATGGTTTTTAATTCTTTCCCCCTGCTCCCTACCCCC
>NZ_JADEXZ010000090.1 GCF_015206815.1 Fortiea sp. LEGE XX443
CCTTTTAATTGCTGTGCAGTTTCCTTCAACAAATGCTTTAGTGAATCTGTTAATTCCATTGACACCTATGCACATCCAAAATCGAATCATCATTGAATTTACTACAAAAAGGGAAGGGAAAGGTTGCCGTTAGCAACCTTTCCCTTCCCCCCACCGGAATGATTATCATTTTCATAAGTTGTATACTTTATTCTCTGGAAGTCCCAAAAATAAAACGCCCAGCTGTCGCCTTTGTTTTCTAGGGCAAAGCGCTCCTGTCTACTTATCTAACGACAATATCTTTGATATGGCTTGATTTTATTCCTAGTAAGTGCATAACACTAAACCAATGAATTTGGTTTAATTTTTGGTTTGCAATTCCAGAAATTTTTCAGTTTAATTTGCATATTTTAAATCAATTTTGATGTATCCTAGATTTCCTTAGGTAATTTTTCCAATACCCAACTTCATAAAACTTTTTTGCGGATTTCGCTCAAGGTTCTGGAAGAAGTTCTTGAACTCTCTAAGAATCTACTCTTTGTTTGCTTATTTTTTGTCACTCTCTAAGGCTTAGAAAATCATCATGGATATACGATTAATCAAAAAATCTGAAAAATTAATCCTCAAAAAGATAAAACAAATAGAAGAAGAGAATCTTTCAGTAGATGATTTTGAGAGCCAAGAACCTATAGTCGAGGAAAAACAGATATTCAATATAGTAGAAAATAGCGAAGCCAACTATATTCCAGCGCGGGATAATCCTGTTGTTTTATCTGTGGCTAATTCCGGGTGGCAGGTTTCTGAGATTTTACGAGATATCAGAGTGGATAATTTCTGTGATTGATAATTAACAGATGAAATAAACCAAGCATTATTTTTTGTTTAGTAAAAACGCAGTTTTTCTTCTCCAACCAAAGACAAACCAAGATATGATTTTGTGTGCATCTATGCTTGGCTTTGCAAAACAATGCTTGATTGGCTTTATCGTTACCCCACTCTCTACCCTGGTGTTTTACTCAAGCGCTACAAGCGCTTTTTTGCTGATGTGCAACTTGCTAATGGCGAAGTTGTGATAGCGCACTGTCCCAATACAGGGCCAATGACTGGAGTTTCCACCCTTGGTAGTGCGGTACAGTTGTCTAAAAGTGATAATCCTAACCGTAAACTTGCTTATACCCTGGAACTGATTCAAGTACACGATAACGAACCAACTTGGGTAGGAGTGAATACAAATTTACCTAATCGCGTAGTCAAACTAGCCTTAGCAAAATATTTATTTCCCGAATTAGGTAACTACAGCCAAATTAAAGGTGAAGTGGTTTATGGCTTGGATAAAAAAAGCCGTGTGGATTTCTTTTTGACAGGTAGTGAAGAAGAACGTCCAATATATTTAGAAGTAAAAAATACGACTTGGGTTCAAGGAAATTTAGCATTATTTCCTGACACAGAAACCACAAGAGGACAAAAGCACTTACGAGAACTGATGGCCTTGTTGCCTTCAAATCGTAGTGCAATGTTGTATTTTATCAATCGGGGTGATTGTACAGAGTTTGCCCCTGGGGATAGTACAGACCCAGTATATGGTAAGTTATTGCGGCAAGCGATCGCCCTTGGTTTAGAAGTGTTACCTTGTCGGTTTGATATTTCCCCCGAAGGTATCCGTTATTTAGGTTTGGCAAAACTCATAATTTAAACTAGTGACTGTCAAAACTCAAGCTAAATCATGCCAGAACATTTTCCTATCATTGAGATTCCCCTAAATGCACCTGAAGCTGATGAACATTTAGGAACAAAGGAAAAGTTCTGGTTTCGCTATCAAGACAGACTTTGCCTGTATAAAAAAGCTAGACAAAATACAGGAGAAGATTGGGCAGAAAAAATAGCAGCCCACTTGTGTGATTTGCTAATGCTACCCCATGCTGATTATGAACTTGCAATATTTAATGGTGAATCTGGCGTTATTTCACGCTCATTTTTACCAGAAAATGGAATTTTGACGCTGGGTAGTGAAATTCTCGCCCCAAGAGTACCTAATTATCCTCAAGATTCTAAAGACTTATCTCATCACACAATCGATAATATATTTAGTTCGATTGTAGATATTTCGCCGAATTTGCCTATCGGCTGGGAAGCAACAGAAGGAATCACTCATGCAACAGAAACTTTTGTTGGGTATTTACTTTTAGATGCTTGGATTGGTAACACTGATAGGCATCATGAAAACTGGGCTTTTATAAGTTGTCAAGAAAAAATTTATTTAGCACCAACTTATGATCACGCCTCTAGTATGGGTAGAGAACTGTTGGATGAAAAACGAAGTTTCAAGCTAAATAATAAGTCTGTCATAGGGTACGCGGAAAAATGCAGTTCATTAATATATACTAGTTTTAGTGAAAAAAAACGCCTCAAAACTTTTGAAGCATTTCGTGAAGCGCAGCAAAGCTATCCAGATGCAGCCAGCGTGTGGTTAAACAAACTAGCAAGAGTGTCGAGCAATGATACGTTAGAGCTTTTTGAACGCATTCCATCTCATCGAATATCAAAAACAGCAATTGAGTTTGCACAAAAAATACTGGAATTCAATCAAATTCGCCTACTACAGCTACGAGACACCCTGCGATGAAAACACTTTTTTTAGCTTGGCAAGATCCCAAAAGTCGTGCTTGGTTTCCCATCGGTCGGTTAACATTTGATGGGACACAATACCAGTTTGTTTATACACAAGGCGCAGCAATGGCTCAACGCAAGTGTGAATTTCAACTATTGCTGGCTTTCCCAAAGTTAAACATGGTATATAAATCGATTCATCTATTCCCTTTATTTTCTAATCGATTAATGCAGCGTTCTCGGCCAAATTACAAAAATTATGTCGAATGGTTAAATATTCCTGAAGGTGAAGATGACCCAATTGCTATTTTGGCTCGTAGTGGTGGGCGTAAAGAAACAGATAATTTTGAAGTATTCCCCTGTCCAGAACCAGATGAAAATGGTTTGTACTACATCCACTTTTTTGCACATGGACTGAGACACTTACCTACTTGTGCAATTGAAAGAATTAATCAATTCAATATGGGTGAACTTTTATATTTAGCTAACGAATTTCAAAATCCTTATGACCCGCGTGCATTACTTTTATGCACTGAGGATCATCATATTGTAGGTTATTGTCCTCGGTATCTTGTGGATGATGTTTTTCAACTCAAGAACAGAAATCCAGAACTTGTAAAAGTTCACGTTGAGCGCATTAACCCTGCACCAACTCCACTCCAGTTACGTTTGTTATGCAATATGACAACAGAATGGCCGCAAGAATTTCACCCATATTCCGGTCAGGAATATCAGCCGATCGCTGCTGATATCCCGACTAGTTATGCTGCTACTTAAAGTTGATGAGCCGCGAGAAAAGCTTCGACTTCTGCGGTGGTAGGTTGAGAAGCGATCGCACCTGGTTTAATGGTAGTCAAGGCTCCTACAGCACTGGCATAAGTGACAATATGTTTTACTGCCTCTGCATCTTCTAATTTCTGGATACCATGCTGACTCAGTTGATGGATAAATCCTGCCAAAAAGCTATCTCCCGCACCAGTTGTGTCAGCCACAGTCACAGGAAAAGAAGGTAATACACCTTCGCTACCGCCTAAACAATAGGCGCAACCGTTTTCCCCATCTGTCACCAGCACCCCTTCAACGGAATCTAAACGGTAAGTAATAGCTCCTGCATCTGCGGTGTCAAATAGCCACTCGGCTTCTTCTTTGGAAAGTTTGAGAAAATCAACACGCTTAAATATGTCTTGAATTTTTTGCCGCGCGATATTTTCATCTTGCCAAAATACTGGTCGCCAGTTAACATCCAATACAATCTTGAGGTCAAATTGTTCTGCTAACTCTAAAGCCCGGTAAACTGCCTTTTCGCTCTCAGGGTAAGCTAATTCCAAAGTACCCAAAACTAGAAAATCTGCCTCTTGAAACAGCAGAGTTGGTAATTGCTTGGCTTGTAGGCGGGTGTCAGCAAATTCAGATGTATCATATTGACCGAAGCCAGCGAAATTGCGATCGCCTGCTAAATCTCGCACAACATAAACTTGCCGTGTTGGCGCAGTCGGATGGCGTTGTACACCTGTTATATCTACACCAACTTCTTGTAATAAATTAACCAGTAGATTCCCTGGTTCATCCTCGCCAACGGCTCCGACAAATCCAGCGGAAGTTCCCAGTTTCACCAAAGCACAGGCTACATTAGCTGGCGCTCCTCCTGGATAGGGAGTCCAGGATTGCACCTCTTCCAGCTTTAGCCCTAATTGATCGGCTAAACAATCGAACAGAATTTCACCAAGACACAAAACGCGGGGATAGCTCATTTCATTTCAAATTTTCGATTTGGGTTGAGAAAGTTGAGAAGAATCCAGAAGTGAGAATTCATGAGAAACTGCCACTCAGAATGTTTTCTGCCTGAACTTTGAATTCTAAGTTTTGAGTTTTCCATATTGACCCCTGACTTTTCAGTTCTTTTGAGGTCAGTATAAAATCTACAATAATCTTCATTATCTGTCGCCAGTCTTTCATGGAATTCAATAGCATTTTTTGTTACTCCCTCTGACGTATACGCTCTCATGGCAGTTTTTTTTCATAAATATAAATGCTTAACAAGCATACTTAAATTTGTATTATTTATTACTAATGATTAGCAAAATATGAACTTTTCATTCAGTTGAAGTTGAAAAAAATTATTGTCAATCGTATTGCAGCTAACACTTCAAATGCCTACCAACAAAAGAATCTTCTAGAATTAAAGAGAGTGATTAAGTACATATACCAAGGGAGGATAGAATCAGTCATGGCTGGTGGCGAGTCTCAGACCCCTGTTACTCTGTCAGACAGAGAACTGCAAATTATCGACTTAGTGGCCGCTGGCTTAACTAACCAAGAGATTGCAGCAAAACTAGAAATCAGTAAACGAACAGTTGATAACCATATCAGCAACATTCTCACCAAAACCCAAACAGAAAACCGAGTGGCGCTTGTCCGCTGGGCTTTACAGTGGGGCAAGGTTTGCTTGAATGATGTGAATTGCTGTTCACTACCTAACCAGAACGAATGAATTATGTGCTAATAGAGATGCAGGTCAATGGCGTTTGGCAGATGCCATAAATCGCATCTAAATATTGCAATAAATTTCGTCTGGCGTACAGCTACAACATTTTAACGGTTCACTGCTTGTTTTCCTCCTCATGCATCTATTTGAGCGTGAACCTTTAGTTCTCGCTAGGATCTATATCAAGCAGAACGGAATATTCAGGCTATTGGTTATCGTGCGAGGCTGTTACCGTTGATACAGTTTTACAAAGCTGTATCAACGGAACATTTCACCATAATTCAAAAAATATTTAACTAGTCATCAATAAAAATTAGCAATAATCCCATGCTGCAAGCGCTACATTTATAAGAAATCTATATTGCTCCATTAGTTTGGGGAGCAATGTTGCTATGGAAACTTCTGCTTCTGTTCAAGCTGGCTCGTCTTCCTTTAACTTTTTTAGCTTCGACTTCACTACACCTCAATCTACCCTAGATGCCGATTTACTAAAACAGCTATCATTCGTTCCAGGGTTAAAAGAAATGCTGATGCTGCGGCAAGTTCACGCTCTAGAACATGCTACTGTCTGGGTTCTCAGTGAGGCAAAAAATACCTATACTCCCCCAGGAAGACCCAACACAATACAAATCGATAACGAACTATTGGGCGGTTTGTCTACTGACCAGGGATTTTACCTCTATGGTGAAGTCAATATCAGTAACTTGCGACGTGCAGTTACTCAAGCCCTCCATCGCCTCACGCATGGTGAGTGGGATTTGGCAGTGCATCCCCGTTGTGGCACAAATCTATCAGTGGCAATGCTGCTAACTGCCGGACTAGCTGTAGGTGTGCATTTGTTACTACCGTTCCGACCAGTTGAGCAATTGATTGGTTTAGGGTTGGCCGCTACAACAGCATCAGAAATTGCCCCGGATATAGGTTCAATAGCACAGCGTTATCTGACAACTGCTATTCCTTTTAATCTGACAATTGAAAATATTACAGTAACTCGTGATGTTTGGGGACGGCAGGGGCATTTTGTCAAGGTAAAATGGCGAGAAGCTAATTTATAATTCGTAATTCGTAATTCGTAATGACGCTCGTTCGCCCTTGGCGTGCCGTAGGCAAGACTCGCTAACGTAATTCGTAATTTAAAATGCGAAAGCTTTATTTTTTAGTGCCTGGAACCAGTAACAAATTCGCTTGTGGTGGTTTGTGGGCAGAATTAAAAACTTTGAAACTTGCTCAACAAGTTTGTAGTGCTGATGTAGTTACTTACCGCCAAAGGGAAACGGGTAAGCTGTTTTTAGATGATTTGCTTACAGAATCAAATTTAAATGATGTTATTTTTGTCATGAGTTGGGGCTTTGATATAGCTAAATTAGCTGCCAAACTCAAGCAATATAATGTGGTTTATCATGCCCACAGTGCGGGTTACAAATTTAATTTACCTGCAAGTATTCCTATTATTACTGTGAGTCGCAACACCTTGGGATATTGGGGTCAAAAGTCTCCTAATGCGCTCCTTTATTATTTACCTAACGAAATTAGTCCTGAATTTAAAAATTTACATCTGGAGCGGGATATTGATGTTTTAGTTCAGGTACGAAAATCTTCTGAATATTTATTAAAAGAACTAATTCCTAGTTTACAGCAAAAATGTAATGTGCAGGTAATTGATTATTATGTAGAGGATCTACCTGGATTATTTAATCGAGCCAAAGTTTATCTTTATGATTCTGCTGAATACTGGGCGCAACAGTCAGTGAGTGAAGGCTTTGGTTTGCAACCAATGGAAGCTTTAGCTTGTGGTTGTCAAGTATTTTCTAGCGTTAATGGTGGACTTTCAGATTATTTAGATCCTGGTTTTAATTGTTATAAAATTGCTGGCTATTCTCAAGAGTATGATGTTCAACGTATTTTGAAGCTGATTAACTCTTCATCATTTTTGGTTTTATCAGAACAGGTAATTAAAGAGTATCGCCATGAAAATATTATTCAAAAGCTGCAAGTCATTTTAAATGAATTAAATGACTTCTTTGACCACAAGCAGCATTATCAACCCAATATCAAAAGTTTGACACAAGGACGGTTAAGGAAATTAATGATTAAAAATATATATAGTAAGGTGAAGAAAAAATATTTTCGTGATTAATTTATGTAAAGCAGTAAAATTATTTAGATCACGGTATATCTGTGCTATTTTCTGTGATTGGGTAGCGCTACACAAGTAATGAATGGATGAAATAGCAAATGATACCCATATGATTCTCCAAGTATGTGGAAAAAGACTCAGAAATAAGGATTTCCACATGGAAAGAGAACAGCAAAAAATTCTGCTTCTCCATCATTACTACCCTAATCTTAAAGTTTTCTAGGTTGGGCAAAAAAATGCCCAACCTAGAAGAATTATCCCTTGATTCAGCAATGCCGAAAAACTAACTGGTATTAAATCCAGTCTAGAGTCCTAATCTAAGAAATTTGGCTGGGGAGTAGTGACACCATTGCTACCAACTGCGGGTATTTCCACTAGCTGATCTGTAGCAGTAGGAGTTCCATTCGTATTACCACTAGGAGTCACTGAAAATTGATTGCCTGGATGTCCATTGGGGATGAACAATTGTGGATGGTCAAAGGGCGCTTTCTCCAGAAGGACTCGCTGATCAGTAAGTCCGGTTCTCAAGAAAGTGACCAAATCAGCTTTTTGCTGCGAGTTTAAGTTCAATGGCGCTACACCTGCTCCACCATCGTCACCTCGACCACGATTGTAAAAGTCAACAACTTGCTCCAGAGTTGCCATACCACCGTTGTGCATATATGGTGCTGTCAAAGCGATGTTACGGAGTCCAGGGATTTTGAATCTTGATGTAGTAAAGTTTCCGGCTCCTGGGTCTTCGGAAGCTGGTCTAACACCGTAGTTAGCAATGAAGCCATTGCCAAAATTGTTAATCAGTGGATTCCCAGAATCAGTAGAAGCTATTCCTGCGGTTCTTCTTACCGAACCCATCGTGAATTCTGGAGCAGTATGACACACGTTACAATTTGCGCCACCATTAGCCGTAGTATTAACAAACAAAGTTAGACCGCTTTTTTCTTGAGGGGTTAGAGCATTGGTATCTCCAGCCTGGAATTTATCAAAAGGTGTCTGGCTAGATACAAGAGTAGACATATACTTTTGCATTGCTAACCCAGCAAACAAGGAGAAGTTCCAGTCCCTGAGAGTGAACTGATTTGAAGATAAAACCACGTTTTCTTCACTATCGGCAGAGGTAGCCAAAGAATTAATACTGAAAGCCGCATCAGTAGTGAAAGCTTCGTCAGTAGTGAAAGCCTCATCAGTCGTCAGAGATTCATCAGTCGTCAGAGATTCATCGGTAGTGCTAGCCAACGCTCCAGAGAGGATTGTTATTGTTCCATCACTCTCAACTTGAATGATAGACTTTGACCTCCACCATTGCGGCTTAAAGGCTTTCTGAATGAACCGATCATAGGCTCCGATTGACAGACCTTTATTGGGGAATCGACTAAAAGATCCTAAAACACTGTCTTGCGGATGTACAATTTGTTTGCCTAGCGGTCTAAGACTTTTGAGCTTCTGACCTCTTCGTCGCAGAAACTTAGCACCGATTTCAGGTAAAGTACGACCATCAGCAGACAATTCAAATGGACTCAATGGTGGTTCAGTTACTAAGGAAGCTATAGAGGAATTATTGAGCGAAATGGAAACTTGAGTTAGTTGGTTTGGTCCTGAAGCTTTGAAAACTTTAGCATTCAGGTCTGCTGCTCCTTTTCCGTTCACTCCATTGAAGGTTTCCTTGGCACGACCATCCCAAAACTGGATTTTATTGAAGATGGCATCAATTACCGTTGGGGTATTACGTGGCTCAACTCGGCGCACATTGATTCCATTGATTTGAAAACCGTCTAAATCTGGCGTAGATGTAACATTATCCTCTGCTTGACCCGGAACGGTTGCTACAAGAACGCTATTAAATACGCCTTGGGAGGAGGCGACATCGTTAACGTCAGAAAGAACTGTACTAGTTCGATCATCAGGATTTGCTAGTTTGTGAAATGGAAAATCTGCTGCTGTGAGTTGATAGTTTGGATTACCACCAACCTGGAAAGTGATATCTTTTAGTGATGCCAAAAGGCCAGGGCTAATTTGATTTTTTGATCTGTTATCAGCACCGCCATGAAAGTGACAACTAGCACAGGACTGAATACCATCGCTACCAAGCTGCATATCCCAGAATAGGGACTTTCCTAGTTGGAGTAAGGCTGCTTGGTCTCGTACAAAGTCTCCGAGATTACTTGGTTCAGCTACTGCTGTCAGGAGTGGTGGGTTTGCCGGGGTAGGATCTCCAACTGTAGCTGGTGGAAGACTAGTTATGGCATTTAAGGGAGCCGGGTTTAGGGTTAATTGTGCTGATACAACACCTCCACTAGCGATCGCCAGAGAAACTATAAGAAAAATTGCCAGAGGACGCGAATATTTTCCTAATTTTCTGGATTTAAACGCTGAATAAATCCAAAAAAACACCATAAACAGCATCAGCAATATTGCTAATGTTCCACTTGAATGTATCATATGACCTCGTTATAGCCGTGGGAACGATGAATCTGATGCTGACTCAGGAAGGCTGAATCTTCCCTTAAGTAGTACTAAAGTACTTAATTAAGTTAGTATATTAGCACTATCAGTAGATTTACGACAGTATTTTAACAAAATATTTGCTTTATTTTCCGCCACTAATGATTCTAGGGTTACGGCGAATTTTTGACTTAAAAATACTTAGTAAAGACAGTAATAGATACAACTTTTATTTGCTCAACAATCAATTAAATTGCCTAAACTTTTGACACAGGGAGTTTTAGTTCTAAATGTACTGAGTAGTAATTAGTAAGATTTATATATATGCAAAGACTTTTTGCTTTTGCGATCGCCATAGCTAAACTATTAGTTAGTTATGAACCGCGATCGCTGCTAATAAACCATCGAAGTGATAATTAGTAATACTTTATAAAGTATAAAATAAAACTTTTTTGACAAAATATTCTTTGTAATATAGCAATATCTTCGCCAATGTAAGTAGGTCGGTGTTAAAAATTGTCGTTATAACAAGGCAGGAGGCAGAGGGCAGAAGGCAGAAGGGAAGAGGTTTTCAAGCTACTTTACTTTCCGTTACATAGTTCGGTTTATTTGCACCTTTCTACTTACGAGGGTTTAACGCCTGTACAAACATGATGAATACGACCTAAAAAGGTAGGCTTGGCAATAATCCGGGCTAATAAAATAGGCTAAGGTATTGGGTAGTGTTCAAGATGTAATGATGGAGAAGCAGAGTTTCTTGCTGTTCTCCTTCCATGTGGAAATCCTTATTTCTGATCTATCGCCAATGTGCGGTAAGCGGAGCTATGCTGAAGCCTGATCGCATATACGGACTTTTGGGCAGATGATGCCGCCCTACCTCTGATTGAACGCAGTTAGCTTTACTAGAGATTACATTTTAGTTGCTTGCGGATAACATGGAATTGCGCTTGTAGGTATCACAAGTAACTTAATTCAGGGGTTGAAGTATGAAATGCCCACTTATAGCTTTAGCTGTTATTGTTGGTGCGATCGCACTAGCTCGTCCTGTCCACGCTCAATCAACAGATGTCGATCCACTGACTATCGAACGCCACGAGGCGACTACCTTAATCACCGAACCAGTCACAATTAACAGTAGTGCAGGTAACGCCAGCGATCGCGCTAATGCTTTAAGACAAATTGCTAACTCTATTGGCCGAGTCCGCGAAGAGAAAGGATGTAAAAATATTAAACCTCTGGAGATTCTTAACGATCCAGAAGCGGCGATTAAGGAATGCGAAAAGCGCACAAACAACCAACCTGCTCAACGTAACGGCGAACCAGTTGACTATTTAAAGACTCCCCGGCTAGATTCTGGTTTACGTTTGACAGTTACTCAGTTTTAAAACAATCTCAAACCAATGTCTTCAATTGTGATCTCTACTTTGCCTCTTGGGTAGTAGAGATTTTTAGTGTTTTGAGAAACAAAGTACTCCATGACTTTAATTTTGGATTTTTTATGCAAAATTCAAAACTATATCTAACGCATCACGAATTTTTTCCCAATATTCATCTTCTAAAATTCCTGTCAACCCCAATATCCGAGTGTTATCAACACTGCGAATTTGAGCAACATCAATATAGCGGTCTTGATCTAAACCATTGTTGATTGTAGCTTTGACATTCACTACATAAGGGGCATTTTTAGTGCTAGGTCGAAATGGCATCACTATAGTTAAAGAGCCATATTGATTCATCACATCATTTTGAACTATTAGACAAGAACGCGTCTTTTGAGCTTCTGCACCCAGTGTTGGATCGAGTTTTACCCAGCGAATTTCCCCGCGTTGATAAGCCAAAATACCGTTTGGCATTATTCAATACCATCTCCAGCAACGGTATCCCAAGCTGCAATCTCTGACTGATATTCGGGACTCATAGCATCTTCTTTGAGCGCTGCGATTATTTCAGCTTCCAAAACGGTGCGACGGTGTTTTGCTAAAACAGAGTTTACATAGCCACTGCGGTTGGGGGTGTCTCCAACTAACGCCGCCTGTCGGTCGATAAAAGCCAGAATTTCATCGTCAAGGGTGATCGTAACTTTCTTAACCAAGAGTATTTTTTAGTCTTACTATAATATCTTATTCACTTATCATACCATATGGATTTTGGATTAGGAGAATATTTTCATCTAAAATCCAAAATTGTTTGCCTCTTGTGGATTAAAATTGATTGACTATTGACTAAGCGTAAAATTGCTACTGACGATCCACTGATATAGCGAAGTAAACTAGAAGGAATCTTATGACTCCTTTGGTGCAACACCGACCTATGTCGCTAAAAATAGACCGTGGATTATTTAAATATGACTTTATAGACCATCACGCAGTTTTGTGCGTTCCAGTAGATGCGGATGTTAAAGATATCCGCAAGCGTTATCTGCAAATTGCTCGGCGTTTGCATCCTGACAGTAATACTTCTGCCACTCCTACAGAAAAAAAGCTGGCTAGTGAATTATTATCTAAGTTGGTTAACCCAGCTTATGAAGCGCTATCTGGCGAACGCAGCCGCACAGAATACATGATAATTTTGTCTCAAATGGGTAAGCGTTTGGTACAAGATTCGGCTTCGATAGAACTTACTACCGATTTAGCCAGACAGCTGGCTGCTGCTCCAAATATTGATCATTCCTATAAAACTGCGATCGCTAAAATTGCTGAAACTCAATTCAATTCCTTACAGCAAGTCATCCCTATTATTGCTCAAATTAGCGAGTTGAACTTAGTCTATTTAATGCGGAGTGCGGGTAAAGCTTTCGCAGCCTCACAGCCTGAGTCAACTTCCAACACACCCCTAAATAAGAAATCTGCGCCGCCACCACCACCAGCGCCGCCAAAAGAAGACTCAGCGGCGGAACAATATATCAGACGAGCGCAAACTCTGATTGAGAAAAACCAATATGCTCAAGCTAAAGTTGAGTTGCAGGATGCTTTGAAACTTGCACCGAAGAGTGGCCGCTGCCATAGTTTGATTGGTTTAGTCTATTTAAAGCAAAATCAGCTGAAAATGGCCAAGATTCATTTTGATAATGCTTTAAAATTAGACCCGAACGACCAAATAGCGATCGCATGGAAACCTAAAATAGATAAAGCTTTGGGTCAACAATCAAGTGGTACTAAAGTGACTCCATCTGCCAAAACTGGGAATAAACAACCAGATAAATCTGGAGGTGGAGGTTTATTTGGAGGTTTGTTTGGTGGGAATAAAAAATAATGGTGTATCAACCAGCAGCAGGAGCCAGGGATTTATTACCTTTAGACGTGGCTCAAAAACTCTGGATTGAAGACAGATTACAGCAAGTGTTCCATCGTTGGGGATATCACAAGATTATTACCTCAACGCTGGAACGCATGGACACCTTGATGGCGGGGGAAGCAATTCAACGCCAGATGGTGATTCAACTGCAAAATTCTGAAGATGAAGAATTAGGGTTGCGTCCAGAACTGACAGCCTCGATCGCTCGTGCTGTTGTTACGCGCATGGCAGGTCTGACTTATCCGCAGCGACTTTACTATAATGCCAATGTCTTTCGGCGCATTTGGGAAAATCGGCACAATCATCAGCAAGAATTTTATCAAGCTGGTGTGGAACTTTTAGGTGTTGGTGGACTGCGGGCTAATGGCGAAGTGCTGCTATTGGTGGGTGATTGTTTAGCAGCGCTGGGTTTGGGAGATTGGCGGATTGTTTTAGGCGAGGCGGGAATTACCCGATCGCTGTTGCAGGCTTTTCCGGCTAATTTACAAGCAAAAGTGCGTCAGGCGATCGCTCATCTTGATCGAGTAACGATTGATACTTTGCCCTTGAGTGAAGACTTGCGCGATCGCGCCAGAATCATGCTCGATCTGCGTGGCAAAAGTCAAGATGTATTACAAAAAGTCAGTAGCCTGGGTTTAGATACAGAACAGCAAGAGGCAGTAAATCACCTCAAATCTCTAGTAGAGTTACTAGAATTAGAAAGGAATTTTCCTGTGATCTTGGATCTGAGTTTGATCCAAACTATCGACTACTACACTGGTATAGTTTTTGAAATTGTCAGCAACAACGATTACCCAGCCAGAGTTTTAGGGCGGGGTGGTCGCTACGACCAACTTTTAGGACTTTATCACCCCCAAGGCGAAAACATCCCCGGAATTGGTTTTGTCCTCGACATTGAAGATTTATACCAAGTTCTGTTATCAACTGGGCAATTGCCGCAAGATATTCCTGCCAGCAATTGGTTAGTAGTACCAGAAACCGACAACGCTGAGGCGGCGGCTTTTGCCTATGCTCAAAAACTCCGTGATTCAACCCATTTGGTAATTGTGGAAATGGAATTAGGAGAAAGAGATGCACAAGCTATCCGCCAATATGCACGCGATCGCCGGATTGCCCAAATCGCTTGGATTAAAGCCGATGGATCACCCACAATAGAAAGTATTAGTCAATAGTCCAAAGGTCAATGGTTGATAGTTTATTGACGGTTGACTATCAACCATTCACCAACGCCAAAAGGGGAATCTATCAAATGCCACACACAATTGTTACTGATGTCTGTGAAGGTGTCGCCGACTGCGTAGATGCTTGTCCTGTAGCTTGCATCCATGAAGGTCCAGGTAAAAATGTTAAAGGAAGCGATTGGTACTGGATCGATTTTGCTACCTGCATTGATTGTGGTATATGTATCCAAGTATGCCCAGTAGCAGGTGCGATCGTTCCTGAAGAACGGCCAGATTTGCAAAAAATATCGTAATCCAATACGGTTTGGATAAAAACACCATAATCGTTATTTAGCAAACAGGCATTGGCAAAGTTACTCCAATGCCTGTTTTTGCATTAATCCATGACACTACTAACAGTAGCGTATAAAAAATTCATATAATCTTGATGTATTTATTGCAATAATTAATAGGCTATCTAGTTAATTACCTCAAGTAGCATTTAAGCTAAATTTGAAAGCATAAGTAATATTAGCGTTTACTTTTGAACAAGATCCCAAAATTCATGAAAAACCTAAGTAGTTTTCCTAGTGTTAAGTTTTTAACGTCTAGTATAGCTACGTTAGCTATCAGCTTGATCTCAAGTCAAAGTGCTACAGCAGCAACATTAACCCTTGACTTTACCAAGCTAACAGGTGTAACTGGTGGTTCTCCCGGAATTACTGCTGTTTTCCGCGCCGAAATTCCTGCCTCAAACCTTGGTGATATTACTTCCATTGTCATTAGGGATAATAGTAATAGCACTGGTGGTTCTCCTGGTCAGGTGAGTGGCTTTGATTTAGACGCAATCAAACTTAGTACCAATTTAATTAATAGTGCAGCAGATGTTAACAGCATCTCCGCATTAGACGTGTTCGATTTTAGTTCAGCGGGAACTATTTTCACCCCCGGAACCCAGCGCCCTCCTACGGCTCCAGATTTATTTGGTAGTACAGGTGGTAATATTAACAACGCCGTGGCTACCCTGGGAAGTTTTGATGCTAATTCCACTACTGACCCTAGTCTAATATTTGGGTTTGTCAGCTTGGGAGACAATGGTCAAGTACAATTTAACCTCACAAGCCCTGTTTCCACAGCTAATACACTGTACCTTTACATTGGAGAGGTGGGTGATAATGGGGAGTTAGCAACTGGGGAAGTGACGATTCAAATTCCAGAACCGACTGGACTAGCAGCTTTATCTTTCATGGGAATATACTTTGCAGTCAGTCGGAGTAAAAAAAATAAGTCTAAATAATTTTCAATAGAATTATATGTATTTGTAAGTGAACATAGGTTTTTTACCTATGTTTTTTTCTTTCAAGCGGTTACAGTAAATAAAATTTATGCGTAGACGTGTATCCCTTTCCTACGGAACGCTACGCGAACGGGGAAGCAAGCGTTTGACTAAGCTCACGCCGAAGTCTACGCGCAGCCTCTCGTAGATCAGATATCGCATCATAAAATTTGATTAATTCAAGGATTGTATGTCAGGTTCAGTTAATAACTCTGCTCCGTTACTAGAAGTAAAAAATGTCTACGCTGGCTACATCAAAGATGTAGATATCTTGCAAGGTGTTAATTTTCGGGTAGAAGCCGGAGAATTGGTAACAGTGATTGGCCCCAACGGTGCGGGTAAATCGACCTTAGCAAAAACCATTTTTGGACTGTTAACACCCCATACAGGCACAATTACCTTTAAGGGAGAGAATATTGCTGGACTGAAGTCAAATCAAATTGTCAAGAAGGGGATGTGCTATGTACCACAAATTGCCAATGTCTTTCCTTCTTTGAGTGTGGAAGAAAATTTAGAAATGGGGGCGTTTGTGAGTAATGCGCCGCTTAAACCCGTCAAAGAAAAAATATTTACGATGTTTCCGAGATTGAGCGATCGCCGTCGTCAACGGGCTGGTACACTGTCTGGCGGAGAACGTCAAATGCTGGCAATGGGCAAAGCATTGATGCTAGAACCCAGTTTATTACTATTAGATGAACCTTCGGCGGCATTATCTCCGATTTTGGTAACGCAAGTATTTGAGCAGATTAAACAAATTAATCAAAGTGGTACTGCGATCGTACTTGTAGAACAAAATGCTCGTAAAGCTTTAGAAATGGCCGATCGCGGTTATGTCCTAGAGTCTGGACGCGATGCTATTTCTGGCCCTGGTCAACAATTATTAACAGACCCGAAAGTTGGTGAATTGTATTTAGGTGCGGGGAAAGGACATTAAGAACAAAGAGACACCAAGAATTTGTTTGCTAGATTCTCGAAATCTCGCGTTGATTTCGGCAAGCTGGAGTTTATGATTTGGGGTGCATACCAAAAACAAAATATAAATAAATGCAAATAGCTCAAAAGTGGTTAGCTCAAAAAACTAATCAATCAGTGCTTTGTTTATTATTCGGGGGATTGTTATTTAGAGCCACAATTGCTTTCTGGCTTTACCCTACCTTTGATGAAGCTTACTATTACCTTTACAGTTTGCATCTTGACTGGAGCTATTTCGATCATCCAGCGATGGTTGCGCTGACAACTGGTTTTGGGCCGTGGTTAACAGGAGAGGTATCGCAATTTAGCATTCGTCTAGGAGCGCTACTTTGCTATACAGGCAGTTTAATATTTCTCTATCTAACTAGCAAAAGAATCTTTTCTGCCAAAGCAGCCAACTTGACTTTAGCGATCGCCACCATCACTCCTATTTTTCAAATTGGTTTTGGTATCCTAAGTTTGCCCGATAGCCCACTGATGTTTTTTTGGTCGGCTGGTTTATATTGTGCTGTAGCCGAATTTCTCCGCCAGCCATTGCAAGATGAAATTGGCGCTGCTAATTCATATATTCCTAGTTATCGTTTAGCAATTTTGGGTATTTTGGTCGGGTTAGCCTGTAATAGCAAATATCATGGTTTTATTTTGGGGCTAGGGTTAGTTGGTTTTTGTTTAACTAGTCCACCGCATCGGCTTGTTGTGCGATCGCCTTGGGCATGGTTGAGTTTAGGATTATTTATGATCACCATTTCCCCAATTGTGTTTTGGAATATGCAGCATGATTGGGTATCTTTCAGTTTTCAGTCAGAACGAGCAGTACCTAAAAGTGGCTACAACTTCCTAAATGTAGGATTAGTGTATTTAGCTCAGGTAGCTTACCTATTTCCCACTATAGGATTTCCTCTATCCTATGTAAGTTTGCAACCATTACTGCGAAAAATAAAGCAAGTTTTTTCGAAAAAATCACTAACTTACGAAGATAATTTAACAACTGCAAAATTATTAATTTTATGGGTTTCCCTACCTGTAATTTTAGGATTTACTTTCATAGGTGGATACAGGCAAATTTTGCCAGCTTGGGCAATGCCAGGATTTTGGGGGACAACTTTGCTACTAGGAAATCAGGCAGTTATTTGGGGAAAAAAATCCCGGACTTGGGTACGGCGATGGCTCTTAGGTTCGGGAATTATGATTGCTAGTATCATACTGATTTTACTACTGCAATTAACAATCGGAATTCTACAAAAACCTAGTCAATACGCTCTGATGGGAGGAATATTACCGCCTCAACATGACCCTTCTAAAGAACTAATTGATATTCAACAACTACGACGCAGCTTTAGTGAATCTCCAACTTTAAAAACTGCGCTACAAAACTCTAGCTTTATATTCACTAATCGATATTATCTAGGCGGCCCGATCGCCATGTCTCTTCAACCTCTAGCTCAAATTCCTATCACTTGCTTTGATATTGGCAATGATATACGTGGCTTTGCTTTTTGGTCTAAGGCCGAACAATGGCTAGGAAAAGACGCGCTGTATATCACTACTGCCCCTTTTAATCTGAGAAAAGACTTAATGGCTAGTTATCGAACTCACTTTCGCAGCTTAGATGAGATCGAACAAGTAGTGATTCGACGAGGTGGAGTGCCTATTAATGTTGTTTATGTCTATCAGGCTAAAACACTGCTCAAACCTTATCCCCGTTCTTACGGGTTCTAACTCACACGAGAAACGCTATATTCTGATTCAGTCAATATCAGGTATCATGCAATCGGTCTACCCTATTAGTAAACTAGTAGAGTTGTTTGGTTACTGGGGATGGAAAGATGAGGGTTTGGCTTGCTTGCTTTGTGGTACTGTTCGCGCTGGCAGAACTGTTTGACTGGTTAAAAGAATTTACTCTGCCATTGCCCATTTATATTTTAGGTGGGGCGTTTTTAGCCGTTGCGTCTAACTATGACAAGATAGTTGGTTCTTACTTCAGTGACACTTCGATCTCTGCATCACTGGAAACACCACAGCTAGATATGTCCACCCAACCCCTAGCCTCAATTTCTAGTTCTGTTGAGGATGTTCAAAAATCTGAAATACAGCTGTAAATGAGTTTTAGTCAGTTTCAATTAAGACTGTCACAGCAGCGATCGCAATCAACATTTCATCATTTTTATCATTGAGAGAGGGAATCGCCCGTCCCTGAACTACCATTCCCCCAGACTCGACAGTGATAGTTTTGCGTCCAAAGGGTAATACAGCTAGAACCTCTTCTGTTCTGACTTGTTCGGGATAAGGTACTCCTACTTGAACTTCCACAATCATTTCATTGGGGTCATTCAAACCAGCCACTTCCCAAACACCAGGTAAAGCATTATGAGCGATCGCATTTCGTACCGCCCTTGCAGCTGCTACAGTTGGTTCCTGTCCATGCTGATCGATACCCATCCCCATCTCAATAACTAAGCGTTTACGCGCCACAGCCACCTCCTGGAAATTTTTTTACTGTTTAAGGACAAAACAAAGTATCACGGGTGTCCCTTCCTGTAGTGGGATTAGTACCTTTAGCTACCTTGCACAATTTTTTTTGTTCATCTGGACGCAGCAGTACATCAGTAAAGTCTGCTCCGTCAATAATCGCGCCATCAAACTTGGCGTTAGCGGCAAATGCACCTTCTAAAACGGCATTTGTCAAATCTGTTTTAATCAGACGTGCTGAGTCTAAAGTGGCATTTGTCAAGTCAGAACTCTGTAAATTTGCTGACTCTAAATTGGCGGCAAAGAAACTCACGCCGCGCAAGTTACTATGGCTGAAGTTACTTTGACGGAGATTAGCTTTTGTAAAGCTAGAATCTGTTAAATCACGTCCTGAAAAATCAGCTTCTACTAATATTTCTTTGTTGTATTCGAGCGCTAAAGCTGTTGGGGTATAACTAAAAGCTGCTGTGATGCTAAACACTGCCCACAGCAATAAACTGAGTATGCTTGCCCAAATGCGATCGCTTAACCTAAAATTCATAGCACTTTTAACCAATTTAATTTCATCTATTTAGACGTGTACAAGATGATTTATGTATAATTCTATAACCTGATATTTTTCAATAACATACCAGCATAGGTGAGTCTGATAAAAATACTTTATTTCCAAGCAAGTTAAGCAAAACTTCTTTAGAAATTACTCTTACTACGTTGATACTAACAGAATTTCCGAGTTGATAATATGCTTTATCATCATTGAAATGAAGGATGAAATTATCAGGAAAACCTTGAAGTCTTGCTGCTTCTTTGGGGGTTATTTTTCTTACTCGCCCATTATGATATATTCCTAGCCTGTTTGCATCACTGGCCACTAAAGTCACAGATATTTTATTAGGATCTAAAAATTTATACACTTCAAATGAAAAATTTCCAGACACTGGTTTGTATTTACCATTTACGATTTTTAAATATTTTTTTGATACTAAAGAATTGAGTATATTGCCAAGCTCAGGATTTTTATAAAATGTAGCAATTTGTTCTTGAGTTAATAGTTTACCATCTTGATGCCTTCCAAATTCTTGATTTCTTCTTTTTGTAATAAAGAGATTCATTAATTTTATTTCTTCCTGAGTGCATTCACCTCTAAGCCCTAATTCCCATGAATGAATAGAATTACCTCCTCTATAATCAATTAATCTGCAACCATGCAGCTTTTCAAAATTATTACCAACTACTTTACTCAAAGCGTTAATAAAACTTTTTGAGCAATTATATTTAGGATCAGGATCATCTTCTAAAATATCTGTAACCGTTGTAGGTGTAGGTTGGTCAGATGATTCAAACAGAGAAAGCTGTTTATGATTAAATGAATGTGAATCCTTCGGGCCTAAATCTGAAAATAAATTTAATTTAGGACTTTTATTTAAAAAACCTATTAGATATAGCCTTACACGATTTTGAGGAAGTCCAAAATTAGCACTATTAAGTAGTAAAGCATCAAAGCTATAACCTCTTTTCTGCATTTCATGCTTTATTGTTTTTAAAGTTTTTCCTTGTTCATGAGTATATAAACCTCTAACATTTTCAAAAACAAATACCTTTGGTTTATGGGTATCTATAAGTCTCACTATCTCAAAAAATAGTGTTCCCCTTGTATCTCCAAATCCCTCTTTTTTACCTGCATAGGAAAAAGATTGACAAGGAAAACCTGCTAGTAATACATCATGCTCAGGTAATGTTGTTATTTCTTTAATATCTCCTAAAGGTACTTCTGAGAAATTAGTACCATATACAAATTTAGAATCTTCGTCAATTTCACTACTCAGTACACACTCTGTTTTCAGATCGATTAACTGCGCTGCTTGTTCAAACGCTAATCGGATTCCCCCAATCCCTGCAAATAAATCTACAAAGCGAATTTTGGTCATTCTTTATATTTTAATAACTTAGCTTTGATTTATCTTACATGAATTCTATGTTTCAAAAAAGCTTTTTAAAAATTCATATAGACGTTTTAATTCATTTTCTGAAAAAGCTACAGTACAGTCGCTATAAGAACAAATAGTTTTTATGGCTCTTTCTCTTCTAAAATTCCCTACTCCGTCTATTACATAAGCAATTTTATGTCTAGCCTTATCTATTTGTTCATATCTAGACTTAGCTTGCCCACTCTTTCTTTCAATTACACTATTAGTTGTTTCTTGAAAGCTAACCTCTATTGCTACGTATTTATTATTCTTGCTGACAACTATATCAAATGAAGTCAACCTCCTTTGAGAGTCATCAGCATGAGTCACATTAGGTAAATTACCACCTATTTTTACAGTTATTTCGCTTTCATAAAAATTATTTTTAATATATTCTGCTACATATTTTTGAGCAACTTGACCAAGAGTATTAAATTTTGCCCCTTTAATTATTGGGCTTACATAAATGTAGCGTTGATTAATAAATGTTTTAAGTTCATCCGGTTTACCTAAATAAGAACCTATTTCGCATCTTGCTAAGGTATAAGCAGCATCGTCAGTCTGTTCACTAGCCTTGGAATAACCACTCCCAAATAAAAGTAAGGCTATTGCATCTTTCTGTAAATCAGTTAAAACATTAATTATAGATACCCTCCTATGTAGACTGTTGGCTTCTTTGAGAGAGATATTTTTATTGTTAATTTTTAAACTAGCATTACTAAATTTAGGTTTTTGAATTTTTTGATCTTTATTAAATGTTTTAAATTTATATAGAAGCTCTTGCTCTTCCCAGTAATATTTCAAAATACCATCTGGAAACAAATTTGCAAATTCTTTATTTACATTCTTAAACGGTTCTCCACCAAAATCAGTCAAAATTGCTAAGTGTTTAAGAAACAGATTAACTGGTAACTCAGAAGATTCTATTCTTGTAAAGAAATTTTCAAGACTAGAAGTGTGTTCACTTAAAATACTGATGAATTCATCTTGTGTTTCAAGGGACTTCCAGAGAATAAAATATACAACTTATGAAAATGATAATCATTCCGGTGGGGGGAAGGGAAAGGTTGCTAACGGCAACCTTTCCCTTCCCTTTTTGTAGTAAATTCAATGATGATTCGATTTTGGATGTGCATAGGTGTCAATGGAATTAACAGATTCACTAAAGCATTTGTTGAAGGAAACTGCACAGCAATTAAAAGG
>NZ_JADEXZ010000091.1 GCF_015206815.1 Fortiea sp. LEGE XX443
GACCTACTTGTATCAAACTTAAAGTGAAACGGTATAAGAGCATCCTACGGCAGGCGTTCCCGCAGGGTAGTCTGAAATTTCATACTTCCCTATCCTAACTCTCAATTATCAATGATAAATTTATCCGTGTTTATCCGTGGGCATCTGCGGTTAAGTATTCTTCCTAAATTTCCGAGGTAAATTAAATGGTAAATATAGGCTACCATACTGCTAGAATTCAAGGCCAGATTATTCGTCATATCTACACAAGATTTATTGACAAAATTAGCTCTTTTCCAATCAAACAAACTCGCCAAATTGGTATCACAATTTATTCATTTTCTTGTGAACGTGATTTGCCAGAACAAGTAGCAAGTATTCGTTCATTTATCTATAACATCGGCATTCCAGAAAGATTTATTGTAATTTCTGATGGTAGCTATAGCGACTCTAGCTGTAAATTACTCCGCCGCATTCATCCCTGCGTTGACATCATACCTTTTACAAAACTGCTCCGCCATGATTTACCGCAATGTGTAACTAATTATGCCCAACTGCATCCTATGGGTAAAAAATTAGCTGCATTAATGTCAATTCCTGTAAATGGTGCAACCATTTATACAGATTCAGATATTTTATTTTTTCCTGGTGGTGTAGATTTAATTAACTTCACCAATTTGCATGAAATATCTTGCTATTATCTTCCTGATTGCTCTGCTTCATTAGATGAGCGACTCATCTATGATGAATGCGAAAAATTGCAGCGAGTCAACGCTGGGTTTCTTTTGTTTAAGAATGAATTAGATTGGAGTTTAGCAATTGAACGGTTGGATAAACTGCAAGAACAACCTATATATTTTACAGAACAAACAATAGTCCACTTAACGGTTAACCACAATCAGGGTAAACCTTTCTGTTCGCAAAAATATATTTTGAATGTCGAAGACCAGTTTATTTATCCAGATAAATTCGCTAGTTCAAAAATTGCTTTAAGGCATTATGTCAATGATGTCAGACACAAATTTTGGTTGAATGTCGGTCTGTAAAATGAGCAAAAATGTAACCAATACAGAAATGATTTATCACTGCACTAATGCCAATGTTAACGGTGGAGGAGGCATAGAAACTTATGTGGCTTCTTTAGCACTTTCACAAATATCAGAATTCAGTGATATCTCAAGACAAGAGGCTGTGCGTCAACGCATCCTCAAGTCTATTAAGACAGAAAATCAAAAGCGGTTCAAGTTGCTGCACATTCATGACCCAGAATTGTTAGCAGATTTACGAGAAGAATGTCCGGCAATATTTACCCTGCATAATCACTGTAGCTACTGTCCCAGTGGTACAAAATATTTAGCTGATCGGGGAAAAATCTGCGATCGCGTGATCAATCCTCTAGGATGTGTTTGGGGTCATGTCGTAGATGGTTGTGGTAGCCGCAGGCCAGAAAAAATTTTAGGTAATTGGTGGAATGCTTACAATCCGCTGAATAACCTGAAAAAGCTGAAAATTCCCGTAATTGCTAATAGTGAATATGTGCGTCAGCAAATCATGAAAGCTGGTATAGCACCTGAGCGAGTGATGACGCTGCGCTGTGGTGTGAAATTACCTAAGGTTGTCACAGAACCTCTGAGTCGGACAGTCTATCAAAATCAGCGTATTTTGTTTGCTGGTCGCATTGTTCCAGATAAAGGTTTAGAGTGGCTACTTAAAGCCTTAACCAAAACTGAGCGACATATCCATTTAGATATTGCTGGTGATGGTTGGAATAAACCAAGTATGGAAAAATTAGCCCATGATTTGGGGTTAAGCGATCGCATTACTTGGCATGGTTGGTGTCAGGGTGAGCAATTAGAAAGCCTTTATCAACAGTGCTTGGCCGTAATTTTTCCGAGTCTTTGGCCGGAACCCGCAGGTCTTGTAACCTTAGAAGCTTATGCGCGTTATCGTCCCGTAATTGCAAGTGCTGTCGGCGGAATTCCCGAACATGTGCAAGATGGTAAAACAGGAATTTTGGTTTCACCCAACAATATTTCACAGTTAGCTGCTGCGATCGCCGAATTAGCTACAAATTATGCCAAAGCTAAATCAATGGGTGAAAAAAGCCAAGTTTGGTATCAAGAAGAATTTACTATCGATATTCATGTTCAGCGCTTGGCAAAAATTTATGCCAAGACCATCGCTGAATTTAATACTAGAACTAACGAGTTAAATTTATGTCAATAACTATTGAATCTCCAGAACCACTTGTCAGTGTAGTCATCCCCACTTACAATCGACCAGAGTATCTCAAACAAGCGATTTCTAGTGCAGTAAAACAGACATTTCAAAATATTGAAATTATTGTTTGTGATAACTGTAGTGATGTTAATCCTCAATCAATAATTGAAGCTTTTCAAGATTCACGGATTCGTTTTTGGCGTAATTCTCAAAACATTGGAATGCTTGCTAATATGACCAATGGCTTTCTCATGGCTAGAGGAAAATATGTCGCTAGTTTGCACGATGATGATATGTGGGAAGAAGACTTTTTAGCCAAGCTCGTACCTCCATTAGAAGCTAATTCTGATTTGGCTGTAGCTTTTTGCGATCATTATGTCATGAAAGCTGATGGCAAAATAGATTATACTCTTACAGAAGAGTATTCGCGGACATGGAATCGGGCTAATTTAAAAGCAGGAATCCACCAACCTTTTTATAAAATTGCTATAGAAAATATGTCTATAGCTAGTGCTAATGCTGCTGTTATTCGTAAAGATATTGTAGACTGGGCAGCAATTCCAATTGAGGTTAGTGGTTTCTACGATTTGTATATAAATTATCTCTGTTCTCGTTCAGGTATGGGAGCTTATTATAATCCAGAAAAACTTACTCGTTATCGTGAACATGAGCTAACTGATACATTAACGGACAATGTACAAATAAATATTCGTAAAGCGAAAAATCATATATTCTGCTATGAAAAATTTCTGAAAGATGCCCGTTTACAGGAGTTGAAACCACATTTTCGGCAGCGATTAATTGAAGCTAACCACTATTTAGGAATGAATTTACTAAAAGCTGGACAACCAGAAGAAGCACGCACGCATTTTTGGTATATATTGCAGAAAAAAAAGCTGAGTCCTAGAACGATCGCCGCATTATTCTTAAGTTTTATCCAAAGCTTATTCATCAATAAACTTTTAGGTGTCAACGGATATGTTACAGCAAAACGAAAACAAGCAACCCCTGGTTAGCGTAGTTATCCCCACTTACAATCGACCAGAGTATCTCAAACAAGCGATCGCCAGCGCTGTCAACCAAACTTATCAAAATATTGAAATTATTGTTTCCGATAATTGTAGCGCTGAAAATCCTCAAGCAATTATCGAATCTTTTCATGATTCTCGTATTAAATTTTGGCGACAACCAGAAAATATTGGGATGTTACCTAATCAAATACACGCCTTTAAAATGGCGCACGGCAAATATATTGCTAGTCTTCACGATGATGATATGTGGAATGAGGATTTTTTAGCCAAACTCGTTCCACCATTAGAAGTCAATCCAAATTTAATTTTGGCTTTTTCTGACCAATATATTATCGATGGTAATGGCAAAATTAATGAAATTGGAACAGAAGAAAATACCCGTGGTTTTAAACGAGATATTTTAGCAGCAGGTATCCATAAATCTTTTACAAAAATTGGTCTAGTTGATAAAAGTATTCCAACCGCTGCTTCTTGTTTAATTCGCAATCAGGTAATTGACTGGGATAGCATTCCCCAAGAAGTAGGCGGTATGTGGGATTTATATTTAACTTACCTCTGCTGCATTTCTGGTTATAGCGTTTATTATTATCCCGAAAGATTAACGCGCTATCGCAACCATGAACAAACTGATACTAGACTCAGTGGAAGTAGAAATGCTAAAGCTAAAATCCGTAAAGCCCAGAGCGAAATGTTTTGCTACAAAATCTTCCTGGAAGATAGGCGACTGCAAGAATTTCATGGATATTTTAAAGCTAAATGGTTAGAATCTCATACAACTTTAGGGATTGGGTTACTGCGGAATAAACAAATAACAGCAGCCCGTCCTTATTTATGGCAAGCATTAAGAAAACAAAAATTGAATTTGAGAACTTTAGTAGCACTGATATTCAGTTTTACTCCGCAACCATTAGCTAATCAATTGCTGGGAGTATCAAAATAGATGAGACTTTGCATTGTTACCCACAAAATCAAAAAAGGTGATGGTCAGGGAAGAGTCAACTATGAAGTTGTTCAAGAAGCAATTCATCGTGGTCATCATTTAACATTATTAGCCAGTGAAATAGCCCCGGAAATTGAACAGAACAGTCAAGTTAACTGGACTAAAATTTCTGTTAACAGGTATCCCAGCGAGTTCATTCGTAATTTTATATTTGCTCATAAAAGTTCTGTTTGGTTGCAAAAAAATTGCGCTCAAATTGATTTATTAAAAATCAACGGTGCAATTACAAAAGGGACAGCCGATGTGAATGCTGTACATTTTGTCCACAGTTCTTGGTTGCGATCGCCTGTACATATTTCTCGCATTCGCTCTGATGCTTACGGCTTGTACCAATGGTTATACACCGCCTTAAATGCGCGTTGGGAGAAACAAGCTTTTCAACGAGCTAAAGTTGTTGTCGCCGTTTCCGAGAAAGTTGCTAAAGAATTAGTCAACATTGGTGTACCGCGCGATCGCATCCGGGTAATTGTCAATGGCGTGGATTTACAAGAGTTTACCCCTGGTGTCGCCTCTCGCCAAAAATTAGGCTTACCAGAGAACGTTTATTTAGGATTATTTGCCGGAGACATCCGTACACCTAGGAAGAATTTAGATAGTATTCTCCACGCCTTGGTGCAAGTTCCCGATTTACATCTAGCAGTGGTAGGGAGTACTGATGGTAGCCCCTTTCCGCAGTTAGCAGCCAATTTAGGAGTCAGCGGACGGGTGCATTTTGTCGGCTATCGCCGTGATGTTGCCGAAATCATGCGGGCCGTGGATTTGTTTGTATTTCCCTCTCGATATGAAGCTTGCACCTTGGTTTTGTTAGAAGCCCTCGCCTCTGGATTACCTGTAATTACTGCCACAGCTACCGGAGGTGCAGAGTTAGTCACACCCGAATGTGGGATTGTTTTACCAGACTCAGACGATGTTGATGCCTTAGCCACAGCCTTGTCATCTTTAGTAAGCGATCGCGCTTTAATGCAGCAAATGGGTCAAGCCGCCCGCGCCGTCGCCGAACAATACAGTTGGTCAAAGATGGCTCAAACCTACATGGATCTATTTGAGGAGTTACAAAAGAATGAAGAACACAGTTCTCATCCCGACCTATCGCCGTCCTCTGGATCTATCTCGCTGCCTTTCGGCACTGCAAGCACAAACTAAACCAGTCGATCAAGTGATCGTAGTTGTCCGGGATACGGATGCAGATACTTGGCAGTTTCTCGCAGACTTTCCCTTACATAACTTGCCTTTGCAAACTGTCACTGTCACCATACCAGGAGTAGTCGCCGCCCTCAACGCCGGACTAGCGGCCGTAGATGGAGATATCTTATCTATTACTGATGATGATGCTGCACCTCATCCTGACTGGCTAGAAAGGATTAACAATCATTTTCTAGCTGATCATAAAATTGGCGGTGTTGGTGGGCGTGATTGGATACACCACGGCAGCAAAATTGAAGCCGACTCTTGCGCCGTAGTGGGTCGATTACAGTGGTTTGGGCGTGTCATTGGCAACCATCACCTGGGAGTTGGCGAACCCCGCGCTGTCGATGTTCTCAAAGGTGTAAACATGAGTTTTCGCACCCAGGCGATCGCAAAATTACACTTTGACGAGCGGATGCGAGGTACAGGCGCACAGGTACACTTTGAAATGGCATTCACACTTGCCTTAAAACGTGACGGTTGGCAGATGATTTACGACCCACAAATTGCAGTTGACCATTATCCAGCACAGCGATTTGATGAAGACCAGCGCAATAACTTTAATGCGATCGCGCAAATCAATCTAGTCCATAATGAAACCCTAGTTTTACTAGAGCATTTATCACCCCTACGCCGCGCCATCTTTTTGTTGTGGGCGATATTAGTTGGCACACGCGATTGTTTCGGTTTCGTCCAATGGCTAAGATTTTTCCCCAGCCAAGGCCAACTGGCAACACGCAAATGGTTAGCTTCTTGGCGCGGTCGCCAGCAAGGATGGCAGACATGGCAACAATTCAAAATGCAAAATACTAAAACCAAACTAGTGAATGCACAGTGATTGTAATTACGAATTACGAATTAATATGATTTCTCAACAATTACTTTTCAATAGTTTTTTAGAAAACCAATTTTCGCCCCGACAGCGATCGCTACAAGCTTGGCTCGTCATCCTAGGCTTTATATTGCTGAGTGTAACCTGCTACTTTGCTGGTGCTGCTGGCACGTTGCGCCTGATTTATCCGGCGACAGCTTTGATAGTAGCTATATTTTTATACTTGCGGCATCCCATTCTTTATATTGGTTTTACTTGGTGGATGTGGTTCCTCACACCCTTAGTTGCTCGTTTAATTGACTATCGAGTTGGTTGGGACCCCACCCGTCAGATTCTCATTGCACCTTACTTGGTGGTATTTGTTACTATCGCAACTTTCTTGCGACACTTTCCTAAAGCCTCTCGTCAAGGAGGTTTACCTTTTATTTTGGCTGCTATCGGCGTATTTTATGGTTTTTTAGTAGGTTTAATTTATAATACCCCACTGCCTGTAGCCCGCGGCTTACTGGATTGGCTCAGTCCAATTATCTTTTCCTTTCACTTATTCATGAACTGGCGAGACTATCCCAGCTACCGCCAGAATTTACAGCGTATATTTTTTTGGTGCGTGTTGCTTACAGGCGTTTACGGTATCTATCAATTTGTCGTCGCTCCTGAGTGGGATAGATATTGGCTAATTGAATCACAATTGTTTACTAGCTCTGGCGATCCTGTACCATTTGGAATGCGTGTCTGGAGTACACTGCACTCAGTCGGGCCGTTTGGTGCTGTGATGCAGACCGGATTGTTATTGTTATTTACAACTTCTGGCCCGTTAATATTTCCTGCCTCAGCTGTTGGCTACGTGTCGTTTTTGCTGGCTCAAGTACGGACTAATTGGGCAGGCTGGTTACTCGGCGTAATTATAATTATGGGTTCAGTCAAAGCCAAAATTCAAATGCGCTTAATTGCGATCGTTGTAGTCATGGCAGTATGTGTTATCCCACTAACAACTATTGAGCCAATTTCTGAAGTAGTATCAGAGCGTTTAGAAAGTTTTTCTAATCTGGAAAACGACACTAGTTTTAGGGAAAGGTCTGGAAGCTATGACCGCAACCTTGGGATAGCCCTTTCTAATATTCTTGGTAATGGTTTAGGCAATATTTGGAAGGTCGATGAAAAAACGGGACAAATCGAAGTATTTGTGCTTGATAGCGGCATTCTAGATATGTTTTTTACCCTTGGCTGGTTTGGTGCAATATTTTATTTAGGTGGGTTAATCCTGATTATTTTTAGTGTGATGCAGTATGGTGAAGCGCGTTTTGATAGTTTCGTGAGTGCTGCCCGTGCAATTGGTATGACTTCTTGCGCTCAACTAATCATTAGTAGCGGGATGTTGAGCATATCTGGCATGATTTTATGGGGATTTTTGGCAATGGCAATGTCAGCACATAAATACTATCAGCATGAAAAAATTATCGGAAATCGGATATAAAGCAATTTGTGTAGCTTCATAACTTATATCAAAATCCTATTCCCCAAACAGAATGGGATTTTTAATTGTTAGTACTGCTTGGCAGAAGCCAAAAGGTTTATATATCAAGGCTTATGTCTATTTCAAATAATATTTATGTATATGAGTTTTATTTTTTCTTTTGAAAAAAGTAAATTCATTAAGGCAACTCACCACATAATTGCCCGAATTTTAAGACGGTATAAATTTAAAATCATGTTATTATTAGCTTATTGACAAATATTTTTTGTCAATGAAACCACTGTCTAAACAAAATGTAGATTAGTTGTATCTTTAGAGTCTTATGCTTTCTTTCTTGTATTAGGTAATATCAGTCGTGATTTTCTAACTATATAAAAATGTAGAAAGTTAACTGCTCAGTCTATTAAGATAAAGTTGATTTTTCATTTCAAAATAAATAACAGAGAAATAAAAAAACAACATCTTAATAGAAAAAGACAAGAAAGACTCGAATAGATATGTCCGTCTATTTAAACAACTATCAAACTTAAACAAAGGAGACTTATTTATGTCAGGATTCAAAACTTCTGCATCTACTGTTTCTGATAAAAATCAAGATACACGTTTTGGGTTCAATCCTAAAAGTGAAAATTGGAATGGTCGTTTTGCAATGATTGGCTTTGTCTCTATAATTTTGATTGAAGCTTTGTCTGGGCAAGGCATACTCCATTTTTGGGGGATTTTGTAATCCGATATAGTATTTTCGACTTTAGTTAAGTACATTTCAAAACCTCACCCTAATCTTCTCCTTAGTAAAGCTACCCTGTACACACAAACTATCTAATCACCCCAAAATCGTTTTTTGTAGTTTTTTGTAGTGGACTGTCTAGGCTAAAATAGTGCATTAATAAACCGCAGAGGCGCAGTGAGGCAGCGCTGCGGGAGGGTTTCCCTCCGCAGGCGACTGCGAACCCGAAGGGAGAACACAGAGATAGAAGAAAAGATTTATTGCCACATTTAAGGCTAGACACGCCACTACTACTATAAGGCAAGTAATAAATTAGACTTTTCAAACATGCTCTTACTTATCGGTAATCTTGTCTTTGAACATCCCGTAAACGGGCAGCATCTCGAATATTATATTCAGAGCGAGTGAAGCGATTTAACTGAGCTTCATAAAAGTCTCTATTAGCTTGTAAATGCTCAGGGTTGGAGTCATCTAAAGGATGACAAAGTGCAGTCCGTAATGCTTGAATAACGGCAGAGGTGACATTGTACATTGACCGTTGGAAACTAATTCCCAACTGAATCAACATATCTTCTTCTCCTCGGCAGTATTGTTTGTAGTAATCAACAAGATATTCTGGCAAGAAGTGCAACATATCTTGCATCAGCAATGTGGGGGGAATACCAGCCGTACCCACTGGAAATACATCTGCATAAAGAATGCCATAGTGGAAGTCTTTTTGGTCTGTTGGTACTTGGCTGGCTTGGGCGTTGTAAGATTTTGTCCCCCGAAAGGGTGCTGTACGATAAAAAACAGCTTCTACATAAGGTAATGCAGCTTCATAAAGCCAAACAAAGCCTTTAGATTTAGGAACTATTTCGTAGCATTTACCACGGATATAAACATTATGGTAAATAGGACGATTGGCAACTGCAAAAATCCCATTTACTAAAAAATTCATTGCTTCTGGGACAGTTGTAATTTTTCCTTCATCATATAAGTCTGACATTTCAAAAAATACAGGTGCCATGACTTCCCAAAATAGCCCCAAATTAGCGTAATAAGACATTTGGCGGCACTGTTCGAGAAACATATCTGGGAACAGTTTGTAAAGCCCCAACATCACTGGGTTACTTTGAAAATAAGCTTTAATTGCTCTATCTGCGTTGGTTCTATATTCTTCACTGTCTAAGTAAGGGTCAAATTTGCCCCCCATACCTCTATGCCAAAGCATTGCCCGCATACAAGCTTCGGCAAATTCCATATTAATTCGGTCATGGAATAAGTGATGCAATATTTTGGGCATTTTCAAGGTTTCACCCTTTTCTATAAATGCTAGAAGTTCTGGATGGGCCGTTGCTTCACCGCGCCAAACTCTCAAATCTGCATCGTCGCCAGCATAATGATTGTGCCGTTCTAAATACTCTTGAGGAATGAAGTATTTAAACAAGGGCAACGGATTTAAAAATACTCGTTCAGCAATATACAACAAGTTACGCCAATAAAAATCCATCGGTACAGCGTAAGCTTTATAAATACCGATAATTTGCATTAAATTTTCTGGCGTATCTGGCAACATGGAACCGCCTGCTTCTAACCGATGAATGATATCGGCAAATTCATGCCGGGAAGGAGGTAGTTTAGTAGGGTTTTCTGGGGTTTGTACCATTGCGATCGCCTCTCAAATCTGGTTTATTAAATGATGTGAATTACTTGAGCGCTACTTGAGCAACTATGGTTTTTTCTGTGGGGGTAATTGTCGCTATCATTGCTGTAGTCGTGCTTTCACTCCAACGCACCAGCCAATTGGGTTGTATTCCCAAAAAGATAATTAGAAATGTCAAGACTAAAGCAGGGATTTTTTCAGCCCATACAACTTTGGGGTAGTAAGCTAAATTATTATCCAACTTGCCAAAACAGGTGCGATTGAGGAGAATGACGAAATACACCGCCGTTAAGCCGCTAGATGCTACACATAATAGTGTTGGCAAGGGAAAAGCTGAGAAACTACCTTGAAACACAATAAATTCCGCAACAAATCCTGTTAAACCTGGTATTCCTGCACTAGCCATACCACTGAGAACTAGTAGGGCGCTAATAAAGGGTAAACCGCGAATAGGACTCATTAAGCCATTGAGTTTGGCTAATTCACGTGTGCCTACTTTTGCTTCTACTACCCCTACTAAATGAAAAAGAATTGCCAGAATCAAACCGTGACTGAACATCTGCGCCACTGCACCCACCAGCGCTAAAGATGTACTAGAGGCACTAGCCAGCAAGACATAACCCATGTGACCGATAGAACTGTATGCTACCATGCGCTTGATATCTGTTTGCGCGATCGCAATTACCGCCCCATAAATTGCACTTATCGCCCCCCAAGTAGCTAAGGTTGGTGCAACTACACTCCAAGCTTGAGGAAACATGCCCATCCCAAACCGCAAAAGTCCATAAGTTCCCAACTTCGCCAACACACCACCCAACAAAATGGCAATGGGTGCAGAAGCTTCTACATAAGCATCAGGTAGCCAAGTATGGAAGGGAACTAACGGGATTTTAATGCCAAAGCCTAAGATAATTCCGGCTAAAAGAACAAATTGCAACCCGGCGGATAGTGTTTGTGTAGATACGGCATCGTAGGCAAAACTAGCAGAACCAGTTAGGAATACCATGCCTAAGAAGGTCGCCAAAATCAAAGCACCGGAAACAGCAGTATAAATTAAGAACTTGATGCCGGCATAAGCCCGTTTTTGCCCTCCCCAAATCGAAATTAATAAATAAAAGGGGATTAATTCTAGTTCGTAAAATAGGAAGAATAACAGCAAGTTTCCTGCTAAAAAAGCCCCAGCAACGCCACCACTAATTAATAAAATTAGTGAATAAAAAAGTCGTGGGCGTTCGGTTTGTTTATCACTGCTGTAAATAGAAATCCAGGTGAGTAAGCTATTGAGGATTAACATTAATATTGATAACCCATCAACACCTAGTTGATAGCTCAAACCTAAAGTGTCATTCCACGGCAAATATTCTTGAAATTGCATTCCTGGATTGCTGATGTCGAATTTCAGCAAAATAAATAAGTTCCAGAGTAAAACTATACCTGCTATGGTTAAAGACACTAAGCGAATGCGGCTGGCTGGGACGACTTTACCGGGTAAAAAGCCGATAATTATCGCACTGATGATTGGTATCCAAATAAGAAAACTCAACATATATTCTGGTTTGGTTTATGAGTTGATTTGTGTAGACAGGGATGAGGAAGTAGTAGCTTTTTTCATTAATAAACTTCTTGCAAAAGTCGTGATTTTTAAATTCTTCTTTGCGTCTTTGCGTGAGCTTTTTAAGAGTATTTTTGGCGACACTAAAGTAGTTATGCAAGAGGTCTAATGATGATTGGTTAGAATAAATAACCACAGAGACACAGAGATCACAGAGTTAAAGTGAAACAACCTTGTGTGTTTTGATTCTCAGAACTAAAACATCAAATCTAAAAACTGTATTCCCCAGAATGGCCAAGTCATCCAGACACAGAAAACACCTACTCCTAAAAGTACGGTGAAAGCATAAAATTGGGTCTGTCCGGTGTTGCTGTATTTCAAGCCTTCGCCACCTAAAAGCGAAAATAGACCCACTAAATTGACGATGCCATCAACTACAAAGCGGTCAATCATATCAGCAAATTTGGAAAGTTGGGCAACGCTGAAAATGATTGTCATACGATAAAGTTTGGGGGTGTAAAAGTCGTAAGCCAACAAATCTTGTAAAAATTTCCAAGGTAGGCGGATTGGCTTGGGAATATTGCCTAAATAAATTACACCGCTAATGCTGCAACCAAAAATACTTGACCAAATGAGTAATAGTGCCGCATCTTTATTCAGACTAGCCCAATCAGGTAATAGTGATAAGCTTTGTAACACTAAAGGCAAATGCAACACAAAGCCAAATAAAATCATCATCGGCAGTACCATTGGCCAATGCACTTCAGGCGATCGCTCACTCATTGGTTGAGATTTACCAGCGAAAATTAAGCCAAATTCTCTAGTCAAACTAACGGCTGTTAAGGCATTGACTATGATAATAATTCCCACTAACCAAGGGTAAGTTTTCCACAAGCCATCAGCTAATTTCAGCAAAGCCCAAAAGCTACCTAAAGGAGGAAAAGCAATTAGTCCCAATGTGCCAACAATGAAAGCTAACCCAGACATAGGGCGACGTGTCCATAAGCCGCCAAGTTGAGTTACATCTTGGGTAATACTATTCCAAATAATCCCGCCGCTACTCATGACTAATAATGCCGATGCTAAAGCATGAGTGAGTACCAACAATAAAGCTGCATCGTCTTGTTGTGTGCCTACAGCAATGAACACTAAGCCCATGTAAGCACTAACAGAATAAGATAAACAGCGTTTCACATCAATTTGGGCGATCGCAATTAAAGATGCACCTACAGCCGTCACTGCACCAATGGCGACAATAAATGATGAAACTACAGGCGATAAAGTTAATACAGGTTGCAGTTTAATTAGTACCCATGCACCACTAGCAACTACTACTGAGTTCCGCAAAATCGTGCTAGGAACAGGGCCTTCCATTGCTTCATCTAACCACAAATGCAAAGGAAATTGAGCGCATTTACCCATAGGCCCAGCAACCAACGCTAAACCTACTAATGTCATCACTGTTTGGTCAACTTGAGTATTAGCCGCCCATGCTGCTAACTCTGTGTAGTTCCAAGTTCCTGATAAAGTCCATAAACCCAAGACTCCCATCAGTAAAAATAAGTCCCCTACCCGCTTGGTTAAGAAAGCATCTCTAGCACCAGTGACTACCAGAGGTTGACTAAACCATAAGCCTACTAATAGATAGGTTCCCAACGTTAGAACTTCCAAAATTACATAGCTAAAAAACAAATTATTGCACAACGCCAAGCCACATAATCCCGCTTCAAATAATCCTAATAAAGAATAGAAGCGCCCCCAACCCCAATCCATTTCCATGTAACCAATGGCAAAAATTTGTGCTAGAAAATTTAAGCCAGTGATTACTACCATTGCACCTACACTCACCGCAGAAATTTCTAGGGCAATGGTGAGGTTTAAACCTGCCGTAGATAACCAAGGGATAAATATTTCTTGGGGTGGTTGATTCCAAATTGATGGAAAAGCCAACACACTATGAACTAGTGCCAAAAATGTCATGATTAAATTGACATAACCTGCTGGTCTAGGCCCTGTTTTGCGAATGATGCCCGGTGACCAAGGAATTGCCAAAAGTCCACCTATTAAAGCATAGCAGGGAACCAGCCAAACAGTCTCTAGGAGAAACTGAGCCATGAAATTAACCTCTGGATTGGTAGCAAAAATTAGCCATCCTGGGAGCAAACTTAACTTTGCTTCCAGTCAGCTAATTATGGTATGTAGCAGAATTTTTTTGCTTAATATTGTTCTTAGCTTACCGTTATATTTCCTAAAAAGGAATTACTCAACAAAATAAATCGATGATGTCTATTCTAATTAATTCTTATATAATCAATAACTGATTTTAGTTATAGACTCTAGTCTATGGATCAATACCGTTCAGTTAAGGTTAAAACTTAGTATTTGACAGTTGGGTTGTAGCAAGATCCCGTAAGGTACAAATTAAAACCCAACAAAGCCGACCTGAAGTTGGGTTTCGTTTCTCAGATCAACCTACAATTATTTTTAACTGAACCGTATTGACATAGAAGTATCGATGTGCTGCAAAAAGAAGTTTTCGAGCAATGTTTCATCGCCAGGTTGTCAGGTTTGGTTCTGACGTTGGTTTTATAGTGGAGCATTAAAATCACAGTTTTATAGAATATATGCACAAAAAAACTCCGTTGGTTAAGCAGAAATTTCTGATAATCGTTATTTAAGATAAATCAGCAAGTTCAATCCTGGAATTGTGCGAGAGAGTGTCCACAAAATTAGAGTAATATAAAGTACGCCCAAACTCCATTGATACCAAGCAAGAGTAGCGATAATTCCGGGTAAATGCTCGTCTCGGAGGCGAAGATCATTAAATCCTAATCTCACTAGGTTGTTCAGACTAAAGTCATAGTAGTTTAGCCAATTCCAGCGGCGATCGCTTAACAATGGCATATATCTTTCACGAAATGTCTCATTTCTCGGAATCACTGGCAAGCGTCCAATCAATAATCTTAACTGTCGGAAAGTGCCATCTTCGACAAAGTAGGAAACATCCATTAAATCGTGATAACGTCCCTGTTGATATAGTCGCATTAATAAAGCTATCGGCACAGGGATAATAATAATTAATAGACATCCCAGTGTCAGCCAAGGTTGTTCAGCATTGCGAAAAATAGCTAACAAACTCAAAAATTCTAAGCAGCTAAAACCTAGTAATATAGAGATAGTTTCGGAGTATGTAGGAATAATTGCTACGGGACGGAGACGACGGTAACGATCTACTAGCCAAAATAGTAAACCAAAGTAGGCGATCGCAACTCCACCCACACCAAAGGCTAACCACAAGTTTGTTCCATAGCCACTTAGTAACAATAATACACCTAAAGCTAACCAATTCCAAGCTTGTAATAGCCATCCACCTAAAGCCAGAGGTTCACCAAAACTCAAGCGATTGGTAATCTTATTGTATGTTTCTAAATCGATATCTGCTAAAGTTAGTAGCTCACTGCTGTTACGAAATATTTGAACAGTCCGACGGTTCAATATTGCAGCTGCTTGCGTTGCCGAGAAACCCAACTTGATTAAACTAGTAAATGATGCACTATTAATATTTGCTCTGAGCAAACGTTGACTTAATTCAATTAATCTTAGCCGCTGTTTTGTATACTCCAGTTGATTAGCATCGGCAATTTGCTGTTGCTGACGAAAATTCTGTCCTAAATTCCGCAAAACATTTTGATTACCTTGTAAATTTGGGATAGAAAACATTTTACCAATTTGACCAAGATTACCTAATATTTTTGCTTGATTAGAGTTAAAATTCAACCCAGGTACGTTTAAAAAAGCAGTTTTAGCAAAACGCACATCACTGAAATCTGCTAAATTTAGAATATTAGCACCATGAAGATTTACGGGCTGATTAAATTGGGCTTCACGAAAAATGACAGCTTGTTCAAAAGTTGCTTCTGGTAACAGAAAAACCTGATTAAAATTTGCTTTCGTAAATTGGGCTTGATTAGCAAAGCGGACATCAGAAAAATCAGCATCTTCTTGCCATTGCACCTGATTAAATTTAGCTAACTGCTTAAACAAAACTTGGTTAAAGTTAGCAGCTTTTTCAAAAATGCTGCCATGAAAATCAGCCATTTCTTGAAACTGAACTTGTTTAAAATTAGCTTTGTCAAAAAAAATGCTTCCTTGAAAATTACTCACTTGACGAAAAGTAGCATTCATAAAGCTAACAAGACGACTAAATCTGGCTTCACTCCAATTTGCGGGTTGTAGAAATGTGGCATTTTGGGCATTTACAGACTGGAGAAAGAAAGTATTGAGGAACTGTACTTGCCCATTAAAGCGAGTATTTACTAGAGTTAAAGCACCACGAAAAACATTAATTTCACCAGATGCAGTAGCATCAGTTGCCAAAAGTGAACGACAATCTTTAGAGTTAGGTAAAGCGATCGCTAGTGACTGTAAACAAACTAGACGTAAACTTTCTAATTGTTCTTGTTCTGTAGCAGTAAAAATTGGAGCGATCGCTTGAGCATATAAAGGTGTTCTTAAACCCAAATCGCTACCCACAAAATCGCCCTGAATCAAAGAATAACTGATATCTAAACCCAAAGCTTTAGCACCCGCCTTTTGCAATTCTTTCCGCAGTAACTGATAAAAATTATCACGAAAACTCGCATTCTCAGGACGCAAATCGATCACCATCTGGCGCAAATCCACAGTTAAATTACCTTCGCGGAGTATTGGTGCGCGTAGTCTTTCCTGCAATATTTCCAGAGTTAGGGGTGTACGTTCTAATTGCGTCTGTGCGGCTAAAACAGGCGCGGGTAGTAAAAGGCTAAAGAAAATTAATAGAATGCAGAATAAATTCTCAGCGCACCTCTCTCTTGAAAAGTTTCCTACGGAGGGAAACCCTCCTCCAGAACTTTTCGCTGCGTTTACCTCCGCGTAGCTTTGCGTTTCAAAAATAATTTCATTCATCACTAATCAACAGGACAATTTTACCGGCGATCGCACCTGTTTCAATTAGTTCATGAGCTTTCACCGCATCTTTTAAAGCAAACTGATGATTAACCTGGATTTTTAACTTACCTTGTTCCATCCAACTAGCGCACTGTGCCAAAATTTCAGCCTGATGTTGCAGACTTTCATCTAATCCCAACGACATTGGTGTCAACATTAACTCTAAACCAATGCGGAGATTGCGATTCCTAGCAGTTTTCCACACAGTATTAGCAACAGGTTCAAGAATCGTCACAATATCGCCATATATCCGCACGGCTGGAAAGGTTTTTTGAAAAGTCTCGCCGCCAACCGTATCAAAAGCTAAATCTACCCCTTCTCCACCAGTCCAATCTAAGGTTGCTTGGACAAAATCTGTTTGTTTGTAAAAGATGGGGTAATCTGCACCTAGTTGTGTAACGAAATTTGCTTTTTCTTGAGAACTAATCGTTGTGGCGACAGCAGCACCTTTAAGTTTTGCCAGTTGAATGGCGACATGTCCAACACCACCAGCACCAGCATGAATTAGCACCCGTTCCCCAGGTTCTAATCTTCCTCGTTCATATAAAGCTTCCCAAGCAGTAATTAAAACCAGAGGTGCGGCTGCTGCTTCTGCAAAAGACACAGAAGCAGGTTTACGCGCTACAAATCGCTCATCCACAACATTATATTCTGCATAATTACCTTGGTGTTCACCTAAGCCACCATAGCAAAAATATACTGCATCTCCCGGACGAAACTTCTGTACATCAGCACCCACAGCTTCCACAACACCCGCACCATCACATCCTAAAATTGCAGGCATTAAATGAGGGTAAAAAGTACCACGTCTGCGAAGTTTCGCATCAATGGGATTAACTCCAGCTGCTACCAAACGAACTAAAAGTTGAGTATTATCCAAAGGAAGGCTAGGCGTTGGTACTTCTTGTAATTGCAGTACTTCTGGACTTCCTGCTGCTGTCATTAAGACTGCTTTCACAACTTTTTCCTCCTGGCTGATGCTAGATGCTTGTTCTTTTGCAAATATAAAGGAGTTTTAAAGAAGTTGGTGATCTGACTTCTTAAGTTTGTGTCGTTAAGACAGAAGTTGTAGGACTATACCCCAAAGTAAGCGATCGCATCAGATTAATCTACTGCTTGCTTTTAATGCCCTGAGATTAATATCTGCGGAATCTGGGAAACTGCCTAATTTTAACAGTTTGAAAATCCAAAATCGTGTGATCTCTTCGCAATATCACACCACTCAGCAAATCATAACCTAAATTCAAATTCTTCTTAAATCAAGCTTCAGATACAAGTGATACTCTCTTTTTTGGACTGCTTTGCCTGGCGTACTTACTTCAATGTAAGTCCCGATAGATTCACACACTCATGCTGACGAGAGTATACCCTGTTCTTTCATGGCGTTTTTACTCTGTGAGTACAGGCTTGGCGCAATTTGCGATGCTCAAAATTCTATCATCTGCGATCGCCCTTGTTGTGTTCCTTAAATCAGCACCATGAGTCTTTGTAATCTTGCATCGTAACTTTCAAACATCCAAGTATCGATCGCTTTGTTTCAAGAGATTTTAGAGTCCTTGAATCCTTGAAACAAAGGTGTGTGTCATGTTCACTGACTCGAAGGAGAGCATAATGACTACCGAAAGAATCGTGATCAACGAAATCCGTATCGATCAACCTGGTACAGATGTGGGTGAGTTTTTTGAGTTGGGAGGCACTCCTGGAACCTCACTTGACAATCTCACCTATATCGTGATTGGCGATAGCGCAGAAGGCGGTAGCGGTGTAATTGAAGCCGTTGTCGAACTTGATGGTCAAGTAATTCAGGCAGACGGTCTGTTTGCTGTGGGCGAAGATACAAATCCCTTTGTAGCCACCCTCGACTTGGTTGGGCCGTCTGGTTCACCTGGTGGCTTGCTGAATTTTGAAAACAGTGACAATGTGACCCATCTGTTAGTTAGCAACTTTACAGGTACCGATGGGCAAGACTTAGATACCAATGATGATGGCATTCTAGATATTACACCGTGGGACTCCATTGTGGATAGCGTGGCACTGATTGCCACCGTTGGCAGCGGCGACCTAGTTTATAGCGATACCCAGGTTGGGCCTGATGGCAACTTTGTACCTGGTTTAGTGTTCCGTAACCCTGATATCACCGGAGATTTTGCCATTGGTCAATTCACATTCGGGATTGACGACACTCCAGGGATACCCGCAAATCCCGTGCTAGTTGATCCGATTGATGCCTTAATTCCTGAGATTCAAGGGGCTGGTCATGTGTCTCCCTTGGTCAGCCAGACCGTCAGAACCACTGGAGTTATAACTGCGATCGCCACCAACGGATTCTACGTGCAGGATGTTGTGGGCGACGGCAATGATGCTACCTCGGATGCCATCTTTGTTGAAAGTGCCAATGCGGCCAGTTTCACCATTGGCAATGAAGTTGAAGTCATTGGCGTGGTTGAAGAATTCGTCAGTGGTGGATTGGGATTCACCCAAATTGCCAATCCCCAAGTCACTGTAATCAATGAAACTGCTGACCTACCTGCACCCGTTGTCCTAGGACAGGGTGGTCGAACCGTACCCAACACATTTATCGTTAGCCCCGATGAGTTTGGGGTTGATTTGAGTCAAGGAATTCCTACCTCTGGGGAGTTTGTAGCTGCGGGTGGCCCCATTAACCTCAACCTGCCGGAAATTGGCAATACCAACTTTGACCCTGAACAAGACGGCATTGACTTCTATGAATCTCTGGAAGGGATGCTGGTGACGCTAAATGATGCGTTAGTGGTGCAGTCATCTGCCCCTCCAGGCGGCCCAGGCTTTTCCTTCAGCGATGACTCCGCAATTGTGGTGGTCGACGGGGGAGCATCGTCCAACAGCTTAAACGATCGCAATGGAGTCACCATTGGGGTTGGCGCAACCGATATCTTCACCGCCGATATCAACCCAGAGCGCATTGAGGTTGATTTTGCTAGAGCTTTAACTGATCTGGGCGACGATTTCAATACCACTATTCCTCAAGGCTCGTCACTGGGGGATGTAACTGGCATTCTCTCCTACGCGGGAACCGTTTACGAGCTGCTGCCTACAGAGGCGATTACGGTGACACGCAGGGAAATAGAGCCTGAGGTGACTAATCTGCAACGCGCAGACGATCGCCTGTTGATTGCTGCCTACAACGTACTCAACCTTGAAACCAATGATGGTGGCAGTGTAGGGGGCGATTCGGATATTGCCGATGGTCGATTCGATACCATCGCCAAACAGATTATCAAAAATCTGAATACACCAGATATCGTTGCTCTGCAAGAGATTCAGGACAATGACGGGGCAGCAGATGAAGGTGGAGCTACGGATGTATTTGCGGCGGATGTGACACTGCAAGTATTAGTGGATGCGATCGCTGCCAATGGCGGGCCAACATATAAATTCATCGATAACCCCTTCATCGCGGATGATGCCAATGGTGGAGAACCAGGCGGAAACATCCGCACGGCCTTCCTTTACAACCCAGAGCGAGTAGACCTGGTTGAAGGTAGCCTACGTCCTATCAGCGATCCAGCGACCCAGCAAGATGGTATTCCAGGAAATAACGTCTTTGAAAGCAGCCGTCTGCCCCTGGTGGCTGATTTCGTATTTAATGGCGAAACTGTTACGGTGGTCAGCGTCCACAACACCGCAGGCGGAATTGAAAACTTCGGTAACATCCAACCTGTGGTTCGCAGTGGCACCAATGCCCGGAATGAACAAGCAGCCGAAATCAATGCTTTTGTGGATGGTATTCTAGCTGAAAATCCAGACGCGAAGATTGTCGTGGCTGGCGACTGGAACGGGTTTGACTATGAAGAGTGGGATGCGTTTGCGGAAGGCACCGTGAACGGTGGCCAGCAAGTGCTGTTCAACTTAACCGACACACTACCAGGGCTGGAACGCTATAGTTTTCAGTTCTCCAATGGCAACCTCACACCCCTCGACCATATCTTCGTCACGGGCAATCTCTTACCTGGGGCTGAATTTGACGCGGTTCATGTCAATGCTGAGTTTCCTGACTTGCCCGATCGCGGCAGTGACCATGACCCCATTTTGGCAGCGATCGCTATTGATGGCACTCAACCGAGAAGAAACGATGACCGCATCATCGGCAGTGCAGATAACGACAGCTTATCCGGCGGCAATGGAGATGACACCCTCTCCGGTGGCTTGGGGGATGACACCCTCTCCGGTGGTAATGGCGATGACCAAATCTTTGGAGGTGCTGGAAATGACAGCATTTCTGGAGACAATGGCAATGACCGCCTGCGAGGAGGAATCGGCAACGACATTCTCAATGGCGGCAATGGCAATGATACCCTCTTTGGTCAGGAAGGCGAAGACATACTCAATGGAGACAATGGCAATGACAGCCTTTGGGGAGGAAGCGGCAACGATATTCTCAATGGCGGTAATGGCAATGACATCCTTTGGGGAGGAAGCGGCAACGACATTCTCACAGGCGGTAATGGCAGTGATACCTTCGTCCTGGCAACTGGGCAGGGAACCGACACCATCACAGACTTTCGCGTTAACACCGACTTCATCGGCCTAGCGAACGGTCTGGCATTTGGCCAGCTATCGTTGGAGGGCAACACCATTCGATTTGGTGATGAAACTCTGGCAATTTTGACTGGGATAAACACCACTACCTTGACTGCCAATTCGTTTGTGACTGTGTAGCCTATAGTGTCTTCCGTTAGGTAGTTCAATTGCTAAGGGTGTTGCGCGTCGCGCAACACCCTATTTGTACAGTGAC
>NZ_JADEXZ010000092.1 GCF_015206815.1 Fortiea sp. LEGE XX443
GACATATTAAGGCATCAACAATTAAATGCGTTCCTGCCTCAATTAGCAATACTAAACGTACTTTGGGAAATGCTGCTCTAGTCCCTTTTCTACTACCTGGATATCCAAACACCTTGGCATTAGCCGCACTATCTGGGACATCCAACACCGTACCGTCTACTGCCATTACTCGTAGTCCTCCTAAAAATGCCCCTGGAGTCTGCGCTGTTGCTAATGGTCTGACTATCTTGTGGAACAGTCGACTCATTGCCCAACATCCCAACCTCTGTCTTGCTTCACTGATGGAAGAACTACTTGGTACTTTCCAATACTGCCCTAATCGCGTCCACTCTCTACTTAGTCCATTCACCAGATTTTTCAGTACGTCCCCCATTGCATCTGATGACCATAAATTCATCGCTATGACTAGACACACTACCAACCCAGATGGCAATTTCCGCGTTCGCTCTTCACAACTGCCTGTCTCTAGTAGAGTTTGTCTAATTACAGACGGAGAAATCACTGTTTCTATCGCTTTGATTATTAACTCTGCTTCTAGCGTTGGCGTGATCAAGGAGAAATCTTTTAGCAACACCAGTTTTTTCCATCACACTTCTTGGTGAACAATTATCACTTTACCTTGCTTTTGTTCTTAACCGAGAAGTATTGGGGAGCATCCCACTTTTTTAGCCCGTCATTGCTTCCCCGCAGGGGTACGCAATGACAAGATTATTGTTTTACTGAGGAATAAAAACTGGGATGCACCCTGCGATCGCGCTCAAGTTAGCGCAGAATTAGCTAACATCATAGATGAAATGGTGCATTGTGACTGCAATCAGATCGCTTCAACTAGATTGTGTCGCATGAAATGGAGGTGAAGTTGTGTTGCAAATTAGCAAGCGACAGAGAAACAGCAGATGGAATCTGGCAGAAAATCTGGCTGGGTATCTGTTCCTAGCACCTACCATTCTGGTTTTAGGAATTTTTGTTATGTTGCCAATTCTCTACGCCGTTTTCCTTTCATTGCACAAAGTTCAACTTCTCGGCGGAATTGAGTATGAATTCATCGGCTGGCGCAATTTTAACCGCTTGGTTGATGATGAACGAGTATGGATTGCCTTGAAAAATACAGCAGAATATGTCGCCATTGTAGTGCCATTTCAAACTGTCTTGGCTTTAGTGCTGGCAGTAACTTTAAATTCTGGAATTCGGGGAAAGAACTGGTGGCGCATTCTCTACTTTTTACCCACGGTGACTTCTTCCGCAGTGCTGACGCTCATTTTTATGTGGATTTATAACACTGATGGACTACTCAACAATGTTCTGGCTTTTGTGGGTTTACCTACTTATAACTGGTTAGGTGATCCGGCTGTGGCACTCAAAGGCATCATGATTATGAATATTTGGTCAACTGCACCGTTTTTTATGGTGATATATTTGGCGGCGTTGCAGGATATCTCGCAGAAGTTGTATGAAGCGGCAGAACTGGATGGGGCAAATGATTGGCAGCAGTTTATTTATATTACTATTCCTTTGCTCAGTCCTGTAACTTTTTTTGTAGTAGCTATTGGGATAATTGGGACTTTTCAACTGTTTGACCAGTCTTATATTTTCTCTGGTGGGACTGGCGGGCCGAATAACGCGACTCTAACCTTGGTGTTACTGATTTACCAATCTGTATTTCGCAATTTACAGATGGGTTATGCTGCTGCGATCGCATTTTTGTTGGCAGCGGTTATTATCACAATGACTTTGGTTCAACGGCGGTTATTTGGAGGCGCAAAGATGTGACTACAGTTTTTCGTATTCCCTGGCTGAAAGTTCTGCTATACGTGCTGCTGACATTTTATGCAGTGATCACTTTAATACCCTTTTTATGGGCATTGTCGGCATCGTTTAAACCATTATCAGAGATTGTCAATGGTGAAACCAATTTCATCCCTAAAAACTTTACTCTCGATAATTACAAGCAAATTTTTTTACAAGAACCGCTATTTTGGCGCTGGCTGTTTAACAGTGTAATTATTGCCGTCAGTGTGACTCTATTAAACTTAATATTTAACTCAATGGCGGGTTATGCCTTGGCTAGACTGCGCTTTGTGGGAAAAAATTTCTGGTTTTTCTTGATTTTGGCAGTTTTAGCAGTGCCAGCCCAAATTACCTTAATTCCAACATTTTTAATTTTAAAGGCGATCGGGTGGCTGAATTCTTATCAAGGCATGATTGTGCCTAGCATGGTTAATGCTACTTTTATCTTCATGATGCGGCAATTTTTTGTTAATTTTCCCAAAGAACTAGAAGAAGCCGCCCAACTAGATGGTTTAAATACTTTTGGCATATTCCGGCACATTGTATTGCCTTTAGCAAAACCAGCACTAGCAGCCCAAGCAATTTTTGTCTTCATGGGTAGTTGGAATAATTTCTTACTACCTGTAGTCATCTTGTTTGATCCTGAAATGTTCACTTTACCCTTGGGCTTGAACACTTTCAAAGGTTTATACATCAGCTACTGGAACTATATTATGGCAGCTTCTATGGTTTTTACCCTACCGGCTTTAGGTATATATGCTTTTTTTAACCGCTACTTTATCCAAAGTGCTACCTTTACAGGCGGAAAAGGATAGTCAATGATCATTTGTCCTTTGTTATTGCTTACTTTCCCACTGCTCCCTGCTCCCCTGCCTCTTCCTTATCCACGATCCTCAGTACTCACCTTCCTGATTTTGGGCAACAAATTGCACTCCTAACATGATATTGGTATTACAGCGACTCAATCTCTATTTGTCAGTTAACAAAAATTATGGGTTTTGCAGCTCTACCGATCGCAGAGATAGCAACAGACTACAGTGTGACTGTAGAAAAAGTGTTTTCTCTGTGGAACCGACAAAGAATAGCCTATAGATACAGAATGTCTCGTCGGGCGTTAGCAGATGCAACGACACAGAGATTGAGTATCGCATTATTTAGCTGTGTTGAGCGTCAAAATTTTTAAGGGGAAACATGTTTAGAAGAGTAATTGGCGTTGTTGTAGCTACTATGTTGCTGACATTTCAGTTGATGATCGGTAGTGCTACAGCTGTGGAACTGGACGAAGCTATCCGGACAGTACCATTAAATAATCAGGGTGATACCATTGTTCTCAGTTTAAAACAAGTTAAAGAAGGCAAACGCTTGTTTCAATATGCTTGCGCCCAATGTCACGTTGGTGGCGTTACCAAAACCAACCAAAACGTAGGACTAGAACCAGAAGCTCTAGCATTGGCAACACCCAACCGTAACAGTATTGAAGGTTTGGTGGACTACATGAAAAATCCTACTACTTATGATGGGGAAGAGGAAATTTCAGAATTGCACCCCAGCCTCAAGAGTGAAGATATTTTCACAGAGATGCGTAATTTGACCGAAGATGATTTGGTAGCGATCGCTGGTCATATCCTTCTACAACCAAAAGTTGTCGGTGTTAAATGGGGCGGCGGCAAGATACATTACTAAAGCTGAGTCTTAAGTACTGATTGCTAAATCTTGAGGGATTGGGTACTGGGAAGAGAAAAGTATGAAATTTGACTTTTGAGCTTTCAGCCTTCAGCTTTAATACTTCACAGTCCCTAATCCCTATATTTTTTAGTCAGCAAGATTTACTGTTAAGTTTCCTGGAACTTTACCCATAAACTTTTTGGTGCAATACAGTCTAGTAATAATTGCTGATTGCAAAACTCATAGCTCCTAATTTACCAGCCCATTAATAAAAAAAATTGGATCTACGACAGATTGTCAAACTTTGGTGTTGATTTTATTTAAAATAAAAAAAGGAAAATAAAAACCACCTGTTAGGAGAAAGCCATGAAATTAATTGCGGCAAGCTTGCGACGCTTAAGTTTAGCTGTTTTGACAATTCTTTTAGTTGTAAGCAGCTTTGCTGTTTTTACCCCTGACGCTGCGGCTGAAACCTACCAAATAAAGCTGGGTAGCGATAAAGGAATGCTGGCATTTGAACCCAAAAAGTTATCAATCAAACCCGGCGATACAATTGAGTGGGTAAACAACAAAGTTCCTCCTCATAACGTTGTATTTGACTCTGCTCTCAACCCTGCGAAGAGTGCAGATTTAGCTAAAACCCTGTCTCACAAACAGTTGTTAATGAATCCTGGACAAAAACAAACAACCACCTTCCCCGCAGATGCACCTGCTGGTGAATATACCTTCTATTGTGAACCCCACCGTGGTGCTGGCATGGTTGGTAAAATAGTTGTTGAAAACTAAAAATAGCACTGTTAGTACTAGATCATGTTCTAGATTCTTCAGTAAAACTCACAAACTGAACAACGCCAAACTTCGGCGCATACAAAAAATCAACTAATAGCGGTGACGAGTCTTATTTCCGCCCAGAATGCTTAAGAGCGCATAGCGATGGAGGGGATGAACTCGTTACCGCTGATTTTATTCAAAGTCGCTGGAGTCTGTGGAAGAGGAGAATAATTTGAGGATATTTTGGTTAATATATATTTTGGCGATCGCGCTATGCAATTTAACATTTACTTATCCAGCACTAGCAGCCGAAACATCCAATGGCGCTAAAATCTTCAGCGCCAATTGCTCTTCTTGCCATATAGGTGGTGGTAACATCCTCGTAGCCGAGAAAACCTTAAATAAGGAAGCCTTATCAAAATACTTGGCAGATTATAATCAAGACTCCATTCAGGCAATTATTCATCAGGTGCAGAATGGGAAAAATGCCATGCCTGCCTTCAAAAGTAAGTTGAGTTCTGAAGAGATTTTGGATGTAGCTGCTTACGTTTTTCAAAAAGCAGAACAGGGATGGTAGAAAAATCCTGGTATAATGCGATCGCAATCAAAGGTCTCTACATCTGGTAAAGTGTCAAAAAATTGTTACTAAACATTCGCCTGTTGACGCTGATAAAGAGACCAATACAAACCCTTCTGCTGTAAAAGCTGAGTGTGAGTACCGCGTTCAGCAATCACGCCTTTCTCCATCACCACAATCAAATCAGCACGCTTGAGTGGTGCAAAGCGGTGAGCAATCAAAAACACTGTGCGATTCGCCGAAACTCGTTGTAGATTTTGCAGCACTTGTTGTTCTGTTTCACTATCCAACGCACTTGTCGCTTCATCTAAAATTAAAATCGGAGCCTCCGATAAAAACAACCGTGCTAAAGCAATGCGTTGTCGCTGTCCCCCTGACAAAGCCGTACCTCGCTCCCCAACATTCGTCTCATAACCATAGGGCAGTTGACTGATAAAATCATGGGCGACAGCTAACCTCGCCGCCTCTACCACCTGTTCAGCAGTAATATTCGGGTTGCCCAAGGTAATATTTTCTAATATCGAACCATTAAACAAAAAGTCCTCTTGCAACACCACCCCAATTTGTTGCCGCAATGATGCTAAATCCGCACTCTTAATATCAAAACCATCAATTAAAATCCGTCCCGACTCAATTTGATATAAACGTTGTAACAACTTTGACAGGGTACTTTTACCTGAACCACTACGTCCGACTATGCCCACAAACTGTCCTGGTTGCACATCAAAGGAAATGCCGCGTAACACTGGTTCAGTATGGGCTTGGTAACGGAAAAACACCTGCTCAAAACTCACTTGCCCTTTTAATGTTGGTAACACCAATCCTGTACCGGGTTCTGCTTCTGGGGCGGTGTTGAGAATATCACCAATTCTATCTACTGACAACAACACTTGTTGCAGATTTTGCCACAATTGTACTAAACGCAACAGTGGTTCTGTCACCCGACCAGATAGCATCTGAAAAGCTACCAACTGCCCAATAGTAATCTCTCTCTCAATCACAAACTTTGCACCCACCCACAAAATTAGTAAGGTAGAAAAATTTGTGAGAAAGTCACCAATATTACTACTAATATTAGATGTAGTTGATGCTTTGAAACCAGTGCGGATAAATCGGGCAAATAAGCCTTCCCAGCGATCGCTGGCTACTGGTTCAGCTGCATGGGCTTTAACGGAGTGAATGCCTGTAATTGTCTCTACCAAAAATGATTGACTGTCGGCACTGCGGTTAAAAGTTTCGTTGAGCCAGTTGCGTAAAATTGGTGTAGCAACAATGGTTAAAGTCGCAAACAACGGCAACACAGCCAAGGCCACAAAAGTTAAAGGGATATTGTAGTAAAACATCAATGCCAGATAGACAACGGCAAAGATGCTGTCTAGGATGACTGTTAAGGCTGTACCTGTGAGAAATTGCCGGATTTGTTCAAGTTCTTGGACGCGGGCGACGGTATCACCCACCCGCCGCGATTCAAAATAAGCTAAAGGCAAACGCATCAGATGACGAAATAGCTGTGCCGATAAGCTTAAATCTAAGCGTTTAGCTGTATGGGTAAAGATGAATAGGCGCAAAGTACCAAGTACAGCCTCGAAGCAAGCAATTAATAACAAGGCGATCGCCATGACATCGAGGGTGGGCAAGCTTTCTTGCACCATCACCTTATCGATGATGACTTGGGTAATCAGGGGTGTGCCTAAGCCAAATAGTTGTAATGTTAAGGAGGCTAGGAGGACTTCTCCTAATAATCCTTTGTATTTCCAGACGGCGGGGATAAACCAACTGAGGTTAAACTTCTCTTGTTTATTAATTAGTTCTACTTGCCAAAGTTGTCCATCCCAGGCAGCTTCAACGACTGATTGTGGTAGACTTTCGCATATTTGCCCTGGATGTAAGGGATTGGCAATAATTAGGCGTGAACCTTTGAGGGCGTAGGCGACTACCCAACTGGCCTGGGGTTGATTTTCGCTTTGCCATAACAGTAGGGCGGGAAATGAGAGCTTTGGTAGTTCTGCCCAACTTACTTGGAGTCGCCGCAATACTAGTCCAAGTTTTTCGGCAGTTTCGACGATTTGTTTGGGGTTTTGTCCGCGCAGCTGCCGTTGTACCCATTCGAGTTGTACGGCGTTGTCTAGTTGTTGAGCAACCATTGTCAGGCAAGCTGCGGCGGTGTTAGCACTGGCAATTAAGGGATAGTTTGATGAGTCTGGGGTGCGGTTGAGTAATTCTTGGACAGTTCGTTGTTGGACTTCTGGGGTGATAGTTGGTGGTTGTGGAGTGCTGGGAGGAAGATAACTGTCTATTTTCTGAGTTGCTTCTGGTTCTGTTGCGGTTGAACCTGAGAAGAATTGCTCAATTTCTGGGGTGCTAAATTCTGACCACAAGGCGCTGTCCCAACAGACGACAATGACTTCTTTGCTGGCGGCTACGGCTTTGCAGTCTATTGCCATTTTATAGAGGTCGCCGAACCAATCTCCGCTTTGGAGGGCTGCTAGGGCTTTGCTATCTTGTTCTTGTCTGAGTCTGACTTTCCCGGAGACTATGTAGTATTGGTAGCCACGTTTTTGCGTTGACCAGATTTTTTCTCCTAGTTGATAGCGCTGGATGGTCAACTGATTATGCAGTCTGGCTTGTTGTTCGCTACTTAGCCAGCATAAAGGCGCTTGATTCCAAGGTACTTCTGCTAAGACATTAATTTCTAAAGATTCGTTATCCAGAGGTGTTAACCCATTTGTAATTTCACTGTTAGCGTTTGAATTTTCTCTGCTAGCCATTTTTCAAATAACTCATTTTGTAGTGCTTGTTGTAGTTGAGTATCTTCTAAAGACGCTGGCAGAAATTGTTCTACTCGAAACAAACCATAACGTCCGTCTAGTTCTATTGGCCCTACCAATTGTCCAAGACTGGCGACATCAATAGCTGCCCGCAATGTGTCTGGCATAGTGCCGCGGCTGATTGCTCCCATCATGCCGTTCATTATGCGATCGTCTGTTAGGGAATATTCTTTGGCTAGTTGTTCAAAGCTGCCTCCTTCTTCGATTTGAGTTCTGAGTTCTTCACAAAGTTCTTGGTTGTCAACAATAATGCGAGAGATGACGATGCGATCTAGAAAAATTTTTTTCTCAATAAAGTATTCAGGAATGCTGGTTTGTGTAAGTACTGTTTTGAGTTTTTCTAATTTGAATCCCAAGGTAATTGATGAATGAAATGCTTGATAATCTGTGCCATTTGTCTGTAACCACTCTTGAAAAATTTGCGGTTGAGTTAGTTGATTTTTTAAACGAAAGTCGATAACTGCTTGTTCTATGAAAGCTGGATTGATATCTAAATCATCTCTAGTTTTGATTTCTTGCTCAATCACGTACTGGCGGAGAATATCGCCAATGAACTGCGATAATTTGCCAGAAGCTTGCAGATATTTTACTGCTTCTTCTATTGATAGTGGATGATCATTTATTGACAGAAATGATAAAGATTCCATGAAATAACGTAAGAACGACGGCTAAAATTTCATAATTCAGAGAGACGTTAACTGGCGCAGGATGACTTAACCTTAGTCAGCATAGGAAATTACAGCAACTACACTCCAAATGTGTTGCCGGAAAATATTTTTAAATTTCAGGAGATAATTAAGCGATCGCCACTGTCCACAACCAAGCAAACACTATGGCGGCGATTGCGCCGATTAATGTATTTAAAATATTGACTATTTCATTCGTCAGCCAAGTATATTTAGTTTGCAGTGTGGCTCCAATGACACTTTCTAAATTTGTCGCAATGAAAGCTGCTAAGACACACCACAATATACCGAGTAAGTCTATCAATCCCACCGCCCAAGCAACGCAGGCGATTGCGATCGATGCCACCACACCCGCTAAAGTTCCTTCTAAGCTGACTGCGCCTTCTGTACCGCGAGGTACGGGTTGCAGTGTGGTAATCAAAAAAGTCCTTTTACCATAGGCTTTCCCCACTTCACTAGCAGATGTATCAGATAGCTTAGTACTAAAACTCGCTACATAGCCCAGCATCAGCAAAGATAGAGGATTGGGAACTAGTGATGGGAAATTAAATTGCATCAATCCTGAATTTATTACCCCTACACCCAAAGCACATAAGGCGGCTGTTAAGGCTGAACCCCAAACATTTTCCGGGCCTCTTGCACCAGAACGCTTCTCGGCTATGCCTTCGGCTTCTTTCTCTGCCATACCGATGCGCGTCACCCCTGAACCTACCAGGAAATAAAACACGACGACTAGATATCCCTGCCAACCTAAAGTTCCCCAAATTATTACGCCCAGTATCCAGGCGTGGAATAACCCAGATGGCGTGAGTAATTTTTTGGGAGCAATCCAAACTAAACTCAATAAAATTGCGTTTAATCCTACTCCCACTAACCAAGGATTTGCAGAGTCAATTGCAGGTAACATTAGCAGTGAATCACAAGTAGTGTTGTCATTGCCAGCATATCAACAGAATAACCAATTTTAGACCCTAGGTGTTTTCTATCATTATCTAATTCCAGAAGTGGATAGATTCTATTACTTTTACTAGTAGTGAGAGAAAAAACAGGCAAGACAAAGAATAAATTTTGTTGAGCTACAACAAGTCAGAAGCCAGGGTAATACAGTTCTAGATGTAATCAGGATAATCGCTATCAGCATATAAGCGACCACAAGATAAAACTGTGTTGCACTTAACCACAAATTGGTTTTCTGGGCATAAATTGTAGATAGCAACTACAAATCTCTTCAACACACACAAGTTATGACTCAACCTATATTTCATCTCGCTTTCCCTGTAAGTGACATCCAACAGACAAAAGCCTATTATGTCAATGGTTTGGGCTGCATTCCTGGACGCGAGAACCCTCAAGCGCTAATCCTCAATCTTTACGGTCATCAACTGGTAGCACACGTTACCAAGGAATCTTTGACACGACAGCGCACTATTTATCCTAGACACTTTGGGCTAATCTTTACCCAGGAAAATGACTGGGAAAACTTGTTAAATCAAGCACAAAAGCAAAAACTTTTATTTCGGGAAGAAGCCAAAAACCGCTTTGTGGGTTCTCCTTTAGAGCATCGGACTTTCTTTTTAGAAGATCCTTTTTACAATTTGCTGGAATTTAAATATTATCGTTATCCAGAGGCGATTTTTGGTAATTATGAGTATACCCAAATTGGCGATCGCGCTTAATCGTCCTCATCGGTTCGGCTAAGGCTCTGGCTACTGCTGCTAAACTCCTAGAATCGGTTAACATCCAAGGATGTGATGCTACTGGGATAATAACTTGTGTACCTACGGGCATTTGTGAACTGTTCGCTGGGACAATCATTAAATCATAAGGTGTCCAAATTGATGTAAAGTTCAGATCCTTTAAGGTCACAGCATCAGAATTTAAGTCTTTGAGAAAATTACTGTGAGTACGCATTTGTTCACAACCAGGCCGCCAAGAACCATAGGCAACATAAGTTCCATGATGGGGTGATGAGATGGTAATCAACCTTTGCACGAGGTCGATTCCTCCCAGTCGCTGCACATAGTAACGACTGACAATTCCTCCCATGCTGAAACCTACTATATCCAGTGTCTGCTCTAGCTCAAAGGTAGCAGCAATATAATCAGCCACTTGCTGTGCCAATACATCAAGACCAACATTGCCATTATTGGGTACTAAATTTAAGGCATATACAGACCAACCCTTGTCTTGTAAATAATTTCTCATTTTGCGGAATACCGCTTCTGTATCTCCAATACCATGTACTAATAGGACAGGGTTGTAGTGTTGATTTGTGGTGTTCATTCCCTAAATTTGTCTGGATTAGTCTGTCAAAAATTTAGCTGGGTCACGTTACTAAGTAGTCGTGCAAAATAAATTTTATAGTTAGGAGAGGGAACAGGGAACAGGGAACAGGTAAGGAATACAGACATTCTTGTTTTCAATCAATATATACAATTAATTTTGCTTGGGTACTTATAACTGAGATACATAAAGTCTATTCTATAAGCTTTATGATTTTGACCCTTCCCTACGGGACGCTACGCGTAGACTTCGGCGTGAACTCAGTCGAACGCTTGCTTCCCCCCAGGGGTACGACTGCGCTCAGGATCAAGGCTGAACGAAGCTGAAGCCTTGACTTTTAACTTCCGCCTTGCGGTACTAGTGGTTAGACTTCAATTCAGGGTAATCTACAAGAACTGAGGGAAACATTTTAGAAACTAATTGAACGCGGGTGCGATTGTATAGAAGCGAAGATTTATTATTAACTAGTCTTGAAATGCTTTGAAAAAGGTTATGGTCTACTTTTTCAATAATATTTTGCTGATGGAAGTATTGTGCCTTAGCTCCTGGAGTAGACTGACCTTTACTGAGCCTAACTTTTTCAATTCTATCATCAAAGAAATCTAAGCCATTCATCTCACTCTGATGAATTGGGAATTTACTCTTAACTGCTGCTAAAGCCATTGCATAAGTTGGGTGCTTATGCATTCCCAACGTATCAGCATAAATTGCCAATTCGCCCCAAATCTTTAAAAATTCCAGTTCGCGTCCCTCATGGGCATTTACTACAAATAAAAACTCGTTGATAAATTTTAATTCTGGGGAATCAATATCAATACCTATTTGGTTAGCCATTCTTTCAAGAACATATTTTTTATGTTGAAGCTTAGGTGAGTTAGGATTTCTCGTGAACTGTTCTTGAATGTGTTTCTGTAAATTTCCACAGCTACGCGCAGTTAAGCCAGGAAGGAAGTCTAAAGTTTCAGGAACTGAGGCACAAATTCTTACATCTGCATCTAAATACATTACTGAGGAAGATATAGAAAGAGCCTGCCAAATTGCAAATCTTCTCTCGTGATAAGGCAGTACTCCTCGGCATGAATGCTTGACTGCTAGTACATTAAGATTGTTTTTAAACAGATGAGGTCTATCACTATAAATAATAAAGGGATAGCCAGGAGCAAATTGCTCCAAATCTTGTGCAAGAAGTTTTGCCATAAGATTGTATTTTGCACCAAAGGCCGATGTGCAGAAACAGAGAGAGCCAGTGGTTCTGCTAATTTTAACCATAGTTAAGCTACATTCATCTTATTTATCGATGTCGCATAGTATACCTTTTTTGTTTTGTCTACACCGCAAATCATCGGTTTTTCACTGGTAAAAATCTTGAAATATCCAGGTTTGACTTTGAAAATCATCAGATGTAAAACTCTACATACCGTTACAACTTACATTGGTATAAAAAATTATAAATATTTTTACTTGAAAAAACTACCTAAAAAAATTAGAAGTCAGTTGTCAGAATCCTTCAGTTAAATTCCGTAAAGATGTTAATTTTTATTAAGCAACCTTTCATAATCTTGCTTATAGTTACGGTAAAATTTAATAATTGGTCTTGATGTATGCAGGCTGCAAGTGCCTGTAAAATCAAAGACATTTGCTCTGTAGTCTTACTCAAGTGTTGCTTAAGCACTAACCTATAAAGCTAGTCACAGCAATAATACGACGCAAAAAAATGTAGCATAACGCTGCAATTTTTAACATTACGGTCAAATTAACAGATTTATAGAAGGCAGGAGAAGTTCTAATGTTCGGTTTTATCAAAAAATTAATCACTGGTATTCTAGGCTTCATTACGGGGCTATTACCTGGGAAGAAAAAAGACGGTGGCTACTATTTACAATTGGATGAGAGTGCTGCTGAACCAACTCCAGCACAGAAACCAGCAGCTAAACCAGCAGCAACTTCCAACGGTACAAAAGCAACAGCAAAAGCACCTGAGCCTGAGTTAAAAGCCGCGCCTGTAGCGGAACCTGCGAAAAAACCTGCACCTGCGGCTAAAGCATCAAATAATGGCAAAGTTGCGCCAACTGAACCCGCAAAAGCTCCCGCAGCAGCAGTAGCTACTAAAAAAGAACCAATTGAAACTACATTTGCACCTAAATATCTAGCTCCTTCTGCGTCTACTTCTAATGGTCGTCGCCGTCCTGGTGCAAATATGAGTTCCTTTTTAGACATGGCAAATCAAGTCAAGACTCCTAATCAGGCGTAGTGATTCAATTTTCATTGTTAGCGATCGCCAAGCATCTACTAAATACCAATCCGCTGTACAAATGAAAGGCAGCATCCCAATTGCTTTGTTCTCGGCGAAACAAATTTATATGGGGTGTAATGTTACTTAACATTTCTGTTTGATCCAAAATCGTCTCCGCAAAAGGTGTAAAATCTGACCAAAGCTTCACTTGTGGCAGGTGCTGTTCTAGCCAGTTGAGTACTTGATTCCAGTTAATTCTGATAGTATTTTGGCTGGCTTGGGCAGCTATTTCTACACCTTTTTGAAACTCATAACCATGATCAGATAGTCGCAGAATGCAGCGTCGTCCAGGAATTTGTAGGTCACAAAACTGGGTATAGTCTTGCGTTTGGGTTTTACGTTCCAACTTACGACGAGCATCAACATCTACAACTTCTTCAAAAATCGGCAAAAGTCCCACTACTCGTCCTTGGACTTCTGACCAATTAAAGCTTAGAGAACCAAGTTGATTGCTTTGGTTGCGACAAACTACAGTTGTTTGTGAGCCAGATTCAGAAAAATATTCAACTTGAAAAACTTGTATTTGTTGAATTGCGGCTATTGTCACCCAAAAACAAGGAATTCCTGCTTGCTGTAGCTGTTCGCCATAAAATTTTAATTCTCCCACTTGTCCAGAGCGATATAATCTCCAACTGCGGCTGGGTAGTACTAATCTAGCTGTGTAAGAGTCTAGCTGCATAATTTGAGCAAATTTAGCTGCAACTGTAGCTTTTTGTTCATTATTCAGAGGTTCTAAAACGAGTACCCCTGGCTCACTACTGCTAGGTTCGGCTGTGGCTTTAGCAATGGCTCGTTGTCTTTCTTCTTGTTCAACTTCTTTGAGGCGTTGTAAACCTTGACGTGCTTGGGTAACTATTTTGGCATTGGTTGTACTCCGCAACAACTGGCGATAGATTTTTTCTGCGTCCTGTTGTTTATGAGATACTTCGTAAAGTCTGGCAACATAAAATTGCACCCAAGGATTATGTGGTGATTCTTTTGACAACTGTTGGAGTAATTTGGCAGCCGTGTGATAATCTTTACGTTCAAAAGCGATCGCAACCTGCTCAATCATCATCCCTTCTCCCTGTATCCCCGCGTTGTATTTTTTAGATACGCGATATATCATTTATACTTCACACGCTGCGGTAACTAAGGATAAAGCAACAATTGGTGCGGTGACAGCACGGAGAATACGACGACCAAGAGATACGGGTTGGAAATTAGCAGCGATCGCATTTTCAATTTCTTTCTCCGTCCATCCGCCTTCGGGGCCTGTAGCAATAATTAGTCCTTGGTCATTTGTGATTTGTTCTTTGTTGGGTAAGCAATTGCTGAAATGGGGATAATTCCCGCGTCCTTCACAAATGTATTTCTGTGGACTCGCTGTTGATAACAAAGCAGTATTAAAAGCAACTGGTTCTAAAATTGTGGGGACAAAAGCTCGTTCCGATTGTTCAGCGGCTTCAGCAGCGATGCGTCGCCAACGTTCGAGTTTTTGAAGGCTGGGATTGAGGAGAGTGCGATCGCTGATTACCGGAACAATACAAGTTACACCCAATTCGGTACAGCAGCGCACCACTTCATCAAACCCATTACCTTTAGGTAACGCTACCATCAGGGTAATTGTGACTGGTAATTCTGTCTCTACAGAAAGTGTTTCTAAAATCTGAGCTTGTTCTCCTGTTAACTGCGCCAACCACCATTTACCTAAACCATCCATAGCAATAAAGCGATCGCCATCACGCAAACGCAAAACACGTCCGAGATAATGTAGTTGCTGAGGTGTAAGTAGAATTTGTGATTGTTGCAGTTGAGAAGGAGCGATCGCAATTCGTTGTCGTTGAGTCATGCTATGTGAGAATTCAGGATTTTGCGTGCATCTGCATTTAAAAACTATACAATCACATAAATTAGCGGTAAGTAGAAAGGTGCAAATAAACCGAACTATGTAACGGAAAGTAGCTTAAAAACCTCTTCCCTTCTGCCCTCTGCCTCCTGCCTTGTCATAACGACAATTTTTAACATTGACCTACTTAGTGCCAGGCTGATGTCGGGTTATTGGTGATGAACCTCAAGACTTTGGTTGATGAGGATGAATCAACGCTTAATTATGAAGGATATTGACTCTACCCTTGCGTCCTATAGGAACACACATCGGTGTTCCTACAACTGGGTCAGGAACAACACGACACTCTAACCCAAAAACCTCTTGTACCATTTCCTCAGTCATTACCTGCTTTGGTTCTCCGGCGGTAAAAATTCGACCTTCTTTGACCGTAATCAGATAATCTCCATAACGACAAGCCTGATTTAAATCATGCAGCACCATGACAATAGTTCTTCCCTGAGTTTGGTTCAAATCATATAACAAATCTAAAACTTCTATCTGATGTGCCAAATCTAAAAAAGTAGTTGGTTCATCCAGCAGTAAAATCTCTGTATCTTGCGCCAGTGCCATTGCAATCCAAGCTCGTTGTCGTTGTCCACCAGATAATGTATCTAATGCTCTATCTGCCAATGCCAACAAATCTGTAATCTCTAGCGCTTGTTGCACAATTTTTTCATCTTTGGCTGACCATTGCTGCAACCAATTTTGATAAGGATAACGACCTTGTGCGACTAAATCTCTTACTGTTAGCCCTTCGGGTGCGACTGGACTTTGAGGTAGAATTCCCAATTGCTGTGCTACTTCTTTGGTGGAAAGCTTTAAAATAGATTCTCCATCAAGATAGACTGTACCGCCATAGGGTTTGAGGAGTCTGGCTAGACCTCGTAACAAAGTTGATTTACCACAACCATTTGCACCAACTAAAGCACTAATTTGTCCCGTAGGAATTGCCAAATTTAGGTCACGGATAATTGGCGCACCATCGTAAGCTAAAGACAGACCTTTGGTTGATAATCCTTTCATAAGTAAGATTTTCTGAGTTTATTTTTTCCGATTACGAATTAACAAATAAAGAAAATAAGGTGCGCCGATAGCAGCTGTCACCACCCCACAAGGAATTTCGATAGGTGCAAACAGTATTCTTCCTAACAAATCTGCCATCACAACAATCATTCCCCCCAAAAGTGCTGCGGTAGGAATTAGCCCTTCATGGTTTGGGCCTACTAACTGTCTTCCTATGTGAGGCGCAATTAACCCAACAAATCGAATATTGCCGGCGGTGGCAACTGATGCACCTGCTAAGGCTGCACCGACTAGCACAAGTAAACCACGTTGCCATTCCACGCGAGTACCTAGACCTTTGGCAACATCATCTCCCAAATTCAAGGCATTCAAATGTCTTGCTAGTATCAACGCCATTGGTACAAAAACAATTAACCAAGGCAACAAGGAAAAGACTTGCTCCCAGGTGCGTCCGTAGACACTGCCAGCTAACCATACCAAAGCGTCGCTGACATTAGAAATTTCGCCAAAGGTAATTAATAAGCTAATAAAAGCAACGGCGATCTCAGACAATCCCACACCCATCAAAATAAATAGAAGAGGTGAACTGCCATTGTTCCAAGCCAGCCAGTAAATTAAAGCAGCCATCAACAAAGCACCAGCAAAGGCTGATAGAGGTAACGCAAAAATTGGTGCTGACGGAAACAGCACAATGATTGTGACTGCTACCAAATTCGCCCCGGAATTGATGCCAATAAAAGCAGGATCAGCCAAAGGGTTGCGTGTGATGCCTTGAAAGATAGTGCCAGAAATTGCCAGGGCCACTCCCACCATAAAAGCGACAAGGGTACGGGGTAAGCGCAGAGTGTTAATCACGAAGGCATGATCTGGGTTACCCGTATCTAAACCTAATATAGTTTTGACAATATCCAAGGGTGCGATCGGGTATTCACCTCTGCCTACATTCATCACCATTGCCACTCCAATCACTGCTGCCAAACAAAGCAGCATGAATGGTACACGTTGGTCGATGCGGAAGGATATCGTCTGGGAACGGATAACTAACCAATCAACCTTCATTTTTTCACCTTTGATTTAGCCAAATACACAAAAAAGGGTGCGCCCACAAGTGCTGTCATCACACCTACAGGTAATTCCTGGGGTTTTAGCAACAAACGCGCAGCAATATCTGCAATTAAAATTAAAATTGCTCCCATAACTGCGGAATAAGGCAAAATCCAACGATAATCAGCTTTGATGAAAAATTTCACAATGTGGGGAACTACTAAACCAATAAAACCGATTGGCCCTGCAAGGGCAACGGAACTTCCCGCTAGTAAAACAACACTGATAGCAGTAATTATTTTGATCCAGGCTGTTTGTTGACCTAAGCCTTTTGCTACATCTTCACCAAGACTCATGGTAGTAATTTGTCTACCAAGGGCAAACGCAACTACTAATCCAATAATCACAAAAGGCAATACTTGCAGAAGTATATTGGCATCGCGCCCAGCTAGTGAACCAGCTAACCAAAATCTAATTTCTTCTAAGGTGCTTTGACTGACGATGAGGATAGCAGTGGTTAGAGAAGAAATCAGCGCCGTGAGTGCTGCACCTGCTACTGTCAAATTCAGTGGCGTAGGCCCTCCTCGCCCTAGAGAACCAACAAAGTAGACTGTAATTGCTGTGACTCCTGCACCCAAAAAAGCCACAACGGTTATGACACTCAAGCTTGAACTGCCAAACACAAAAATTGTTGTAACTACAGCCAGTGCTGCCCCTGATTCAATCCCTAAAATACCTGGATCTGCTAAAGGGTTACGCGTCAAACCTTGCATTAACGCTCCAGAAACTGCCAAGGCTGCCCCTACAAGGATACCAACAAGCGATCGCGGTAATCTCACACTTTGAATCACTAAATGTTCATAGGAACCGTCAAAGGCTACAAAAGATGCCAAAATTTTGTCTAGAGGTATTTCTGCTGCACCTAAAGTCACGCTGAACACCAAGATGATGAGCAGGATAATTAGTCCTACAAGCAGACCAACTAAAGGTGATAGTTCTGATTTTTTGATTCCTCTAGGTAACGTTGTAGTTGCTTTTACCATTATCTTTGTGTCGCGTAAAAAACATCACCTTTTGTGTTATGAGTGCTGAATCCTGCCTCACCTCGACTGCACTCGGCGACCACCTGTCTGGTTGGTAAGCGCAGTCGAACCACTACCTCTCTAAAAAACTTTACGCTCCTCTAAATGCTCTGTAATTTCCTGTCGGGTTCGCCAAATCGGACGCAACTGCTGACGAATAAATAATTGCAGTTGATCACCAACATGAGGTGAATTAGGTTGAGTGGCATTACCATAACTGGTGAGAGCCATTGCTTTGATTGGCTGGGAAAACTCCACAGCCGCGACATAAGAATCACCAGCCACGGCGCGTAACCGCCCATCACCAACTGGGGCGAAATCGACTACGCGGAAAATCCCTTTATCTCCCTCACCACCATTAGCAGGTAAGTCCAATTTGCCATATTGCAACCGAAAGACATCGCCCCAAGCTACGTCTAGTTTTCCATAGGCTTTTTCTACTTTTGTCGCTACATTTACTAATGTCTTGACTGCATTTTGAGGATCAGCCAAACCATCGGGTGTTGTGCGTGGGGATTTTTCACTCCAAGGAGTCTTAAACACCGTATCAAAGTCTATATTGTCAACCCAGGAACTAAACAGTACAGCGCCTCTGCTATCAGCATCGGCTTTGCGATCCCACGCTGCCAAGACTTCGGCGGCGCGACGTGCTATTTTATCCTCTTGCTGTTGTGCGGCTGGAATCAAATCATCTAGAATCCTTTCTGCCAGTTCCATTTGGGTGGAATGCTTGTAAGCAATCATCTCCTCAAAAGAAATGTTGTCATCTTCAGCTAACATCTTGGCAGAACGCTGCGCCCGGAAGTACATCGGCCCTCGTGGAGCCATGTAGGGGGGATAATCTTCAGCTTTGATAGCTGCTGGAAAAGTAGTTGTCCAAGGTGGGTCATTGGCATTTTGCAACCAACCACTGGGGGGGTCAATGACTTTTGGTAAATCTTGATAAGGGTGAAATTTAGTCCACAAAGTTTTAGATGTATCACCAGGGATAATGTTTTGCCAGTATGCAAAGTCTCCTGCTTGGCGTACAGGTACTAAACCGTTGAACAGGTGCATAATATGACCTTCACGGTCGGCATACATGACGGTAAACATGGGGAGTTGCAAACGTTGCAGCGCCTTTTGAAATTGGGTAAGATTTTTGGCTTTAGCCATATCCCACCATTGTTCTAAGACATTAGGACTATCTTGACCAACGACACGCAGCGCCACTGCTTGGCCTGCTTTTGCGCTGACTACAGGGCCATGAACAGAACTGTTCACTGAAAAAACTTGTTCGCGCAACGAGCCATTTTTTTGCTTCACCTTCAATACAAAGGTTGTGTTTTGAAAAGGGCGAACTTTGCCGTCAAAAAGATAGCCGTCTTTTTGCAATTTCAGTTTGTAAGCATCCCAACCATCGTGAGTGTTAACGGTGTGAGTCCAACCTAAATTATCGTTAAAGGCGATCGCTAAAACAGGAATACCCACCAATGATGCCCCATAAGCGTCAATTCCTGGAGCAGTGATTTGAGCTTCGTACCACAAAAATAAATCTCCCCAAGGTAGGTGGGGGTTAGCCAATAGCATTGCTTTTTTATTGGCTGCTCGTTTCGGTGCGATCGCCCAACCGTTAGAACCTGGGGCGGACTCTGTATGGTGAATATTTGCCACCCTTCCCGGATCAACAATAAAGGTAAACAACAGTACCCGTTGCAGGTGGCTGAGTACATCTTCTGGTGTAATCGGTAAGACTACTTTTACTTGATCGTCAATTAAATCAGAATGCTCTTTAGCATAAGCATTAATTCCTTTGGTAAAGGCATTTAGATAACTGCGAAACTCCCGATTTTGGGCTTTATACCAAGCGTTGGCACGTTTAGGTACGCCCATTGTCAATACCCATTTATCTGAATCTAGATATTCCTCTCCCCAATATTCGGCAGCCCGTCCCCGTGCTTGTCCATAGAGTCGCAACAGCAAGTTACCATGACTTTGCATTTGCGCCCAACCAAAGGCTTGAAAAGCACCCTGGCTATTATTACCGTAAATATGAGGTATGCCGTAGGTGTCCCACAGGATTTCCGTATTTTTAGGTGCAGAGCTAATACTTTGGCTACTCACTACCAAGGTAAAGATGATGCTGAGTAGAAAAGGTAAAAATCTTTTTGATTTTTTCTGCCAGCCCAAAAGACTATCAGGCTGAGTTTTAGCCGTAAAAAACATTTTATTTAAACTAAAAGATTAAAGGCGGCGATCGCCAAACAGCAATGAGTGATCATGTTTCGTCTCGTCATGGGTAATGCGATCGCCTACAGTGGGCAGTTACGCCATCGCAAAAACCTAAATAATTTACTGATTTCCATCTACTAGCCTCTAGACAAACTATTTTCTCTATATAACTGAGATATATTTGCAATAAACACTAAAATAAAATAGAACCCATGTCAAGGTATTTCCAGAATCCTCAAAGTAAAGTTAGAAAACGTGCAGGTAATAAAATGTGGCAAATAGCGATTTAGTTTCTACAGTGATCAGTTCAAAATCGAATTACCAGCCGCAAGCAGCTGATACAAACATTGAGGCAGATATATATCTGTTTGCTTGCTTACGGCAACTTTCGCTAACCCAGCGTTTAAAAATGTTTGTTGCTCATGAGCGAGGAGTGAAAAAACTTTGCCTTGCAGGAATTAAATTTCGGCATCGAGGAGCATCTTTAGAAGAAATACGCCGTGTATTTACCCGTGCTGTACTATAGGACTAGTATTTGATTTCTGAAAAAGCTCCGTACATCTGGAGAGAGAGAAAATCAAAGGTAGTGTTTCGGAGAAACCACTCAAACATCCACTTTAAATGAGAGAATGTTGGAATTAAAGCGCAAAAACGTCTAACCCAGGTTTTTGCTTGTAACCAAATATCTTCTATAGGATTTTGGGATGGGCAGTTAGGAGCAAAG
>NZ_JADEXZ010000093.1 GCF_015206815.1 Fortiea sp. LEGE XX443
TTGCATGTGTCAGAAAATCAGTTACGTTCATTGGTTTGAGGAGATGATGTCATGCTGACTATTTTAGGCTTAATAGAGTTAGTGTAACTATATATGTAAATTTTTGTATCAGCATTCAACATTTCTGGTTTGCTAGTTTATACTCTAGCACAAAGAGAGATTAGAGCGGCTTTAAAATCCTTCAACTATACTGTAAAGAATCAATTAGGAAAAGCTATAAATAATCCGACAATGCGGTGGATATTTCAATGTTTTCAATCAGTTCATCTTGTGACTTTTCACCAAAAAACAGAATTTTTAAATTTGACATCCGAAATGAAGTACATTCTCCTATTCCTCCCAGAAGCTTGCCGTAATTACTATAGATATATAAGTTGATTTATGAATAATATTAATATTTTATTTATCCAATTTGACTCATTAATAAAATTCATGAGCTACAGTTTTTATGGCGTTTTTAACTTTATTTATAGATAATTATAATTTACAATGATATTTTAAGTCTCTAAGAATAAAATTATATTATCAAATTTTCTCTTAAACCACCCTCGTTATTTATTGCTTCTTCTTGAGAATACATTTGAGCAATTTTTCTATCCCAAATGTATTTTTTTCTAGATAAATGTATTCTTTTACTCTTTTTTTCTAAATTTGCTCCCGTAATAACCGATGGTGACAGTTAAGGGTGCGGAATGTGGGTAGTATCAAAGTTAACTCTGTTTATTTATGGAATAAATACTTAATCTACTGAGTTATACAAAACTCTTACTTACGTTAGCCTAAAGATTTTCAACTGTCACTATTGTTACTGCATTTGCTTGTGTATGTTTATGCTTATGCTGTGAAAAAATCTCTTTTCTCGCCTCTAGTCTCTAACTTCTGCTAATTCCTCTTCAATGGCGAGGTCTAGTTCTAGTTGTTGTTCTTGGGTGTCAAATGGTTGGGGAAGTTGCTCGATTTGAAAGTACTGATGAAATTTTGGTGTTATTTGTAACGAGTAGGAACGCGATTCTTGATCTCGGCGTTTTTTGACAAAACCGAGTTCGACTAATTCAGGAACGTGTTGGTAAACACCTGAACCTCGCAAGTTAATTAAATCGCTTTGCAGTATGGGGCTATTGAGGGCGATCGCAGCTAAGGTACGCAATGCACCTAGTCCTAATTCTACAGGAATCAGTGTTTGCACTAAATCATGAAAATCAGACCGCAGTTGGAGGCTATAACCATCCGTGGTTTCAACAACTTCTAAGGCGCTATCTCTGCGAGCATAATTGTCTATGAGTTCAATTATGCCCTCTTGGGCAGTGGCGCGATCGCAAGCGGCATACTCGGCTATTTCACTGAGCGACAAAGGTTTACCTTTCAAGTAGAGAATCGCTTCTATTTTTGTTGCTGTCTTGGTCGCGGTAGCTGTTTTCATTAGGCGTTAGTCAATGGTCAATAGTCACTTTTAACTGACAACGGATGACTGATAAGTAGGTCGGTGTTTAAAATTGTCGTTATGACAAGGCAGGAGGCAGAGGTCAGAGGGCAGAAGGGAAGAGGTTTTCAAGCTACTTTACTTTCCGTTACATAGTTCGGTTTATTTGCACCTTTCTACTTAACTGACAATTAATAAGTGTGTGGCATCATACTAGCTATTGTTGCAAAAGTCAAAAGGTATATTAACAATTCTCAATATATATAATTGCTCTTATGCCCACATTTTATTGTCGGTGGCTGAGAATAAATTCAGCGATCGCTAAATCTTGGGGAGTTGTCACTTTCAAATTTGTCTCTTCACCCTCAACAATGCGGACTTCCATACCGCACCTTTCAAATAAAGCGGCATCGTCAGTCACTTCCCAACCTTGACGAACACCTTCTGCGTGGCACTGTTTCAACAATTTGACGTTAAATCCTTGGGGAGTTTGCGCTGCCCACAAATGCTGTCGGTCGGGTGTACTTTGAATTATGCCACTTTCATCAACAACTTTAATTGTGTCTTTGACTGGTATGGCGGCAATCAAACCACCACAATGACAAATTGCTTCAGCACAAGCATTAAGTAAATTTGGTGTAGCTAAACATCTAGCACCATCGTGGATCAATACTTGTTCGGCATCTTGTGGTAGTGCCTGCAAGCCGTTGTAAACAGATTCTTGACGGGTAGTACCGCCAATAATAAGTTCTACAGGTTTAGTTAACTGCAAATCAGCGAGAATGTCCTTAAAATCTGGCCAATCACTAGGTTGAGAAATAATCCCAATCCAATTGATGGAACTTGCCGCTTCGGCTGCCAATAGAGTCCAAGCAATAATTGGTTTTGACTGCACCTCAAGCAAGAGTTTATTACGGTTGCTACCCATTCTTTTGCCAACTCCGGCAGATGGAATTAATAAATACACAGAATTCCTCAATCACAAAACTAGGGACTTATGAAGGCCAAAGGCTGAAATATTATAGATATTACACTTCAGACTTCCGACTTCATACTTCATACTTCCCAATACCTATATTCCCCTAAAATAAGGAGCGAGTAAGCGTCAATAATTATTATGCGAGTAGTAGCCCTTGTACCTGGCGGAATTGGCGACCAAATTCTCTTCTTTCCGACTTTAGATGATCTGAAGCGCTATTATCCCAACGCTCAGATACATGTCGTTACGGAACCTCAGTCAAAGGCTGCCTACCGGGTGAGCAAGTCAGTTCACGAGGTACTAACCTTTGATTATAAAGATCGTAACAGTTTAGCAGATTGGGGTAATTTGGTAGGCTCAATTCGCGATCGCGAGTATGATGTCGCCATTGCTTTTGGGCAAAGTTGGCTAGTGGGACTGATGCTCTGGTTGACAGGGATTCCTATGCGTATCGGCTTCCAAGGCAAAGGAGCAGTTTTTCTAACTCATGCTCTGCCGTTTAATCCATCCCAGTATGCAGCAGCGGCGTATCACGATTTGCTAAAACCATTAGGTATCACCACACCTCTGCCAGAGTTAGCGGTAAATGTACCAAAAGCAGATATTGAATGGTCACAAAATGAACAAAAACGTTTGGGAGTGAATGAAACAGGCTACGTTTTGATTTATGGTGGTGTTGATCCAGCATCGCGGGTTCAAGGTGCTGATAAAATATATCCTGTTGAGAATTGGCAGCCCATTGTTCAAGAATTTCAACTGAAGCAGCCAGATATGCCTGTAGTTGTCATTCAAGGTGCTGATGATGAACTATTTGTGCGATCGCTCCGAGAATCCTGTCCTGGAATTAAGGTGACATCTCCTGATAATGCAGGTAAGTTGACAGCCATGATTGCGGGGGCAAACTTGATGCTGTCTACCGAAAGTGCGCCATTACAGTTGAGTGTTGCAGTCCAAACCTATACCATCGGTCTATTTGGTTCCTCAGATCCAGGGAAGTTGTTACCAAAAAGTGAAAAATTCCTCGCCATTAAATCCCCGACTGGGAAAGTGGCAGATATTTCACCCACAACAGTTTCCGAGAAAATTTGGGGCGGTTAATACCATTTGGGATTTTGCGAAAACAGCAACTATCCAAAAATACAAAATGGTGTGGTGAAACTTGGCTCCTGAGTGCCAGCACCGCACCATTTTTATATATCTAATGCGATGTGCGACTTATTTTTAAAACCCCTCTCCCCTACCAGAACTACCGTACCCGATCGCGGTTAACTGAGCAAAAGAATTTTAGATGTGTACAATATTACCCTAAACTTATTTATGAGTATTTAGCTAATTTTGGGAGGCATGGTGGAAATGGATGTCAGCTTGGTAATATCTAACATCTTGAATCCACCTGTGTTAGCTTTCTTTCTGGGAATGCTGGCGGTGTTACTTAAATCGGATTTAGAAATTCCTGCACCTATACCTAAACTATTTTCTTTGTATTTACTGTTTGCCATCGGGTTTAAGGGTGGGGTGGAACTGGTTAAAAGTGGTATCAATCAAGCAGTTATCCTCACCCTTTTAGCTGCGATGTTGATGGCGTGCATTGTCCCGGTTTACACCTTTTTTATTCTGCGAGTCAAGCTAGATACTTACAATGCAGCTGCGATCGCAGCTACCTATGGTTCCATTAGTGCTGTTACTTTTATCACTGCTAGTTCCTTCCTGACTCAACTCGGTATTGAGTTTGATGGGTTTATGGTTGCAGCCCTTGCCCTGATGGAATCACCAGCAATTGTGGTGGGTTTAATATTAGTTAACGTTTTCACAATAAATGAAAGCGATCGCGAATTCAATTGGTCAGAAATATTACAAGAAGCTTTCCTGAATAGTTCTGTATTTTTACTAGTTGGTAGCCTGTTGATGGGTGTCTTAACCGGAGAACATGGCTGGCAAACTTTAAAACCCTTCACCCAAGATATGTTTTACGGTGTGCTGACTTTCTTTTTGTTAGATATGGGACTGTTAGCTGCCAAAAGAATCAAAGATCTGCAAAAAACAGGTGTTTTCCTGATTCTGTTTGCGATACTAGTACCAATTTTCAATGCTGGAATAGCTTTATTAATTGCCAAAGCGATCGGAATGCCACAAGGAGATAGTCTTTTGTTCGCCGTTCTGTGTGCCAGTGCTTCTTACATTGCTGTACCAGCGGCCATGCGGCTAACTGTTCCTGAAGCTAATCCGAGTTTATATGTTTCTACTGCTCTAGCTGTGACTTTCCCTTTTAATATTATTGTAGGTATACCCCTATATTTATACGGCATTAATATATTGTGGAGATGAAACAATGCAGCCAGTGAAACGGTTAGAAATATTTGCTAATTATGTCGAACTCGGTAAGATTTTAGAAGCTTTAGAAAAGGCAGGTGTAGTTGGACACTCAGTTATTAAAGATGTAGCCGGCAAAGGAACAAGAGGCAAAGTTGCAAATGATCTGGCTATGACAATGCTAGACAATGTTTATATCATTGCCTTTTTTCCCCCCGACAAATTGACTTTGGTAGAATCAAATATTCGCCAAACTCTCAATAAGTTTGGCGGAGTTTGTTTTATTTCTGATGCAATGGAAATTGAGACTACTAGATGTGTTGGATGAAGTATGAAGTGTGAAGTGTGAAGTGTGAAGTGTGAAATCAAGAAATCCTTACAGTCAGCTTGAAAGCAGTTTGTAATTGGTGCTTTATTCACACCTTAGCGTACTAGCGTTTTTTACTCAGCACTCTAGCTATTAACATCATTTAACCGTGAAGTGACAAACCTATCCATCCATTTTTCCAAATAAACTCGATTAGCATTTTGCTCTGATGGATTTTGGGTATCAATAGGATAAGGCATCAATCCTAAAATTGCTGCTGTGGTGACGCAAAACATCGACTTTTGGAAACTTATACAAATTTGTACCCGCAAATCATCTTCACCCCGAATTTGACGACGATAAACGGCGTGTAAATATTCTGGTAAATAATGCCGCATATCCTGCATCAGCAAGGTAGGAGGAATACCAGCACCACCAATGGGTAAAGGATCGGCATACAAAGCACCATACTGGAATCGGGCTTGATCTGGAGGAATTTGATAGGCTTGAGCATTGTAGGAAACTGTGCCATGAAAAGGAGTTCCTCTAAAGAAAACTGCCTCGACATAGGGTATTGCTGTATCTGCTAGAAATGTTAAACCAATTTTTTCTGGAATCATTTCGTAGACTTGATCTTGAATTTTTACTGCATAGGTAATCGGCTTTAGAGCATCTGCTACCAAGCCTGCTTTAATATGGTCTACAACTTGGGGAATTGATTTAATTTTGCCTTGATCATAGAGGTCTGATAAGCTGAGAAAAATATCAGCCATAACTCGCCAGAATTGACCTAAACCACTGTAGTAAGCCGAAACGCGCAACTGTTCAATTAAAAAGTCAGGAAACAGTTGATTCAATCCCAAAATAAAAGGATTATTTTTAAATTTTGCGGTGATAACTGCTTTAGTTCGTTCTTGAAATTCTTTTGTATCTAAATAGGCATCTAATCCACCGCCACCATGCCACATCATGGCTTTCAAGCAATATTCTGCATATTCATAATTGATGCGATCGTGCCACCAATGACGGAGTAATTTCTGAAAAGAAAACTCTCCGTTAAAGTATTTAAAAAAGGGAAAAAATACTAAAAATTGATGGTCAGCAATGTAGATAAGATTATTGGAGTAGGCATCTAAAACTACACCATAGCTTTTGAGGATGCCAACTACTTCTAAAACATTTTCTGGGTTATCAGGTAGTAATGCTCCACCTGTTTGTAATTTTGCAACATAGTCAGCTAAAGGATGATTAGCTGGCTTCTTTTTCATGGTTACCATTGCTATTTCTCCAAATGAGGAATGCGGGGGATGAAGGGATGATGGGGAGAAGAGGGGACGCAAAGAGTTACAAATGACTCTTTTTCATCCCCAATTTCTATTTTTTTGGCTTCTCGACAGAAACTGTTGCGACTACGTGATCTACATTCATCATGGCAGTGATTGTTGGTTCAATCCAGCGAGATAACCAAACGGGTTGGATGCCGAAAATCACAATCAGCATAGCTAACACCACAGATGGCAGGCGATCGCTCCAATATATTCGTGGTAAATTAACTACCTGTGCAGATAAGCGCCCAAAAAATGCCCGATTCATTAAGATGAGGAAGTAAACCGCAGTCAAGCCAGTTCCTAGCATAGATAGTAGGGTTTGCGCTGGAAAAACTGCAAAGCTACCCCGAAAAATGATGAATTCGGAAATAAAACCGATCATTCCCGGTATACCAGCGCTGGCCATAACTCCCAAAACCATCAAGCTACCAATAACTGGCATTCCTCTTTCTGGATTTAATAGTCCTCGAATGACTTCTAAATCACGGCTACCAGCTTTTTTGTAGACTACTCCAACTAGCAAAAACAGCAAGGCAGAAATTAAGCCGTGACTAATCATTTGCATGACGGCACCCAATACACTCAGAGGTGTACCCGCGGCAGCTGCTAGTAGCACATAGCCCATATGCCCAATGGAACTATAGGCTACCATTTTTTTCATGTCAGTTTGAGCGATCGCGCAGGATGCACCATAAAGTACACTGACTACTGCCCAAGTGGCTAACCAAGGTGCGGCATAATTCCAAGCGTCGGGTAACAAGTTCATGCCAAATCGCAGTAAACCATAAGTTCCCAATTTCAACAGCACTCCAGCTAACAGCACCGAAATTGGTGTGGAGGCTTCAACGTGAGCATCGGGTAACCATGTGTGGAAGGGAACAAGGGGTATCTTAATCCCAAACCCAATCAAAATCCCTACCAGTAATAAGAGTTGAGTTGCTAATGGTAAGGATGCTGCATTTAAGTTGGCTAAGGCAAAGTTAGAACCACCACTCAGCCAAACCATACCCAAGAAACTTGCCAAAAGCAAAATGCCGGATATGGCAGTGTAGATGAGAAATTTTGTGGCGGCGTAACCTCTTTTTGCACCACCCCAAATGGCAATTAATAGGTATAGGGGAATTAATTCCAGTTCGTAAAATAGGAAAAATAGGAGTAAATCCTGGGCGAGAAAGGCTCCAGTGACCCCGGTGCTTAGGAGTAGTATGAGTGAGTAATAAAATCGTGGACGCTGTAAGGAAATATCGCTGCTGGAGATGGCAATACAAGTTAACAGTCCATTTAAAACCAGTAGCGGTAAAGATAAACCATCTATTCCGAGGTTATAACTTAACCCTATAGCATCTACCCAAGGGACAAACTCGCTAAACTGTTGGTTAATTTCTCCTGGGTTGAATTGAATTGCCAGAAAAATTGACCACACAAAAGCCAGCCCAGCAAAGACAAAAGCCATACTACGAGCGAGTTTTGCATCCAGGACAGTAGGCCAGAAACCGATTAAAGCCGCACCCAATAGCGGTAGCAAAATTAATGCACTCAGCATAAATTAAAGGGAATAGGAAGTAGGGAGTTGGGAATAGGGGTAGGGATTAGAGATTAGTATTTTTTACTCAGCACGGGCTTGCGCCCCGCTACGCTCTAAGCGCAGCCATGCCCGCAGGGCTTTACAGCACTTTTAAAAATGCAAGTTATTTAGAAGTCCTAATGACCAGCTAATGAAGAAACCTAGGGCGCTGACAACTACGAGGATGGTCAACATATATCCTTGAGATCGGCCAGAAATGCTGTACCTTAAACTTTGCCCACCGAGAATGGTGACAATACCAACCAAGTTTACTAGACCATCGACTAGATAGCGATCGCTCCAAGCAGATATTTTAGACAGCAATGCTACTGCTCCAACTACTGTCAATTTATAGATGCGGTCTATGTAAAAATCGTAACCCAGCAAGTCCTGTAAAAATCGCCACGCCAGCATTCTTGATCTTGACCAAGCTTTATGCAGGTACATTGTAGAACCTATACCTACTCCTAATACAGTAGAAGCAAGTAGTACTGATACTACATACCAGTTAATACTTTCTCTATCTGGTAGTAAGTACCATTGCTGAAGCATGAGGGGTAATATTAAAGTCAGTATGGTCAGCGTCACCATTGGAAATGCCATCTGCCAGCCAACTTCAGGCGCACGGCGAGTTTTTTGTTGGGGTGTACCCCAAAAGATCAACCTGAATACGCGGGTCAAGTTTAAGGCTGTCAAACCATTCACAATGACTAAAACGGCAATTACCCAAGGGCTAATCGTTACCAAACCATCAGCCCATGCCAGCATAGACCAAAAGCTTCCCAGTGGTAGTAATGTAATCATTCCAGCCGCGCCTACAACAAAGGCGGTGGTGGTGGCTGGCATCCGCGACCATAAACCGCCCATCTCTGTTAAATCCTGGGTGCTGGTGGTGTATATAATTGAGCCGGAACTCATAAATAATAATGCTTTAGCGATCGCATGAGTTAACAGCAACATTACGGCTACACCGCCTTGTTGCAAGCCTACCGCCAAAAACACTAGTCCCATATATGCACTTGTGGAATGAGAGAGCGATCGCTTAATATCAATTTGTGCCAGCGATACTAATGTCGCACCCACTGCGGTCACTGTACCCATCACAATTAAGGCATTCAATGCCACTGGTGATAGAACTAAGATTGGTTGCAGTTTGTATAGTAGATAAGCACCACCAGCTACCACGAGGGAATTCCGCATCACTGAAGCGGGATTTGGCCCTTCCATGGCTTCATCTAACCACAGGTGTAAGGGAAACTGCGCGCACTTACCCGCAGGACCTGCAATTAATGCCAACCCCAATAAAGTTGATGCTACTGGACTTAAGTTCGCTGTTTGCGCCCACTCATACAAATCAGAAAAATTCAAACTGTCAGCCCAATTAGAAAGGGTCACTACAGCCATCAGCAATAACAAATCTCCCACACGCTTGGTTAAGAAAGCATCCCTCGCCGCCGTCACTACCAAAGGTTGAGCGTACCAAAACCCCACCAACAAGTAAGTAGAAAGGGTAAGAACTTCCAACAAAGCATAGCTGAGAAACAGGGAATCACTGATTGCTAAACCACTCAAGGCTGCTTCAAAAAAACCAAGTAGGGCAAAAAATCGCGCCAGCGACCAATCCTTCTCTAAATAGCCTAGGGCGTAAATTTGTGCTAACAGACTTAACCCTGTAATTAAAACTGTTGCCCCAACGCTCACAGGCGAGAGTTCTAAAGCAAAGGATAAGTTTAAATCCGCCGCTTTAAACCAGCTAATCAGTAAATTTTCTGGGTCTCTGTTCCAAATATCTTTAAAGACAAATAAGCTATGAACAAAAGCCACAACGGTGGTCAACAAGTTGAAATAGGCCGCGGGTCTAGGTCCTGTTCTCCTAATTATTCCCATCCCCCAGGGCAAAGTTAAAAGTGCGCCTATTAAGCTGTATAAAGGCACGCACCAACTTGTTGAAAATAGAAACTGATTCATTTAATTTGTGTACCTTGACGACGCAGCATTACTTTTTTATCTGTTAGAAAACAACCCTTGATTAAAAAAATACTGTCAAAACTAAATTAGTGTTTTACTTAATTTGCCATAAGTGTTTTTTACTTAAATGTTTTTGCATAGAGTTCGATTATATTTAATTTACATATTTGAATGCTCTTTTTTTCACTTAGATCATACTCATTTGTAAATTTCTATTTCTAACTTTTAGCAGAGAAGTTTATAAGATATATTTAAAAAATTTATCTGGTTTTTAGTTATTACTGTCAACATACTACAAAACAGAGGAAAGATAGAAACTGCAAAAGATGCAACAGTTTGTCCTTCCTCGCCAGAAGAAATTAATCTGGGCTATGAATAGCGTTTTTTATATGTAATGAAGAAATTATAAAGCATAAGCGGCTGCTCTTGTAACTGCTGGACTTAAAGAGAGCAGAACCCTGGCATAACAAAGAATTAAGTTTTTTAAAACTTTTTTATCACAAACTATTATACTAATTTATATTGCCAGGGGAGCCAAGCTTTCCTATGCTTATTTTGGAAGTGTCTTTTAGCTCAAGATGAGCTTCCCCGTCAAAAGTTTCAAACCACAGTACTGATTGGATTAAAATTTTAGGAGTTTCTGCGATGCCAATTGCAGTTGGAATGATTGAGACTAAGGGCTTTCCAGCAGTAGTAGAAGCTGCTGATGCAATGGTGAAAGCTGCCCGTGTAACTTTGGTAGGATATGAAAAAATTGGTAGCGCTCGCGTGACCGTAATTGTGCGGGGTGACGTGTCTGAGGTACAAGCCTCAGTGGCAGCAGGAATAGAAGCGGCAAGAAGAGTAAATGGTGGTGAAGTGCTATCAACTCACATCATTGCCCGTCCCCATGAAAATTTGGAATACGTCTTGCCGATTCGTTACACAGAAGCTGTGGAACAGTTTCGCACTTAAAAGCTGAATCAACAAAGTAAGTAACGGGGTTGCCTTCTTGAGCTTGGCTTTTGTTTTGTTTGAAAAACGTTTAATTTAGGGATGAGAACTAATGTCAATCGCAGTGGGAATGGTTGAAACGCTTGGCTTTCCAGCAGTAGTAGAGGCTGCTGATGCAATGGTAAAAGCGGCGCGTGTTACTTTAGTAGGCTACGAAAAAATTGGTAGTGGTCGGGTGACAGTAATTGTTAGGGGTGATGTTTCGGAAGTGCAAGCTTCTGTAGCAGCAGGGGTTGAATCAGTTAAGCGGGTCAATGGTGGACAAGTACTGTCTACTCATATTATTGCCCGTCCTCATGAAAACTTGGAATACGTTCTACCAATTCGGTATACAGAAGATGTAGAACAATTCCGGGAAAATGTGAACGCAATTCGTCCTTTCGGCGGCAGAAGACCATAACATAAATAATGCAGATTGCCAAAGTACGTGGCACAGTAGTTAGCACCCAAAAAGAGCCAAGTCTTAGAGGTGTGAAACTGCTGCTGTTGCAATTAGTGGATGAAGAAGGAAATATCCTGCCACAATACGAGGTAGCAGCAGATATTGTCGGAGCAGGAGTCGATGAGTGGGTGCTGATTAGTCGTGGCAGTGCCGCTCGTCAAATTCTTGGCAACGAACAACGCCCTTTGGATGCAGCAGTGGTGGCGATAATTGATACCATTTATGTTCAAGATCGCCTCATTTACAGTAAAAAAGATCAGATATAGATAGTCAACAGTCAACGGTCAACAGTCGGTAAACTATGGACTATTGACCATAGACTATTGAGCATTGAAAAAAAGCTTAATTCAGGAGGAATCTTGCGATGGCAGTCAGCAGCACGGCGGCACCCCCAACCCCGTGGTCAAAAAATTTAGCTGTGCCAGAAATTCACGAAACCTCATTTGTACACTCCTTCTCCAACATTATTGGAGATGTGCTGATAGGTGCAAATGTAATCGTTGCTCCGGGGACTTCGATTAGAGCGGATGAAGGTACGCCTTTTTATATCGGTGAGAATACCAATATCCAAGATGGTGTCGTGATTCATGGATTAGAGCAAGGCCGAGTTATTGGCGATGATGGCAATAATTATTCGGTTTGGGTTGGTAAAAATGCTTCTATCACCCACATGGCTCTTATTCATGGCCCAGCTTATGTCGGGGATAATTGCTTTATTGGCTTTCGCTCCACAGTATTTAATGCCAGAGTGGGTGCAGGCTGCATCGTGATGATGCACGCTTTAATTCAAGATGTAGAAATTCCCCCTGGTAAATATGTACCGTCGGGAGCGATAATTACCAGCCAGCAGCAAGCTGACCGTCTGCCAGATGTGCAAGACCAAGACAAGGAATTTGCCCATCACGTAGTGGGAATTAATCAGGCACTGCGGACTGGTTATCGTTGTGCTGCGGATAGCAAATGTATTGCACCCATCCGGGATGAATTAGCTAAATCTTATACAAGTAATGGTGTTACTGTTTTAGAGTTGGAAAGGAGTAGTGAAGTGGCAAGCAATAGCTTGGGTGGAGAAATAATAGAGCAGGTGCGCTATCTGTTGGAGCAAGGATATAAAATTGGTACAGAACACGTAGATCAAAGACGTTTCCGTACAGGCTCTTGGACTAGCTGCCAACCAATTGAAGCAAGATCCGTCGGTGAAGCTTTATCAGGATTGGAAACCTGTCTAGCAGACCACAGTGGTGACTATGTGCGCTTATTTGGTATTGACCCTAAAGGTAAGCGACGGGTGTTAGAAACGATTATTCAACGCCCAGATGGTGTGGTGACAGCAAATACAACCTTTAAAGCCCCTGCTAGTACAGGTAGCTTCAGCTACAATGGTAACGGTAACAGCAATGGCAATGGTAGTGGTAGTGGCACAATTAGTACTGAAACCGTAGAACAAATTCGCCAGCTATTAGCTGGTGGTTACAAAATTGGTACTGAACATGTAGATGAGCGCCGTTTCCGTACAGGTTCCTGGGCTAGTTGCAAACCTATTGAAGCAACTTCGACTAATGAAGTTGTGGCTGCTTTGGAAGAATGTATTTACAACCATCAAGGCGAGTATGTGCGCTTGATTGGCATTGACCCGAAAGCCAAACGACGGATATTAGAAAGTATTGTTCAACGACCAAATAGCCCTGTTGCTGCACCTAGTAGTCAAAAACCTTATGCTAGTGCAGCTAGTACAACAGCAACAGCTACTAGCACCCGGTTGAATACAGAAGTTGTAGACCAACTCAGACAGTTACTGACTGGCGGTTATAAAATCAGTGCAGAACACGTAGATCAAAGACGTTTCCGTACAGGTTCTTGGTCTAGCTGCGGTCAAATTGAGGCAAAATCTGAAAGAGATGCGATCGCAGCTTTAGAAGTATACCTCCATGAATATCCAGGTGAATACGTGCGGTTGATTGGTATTGACCCCAAAGCCAAGCGTCGGGTGTTGGAAACAATCATTCAACGTCCATAGTAGTGCTGAGTTGAAAGTGCTGAGTTGAAAGCATTGACTTAACTTTGAACCAGAATATTTAGTCACACTAACCCTAAACTGTAAGTGATTAAAGATGCTGAATTTTACTCAGCACTCAGCGAGAAGTTGCGTGCGGGGGTTCCCCCCGTTGAGCAAACTTCGGTGACTCAGCACTCGGCACTTCTATCTTCCGAGGTTTAATTTTCCATGTCTGTGCCGCCACTGCGCCTCCACAATAACTTTGAGCCTTACATTAGTGGCGAGGTGACTGTTCATCCAAGTGCAGTCATCGCACCTGGTGTGATACTCCAAGCGGCTACCAACAGCAAAATCATTATTGGCCCAGGTGTATGTATTGGGATGGGGTCGATTCTGCAAGTTAATGAAGGAACCCTCGAAATAGAAGCAGGAGCCAACTTGGGAGCCGGTTTTTTGATGGTGGGAAGGGGCAAAATTGGTGCTAATGCTTGTATTGGAGCAGCAACAACAGTTTTTCATTGTTCTGTAGAACCGGCACAAGTAGTACCAGCAAGTTCGGTTTTAGGAGACACTAGTCGTCCGATTAGTTTCATAGAACCACAGGAACCATCCACGCATAAACCGGCTTCTACAGATCCTCAACAGTCACAAGAAGAGGACAATAATTTAAGGGAGAGTGAGGAAAAGGTAATTTCAGCTTCCTCAACTAATTTCACAGCCTCAGCTTTCTTTGAGTTGAAGCACCAGTCTGTTTCTGTATCACCATCTGCGCCTACACCGACTGCCCAACCTCCTCCGACTGAGGAAATTGCAACTGCGGCTAGTGCATCAGAACTTAGTTCTGACAACCCCGACTCATCCGAGATTTTTGGCACTCAAATTTATGGACAAGGGAGTATTCAAAGGCTGTTAACTACATTATTTCCCCATAGGCAAACCTTGAACAATCCTATTTCTGACGAACCGCCTGAATAAGTGTTAATTGTAAGTTGTCCTCTGAAGTATGAAGAGTTAAGTATGAAGTATGAATTATGAAGGATGAAGTCTAAAATCACTTTTTTCATTCTTTACCCTTTATCCTTCAGCCCACCCTTAGGGAAGCTGCCCAAAGGGCATCTACATGCTTTACTGTGAGTATCCTGGAGAATTCAAGTGGAAACATATAATCGGGCATCGCGTCAGCGAGATAGCTTCAAGGATACCGCCTTGGGTTTGGTATCCACCCTCAGCTTTCCTGCAATAGTTGGGACAGCTGACATGATGCTTAAATCAGCTGGGGTTCACTTAGTTGGATATGAAAAAATTGGTAGTGGTCATTGTACGGCAATTGTCAGGGGTGGAATTGCTGATGTACGTTTAGCAGTTGAGTCTGGTGTCCAAACTGCTGAACAGTTTGGGCAGTTGGTTTCTAGCTTGGTGATTCCTCGCCCTTTTCCCAACCTTGATGTAATACTGCCAATTACCAATAGACTAAGTAAATATATGGAAGAAGGTAGTTATAGCCGTCTGAGTAACTTAGCTATCGGACTGGTGGAAACACGGGGATTTCCAGCGATGGTAGGAGCTTGCGATGCCATGCTAAAAGCTGCTGATGTACAGTTGGCAGCTTATGAAAAAATTGGTTCGGGTTTATGTACAGCCATTATTCGTGGCTCTGTTGCTAATGTCGCAGTAGCCGTGGAAGCTGGTATGTTTGAGGCAGAACGCATTGGGGAATTGAACGCAGTAATGGTCATTCCTAGGCCTTTAGATGAATTAGAACAAACTTTACCTGTCGCAAGCTGCTGGATAGAAGAACGGCAACCATTAAAGTTGCCAATTAATATCAAGGAGCAAGTCGCCGAAATAGAAGTACTGCAATTACCAGATTTGACTAAGTTACCGGTGAAAGTTCCCGAAGAATTATGGAATGATGAATGATGAATCATGAGTGATGAATTGCAGGAAATCCTCATTCAGCATTCAGTATTCAGCATCCATCTTTAGCTGAAAGGCATCTTACGCTTCGCTTGTTGTTTTGATGATAACTTCTCTGAACTATAAGTCAAATATCTTTCTTCTAATAGCGAAAATAGATTTTTCTCTATACTAAAACTCATAACTTTGTATGAGCAACACAGCATTATTTGCAGGTATTCAGTGATACTAGTTTTATATCTATAGAATCGCTATTAGAGGAGAATCACCCTTGAACCAGGCGACGCTACACCAGTTGAAGGTGTTCGAGGCGGCGGCGCGACACGGCAGCTTTACCCGTGCGGCTGAGGAACTATTTCTTACCCAACCCACTGTTTCGATGCAAATCAAACAATTGACTAAATCGGTGGGGTTGCCCTTATTTGAGCAGGTGGGGAAACGTTTATATTTGACAGAAGCAGGTAGAGAATTATTCGCTACTTGTCGGCAGATTTTTGAGACTATTGCCCAGTTTGAAATGAAAGTTGCTGATTTAAAAGGGCTAAAACAAGGACAATTGCGCTTGGCAGTAATTACTACAGCAAAATATTTTATCCCACGTTTGTTAGGGCCATTTTGCGAACTTTACCCAGGAATTGATATTTCTCTGCAAGTCACAAACCACGAAAAAATTATCGAGCGGATGACGAATAATCTGGATGACTTATATATTATGAGTCAGGTTCCAGAGCATTTAGATGTGAATTGTGAACCATTTTTAGATAACCCGTTGGTAGTATTTGCACCTGCTAATCACCCACTAGCGAAGGAAAAAAATATTCCTATTCAACAGTTAAATGATCAACCTTTTATTATGCGAGAACCAGGTTCAGGAACTCGCCGTGCTGTGCAGAATCTGTTGGAGGAACATGAGGTAAAAGTAAAAGTTAAGCTGGAACTAGGCAGTAATGAAGCAATTAAACAAGCGATCGCAGGTGGTTTAGGAATTTCTGTTTTGTCTCGTCATACCTTACTGACAGATGCAGCAGAATTCAGCATTCTGGATGTACAACACTTCCCAATTAAGCGATCTTGGTACATGGTTTATCCCGCAGGTAAACAGTTATCGATTGTGGCTCGGACTTATTATGAGTATTTACTTGATGCTGCAAAGAAGTTTATTGAGCAGACCGAAATTCTGGCTTTCAGTACAGTTGATTAAGTCTTTCATTTTTAGTGTGAACCTGGTGAGTAGTAAACAATACTAGCTCTGATACTTTTTCATCCTTGGTAATGCAAAAAGTTCCACGTTGCTTGATGGGTAGAACCTTAACTAATCCAAATTAATCAGCAGTGTGATTTGATACGAAGGAAAACTGGCAGTGGTGAACCCGGAAACATATTCTTGGCGAAAAACAGTCCCAACCCAAGTAGTAGCTGTGACAGCTTACACCGATACAGCCTTAGTTACGAGATGAGGTGTAGTCTCGTTAACAGGCTTGGAACGGGAATTAGTTATTACATCACTGCCAGTAACTAATGATTGGTGGTAAACTAAGATGTTGCTCTTGTTTCCTAAAAATCCATAAGGTAGCAGCACCTAATGAGAGAGCAACAAACAAAGATATTGAAAAACTAAATGGATATTGAGCAGGAATTCTCAACCAAGAGCGAGTAAATTCATTTCTATCAAATAAGCTTGGTAGAGCCAATAGTAACAAAAAAGGTAGACTACAAATAAAGATAAAAATAGTCTTTTTAACTGCAATGTAACGAACCTCATTCTGGTTATTTTGCAAGCAAAAATCTCCTATTTTTTGAGCAGCTACTGGAAAGATATAGGAATTATAAATTATTTTTTACAAAAAATTTTAAGCAGGGTTGGCAATATTATGACTATGAGTAACTCTCAACCTCCACTACCGCAACCCCAACTAGAAAAAGCGGGTATTACATTTGATCAGTATGTAGAATTTACTCCAGAAAAGTTGGAACTGTGGGACGGATATCTAGGCTATGGTGGACAAAACCAACTTGGGTTCCATTTGGCTGTGTTAAGAAATATGGGGCTACTCACAGCAATTCGTCATACGGAATTGTCACTGTGGATAGAAGCCTTAGATCGTCATCTAAGAGAAAAGCTAGAAACTGCCAGCGCTCAACCGGAAGTAGCCGAAGTAATGCTAAATCGCCTGAATCGAGCAATGGAAGATTTGGCAGCAGTCGCAGAGTATTTGGAGGCATAGCAAGATAAAAAGCGATCGCTTCTCTTTCAGAGGCGCTACCGCGAACGGCCTTGGCGATCGCTTACCGCTTTTCCTCTTTTGAAAATTCTTACGCCTGAAGGACAACTAATCGTCACACTAAAAGAATTTGTGCAAGAGGAGGTACAACATACCGATCGCCTAGCCGCAAAACTGCGAGAATTAAATATCGAGCCAGACGCTGTTTAGCATCTAAGAATCTTCAGGAAATACCCATTTTGGCGGTTCCGTCATTTTTTTACGTAGGCGTTCTTCAGCGATCGCCAGCATTTCGTCCAAAGAAGTCTCTTTGATAAATTGTGAGGCTGCTTCTCTAAACTCGATATTGGGGCATTTATCCCCTAAAATGCAACCGTTGACGCAGGCTTCCGCGCAGTTAATTTTCGGCTCCACAGTCAATTCCTCTCTAATTAGGGCGTTTTTCTACCCATAAGATAAATTTTACCTGCTTACCTAAAAAGTATTGAGTACCGAGTTACCGAAGTTGAGAAGTAGAGAAAAATAAAAGGTAAAAGGGTGAACTTTGGTGTTTTGTCATCCTTTTACCTTTTTATATACCTGATGCTTATTTAATGTTAGCCCTTGCGTCCCTCACTGCGGCAATAAAAAATAATCCTGTCAGAGGAATACTTAATCCTAAAATAATTGCAGTAGTTTGGAAGCCTAAATCTGGTTGTCCATAACTGAGTTCAAACACCGAACCGACTGCGGCGATCGCTGTTATGCAAGACGCACCTAGAAACAAACCGCTTTTTGGAGTTAAATACACTACTAGCCCCCTATGCTACTGGTTTCACCGCTTGATACGAGAAGCCATTCTTAGATAACTCCTGTGCCAAAGTCAAGGAATTCTCTACCCGATCTACAAATACTACACCATTGAGGTGATCCATTTCGTGCTGAATGCAGCGTCCGAGTAAGTCGGTTGCTTTTAATGTCTGGGGACGGCCATATTCATCTTTGTAAGCAACTTCTACGACTTCGGGACGTTTCACATCCAGGTAAACGTTGGGAATGCTCAAACATCCTTCTTGAGCAACGCAGATTTCCTGGCTTACTTGTTTAATTGTGGGATTAATTAATACTAGTGGTGGATTATCTGGGTTATCTGGTTCGCAATCGATGACAATTAGTTGTTTATGAATTCCTACCTGGGGCGCAGCCAAACCAATGCCATCACTGCTGTACATAGTTTGCAACATTTCCCGCACCAGTTGACGCAGTTCGTCATCAATTTTTGTAATGCGTTTTGCAGGTTGACGCAGTGCGCGATCGCCCAGATAGTGCAGTTTCAAAGGCGGATTTTTTAACTTTTTTTTCTCAACAGCAATTTCAGAGGGCATGATTTTTTGATGGCTTAATTGTGCAAATTCCTACTAACTCAATTCTATCAATCTCAGTTAAGGGACTTCCAGAGAATAAAGTATACAACTTATGAAAATGATAATCATTCTGGTGGCGGGAAGGGAAAGGTTGCTAACGGCAACCTTTCCCTTCCCTTTTTGTAGTAAATTCAATGATGATTCGATTTTGGATGTGCATAGGTGTCAATGGAATTAACAGATTCACTAAAGCATTTGTTGAAGGAAACTGCACAGCAATTAAAAGG
>NZ_JADEXZ010000094.1 GCF_015206815.1 Fortiea sp. LEGE XX443
GGGCAGGGGGAGAGGAAGAACGGTTTTCTGCTTGTCCCTTCTGTAGTAACTCTTCTAAGAACGGTAGAACATGGCCTAAAGCTGGTGTCCACATCTGCGGTACACCATTGACTATTCGAGGTGCGCCTGCACAGATGGAATAGCGGCTGAGTTGGGGTTGGTTAGCTGGCGTTGGGTAAGGACTTTCTAGCAGGGTAGCAATTTTCGATGATGTGGTAGGAAGAAATAAGGCAGCGAAAATTTCCGAGCCAGTTCGATTTTCTAAGGGGAGCGATCGCCAGTGCCAAGGCTTGGTCATAATGAATGAACAGCTTAAAATTGATTACCCGAAATTACCCGCACTCCCCAGAATAAAGTTAAAGTGGCGATCGCAAACCAATCCCATCTTTTCAGCCGTAATTCGTGCCACTGTACTTTGTGTTCGCTAGGACTGGTAAAACCGCGTACCATCATCGCATTCGCCATTTGATCTGCCCGTAATAGCAGATTTTCTAACAGTCTTTCTGCTACTATCATCCAAACTTTGACTGCGCCTTTCAACCCCAGTTTTTTCCAATTAATTGCCCTTGTCATTACAGAACGAATTAAATTCTGCACTTCTTCCAAAACCAGGGGAATAAACCGCAATGACAAAGTTAAAGTCAGAGTAATTTCCGTTACAGGTATCTTGAATCTGCGTAAGGGCTGCATGATACTTTCGATCGCAGCGGTAATTTGTTCTGGTGCAGTTGTGAGTAAATATAAGTTAGTGCTGTAAATTACGGTAAACAAAATTGTACTTAGACGCACGGCCAAATCTAAAGAACGACGTGTTACTTTGACTGGCCCTTGATGAAATAGGACGTAAGAGTATTTTTTAGTGCTGAGTGCTGTTAGCGGAAGCGGGAGTTGAGCAGCGTGCTGAGTGCTGAGTGAATTTTTACTATTTGCTGGCTGAGTTAAAATTTGTTCATTGGCTGGGAGACGTGGCTGATAATTGACTCCCAAGCCATCGGGGCTGATAGCTGCAATAAATAATACTAAAACTGCTAGTGTTAATAGCCAACCCATTTGCTGCTGCCAAACTCGGCGGGGAATTCTGGCAACTAAGGTAAAAATAATCAGTAGTGCTACTAACAAGACTCGCCATTCGTTAGTAGCAAAGCTGTAGCTAGTTAAAAAACTCATCAACCAAGCAATCTTGACGCGGGGATCGAGTTTATGCAGCCAAGTTTGCGGTTGTTCTAAGTATAAGCCTAGTGGTAGCGATCGCAGTAAATCCATTTTTAAGTGCTGAGTGCTGAGTTATGAGTGCTGAGTATTGGAGTTTCCAAAATACAAGAAGTTATGGTTTCTAACTTCTTGTCTATTCTGCTCTGACATTTAACTTTTAGTACACTTTACCTCTCCATCCTCAGCACTCAGCACTTTTAAACGCGAGTTGCGCGGTTAACGTTACCACTTTCCACATCCCGGACTTTTTTACTCCGCCAGAGTAAACGAATCGGTGTACCCTTAAACCCTAGTTGTTGCCGGAATTGTCTTTCGATATAACGGCGGTAGTTGTCGTTGAAGCGTTTAGCTTCGTTAACAAACAGAGCAATTGTCGGTGGTCGTGTGGTTACTTGTGTACCATAATAAATTTTACCCTGACGACCACCGCGGGAAGTTGGTGGTGAGTGCCATCTGACTGCTTCTTCTAAAACTTCGTTAATCACCGATGTAGTCACACGGCGTTTATGTTCTACCGCCGATTGATTTACCAATTCTAAAATCTTTTCTACCCGCTGTCCTGTTACGGCGCTGACATAGATAGTAGATGCCCAATCGGTAAAATGTAGCCGTTCTTGCAGATTTTTTTCGTATTCGTAGATAGTGTGGGAGTCTTTTTCAACGGCATCCCATTTGTTTACCACCACGATGCAAGCTCGACCATCTTCGATAATCCGCCCTGCTAATTTTTGGTCTTGTTCGGTAACTCCGTCAAGGGCATCGATGACTAATAAAACTACGTCGGCGCGGCGAATCGCTTTGAAGGCGCGGTTAATGCTAAAAAATTCTGGGCCGTATTCCACATGTTTCTTTTTGCGAATACCAGCGGTGTCAATGATGCGGTAATTTTGCCCATCTCGTTCGATAAATGTGTCTATGGCATCCCGCGTCGTGCCAGAGATGGGGCTGACAATGGCTCTTTGTTCACCAACAAAAGCATTCAATAAGCTTGATTTACCCACGTTTGGGCGACCAACGATCGCTACTTTGATTTCGTTGGTTTCTGCTATTTCTCCGACAGGGGGAATGTATTTAATTAACTCGTCGAGTAATTCTCCTGTACCGTTGCCATGAATCGCAGAGATCGGGTATGGTTCTCCTAACCCCAATTCCCAAAACTCGGCTGCTTGAATTATGCCTTGATCTGGCGATTCGCATTTGTTGACAGCCAGCAGTACTGGTACTGGTTGTTGACGCAACCACTCAGCGATTTCTTCATCAGCTGATGTTGGCCCTGTTTGACCATTCACCACAAAAATAGCCGCACTTGCTTCTGTTAGCGCTGTTAGTGCTTGCTGACGAATCAGGGGTAAAAATTCGGTTTCATCGTTAAAGACTAAACCACCTGTATCTACCACCAAATACTCGCGGTCATTCCAGTAAGCAGGCATGTAAGTGCGATCGCGTGTCATACCTGGTTCATCGTGGACAATCGCCGTTTGTTCCCCAGCGAGACGATTAACCAGGGTAGATTTGCCGACATTCGGCCGGCCGATAATTGCAACAATTGGCAGTCCCATAAACCCAGGCGTAGAGAAACAAATACTATATCACATCTCTTTATTTTAGCGACTTTAAGAATTTATTTAGTTTTCTCTACATAAAGAAAATTAGACACGAAATCTGAGTCAGTAGCGCCGCAAAAAAACTAGAAGTCACGCCGAAGGAGGATTGTGCCTTGAAAACTCGTAGGTGGTTGATAAAAGCCAGCAGAGGAGCCTTTCGATGTATGAAATGGTTCATCTTACTAAGCTTCTGCATTTTACTATACGCTAAGTTAATTGAACCAAATTGGATTGAAATCAATTCTTTACAACTGACATTACCCAACCTGGCATCAGAATTTAATGGCTATCGCATTGTACAAATCAGTGATATTCACCGCGATCAATGGATGAATCCCCGGCGGTTAAAGCGGATAGTCCGACTTGTTAACCAACAAAAACCCGATTTAGTCGCAATTACAGGTGATTTAGTCACACGCAATCTACCACAATTAATCCCTACGCTGACAGTTTCTTTAGCTAACTTCACACCCAAAGATAAAACTGTAGCGGTCTTGGGCAATCACGATTACGAGAATGATACTCAAGCAATTATCACAGCACTAAAACAAAGCAATATTATCTACTTAGGCAATGATATTTACACCCTCAAACGAGGTAACGCCATGCTGCATATTGCAGGTGTAGATGATGTGCAGATGGGTAAAAGCTGCCTAGATTTAGTTATGCAGCAATTACCGCAAGAAGGCGCAGCAATACTGTTAGCTCATGAACCAGACTTTGCTACTACTAGTGCTGCTACAGGACGGTTTGACTTACAACTCTCAGGACATTCTCACGGCGGACAGTTACGTTTACCATTTATGAAACCGCCTGTTCTTCCACCTTTGGCTAAAAAGTATTACTTGGGAGAATATCAAGTAGGAAATATGTTTTTGTATACAAATCGTGGTTTAGGAATGACGGGTTTACATTTGCGATTATTTGCTCGTCCTGAGATTACTGTATTTAGTTTGGTTGCGCCGAAAAATTGAAAAATTGAGGAAAAGCAGAGGTAGAAAATGACTGAAGAAGAGATGCAGAAGTTGCATAGTAAAATTGATACTGGAGTTAAAGCCGCTATTGAACGGCATCGTAAACTTGGGCAATCAATTAGCATTATGCAAGATGGAAAAGTTGTCACTTTAACTGCTGATGAGATTCCCGTAATTCAGCATCAACATAATAATGTTAATCAACGTTCATAAGAGCGATCGCATTATCGTAATCTACAGAGGTGAGTTTGTCGCTATTTTAGATGCGACGTGTGATAATTTCTTCATTTAAGTCATTAAACATGTCATCTGACATATCATTCCAGCAACCAGCGAATTGCATAGTTTGTTCTGGTGTACCTTTAGATGCCTCTATTCCAACTCGAAAATAATGAATGAAATTATATAATTCTTCTAGGTTTTCTTCGGGAATAAGATTTATTTCTGTCAAGAGTTTTGTACGTATATTTGATTGTTGCATATAGCAATTCTTTGATTAGTAATAATCTGATAATTTAATTATAGTCAACAGTCAGCAGTATAAATTTTAAATTGAGTAAGTGGGATTTGGTGCGATCGCTTCTGGATGCACAGGCGGCGACAATGGAAGAGATTGGTTTTTTGATGAGATTCTCATAACTCAAAAACAACATATTTGTGTCTTGCAATGCCAGTAGGGTGCGTTAACGCACCCTACAATTCTCTGAATTCTTCTTCAATAAGGCATCAAAGTATCTAATCTACCAAAAACTGCCATATCTTCCGCGTCTAATTCTACTGGTGTCCCACTGCGAATTAATTCTGCAAAGTCCTCATTAGGAACCATAATTGTCAATGTATACAAGCGGCTAGAACCTGTATTTTTAATCAAATGTGTACCCGTTGGAGGTACTAATAAACTATCCCCGGCTTTAATGGGAACTTTTTTGCCATCACAAATCGCAATTCCTTCCCCTTTAAGGACAAAAAATAATTCTAATGCCCATTGATGGCGGTTGGGTGGTGTTTGTCCACCCACATCAAAGATTTCTACGCAACAGGTTAAAGAAGTGTTAGCATTTGCCGAATCAAAGATAATTGCTAACCGATTGGTATCGTGGGGACTGATGCGATATGCTTGATAATCTTTGGGAGATTTGATAACAGGAATTACGCAACTAGTAGTGAACATCTATTGACTCCCTCCTGCTAATTCAGGGTGATTCAAAGCTATGAAAATCGCCTGCGAGTCGGTGACAAAACCAAAGCATTGTTTGACGTTATATAACGTTGCTAACCAACAATAATCGGGTGATGTTGTAGCTGTACAGTCTTTAATTAAAATGCAGTCATATCCTAAAAAATTAGCATCACATAGTGTAGTTAATACACATTGGTCAGCATTCACACCAGCAAAAAATATTGTAGTAATTCCTAAATTACGCAGGATACTATCTAAAGGCGTGTCCCAAAAGCCACTCATGCGGTATTTATCCACACGGATATCTTTTGGTAGCTGTGGTAGTTCATCAACTACGGCTGCTGCCCAACTACCTGCCATCAAAACTTTAGCACCATTTTTAGGTAAGGGATCGCCTAAGCCTACACCATCACCTGTGGGGTTGTAGACATGACGCGAAGCGGCGCTGATGTTGAGTAAGTCGGGACGATTACCCCAATTTACCCAAATTACAGGAACGCCTGCATTACGCAGTTGAGGAAGTAAACCGTTTAACGTTTCAATGGGTTTACGTGCGGGGGTGACATCCACACCAATATGCGCCAACCAGCCATCGGGATGACAAAAGTCGTTTTGCATATCAATAACGAGGATGGCAGCTTTTGCCAAGTCAAGGCGTAGGGTTTTAGTCTCTGTTGATAAAATAACGGCTTGTGGGGCTTTAGGAGGACGAGTAATATCTGCGATCGCATGATCTACCATCCAAGCATTTGGCGCAACTCCCAATGTCCGAAGAGGCTGATTCATAAATGGCAACACCCAACACCTTTTTTTATTTTGTAACTTGAAATTCGGTAGAACATTCAATTACTTAATTAAGGTTTAAATCGTGAACTTTATGAATGAAGACGCAAAAACAAGGCTATTTGAATGATTTCAGCCCCTAATACCGCTTTTGCAACTCAAACACTAAGAAAAAATTACATTTTTTACCTGATTTTTGCGATCGCGCTACTCATCCCGGTACTTATTAGAGTGAATATAAAGATTGATTAAGATAATGGCATACTAAAAAACATGATAAAAATGTTAGCTGAAAACTGGGCTGTGATAGAAGCAAATTTACAGATTAATTGGCTGCTGGTAAATACCTGTTTGCAGTTTGCGGCTTGGGGAATTTTTTCTCTGTTGCTGGCTGAGATACTCAGAGACAGCTACCATGCTTTGTGTCATCAAGTCAGTTGGTTGGCTAAATGGCATAACAAGCATCATATGGCCTATCGCCGAGATTTATCGATAGTTTCTCTCAAGTTTTACCAAGATTCCCAGCTTTACCACGACATTGTAGAGTCGATTCTTTTAGTAATCATCTTGACGATAATTGCTTTATTGATCCACCAATGGGGATTATGGTTAGGGGTAGCTTATGCTTGCACCTTCTTGTATGGTGCATCATTGCGGTATTTCCAAGGGAAAATTGATACTGACTACAACCACTTACCCGGCCCTTTAGAAATAATTCCTTCCATTTGGTGGGTGAATCGTAGTTACCATTGGCGACATCATTTTGATGATGTCAACGCCTACTACAGTGGGGTTTTTCCGCTTGTGGATAAAATTCTTGGTACAGGACTTTCTCTCAAAGGTAAAACCATTGGAATCACCGGTGCATCTGGGACTTTGGGACAAGCATTAACAGCAGAACTTCTCAAACGCCATGCTAAGGTTTTCGCCTTAACTACAAATCCTGAGAAACTAGTAACCCAACCAGGGGTAATGGTGCTTCCTTGGCAGTTGGGCAACGAGGCAGAACTGCGGGATACTCTAACAAAAGTAGATATTTTGATTATCAATCATGGTGTGAATGTCTACGGCGATCGCACACCCCACGCCATCAATTCCTCCTATGAGGTTAATACCTTTTCGGCATTACGTTTGATGGATGTATTTTTAACAACAGTGACAGGCCCCCAGGATAAAGCCACTAAAGAAATCTGGGTAAATACTTCTGAGGCTGAGGTATCACCAGCCCTCAGTCCGCTGTATGAACTGAGTAAACGCACATTGGGAAATATCGTTACTCTCAAACGCTTGGAAGGCCATTGCATTATTCGCAAGTTAATCCTCGGCCCGTTTAAAAGTCAACTTAATCCTTATGGTGTGATGTCAGCACCACAAGTAGCTCGTGTTATTCTATTTTTGGCAGTAAGGGATTTCCGCAATATTGTTGTGACAATTAATCCTCTAACTTACTTGCTGTTTCCCATTAAGGAAGCTAGTACATGGCTGTACTACCGAGTTTTTAGCAAGACAAATTAAACAGAATTGGCGCGATCGCCATTTTATTATGATGCTGGAGGGCGATCGCATCTACAATTCGTAATTCTTAAATTTGATTTGTTCAAGCAGATAAAATTAAATAAAGAAAGGCAACAAGCCAAACGGGGATAATCATGAGCCAAGCTATTGAAGGAATACGCTGGACAATACACGATGTCGAGGTTCTACCCGAAAACGAGTGGACACGTTACGAAATTATTAATGGAGAACTGTTTGTAACTCGCACTCCCCACCGTCGCCATCAACAAGTTTGTGGTAAGATGTTCAGCCAGCTTGATACTTGGTCAGAATTTAGTGGTTTAGGGGAAACAATTATAACTCCGGGGCTAATTTTTTCCGAAGCAGATAGTGTTATACCCGATGTAGTTTGGGTAAGTCGAGAAAGATTAGCTCAAATTGAAGACAAAGCCGGACATTTAACAGGCGCACCAGAGTTAGTAATTGAGGTATTATCTCCAGGTATCCAAAACGAGCGTCGAGATAAGGAAGCAAAACTTAAACTTTATTCAATTCATGGCGTGCGTGAGTATTGGATTGTTGATCGCTTTACTAAACAAGTGGAAGTTTATCGGCGGGAAAATGCTCAATTAATTTTAGTTGCAACTTTGATAGGGGATGATGAAATAACATCGCCACTTTTACCTGAATTTTGTTGTTCTATTCGGTGCTTTTTTCCTGAATAATGGAATAATATTCAACTAATTGGTAGTGTAAACCAAAATGTTGCACCTTTAGCCAATCCACTTTGTACGCCGATTTCGCCACCATGAGCTTGGATGATTTGCTTGCACAAATATAAACCCAACCCTAAACCTAAAGAATAAGGGTTATTCTTACCTCGGAAATATAAATCAAACAGTCGTTGGCTTTGTTCTGGACTAATGCCAGCACCGTCATCACTGACGGTACAATAAATTTTCTCACCTTCAAGTATGGCGTTAATTGTCACTTGCAATCCTGGCGGATTATGTTTGATAGCATTGCCAATTAAGTTAGAAAATACGCGCCATAGCTGTGTTGGGTCGGCATTGATTAATAGTAAATCTGTAGTTACTAAATTGATGAGAGTTGTTTGGTTTTTTCTCAGCATCGGTTCTAAATCTGCGATCGCATCTGCCACAATCGGATCTAACTGCACGGGTTGACGTTGCAAAACTAACCCTTGTACTTCATTGACATGGGCTTCCATCAAAGAATTAATCAAATTCAATTGGCGATCGCTACTTTGCACCATACGTTCTAAAATTGAGCGCGGTACAGGTGTTAAATTACTTCCCACTTCCCCATTCTCCAACAAATTCTTCAGCACCATTAAGCTTCCCAACACTGGGTTACGTAAGTCGTGAGAAACTGCATGGAAAAAGACTCGCAGGGCTGCTTCTGTGCGCTGGCGATCGCGCAGTGCGGCTTGCAGTTCGCTAATATCCAAAATCACACCTACCAACCCACCCAAGGAACCATCTACCTTAGAAAAAGTTGCTTTGTAAAATATGACATCATGTTTGCTTTGATCGGCAAAGACCAAAAAACTTTCATAAGTTTGCACTTGTTGCTGCTCAAACAGCGTCATATCTGCGTGATAGTATTGGTCGGCGAGTTCTTTAGGTGCAAGTTCATAATCAGACTTGCCTAAAATCTGTTCTTTACTCAAACCTAGAACTGCTTCAAAAGCCGTGTTACAGCCAAGATACAAACCTTGGGTATTCTTATAAAAAACCGGAGTAGGAATTGTATTAATTAAAACTTGCAAGAAATCTAATTGTTCTTGTAGTGCTTCCTCGGCTTGTTTGCGTTGGGTAATATCTTCTATTAACCCTTCATAGTAAAGCAATTTTCCCTCTGGGTTACGAACTGCGTAGGCTTTTTCCGAAATCCAAACAATACTGCCATCTTGGCGATAAATTTGCGATTCAAATTCTGAGACAATCCCATACTTTTCAATTAAACGTACAAACTCAGCGCGGCGGTTTGGATCGACGTATAACTGATTTTCAATATCTGTAAAGTTTGCTGTCACTTCTTCTGGAAATGAATAGCCATAAATCTTCGCTAGTGCGGGATTTGCCGTGATGTAGCGACCATCAGGACTACTTTGAAAAACACCTTCAATAGCGTTTTCAAAAATACTGCGATATTTAGCTTCTGCTATTACTAGTTTTTGATTAGCCAACTCTAGTTCTTTACGTGCATGAAACTCAGAACGTTGCAGGCGATCGTATAAGTAAACTCCCAGATCACATATAATACAGAACCAAAATATATATAAAATAAACGTTACATCATATATTTCTGGATGCTCTGGCAATAGTGTTTTTAATCCTAAGGCCGTGTTTACAACAAAATAATAAGCTAAGATACTTACCTGGGATACTAAGTGCAAAGGCCAGCGGACTGGCATAAATATGGCTTGACTAAGAAACAGTAGCGACCAACCAATAGTGTCAGGTAAGGCAAAACCTTTAATAGTGGCAAAAAACTGTGATGCAAAGCTAACTGACCAAGATGTTCCTAAAAATAATCTTCCTGGGTGACGATGACCGAAGCGAGTCTTATGTAAAGTAAAACAAACTAGTAAACTCAGCAGCATCGAAAAATTGATCGCTAGTCCCTGAATTCTGAATGTTTTTGGTAGCTGTGCCAATTCCTTTAAGGAAAAAAATAAGTCATAAATATCTCGTATAGTAAAAGTCAATAAACAGATAAATGCCAGCCATAACCACAGGCGCAGCCTTTGCCACAAAAAGTGAGTGCGCCAGGATTGATATTCAGCAGTGATTACATCTATTTTTGGTTGAGAAAAAACTTGTTTCCACCAGGTTCCGAATTGTTGCAATAAGGTAGCCATTAGTGTTTTGCCAACTTTTACCATACGATCGCAGGTGTTTTTTTATTTTCCAGCTGCAATCACACCCTTTTAATTATTATGGTGACTTATGGCTAAGTTTTGACGACTAATCGGCTACAGACAATGTGAACCAAAAGGTTAATCCCCGTTTGTGGTTACTAATTACACCAATTTCACCACCGTGTGCTTGAATAATTTGGCGACAGAGATACATTTTTAGTCCGAGGATTGTGGAACAAGGCGCTTGCGGATCGCGCACATATAAATCAAAAAGGCGATCGCAATCTAATTTGCTCATAGCTACACCGTTATGTTCAATTTGAATCTGCATTATTCTCTCGACAACGGTGGCTGTCAGAGACAAGTTTAATCCTGGTGGATTTTGTTGCAAGCTATAAATCAACAAAGTCAGCAACACGATTTGTAACTGCATGGGATCTGTCATCACTAATGGCAAATCTTCGCTAATCAAGTTCTCAAGTGTTGCTTGATTATCTCGCAGCAGTGGTTGTAACTCAGGAATAATCCTCTCTATAAGTGTGTTTAAATTTACTGGCTGAGGATGTAAGATAACACCTTGCTCTATGCAACAATGAATATCCAGCAAAGAGTTAATCATTGCCAATTGGCGATCGTTGCCTTGAATCATCCGCTCGATAACAGACTCAGGTACGGAGATTGGGGAAGAGGCACGGGGGCAAAGAGCAGGGGGCAAAGGGGAAATCTTCTCTCCTGCTCCCTGCTCCCTTGCCTCTACTGCCTGATTCTGGAGTAAATTCTTGAGTACCATCAAATTACCCATGACTGTAGTTCGCAGATCATGGGCAACTGTATGCAATACCACGTCTTTTACTTGTTGCAGTTTTTCTAATTCCTGCATTTTTTGCTGCAATTGGCCAGTACGTTCTTCTACTTGGCGTTCTAAATTAGTGTTGAGTTGTGCAAGTTCTTGGTAGAGTTGTGCTTGCTGAATTGCGATCGCCAACTGCTCGGATAATCGCTGGAGTAAATCTATTTCTATTGGCTGCCAATAACGAGAACCAGAACATTGATTGGCAATCAAAGCCCCAAATAATTCTTCGCCTAACATAATTGGCACAGCCAAAGTCGCCCTTGTCTGAAATTTTTGATAATGTGCTTGTAATTTAGGCGATACTATGATTTGAGTGACATCTTCAACTACACGCACGCGATGAGTTGAAAAGATAGTTTTTAGTTCTTGAATATAACTTTTATCATCGGTTGTCCAACCTAATACCGATGGATATTTAGGATCTACTGATTCAGCAACAGTTTTCGCTCTTAATTCATTATCATTCAAACCAATAAAAACTCTATCAGTTTGCAAAAATTGCCGAACTTCTGTCACAGTAGTTTGCAGAATTTGTTCTAAATTTAGTGAAGACCGAATTCTTACTAGAGTTTCTGTCAATAAGCGATCGCGCTGTGCAGCCAAACGCATTTGGGCTTCTGCTTGCTTGCGGGCGGTAATATCGTGATTGATGGCTAAGATACATGGTACGCCATCTAAATCAATCACATCGGCAGAAAGCAGCGTTGTTAGTAACTCGCCAGACTTACGGCGAAAAGCAAATTCTAAGTTGCGAATTGCCCCCTTGGTTTGTAAATCTTGCAATAATTGAGTGCGATCGCCTTCGTTTACCCATATTTTTAATTCAAAAGCAGTCTGTCCAATTACTTCATCTTGCTCATAGCCGGATAGCTTCATAAAACTATCGTTAACTTCGATGAAGCGTCCTTCTTTGAGGGTACTAATGGAAATCGGATCAGGACTGCAACTAAAAGCTTTAGAAAACTTTTGAGCCAGATTCCGCAGGGAAGTTTCTGCTTGTTTGCGCTCTGTGATATCCCTAACAATAGCTAATACTTCATCAGAGCCGCTGACTACTAACCGCGCTTCGTAATCTCGAATTCCTATAGGTGTTGGTAGTTGATATTCGCAAGTTTGCAAAGTTCCAACATCCAAAGTTTTTGCAATGGTTTCTTGTCCAATCGAGGCTATATCACTTGGTAATAAATCTCGCATATTTTTACCAACTATCTCTTCCTTGGTAAAAGTGAGATTTATCTCGTCACCTTTCAAATCAAGATATTCACCATCACGGCTCATCCGAAACATCAAATCAGGAATAGCATCCAAAATTGCTTGATACCTCGCTTCACTGGCTCGTAACTTTGCCTCTGTTTGTTTTCTATTGGTAATATCTATAACTAAGCCATTACACAGAATATCGCCATTTGTCTGTGGTTCTAGTTGGCAAGCTCCTTGAATCCACTTGAGTTTACCACTGGGGGTAATGATGCGACCTTCCCAACACCAAGGCTTAAAAGTGGCAAAAGCAACAGCCAGAGATTTGGTAAATTTGCTTCTATCCTGGGGGTGTATCAGTTGGTACAACATTTGCCAGTCCGCTTGGATTACTTCTGGCTCTAGTTCAGACAACCCTTGACAACCAGAACTTATATACAAAACAACCTGCGAACCATCTGGTTGTTGGCGGAATTGAAAAATCATCCCTGGTAAATTGGCTGCAATTTTTTCCACCAGAGCGATCGCCTCTGACGGAAATTCTAGTTTACGTAGTAACTTTAAGGCTTCATCCACTCTTTCACCCTTCGATACACAAGCAACTGGCATGGTTTTCCAGGAGATGGTAACTATTGCGACAATTTTGCTTCTGTGAACATGAGCGCCAACACAAGTAAAACATAGTCTTATTTCAGGTTAATTCCTGACGGGGCGATCGCATTCACCCAATCGGGTGAACCAGTTGCGCTACATATGAATCAGCTAGAACAGTTCAATCAATGCCGTTTGTTGCTGTTTGCGATCGCTTAGTACTATTTTGCATAAGTTTATAACTTTTTTAAACGCGGCGGTGAGTGTGTAGAAACCCAAGCCAATTTGCTTAGGCGATAAGTTTTTTTAATAATAATACAATACTTGTCATCCTTGACTCTCCAGCTAAATGGAGAGTTTAGGATAAAATCAACAACTATGTCTAATACCAATTCACGAAAATCTTGATACAAATTAATGGTTTTTAATTCTTTCCCCCTGCTCCCTGCTCCCTGCCCCCCTGCGACCTACTTGTATCAAACTTAAAGTGAAACGGTATAACTGAGGGTTATTTTAAGGATGTTAGTTCAGGAAAAATCAAAACAAATTGGTGTAGTTGCCAAAGAAAGCGGCGTGCCAATTAAAACTATTCGTTACTATGAAGAACTTGGTCTACTCAAATCATCTGGAAGAACGGAAGGGGGATTTAGATTATTTAACTCTGATGTTTTGGCGCGACTACACTTTATTAAACGCGCTCAAAGCTTAGGATTAAGTTTGTTAGAAATTAAAGAATTTTTAAATGTTCATGATGGTGGAGAATTACCTTGTGAACATATAAAAATTAAGCTAGAAGATAAGGTAGATGCAATTGATGAACAAATTCGACAATTACTGATTTTGAGACAAGAATTATCAGGGTTGCTTTCTGGTTGGAAAATCAAGCCTGATAATCATCATTCAACAATTTGTCCAATTATTGAACATGAATAAATAGGTTTGAGAATGTAGAGAGATAGTAATTAAAAGTCTATATTACCGATAAATAACTTAACCTGCTCTTTGTCCCACAACTTTTGGATGAGCAACCTTTAATTTCATCTGTTCAGCACGCGCAGATAAAAAAGGCTGACCTAAACCTATATCCGAAAAAGGACTATCTCCAGGGACTTCTAATTGTGAACTAATCAAACCCAACAGTGCTTCACATTCAGCAGAAAATTTTAGTAACTCGACACCCCGAACACTGAATGTTGAGCCAGTAAATCGCTGTCGCCAAGCTAAATTTTGCTGACTGTAGTTAAGAGTACACAACTTGCGATCGCCCTGACGCACCGTAATCAGTTTATCTTGTTCCCAGGTAAAATCTGCTAACTCCTTCGGTAGTCCCCAAATTTCTCGACCACCAGCCATTGAATCAGTATTATCTACATAAATGTGCGAAACCCAAGCACCAATTTTATTTTGATAACTAACCATAGCCGGAGCAACAATTAACTCACTGTATTCCAACACTGAGCCTTGACCGTAATAGGATAAATACACACCTCCGATAGTTTTACCTGGCCATACAGAGAAAATTTGGAATTCTAGCGGAATCAGAGAGCGTATTTGATTAATATTTACCAAATGTAGAGAGGCGATCGCTTTCCCTCGAAGTGTCCAAGGTGTTGCTGGATATGACATATAGCAATTTTAAATTTGGGATTGAGAATTGTTGATTGAATTCCTAATTACTTGTTACCAAATTCCCGCATAAAAAAAATCCCCACCCAGGCGATCGCCTGGGTGGGAAATATTTAGTAGTAGGGAATTTCTCACTTTCCCTACTACATTGGAGGATTGGAGGAATTATTTGCTTTCGGTGAAATCAGCATCAATCACATCATCACCGCTACCACCAGGAGGAGTAGAACCGCCATCTTGAGGTTCAGCACCAGGCGCAGCACCACCAGCTTGTTGATAGATGTTGCTACCAACGGCGAATAGCGCTTGTTGCAATTCTGGCATTAGCTTGGTGATTTGCTCGTCGTCTTCCTTCGCAACAGCTTCCCGCAAATCTTTTACCAAACCTTCAACTTTGGTTTTGTCAGCAGCCGGAACTTTATCACCCAATTCTTGCAGCTGCTTCTCAGCTTGATATGCTAAAGAGTCAGCCTGGTTCTTGCGCTCAATCTTCTCACGACGCTCTTTATCAGAAGAGGCGTTTTGTTCGGCTTCACGCACCATCCGATCAACATCAGATTTATCTAAGGTAGAAGCACCAGTAATGCTGATGGACTGTTCCTTACCAGTACCTTTATCCTTAGCGGTAACGTTGAGAATACCGTTAGCGTCGATGTCAAAGGTTACTTCAATTTGAGGTACGCCACGGGGTGCGGGAGGAATACCATCGAGGCGGAAGGTTCCCAAACTCTTGTTGTCATTAGAAAATTCTCGTTCACCTTGGAGGACGTGAATTTCTACGTTGGTTTGACCATCCACAGCGGTGGAGAATACTTCTGATTTTTTGGTAGGAATTGTGGTGTTACGAGGAATAATCTTAGTCATCACACCACCCAAGGTTTCAACACCCAAGGACAATGGTGTTACGTCTAACAACAAGATACCTGTAACATCACCAGCCAACACACCTGCTTGAATAGCTGCACCAACTGCTACAACTTCATCAGGGTTAACGCTTTGGTTAGGATCTCTACCCAACAACCGCTTCACCAATTCGTGGACTGCGGGAATACGGGTGGAACCACCAACTAGTACTACTTCATCGATATCGTTTTTGCTTAACTTGGCATCGCGTAGCGCGTTCTCAACAGGAATCCGAGAACGGTCGATTAAGTCAGAGCAAAGTTCTTCAAACTTGGCGCGAGTCAGGGTCATATCCAGGTGCTTTGGCCCGTCCTGGGTAGCCGTGATAAATGGCAGGTTGATTTCCGCTTGAGTAACGCTGGAAAGCTCAATTTTGGCTTTTTCTGCGGCTTCTGTTAGACGTTGCAGTGCTTGTCTGTCTTTGCGGAGGTCAATACCTTCGTCTTTGCGGAACTGTTCTGCTAAGAAATCAACGATTTTTTTATCGAAGTCGTCACCGCCGAGGTGGGTATCACCAGAGGTAGCCAACACTTCAAATACACCGTCGCCTACTTCTAGTACTGATACGTCGAATGTACCACCACCTAAGTCAAATACCAGGATAGTTTCGTTGCTCTTTTTATCGAAACCATAAGCCAGAGAAGCGGCGGTAGGTTCGTTGATAATCCGCAGTACTTCAATCCCGGCGATTTTACCAGCGTCTTTGGTGGCTTGGCGTTGAGAGTCGTTAAAGTACGCGGGAACGGTGATGACAGCTTGGGTGACAGTTTCACCCAGATATTTACTAGCGTCTTCAACTAGTTTGCGGAGAACTTTTGCCGAAATTTCTTCTGGTGCAAATTGTTTGCCAGAGGAGTCTAGCTTGACGTTACCGCCACCGCTCAACACTTTATAAGAAACTTCTGTAGCTTCGTTAGTCACTTCATCAAAGCGGCGACCAATAAAGCGCTTAACTGAATAAAAGGTATTTTCCGGGTTCATCACCGCTTGGCGCTTGGCAATTTGTCCTACCAAAGTGTCGCCATTTTTGGCAAACGCTACAACAGATGGTGTTGTCCGAAAGCCTTCTGCGTTAGCAATAACCGTGGGTTTACCACCTTCCATAACTGCGACGCAGGAGTTAGTTGTACCTAAGTCAATTCCAACTACTTTTGCCATTTTAGGTGCTGGCTCCGTATAACTACAAATGAATGAATGGGATTATAAAGGACTAAATCTTGAACCAACTGGTTTATGAAAGCAGTCACTTCAGCATCAATTACCTTTAGCTCGGTCTTGCTGGGGTTATAGCCCCAAGTTATGCTGATATATATACTGAGCTTGTATAGCCAGTCCATGAAGGGTGGTTTCCCGAACCTTGGATGGGACGGTTAATTTTAAAAGATTTGTTTAGTTGGTTCATGGATTAATTTGCTTTCACTTTGTCTAATTTATGAGAATTAATACATCGAGTAATTAGGGTGAACCGTAATGATAATGTGGTGTTTGCCGTCTTTAAACAACATTAACTCTAGATGTACAGAGAATAAATCGGCTAAAAAAGGAGCTATTGCTTGATTAATTCAGTTAAAACGCGGATATTAGTCTACAGCGGTTTTTGTAATATTTATGTATTAATACTGTAATTAAGAAATGCCAGTTTTATTAGGCTCAATTTTTATGCGTCGTGCCTCTGGATGTTTATTTGGGTTAGCCTTTGGCGATGCCTTGGGTGCTGCTACAGAATTTTTAAATGTTAAAGAAATTTGCGATCGCTTTGGGCCAAACGGGCCGCAAGAAATTGTTGGCAATCCTGCACGAGTAACTGATGATACTCAGATGACGTTAGCAGTAGGGCAGGCGTTGATCGAAGCTACTGCGACAAACTTAACTGTAGCTAGTTTAGAACCTGCCCTCAGACGTACTTTTGTTGAGTGGTTACACAGTCCAGACAATAATCGCGCCCCTGGAATGACTTGCTTGCAAGCTTGTGAATATCTGGAAGCAGGTTTGCCTTGGCTGCAAGCAACTAGGCCAAACTCTAAAGGGTGTGGTGCAAATATGCGTGTTGTACCCGTAGGTTTATTGCCAATAGATGATACAGTTCGTGCGGCAGTTGCTCAATTCCAAGCAGCACTAACTCACGGTCATCCTACAGCCCTCGCCGCCTCAGATTTAACCGCAGCAGCAATTACTTATCTTGTCAAGGGCGGCGAACCACAAAAATTGCCTGCTCAACTCCGCAATTATGCTTTAAGTCAGCGCCTAGTTTATCATGCCGATTGGCTGGATTCTTTGTGGCAGCGTCCAGGTATTGATACACCAGAAAAATTTATTAGTCATGGCTGGGATCAATGTTTGGCGGTGCTTAACCGTCTTGATGCTGCATTAGTTAACCCCAACCGCGATGTAGATCCCTGCTTGGCAATAGGTGAAGGTTGGGTTGCTGAAGAAGCTTTAGCAACAGGTCTATTGTGCTTTTTGTTATTTCCAGAAGAACCATTAGCCGCATTGCGTCGCGCTGCACTCACAGCAGGCGATTCCGACTCTATTGCTTGTTTGGCAGGTGCTTTTGCTGGGGCATATTTGGGGATGGCTGTATGGCCAGAAGATTGGGTAATTCGGATTGAATACAGCCAACAACTAGCGGCATTAGGTAAACTTTGGGATTGAGTAATGAGATTGAAAGTATGTTTGGATTAAGTGAGTTGAAGCAGACAAAAGTTTATCAAGAAGCTAAACAAGAAGGTGCGCGTCAAGAAAAATTGAGAATGATACCTGTGTTGTTGAAATTAGGATTGAGTGTGGTAGAAACAGCGAAGGAATAAGGTTTAAGTGTCGAGGAAGTTCAGCAAGAATTAGAAAAATAATTATCAATATGACTTACACACTGTACAAATTAATCATGGTCTGTCTAAGCCAAGATTTGGGGGATTTTCCCCCAAGCCCCCGATTGGGGGACGCAACCGTCCCCC
>NZ_JADEXZ010000095.1 GCF_015206815.1 Fortiea sp. LEGE XX443
ATCATCAACCGCGCTAACCTGGGTATGGAAGTTATGCACGAGCGTAATGCTCACAACTTCCCCTTAGATTTGGCTGCTGGTGATGTTGCTCCTGTTGCACTTACTGCTCCTTCTATCAACGGTTAATCATTAACTAGGTTAAATAAAATCAAAGGCGCTCTCCGAAGGGGGGCGCTTTTTAATGTCGATGATTGGAGGTGGTAAACTTTAAACCCATATTCCGCACTTCAAAATGTATTATCTTGATTTTCAAGAATTATTCCTAATAACCCCCAAGCTTTTAAGAATAAGTACTGAAAATAATCTGTGGTTTTTGTTGTTTATTTAACGATTATCAGGTAGATTTTGGAAACCTACGCGTATTACACGGTGAAGTGCGGAAAGTCGGTTTAAATCTTAGGTCAAATACCTCACCTAGGCATTTTACCAATGAACAACGACGTTGTGATTTTTATTATCAGTGCTGGTTTGCTTGTTATATATCTCGTGTTCTCGGCATTGACTGAGATGGGTACAAAGCTACCTTGGAAGAAGTAGGGAATGGCATGGGGTGATCACTTAGTTTTCCTCAGAACTGGAGGGTTGAATTATGTCCTCAACCTTGAAAGTTTGCCCTGCTACCGTTACTTGGTCGCTTGATATTAATTTCCGTCCTCGTCGGGTTTCAACTGCGTCATTAACTTTCACATCACCATCAATAATCATTAACTTGGCTTGCCCTCCGGTTGTGGCTATACCTACCAACTTTAAAAACTGGTCGAGTTTAATCATGTTGCCTGTCGAAGGTACTTCACGCTGCATATCAACTTAATTTTAGGGTGGTGTGATTGCTCAATTACACCCTCGGTATTATTTAAAAGGATTTTAGTAGATTTTAAAGCTGTGAAAGTGCGATCGCTTATAGTTATAACCGACTTTCCGCACTTCACCGTGTAATACGCGTAGATTTCCAAAATCTACCTGATAATCGTTAAATAAACAACAAAAACCACAGATTATTTTCAGTACTTATTCTTAAAAGCTTGGGGGTTATTAGGAATAATTCTTGAAAATCAAGATAATACATTTTGAAGTGCGGAATATGGGTTATAAGCTAATCGTCATTCAAATTGCACCATTTTCATGGTAATAAAAGCTGCAAACCCTCTCCCCTGTTCCACTTCGGCTAGGCTCAATGACCACCTGCCCCCCTGCGGTCTCAATCTGCAAATTAAATGCTTAATAGCTTACTTCTATGGCGCATCCAATTAAATAATGACTAACAATGATCTTTTCGGACTAGTAGCATCTTACACCTACGCCATTGGTTTATTAGCTTTTGGTGAAGGATTGCGGAGGCTGTTTAGTATCAAGCCAGATTTAACCCGCAAAGTTATTCATATTGGTGCGGGGATGTGGGTTTTTGGTGTACTGCTGCTATTTAAACAGTGGGAAATCGGGATTATCCCCTTTGCAACTTTTATCGGTGTTAATTATTTGCTTTACCGTTATCGAGTTGTTGGTGCAATGGATACTGAGGACAGTTCCCCTGGTACAGTTTATTTTGCAATTTCAGTGACACTACTTTTTGGTTTATTCTGGCGACCGCATGGCTTAGTTGACAATGCTCCCGTTGCAGTCGCTGGTATTATGTCCATGACTTGGGGAGATGCTTTAGCTGCATTAATTGGCAAACGTTTCGGACGACATCAATACCAAGTAGGCTCATCTGTGCGTTCTTGGGAGGGTTCGCTGGCGATGTTTTTAGCTAGTGTAACAGCAATATTTTTAGTACTGCTGTTGTTACCTGCTTCATTCCTTAGCCCTCTATCTGTATCTGTTGGTGTCAAACAGGCTTTGTTAACAGCGTTAGTTAGTGCTAGTTTTGCGACTTTAGTTGAGGCTATCTCACCCCACGGTACAGATAACCTTAGTGTGCCATTAGTAGGAGCAGGAGTGATATGGATATTGATGCAAATAGCCACCTAAAACACTACTTCCGGGTGGCTACATGTTCAACAGACTGGGAACTTAAAACTTCAAACTGTCGCCAACACAAATACAAAGCACGGGGTACATGAAAACAACCCTTCCATTTGCCGCCTTTGAGATTTAATAGCACTTCTCCACGGCGATTGAGGTAGCCGAACCACTCCCCATATTCTGGATCTGCAAAGTGCGTCCAGGCGTAATCGTGCATTTTTTGATACCATTCCCAACAGGCTGCATGTCCTGTTAACTGGTAGCCCATCGCTAATGCAACTAAAGACTCTAGATGTACCCACCACAACTTTTGATCCCATTCCAATTGCTGTGGCGGATGTCCATCTGCATCCATAAAGTAATACAAGCCACCGTATTCTTGATCCCAGGCAAAATTCAAGATATTTAGTACCACATCAACAGCTTGATTAATCGTTTTACTATCGTTTTTCCGGCGGGAGATGTCCATAATAAACCACATGGCTTCGATACCATGACCGGGATTAATCAACCGTCCCTCAAAACAATCAATGTGGGAACCATCAGGGGCGACGTTTTCATACATCAATTTTCGTTCTTGATCGAGGAAATCGCTCATCACTTCCTCAACAGTTGCAGCCAAAACACTCTCCAAGGTTTCACTTGGTAGCAGCCATTCCATTTCGAGAGTTAAATTAGCTAAAATCATCGGCACAGCCAAAGCTTTCATCGGGCGTGTACCTGGATAACTTTTAGTGTATTTCCCTTTGGGATGATCTTTGCGGCGCAAAACATTGTTGTAAGCTTGCATGGCTATATCTTTCGCCCACTCTTCACCAGAAGCTAGAGCATATTGGCTAAAAGCCATTGCTGCAAAGCAATCAGAAAAAATATTGTAAGGCTGTACTAGTGGTTGGCCTTCGCGAGTGAGGGCAAAATACCAATTTCCTTCTGCATCTCTACCATGTTGGGCGAGAAATTTAGCGCCGTTGCTGGCAATTTTAAGCCAGTTTTCGCGTTTTTCTAGCTGACTGTACAGCATGGAAAAAGTCCAGACTTGGCGGTTTTGCAACCAGATAAATTTGTCGGTGTCGTAAACCTGTCCTTCACGATTCAAGCAGGTGAAGTAGCCGCCTTGTTCCAAGTCTAAAGAGTGTTGTTCCCAAAATGGGAGTACGTCATTGAGGAGGGTGTTTTTGTAAAGTTCCGTCAATGTTTTCAAGTCGTACGTCATAATTTTGATCTCCTGATACATAAATTTTTATACGGCACATAATATGTAGTATGTATGGAATTATAGAGCTACAAGTTGTGTTTCATAATTTTCTAAGTTATGGAGTAATTTAATTCGGGGTCTATATTTATAGAGCAAAAGATTACAGCAAGAGCGAGCGCACTGTTCCAAGCTTTTACATCTTCAAAACTCATTGCTATAGATGCGATCGCATGTTCTTCTAGGTACTACTTCACGCGCATACATGGCTAAATCTGCAACCCGCACATTGATAAATTCTGTACCACTAATTGCTGTTTGATGTAATTTGGTCTGGTCGTAGCCAAAAGGCATTAAGTAATACGCTTCACCTATAGGGCTGATAACGATGCCCATAAAAATAGACAATTACCGTAAAATCAGGCGTGATTTAGCTAATTGGTTTAAAGCTGCAAGGATTCCTTCTCGATTTGCCTGTTCTTTAGTCAATAAATGTACCTGTTCAGGTGGATAGCCGCAGCATTCCGTATCTTTGAGGATATTGGCAAGACCAACAGCATCATCTACGGTGTTGGGTAAATCACCGCCAACCCTATCGCTGTAGGTTGCGCTACAGCAGTTTTTGCAGATGTTGGCATGATGGCATCAGGAATTCCCACCAGCAATTTAGGGTTGTCGTCATCCAGATAGGTGCGAGTTTCGACTGCTACATCATATCTGGGTTGCGGATAGGGCGTAAGTGCATCATAAATTGCCACAATCAATCAATCGGTTGTGAAACTCATGCCACAGAGCAAGTAATTCTAGATAGGGGTTCATGCCAGGGAAGGGGGATGGCATTCATGAAACTCCCATAGTGCTACGTAGATATTTTATACTTTTGACTCAATTGCTGGCTGTGATGTGTGTAAAGACTGAGGTAGACACCAATCGGGACGTAAATTAGAGGCGTGACGCAAATAGATGTGGTGAATTGGCGTGGAGGTTGGTAGGTATGCGTGAATTAAGAACCGGATGCAACGTTGTAAACTCCCTTCGACATACATTTGCTGCACATCTAACATAGCTACATTATCCCAACCAGAACGAGTGCGAGCGATCGCAGCGGGAAAAATCGCGTCCAAATCCCGTGTGACAGAGAAAGTCACGCTAATCATATCCTCTGGTTGGATTTGATTTCGTTGTTCCAGTTCATCTAGCAGTTCTGTTACTGCTTCTCCCATTGCTTCAATGGTGTTTTCCGTAACCGTTGTTGCTCCACGAATCGCTCGCATTTGCCAGTCCACGCCAAAATCCTCCTTGAATTAGTATGAGTCAAAAGTCATTAGTAAAAGACTAATGACTTTTGACTGTTGACTATTTTATGGTCGATATAACCACAGTGGCAGACCATTAGTTGACATTTCAAATTCCAACCAATCAGCACTTGCTCCCAATCTTGATGAAACCTGACGACTCCCCGGTAGAATCCGACTTAATAAAGGTTTTGGTTCTTCGAGGGTAAAACATGGGGTTTTTTCGGGGTCAAGACCAACCAGTTCTGCTGTCCAACGACGTGCATCCTCTTCTGTTCCTAGGCGGTCTACAACTCCCAATTCTAAAGCTTGTTGTCCAGTAAAAATCCGGCCATCGGCGAAACTTTTCACAGTTTCTACCGCTAAAGAACGGCCATCGGCTACGGTTTGTACGAACTGCTGGTAAGTTGTGTCAATCAATTCTTGCAGAATGCCTTGTTCTGGTTCAGTTAGTTCCCGATCAAATGCCAAAATGTCTTTGTACGGGCCAGATTTAATGACTTTGAAGGAAACACCGATTTTTTCCAGCAAGCGTTCCAAGTTATTTCCCCGCAGAATTACACCAATGCTCCCGGTAATGGTTCCGGGGTTAGCCATGATGTGTTCGGCTCCCATACCGATGTAGACACCGCCCGAAGCGGAAATATTACCAAAACTAGCGACAATTTTGATTTTTTCACGCAACCGCTTGAGGGCGCTGTAAATTTCTTGGGAATCGACCACTGTTCCTCCAGGACTATCGATGCGTAAAAGTAAAGCGGGAAATTTCTTCTCTTCTACAGTTTTGAGGGATTCTAATACACGTTTGCGAGTAGCACTTGCGATCGCACCAGTAATTTCAATCCGAGCAATTTGTTTACGAAACTTGGATCTAAACGGCCAAACCATGAGCAATCAAAAAACCTCGTATATAATCTCACTATAAAATGCCCAGAGATTAAAGAGATTAAAATGAATGGGCATTCTGCTATTGTGCATTTTATAGCAGACACCGAAAAAACCGCTTTCGACTACCTTTTGCTAGATGTACGCTGCCTGAAAATTTATAGTCTTTTTTATATAATCTCCGTCGTCACAGTTGCTAATTGTTGGCGATCTATAACTTTTAATTACAGTAATAAATTTAACAATATTAATTTGCTACAACAATCCCGAATCAGATTTTATCTAGCTGCTTTAAGGCTTGCTAGAATTGCGTTTTCGACTTTTTATTAGCCGGTCAACACCCGACGATCCCATTTTCTTTACTCAAGAATCTATGCGTAAAATTTGACAACGGTAATAAGCATATGTATCAAACAATGCTCCGACAAACCCCCAAGTCAAAGCAATGATCAACAGTCCACGTATAGGTGTGCCACTGCCAAAAATTGCAAGAAAATGTAATATACCCGTAGCGCTTGCTTCCGTTACTGTTTGTAGTCCGGGAAAGTATCCCATCACAGATAAAATCAGCAATATGCCTCCGACCAAGAACAAGGGAGCAACAAAGCTAAAAATAATCGTGAGTAATAGAGAACGGAGAAAGTTCATCAACAGGGTCATAAAAGACAACCTCCAGGAAGAAATTGCACAACAGCCAAACAGCTATTTGTCATTTTCTACAATACGAGCGATCGCTACCTAGAAGTGAATATGTCAAAAATCTTAAGTTTTCATTAAATAAAAAGACACTAACTACACAAACTGTATTTTGTACTAGCAAGCTGGCAAAGTTATAAAACCCTTACTAATTCAAAGCTTAAGCCCGTGCCACCTGAATACATTACATCACAACAGGTATTGACAAAGCTTTATTTTATGAGAGTAACTTTAAACTAAGTTAACGTAAACCTGATTTCAAAAGATGCAGAGGAGCAGAGTAGGGTGGAAAAAGAAAAAATGATCAATGACAAATAACTATTGACCCTTGACTTTCGCTATTCTTAAGGCAATTACCGAGTTAGCTACAGAACATTGAGCCAGATTACATCTAAATCCAGTTTAGCAGCATGGGGTCAGCGATTGCTGGCAGCGATTTTTCTGGGGGGACAAGTGATAGTTCACCTGCTGCGAGGTAAAATCCATTGGCGTAATACTTCAGAACAAATGGCAGCAGTAGGGCCAGACTCTTTGTTTATTGCCCTGTTAACGGCAATTTTTGTCGGTGCTGTGTTTACCATTCAGGTAGCGCGAGAGTTTATTAACTTTGGCGCGGGGAATCTCGTGGGCGGCGTGCTGGCGGTGGCGTTAACACGGGAACTTTCACCCGTACTAACAGCAGTGGTTTTAGCGGGGCGAGTCGGGTCGGCCTTTGCCGCAGAAATCGGTACTATGCGAGTAACAGAACAAATTGATGCTTTGCTGATTTTAAGAACAGACCCCATAGATTATCTAGTTATTCCGCGCATGATTGCTTGCTGCTTAATGCTGCCAATTTTAACTCTCCTGTCTTTAGTAACAGGTATGTTTGGCGGATTGATCATTGCTACTAATATATATGGATTGGCAGATACAGTATTTCTAGACTCCGCCCGCAACCTGCTGGATACTTGGGATATTTGTAGTGCCTTGGTTAAAGCAGTTTGTTTCGGCTTATTAATCGCTGTTGTTGGTTGCAGTTGGGGCTTGACAACCACAGGCGGCGCTAAAGGTGTAGGACAGTCAACTACAACCGCCGTAGTGACTGCTTTGTTGCTGATATTTGTGAGCAACTTCTTTCTGTCATGGTTAATGTTTCAAGGTGCGGGTAGTGCATTCATACAAGGGTTTGGATAGTGCTGAGTAATAAAAAAGCAGGGGGGAAGGGAGCTCTTAGCAGGGGAGAAAAGCCACCTACAAGGGATGGGATTTTAACCAAGAGTGAAAGGCAAAAGTAAAAAGTAAAAAGTAAAAAGTAAAAAGTTTTTACTTTTTGCCTTTTACCTTTTTACTTCTCGCGCCACAGCGCGAGTGGGGGAGCCTGAACGAAGTTCGGTTTGTACCTACAGTCCCCTCTTCTCCCTGCTCCCTGCCCCCTACCTCTAATCAATTGCCCTACGGACTCCTCCTGCCTGCTCATAGCAAACTCATAGCGCCTAAAATAGGAAACATGTCTACTAACAAAACAGGATTTGAAACAGTGACCAGTTCATTTGCGCCTAACTCCGTAGCAACAGTGGAACTCAAACCTAGTTACAATATCCCTGTTGTGTTGGTGATTACAGCCATTCCCTTACTGATTGTGCAACCTTGGATAGGAGGAGCGATCGCATTTTTTGGCTTATTTCTTTTGTTTCAAACTGTAACACTGCGCTTGCAATTTACCACCACAGACTTAGATATTTACAGAGGTGAAAAGTTAATTCGGCGCTTTCCCTACCAGGAATGGCAAAACTGGCGGATATTCTGGAATGAGTTTCCTGTCCTGTTTTATTTTAAAGAAATTAACAGTATTCACTTTTTACCAATTTTGTTCGACCCTAATACCCTAAAAACTTGCCTGGAAGAACGTTGTCCACGTATTTAGTGCTGAGTCAATTGTTCGCCAGTGCGTTGCGCGAGTTCCCCGCGCAACGCACTGGCGAACCCAAAAGGTTGATGGTCAAAAACTCCAAATAGCAAATAATTTATTCGCGTCATAGGAATTACACTATCGTTTATGAACCCTGATGCCTCTCAAACTCCAGAACCAATAGATGAGTGGTTGGAGCAAATACAACAAGAAAACCCTAAACCAGAAAACTCATCTGTAGAGTCAGTTCTGGAAACAGAAATGCAAGCTTTATCAGTTGACACAAAACCAGGTGACACAAATACAGAATTGGCTGATTCCACAAATGAACCAGTCGCAGAGGTTCCGTTAGCAACTGACACAACTGCATTAGGGTTAGAAACCGAATCACAAAATAATTCCCTATACGCCCAAGCAGAGCAAAGATTAGCTCAGTTGCAACAAACTGAAGCCGGACTCAAAGCCGAAATTGCTACTTTACAAGCAACTTACAGCACGCTGCAAACACAATTGAATGAAACTCAAACTGCACTAGGACGCATTGTTCAAGATTCACTAACGCAACTAGAACAACGCAAACAAGCACTGCAAATTTCCATAGAACAGCTAGAACGCCGTCAAGAACGTATCCGCAATGAAATGCGAACTACTTTTGCCGGAACATCGCAAGACTTAGCAATTCGCGTCCAAGGTTTTAAAGACTATCTCACTGGTAGCTTACAAGATTTAGCAGCCGCTGCGGAGCAGTTACAACTAGTTCCAGAAGTTAGAGAACGCGAAAAGCCCACTGTTAAAGAAACTCAACCTTCAGAAACCCAACCAATTACACCACAATTTGCCCAACAGCAATTTCAAGATACTACAAAGCAAGTTCGCCGCCTAATTGATCAATACCGCAACAAACCAGATTATTATGGGGCTGCTTGGCAACTACGCCGCACCTTTGAACCAGTTCATGCAGAGCGAGTCTCGAATTGGTTTTTTGGACAAGGGGGACGGGGTGCTTTGCGGACAATGGGTAGCCGTTTACAGAATACTTTGATTGCTTCTGCCGTTATTTCGATTCTACACAAACTGTATGGCGATCGCGTCCGTACTCTGGTTTTAGCCAATACACCAGAACGTTTGGGAGAATGGCGGCGAGGTTTGCAAGATTGTTTAGGTATTGGTCGCCCAGATTTTGGCCCTGACCGAGGTGTAGTATTATTTGAAGCCGCAGATGCTTTAGCACAGAAAGCCGAGCGTTTAGTAAAAGCCAATCAACTACCCATAATTATCATTGACGATTCTGAGGAACAAATTAGTTTAGGACTGCTGCAATTTCCTCTGTGGTTGGCATTTGCCCCTGACCCCAAAGCAATGAAAAATTATGATGATGACTTTTAAGTGTAATTAATTTGTTTATTCTTTTGTGAAATCTCCCGACGCTCATCGCAAAGCGATAGAGCGCGGGTTTCTCAGTAACTCCTGCTATTGCATGGGAAATCTCCTGAACTTTGGTTTTAGAGCAGTAGCCGAGGCAGTTAGGACATCGGCCAATGATAAAACTCATGCACTAAAAGACTTTTACCTCTGTCACCAGTTCCCTGTCACCTGTCACCTGTCACCTGTCACCCACTATAACTTTTAAAACCGCCCATTCCCTTGAATAATATGTTTGGCGGTAGTTAGGGTTTCCAGACTAATAAATCCACGACGGTGGCCTTTTTGGTTAGACATACCTAAAAATACAGAGTCTCCGCGAGAAGGGTTACGGGAGAAGCGCGGGGAAGTATTAATGTAAGTAGAAGCGCTGTTGACTCCTAAAGCAAACTGCCGACTTTCTTGATAAGATTCAGTCGCAATACAGTCAGCATGACCACTACTGTATTGATTAATCCAAGCGATCGCAACTTCTAAGCTATCCACTAGTTTAAAGGCGACTGTCTTGGTTAAATAAGGACACCCCCATTCCCCTTCTTTGGCTAGTTGTAATTGGGGAAAAGCTTCGACTAACTCGGCATCACCTTTGATTTCAAAGCCTTTTTCCTTTAAACTATTCCATAGCACCGCTAAGGATGATGGCATAGCTTGACGATGAATTAATACCTTTTCGATCGCATTAACGGGATCGGGTTCACTCTGATGACTATCAATAATCATCCAGCGTACCATCTCTAAGCTGCCATTTAGTGACCAGTAAAGGTAACAGTTGCCCATTGCTGACTTTAAAACTGGGCAAGTTGCTTGTCTCATTACCTGTTGTACTAAGCTGGAACGTCCGTAGGGGATGACTAAGTTAATATACTGGTCTTGAGTGACCAAATCCCTGATAGAAGCTCCATGTTCGGCTGTCACCAGTTCTACACAGCCTGGTGGTAGACCAACTTCTTCAATGGCATTTTGCAATACCTCTGCGATCGCCGCGTTAGAATGACTGGTCTCTGTACTACCCTTAAGAATGATACTATTGCCAGTTTTAATACACAAACCTGCCGCGATCGCTCCTAAATCAGGAAAAGCCTCATAAATAAAACTAATCACTCCCAAAGCCATTAATTGAGAATAACTCTGGGAGTCTTCTGGTTGATAATCAGCGTTCCTCACCCGCCGCAGGGGATCTGAAAGTTCACCCAAGCGTCGCAGTATTTCTACTGTGATTTCTAGTCGTTTCGGGGTGAGTTTCAACCAGTCTAAAATCAACTCTGGCACTGCCATTTCTTTACTGGCTTCTAAATCCAGAGTGTTAGCTTCTAAAATGTCATCAAAAGACCGTTCTAGAGCTTGTGCCATCGCTAACACAGCCCGACTACGGTCTGCTCCCTTTGTAAACCCCAACTTCAGGGAAGCCTGATAAGCGCGTTTAGCGCTCTTCATCGGTTCGGGGTAATCATGTAAAACTTCAACGGTCATTGAGTTAACGTCGGTAGGTAAGCCAGACCATAAGTGCTGGCAGGATTGCCAATAGCACCGCCACCATTGCCCAAGCAATAATGCTGGAACCATTTGCTAATTTCAATGCTAATGGTAACCAGATAATCACTAACACGAAAACAATGCCCAGGGCGATCGGCAGATAGCTTTCTCCCAAGCGTGGATGGACAACATGCCAACCATTTCCCGTCCAGCGCCAAGCTCGCTTGTAGGGATAGGTGGTCGAAAGTTGTTCTAGAACATATCCATTATCTTGGACAACAAAGATTTGTTGACAGCGATCGCAGCCAAATGCTTCGGTAAGGGTAATCGGAACTAACCGTCCCCGACGACGACAGGGACAGGGATATTCCTGGTTAAAATCAATTTTTTCGGGTTTTTGAGGATGCACAAGCGTTCTACTAACTTGAGCGTGTTTTTCATCAGATGGAGAGTTCCATTCCCGGCTTTATGCCTGAGGAGTTGGTTTCTCTCGGAGTCAACTTTTTCTCAACTGTTTATATCAATAACGAAGTCAGGCAAATACTGCCATGATTGACAACAGCATCAATAATCAATTCTAAAAGAATAGGTATATCTATCTATTGTCTTTTTCTGTAGCTGGCAATCTTGTTTAAGGATTTCCCGCTCTTCATCGGTAGCTGTAGTCAAGTTTTTTGGACATTTATTCTGCTTACATATCTAATACAATTTTAAGCTTACGCCGCTACTACTCTGAAAATAAAGTGTTGGAGAAGGCTGTATTTATAGCAGGTGACAGGGAACAGGTGACAGGTGACAGGGTTAAAAGTCTTTTAGTGCATGAGTTTTATCATTGGCCGATGTCCTAACTGCCTTGGCTACTGCTATACAAGCCAGTAATTTTCATAGAACAGCACCTAAATTCTACCTACCGAGGATTAGATAGAAAGCAGGAGACTTTTTCACTCTCTTTTCTTTCACAGGCTAGTACCGCTACGCGGAATTCGTAATTCGTAATTCGTAATTACCTTGCCGCAAGTGTTTGAGACATTTAGAATGGGTGGTTTATTTACGCCATGCTGTACTAGGTTAATTAATTATGTTGCAGCCCCTGGGATGCGAGCATGGCTCTTTACACGCTGCCATTCAACTACAGACTTCTGAAATCTAGTGTAATCTAGCAAAAATGTAATGAACTCAAATGGCCCATTAGTTGTTTGCTTTTAAAAAGCGGGTAACGCGATTCGAACGCGCGACATCAACCTTGGCAAGGTTGCGCTCTACCACTGAGCTATACCCGCAAACTTCACATTAATCATATTCTCAGATATATTTTGATTTGTCAACCCCTAAATTTTAGTCCATAGCCATTGACCAAATGGCATTAATTCCAGGATTGGCAAAGAGGCGTTGACGCGGAGAGATTTTTGAATGAATTTTCCCCGCGTCCCCGCGTTTGGGGATCACCGCGTCGGCTGATATTCCTGGAATTCGGTCATTGACTATTAACTATTGACTCTTGACCATGAGCCGCTGGTAAAGATTGGGGATTTAATGAGTATGGTTCTATAAAATTAGAACGCAATTTCCGCATCAGACTAGCCATTTCTAACGCATTCATAGCATAGTCCCAGCCGTGATTAGCTTTAATACCTGCCCGTTCTAGGGCTTGCTGCATTGTGTCTACTGTCAAAATGCCAAAAATTACCGGGACTCCTGTTTGAAAGCTGGCTGCGGCGATGCCCTTGGCTACTTCCGAAGATACATAATCAAAATGGGGTGTTTGTCCTCGGATAACCGCACCCAGACAAATGATTGCGTCATAACGCTGGGAAAGTGCTAGTTGACGTGCAACAATTGGCACTTCAAAACTTCCCGGAACCCAAACATAATCTACTTGATTACCGTGGGGATTTGGATCTACACCATGACGTTTTAAGCAATCTTGACATCCTTCAAGCAACTTTGCAGTAACAAGGTCATTGAATCGACCAATAACCACTGCGAAATGCAAGGGTTCAGTTTGAGTAAAAGTTCCCTCGAAAACTGCCATGACTGCCTCTTAATCAACTATACTCTTGTCAATATACATTCCTTCTTTCCAGATGGCTGAGGTGAAGCGCACAATCAGCTATCCAAAATAAGGAAAAAGGTAAATTACTCAATCTACCTTTTTCTTTTGCTATCAGCTTTATGCTATTGTTTTGAACCAGTGCCGAGCGATCGCCTAGACCACAAAAAAGTTTAATACACCAACCAACAGAACCAAAGCGATCCACACTCCAGAACCCAGCCACAGTAATCTTTTCGATTCAACCCAGTTTTGTGGGGTAGCATAGGCAACAGGAACGCCAACAACCAGTACAAAAGACATCAAAACGAGAGCTATTAAAGCGAACTGGAATATTATGGTCATTTTTGCTTCTCCCAAGACAGCGTAATACTAAAGATAGAATATCCTAAAGGGCGACACCGACAGTTTTTCCTTATTTTTTAACCTAGCAGAAATTGTTACACTTTGGTCAATAGTCCATAGCCCAAATATTGACTATGGACTATTGAGTAATGACTATGGATTATGGATTTAATTCTTTGTCACACAACAGCTGATTTTGATGCCCTAGGGGCGGCGGTAGGTCTGACATGCTTGCTACCGGGAAGTAAGATTGTCCTGACAGGGGGCGCACATCCACCTGTGAGAGATTTTTTGGCGTTACATCGGGATGAGTATCCGCTCATTGAAAGACGTTCAGTGAATCCCCAAACAATTCGCTCGATCACAGTGGTGGATACACAACACCGCGATCGCCTGGGTAAAGCTGCTGAATGGTTAGATTTACCCAATTTGAAAGAAATTATAGTGTATGACCATCACTTAGGGCAAGTGGGGGATATTCCGGCGACGCTAGAGCATATTGCCCCGGTGGGAGCCACTACAACTTTAATGGTGGAGCAGTTGCAACAACAGCAAATCTCTCTGACACCTGCCCAAGCCACAGTCATGGCTTTAGGTATCCATGTTGATACAGGTTCTTTGACTTATGACCAAGCAACAGCCAGGGATGCTTTAGCTTTGGCTTGGTTGATGCAGCAAGGAGCTAGTTTAGCAGTAATTTCTACTTACCGTGATCCTGGTTTATCACCCCAGTTGCAGCAGTTATTAACGACAGCGTTGCAAGAGTTAGAATATCTCTGCTTGCGTGGTTATACCATTGCTTGGGTTATTTTAAAAACAGATGGATTTGTCCCAGGGTTATCGAGTTTAGCGTCGCAACTGGTAGAGTTAAGCGAAATTAATGCTTTACTACTGGCAAACGAATATCCATTAGGGGAAGATGATTCACGATTGACTGTGATTGGGCGATCGCAAATTCCTGGTGTCAATCTTAACTTGTTATTCCAACCCTTGGGTGGTGGGGGACATTCCCAAGCTGCATCACTCAACCTCCGGGGAGTAAATGTACACGCAACTTTAGAACAACTTCTAGAAGAGTTAAAAGCTGCCATTCCCCATCCTCCCACCGCCAGGGATTTGATGTCCTCCCCAGTTCGCACTATTCGCCCCGATACCACCATTGCAGAAGCACAGCGGATTTTATTACGTTACGGACATTCTGGTTTATCTGTAGTCGATGCTCAAGGACAGTTGGTAGGAATTATTTCTCGTCGAGATTTAGATATCGCCTTTCACCACGGCTTTAGTCATGCGCCAGTCAAGGGTTACATGACGATCAATCTCAAAACCATCACACCAGATACTACATTGCCACAAATCGAGTCCCTGATGGTGACTTATGACATCGGGCGCTTACCAGTTTTAGAAGATGGGCAACTAGTCGGTATTGTCACCCGTACAGATGTCCTACGAGAACTACATCAAAACAGTGACGAGTTTAAAGACCTCAAAACTCAGCACACTGCTCAACTCCCGCTTCCGCTAACAGCACTTAGCATAGCGTCACGTCTTGCACCTCAACTGTGGCAATTGCTGACAATAGCATCCCAAGAAGCAGAAAAACGGGGTTGGCATCTTTATCTTGTTGGTGGTGCTGTGCGAGACTTGCTATTAGCAAAAGCAGCAGACACATTAATGATTAAAGATATTGATTTAGTTGTCGATGGCTTTCACAAATCGGCAGATGTCGGTGCTGGCGTGGAACTAGCAAAAGCTTTGCAAGAACTTTACCCATCTGCACGTTTAGAAATTCACGGCGCTTTTCAAACTGCGGCTTTGTTATGGCACAAAGACCCAGAGTTAGACTCATTGTGGGTGGATATTGCCACCGCTAGGACAGAATTTTATCCTTACCCGGCTGCAAATCCTGAAGTTGAGGCGAGTTCCATTCGTCAAGATTTATATCGCCGAGATTTTACCATTAACGCATTGGCACTGCGGTTAACTTCTCCCCGCGCTGGAGAATTACTCGATTTCTTTGGCGGGTTACTTGATTTACAAGCAAAGCAAATTCGAGTTTTACACGCCAACAGTTTTATTGAAGATCCTACCAGAATTTATCGCGGTGTGCGCTTTGCCGTCCGCTTTGGATTTCAATTTGAACCGCGAACAGAAGAATATATTCGCTACGCTATCAACAGTGGTGTTTACGATCGCACTGCTCAAAATAATAGCAAAACCCCAGCCCTGCAAACTCGGCTGAAAACAGAATTAAAACATATCTTAGAAGCCTCTTACTGGAAATCGGCTTTGCAATTACTCGATAACTTACAGGCTTTGCAGTGCATTCATCCCACTCTGACTTTAGATGCAGAACTCCTACGCCAACTGCGGCTATTAGAACGCTGTCTGCAACGATTTGATCCTCAACCCACCTTGATACACTGGCAAATGCGCCTAGAAGCCTTAATTGCCCACCTAGCACCAAAATATAGGGCAAAGGTGGCACAAAATCTGCAATTACAAGAGGATGGTATTCAACGTTTACAAAACCTAGCCCTAGCCCAAGCAGAAGTTATAGAATTCTTAACCCAGTCTCAGCGCCCCAGTCAAGTAGTGCAGTTGCTGAGAAAGTATGACTTGCCAATGCTGATTTTAATCGCCTTGCAAAGCCCGCGATCGCTCAGACAACAAATCTGGCATTACTTAACTGTATTGGCTCACATCCAACCAATTTTAAACGGTAATGACCTGAAGAATTTAGGCTACAAACCAGGCCCCCTATATCGCCAAATCCTGGATGATCTCCTTGTAGTCACCTTAGATGGATTAATTAAAAATAAAACCGAAGCAGAACAATTTTTAATCAAACATTATCCTAAATAAGATGAGTTATCTTTGTTAGCCCTGGGGCATAATACACTCTGGACTGTTGTGCCGAGGGTTGTTTACCAAGTTGCTCACTGGGTAGGTAGTCATCGCTTCCGCAGGATAGGGACGTAATAACGGCTGAAGTTTCTCTGGGGTTTGCACTTGAGTATCTAACCACAAATCATAATCTTGGGGAGCCAAAATCACGGGCATACGATCATGAATTGGTTGTAGTAATTCGTTAGCTGTTGTTGTCACAATCGTACAAGAGACAATTTTTTCTTCCCCAGGGGATTGCCATACTTCCCATAACCCCGCAAAACCGAAGGGTTGTCCATCTTGAAGCCGAAAATAGAATGGTTGCTTTTTACCTTGTTGTTGTTGCCATTCATAAAAGCCATCAGCTAACACCAAACAGCGGCGGCGCTTGAAAGCTGCTCGAAAAGCAGGTTTTTCTGCCACTGTTTCTGCCCTAGCGTTGATCAGCTTGACCCCCATTTTTGCATCTTTTGCCCAAGAAGGAATCAACCCCCAACGTAACTGCTGAAATTCATACTTGTTACTTGTGGTGTCATGTAGCACTGTTGGCACCATTTGAGTAGGTGCAATGTTGTATTGAGCCGCTAAATCTGGAATTTGCGGTAGATGAAAAGCCTTGGCTAGGGCGGCGGCTGACTGATTTAAAGTAAATCTTCCACACATATTTTTATTTCCCAGCAATGAATTAAATTAAACATTTAAATCTTGGAAATACCAAAAACCATTAATACTTTATTTTTTATTTTTTCAGATAATTCTATTTTGTATGAAGATGGATAAAAGAAAAAAAATATCCTGTTCTTTCCGAATTATTTTGTAAGATATTGTATTTTAGAGCCTCATTTCTCTATATACTCTTCACCACTTTTTTGGCATGGAAACGCTGCGTTTGTACGATTTTTTACCCTCTGGTAATGGTTATAAGATACGTCTTTTATTGTCACAAATGGGCATTCCCTTTGAAAGAATAGAGGTTAACATCTTAAAAGGAGAAAGCCGTTCCTCAGAATTCTTAAGTAAAAATCCTAACGGTAAGATACCTATTTTAGAAGTTGAACCAGGGAAATACTTAGCAGAGTCAAATGCTATATTAGTGTATCTCAGTGAATACACAGAATTTCTACCCTACGATCGCTTTTTAAAAGCACAAGTTCTACAATGGTTATTTTTTGAACAATATAGTCATGAACCCTATATTGCTACATCAAGATTTTGGATCTCAATTTTAGGTAAAGCTGAAGAATATCAAGCAGCTTTAGAACAAAAGCGTGAACAGGGTTATGCAGCACTCAAGGTGATGGAAAACCATCTCCAATCTCACCTCTATTTTGTCGGCGATCGCTATACGATTGCTGATATTGCCTTGTTTGCTTATACCCATGTAGCTGATGAAGGTGGTTTTGATTTATCGAACTTTCCTGCTGTTCAAAGATGGCTAGAACTAATCAAATCTCAGCCTGGATATATTCGTATTACACAAGAGTTGATGCCACAAGAGGCAGAATTCTGCTAAATCAATTTCTGTTGATTGTTCCCTAGGTAACTTGGGAACAGATACTTCAATTTTTATAGAATTTTTCTTAACATTCAACACTTTTGAATTGGATACTATGCGTAAAAACGAAAAGAAAGCAGCAATGTCCTTGGAGGATAAATCAGAAAAAGAGGAAGATTAGCGGGATTACATAATTAGCAAGTATAGCCTAATAAAAAATGAATATTCCTTGAACGAAGAGCCAAAAGACAGATTGAAATCTGTCCATTCAGTTTCTCTCATTCTCGCAAAGATGTACTCCTTGAAAGAAAAATTTAGAGACATATTTGAATCCTCTACATTTTGGGGAGATATTATAATTCATTTATTAGATTGGATGCACGATGCCTTGTTGTATTGTCCCAAAACTATAGGAACAATGATTAGATGGTTTGGCAAAATAGTCGGTTATTCTGATGGCAGAACTACCAGTGGTACTGTAGAAGGAATTAATAATAAACTCAAGCTGATTAGCCCTCTTCTGTCACTTTCCGAGTATTCTGAATAAAAGGATGAAAAGAAAAAACTCTGGAAGGAAAGTAGGGCAATGGATGTAGAATTACAAATTCTTAAACATTTGGCAAGAGATCCTCATCCAACA
>NZ_JADEXZ010000096.1 GCF_015206815.1 Fortiea sp. LEGE XX443
GCCCCCTGCCTCCTTGCTCCCTGCCTCCTCACACTCACCCAACTTTCCAAGGATGGAGTAGCAGAACCTAAAATTAGGGGACAATTTTCTAACTCAGCCCGCCACTGGGCGACGGTGCGGGCGTGATATGTAGGGATAGGAGAATCTTGTTTGAAACTGCTGTCGTGTTCTTCGTCTAAGATAATTAAACCGAGTTTGGGTAATGGTGCAAAAATTGCACTACGCGTCCCGATGACAACTTGGGGTTCGCCTGTGAGCATTTGCCGCCAGGTGTCGTAACGTTCCCCTTCGGAGAGGGCGCTGTGATAAACGGCGACTCTGTTACCAAATCGGGCGCGGAATCTGTCTGTGAGTTGGGGTGTGAGTCCAATTTCTGGGACTAAAACTAAAGCTGATTTGCCTTGATGAAGTAATGGCGCGATCGCTTGCAAGTATACTTCTGTCTTACCAGAACCTGTTACCCCATGCAACAAGACTTGAGCAAATTTATTTAAGGACTGTATGGTTGCTAGGGCGTGAGTTTGGGCAGTATTTAAGGTTTTTGCTTGGTCTTGAGTTAATGTCGGACTCTGTTCTGTCCGCAATACTTCCCGTTCTTCAATCACTATGTAACCCTTTTGTGCCAAGGTTTTGAGGATGGAAGAACTAGCGCTACAAATTTGTAATAGTTCGCTATGCCACAATTCCCCACCACGTCGGCGCAATACTTCGATAATTTCCCGTTGACGAACAGTTAAATCGCGATCGCTTGTATCAATCAGTGTTACAACTTTTTGTAATTTGGGGCGAGTTAGTCGTGGCGCTTCTAAATAACTTTCTACCAAACCTAAGCGCAACAACTCCCGCACTCCCCGATAGGTTAATTTAACTTTTTGTTGCAGGTAAGCAAAACTATAATCTCCTGATGCTTGAGTTTGCAAAAGCTCCAGAATTTGCTGTGCAACTGGACTGAGAAAATTTAGCGTTGCGAGTTTTGTGGTTTCATCGTTTTGGCTGAGGTGAGTTAAGCGGATACGACGTTGCGATCGCCCCAACAATCCCGGTGGTAAAGCAACTCTAATTACCTGAATTAGGGGCGTATAGTAATATGTTGCAACTCGATTTAATAATTCCCAATAACTACTGGGAAAGAACCCCACACTAACTACATCTTCTACTTCCCGAATTTTGTCTGGCGGTAAGTCAATATTGGGTGTTGTCAACAACCGAATGGCGATCGCTCCTAACTGTTGTGTCCCAAATGGTACGCTTAAAATATCCCCTGGTTTTATTTCTAACTGAGATGGCAATCGGTATGTAAATAATCCCGTTGCACCTGGACAGTCCACCAGCACTTCAATGTAGCGATTTCCCATATTTTGGGCTTGATACGATTCCCTAGGCTCTGCAACTACTAAATTTTGCAAATTTAAGTCATTAATATACATAATTTTTGCTTTTTATTGGCAGGAATTTATTATCCCTTCATCTAGCTCTCAAAAATTTAACTTTTTTCTCTCTAGAATGTAAAATGTATTTCTAAATACTTTTATCCATCATCATACTTGATAAGTTTCCTGTTATGTAATCTACTAGACAAATCGAACTAAGCGGTACGTGCAATAAATATTTAAAGTCCACACACGATAAAAACAAAACTATATCCCTGATTATTTATCAAGTCATTTGCTTATTTACTAAATATGACAGATCCTTTTTCCGCCCATTGATAGATATTCAATTCTTTGTATATATGAGATGCTTTTATACAAATAATTTATTTCAGAAAATTAAGTTAGTGAAATTGTGACATTGAAAAAATTTCATGAAATTCAAATAACCCTAGAACCAAGGCTTTGAATGTCAAAATTAATTCCAACCCCTAAAGTTTAAAAACTTTAGAAAAATATAGGAATTTTTAAGGAATGGGAATAATTACTTGGTTTCTTTGATCTTTGTTAAGATTAATAGTGGTTGAAGGAGTTTGACAGATTTAGAGATTAATCAAAAAATAAGGAATATATCTGTTAGAACCTGAGACAATAATTTTTTAGGTGCAATAGCCAGTATTTATCAGAGGTTCTATCTAGCAGGAACCAAAAAATCATAGCTAGATAAAAATTTTCAGTTTTGCTAAGTAATTAGTAGAAACTTGTACTTTGCTATAGAGAGGGTGCATTTGTTTCTAAGGGGAAACTACCAAGTTGTAAGCGAGTAGCTGTCAAGGAATTATGTACCAAACAAAGCAACCATCCCTTAAGGAAACTATGAATATTGCTGAATTGGGAACAATGGAAATATTGGAGAATGCTGCTGATACAGAAGAGCAACTACTCGAAAGTTTAGAAATATTGGTAGAAGAAGAGTCCCCAATTGCAGAAAATCTGGAACAAGAAGAACGTGATGGGGATGAGATGGCGGCGGCTCGACCTTCAGGATATAACAAAACTGAGCATGATGATGCTGTAGGCGCATTTTTTAAAGAAATGGCGCGTTATCCACTACTCAAACCAGAAGAAGAAGTGGAATTAGCACGGCGAGTCCGATTTTTAGAAGAAGTTAGAGAAATTCAAGCCGCTTTAGAAGAGCAACTGCAACAGCAAACGACTAAAGTACAAGTAGCTGCTCAGTTAGAGATGACAGAAAAGCAGCTAGAAAGTCGCTTGTATCAAGGCCGAGTAGCGAAACGCAAAATGATTCGCTCGAACCTAAGATTGGTAGTATCAATTGCCAAGCGATATCTTAATCGCGGAGTGCCTTTTTTGGATTTAATTCAAGAAGGGGCGATGGGATTAAATCGCGCCACAGAAAAATTTGATCCTGATAAAGGATACAAATTTTCTACATACGCCTACTGGTGGATTAGACAAGCAATTACGCGAGCGATCGCTAATGATGCACGCACAATTCGCTTACCAATTCACATTGTTGAAAAACTTAACAAACTCAAAAAAGCCCAACGAGAACTCAAACAAAAACTCGGACACAATCCCTCGGAAGCAGAAATGGCAGCTTCTTTGGAAATGACTGTCCAACAACTACGCCAACTCCAACAACTACGTCGTCAAGCACTATCTCTCAACCACCGTGTCGGTAAAGAAGAAGACACGGAATTGATGGACTTATTAGAAGACGAGGACAACCTCTCTCCCGAAGCAAAAATGAATGAAAACATGATGCGTCAGGAGATTTGGGAAGTCTTGGGTGACGTGCTAACTCCACGAGAAAAAGACGTAATTTCTTTACGTTACGGACTCACAACCAGTGAACCCTGTACCCTAGAAGAAGTTGGCAACATGTTTAATTTATCGCGTGAACGAGTGCGACAAATTCAAAGCAAAGCCATGCGGAAATTACGTCGTCCTCACATTGCCAAACGTTTGAAGGGTTGGCTAGTGTAAAAGTCAAAAATTTCGGTATCAGAAACCAAAAAACTTTTAACTCTGTAACCCGTAACCTGTAACCCGTAACCTGTAACCCGTAACCTGTAACCCGTAACCTGTAACCTGTAACCCGTAACCTGCTTACTATCAAAGCTATTGACTATAGACCATTAACTATGGACTAATGACTATGGACTAATGACTAATGACTAATGACTGATTTAATTCTGCGTTTTGCTGAACCTGCTGATAGCGACGTACTATTTCAATTAATTAAAGGGTTAGCCGAGTACGAAAAATTATCTCATGCTGTAACAGGAAACGTTGCCGCACTTAAAGAGCATCTATTTGGTTCGCCAAAATATATCGAGGCAATCTTAGCAGAATACCAAGGGCAGCCTGTAGGCTTTGCCATATTCTTGCATAACTATTCTACCTTTTTGACCAAGCCAGGAATTTATCTCGAAGATTTGTTTGTTTTACCAGAGTATCGCCGCCGAGGTATTGGTAAAGCTCTCTTGATTAAACTAGCGCAGATTGCTGTAGAGCGCAATTGCGGACGATTAGAGTGGAGTGTCTTAGATTGGAATGAGCCAGCCCAAACATTCTACCGCAGCATGGGGGCGACGATTTTAGATGATTGGCTAATTTGTCGTGTCACCGCAGAAGCACTAACAAATTTGGCAGACAGAAGTTAAATATACCAACTCGCTGTGAAGATAGACTTAAACGATTTTTGAAAATGGCTTGACGCAATCATTCCAGCGAAGTTTGACAGCTTGTCTTTTGACGAAGGCAATTTAATCAACTGAAAATTATGAAAGATATTGCACCAAGTAAGCCTTGGTTTCAGAGGGAACACTAAATGAAAAAACTTATTTCAGTCATGCTGTTAGGCATAGCCATCTTCACCTTTGCCTTCAGCAGTCCAGTTTTGGCAGCAGACAGCGTTAGTGGGGCTAAAGTATTTAGTGCTAATTGCGCTTCTTGTCACGCTGGCGGAAAAAATCTAGTTCAAGCTAACAAGAACTTGAAGAAAGACGCTCTAGAGAAGTATGGCATGAACTCAGCAGAGGCCATTATTGCTCAAGTGACAAAGGGGAAAAATGCTATGCCTGCTTTCGCAGGTCGTTTAAAACCTGGGCAAATTGAAGATGTAGCTGCTTATGTACTAGATCAAGCAGACAAAGACTGGAAGTAGATTAGTATATAGTTTTACAATCTGCGGGGCTAATTGTCCCGCTAACTATATTGTTGCCGAAATTGTCGCTAATACTTATGACTGATTTCTGGCGGTTTTTATTCAGCTTGATAGTTGTGTTTCCTTTGACTTTTGCTACCCCATCTTTGTCTTCACCTGTCTTACTTGCTCAAGAGGTGGTGAGTGATTATTTCAATTTAGGTGTGGTGCAAATGCAGCAAGGTAACTATGAGGAAGCGATCGCTCACTTTAACCAAGCAATTCAACATCAAGAAAAACCTGCTGCCGTTTATAGCAATCGTTGTCTTGCTTATCTGTATTTACAAGATTACCATCAAGCGATCGCTGATTGCACTCAAGCCATAAATTTTGCCCCAAATAACGTTGAAGCCTATCTGAATCGAGGATTAGCGTATTACAGGCAAGGCAATTACTTAAGTGCCATTGTCAATGATAATCTAGCGATCGCTCGTAAACCCAATGATTTTCGCGCCTACTATAATCGGGGAGTAGCTCATGGTGCGCTAGGTAATTACACAGCAGCAATCATGGATTTTGATCTAGCGTTAGCAGAAATACCTCAAGTATCTCACGTTTCTTTAGCAGATATTTACAACGATAGAGGTTTAGCTCATTTGCAGTTGCAAGATTTAGTAGCAGCAATCCATGACTTTGATTTGGCGATTCGTTTCAACGCTAACGATTACAGAGCTTATTTTAACCGGGGTTGTGTTTGTGGTCGTAATGGAGATAATACAGGTGCAGTACGCGCTTTTTCTGAAGTTATTAAGCTAGATCCCAGTAATGCCCAAGCTTATCTTAACCGCGGCATAGCTCAGTATTATCTAGGGTATCATCAAAGGGCGATCGCTGATTTAAATAAAGCATCTGAGTACTTTGAACATCAAAACCAGAAAGTCGCCTACGAGAAAACTATAGATATACTCAATACATTACAACAACAAATCCAACTTGCAGTAGAAGTAGCATAGCAGAAAAGCAATAACCCCAATTCGCAAAACGATAGCTACTTTTAATTAATGTGAAGAAAATTAATCAGACAAAAATATTGGATTTATGTCTAACTATTAGATTTTAAAATATTGAATTTTTATAGTAACTTTGCAAACATCAAAATTAGATTAGACAGGACATAAGTCAAACAGTCTAGTCATTGAACCTGAAGGAGCAAAGCTAATGACGAATGTCGCAATTAACGAATTAAATACTATCGGTTACGACCTGTTTCATGATTCTGAAAGTTTTCTTGATCAACTAACTAGCCAAGAAATGCTATCGCTTGAAGGCGGTTTTTTCTCAGCATCCTATGGGTCTGGCTACTTTAACTCTAAGTTTGGCTCCCACAACGGCTACTATGGTTACGGCGGCTATGGTAGCTATGGTAGTGGTAGTGGTAGTGGTAGTGTTAGTGGTTATGGTGGCTACGGCTTCGGACATAAATCCTACCATTAAGCGTTAATTAATGCCAGAGTTAATTAATTGACTATAAGAGTAATGATGATTACTCTTATAGTCTTTTTTCTTGAGTTTAGAATACAACAAACATCAAGCACTCAAATGCTTACTGGAAATACGACAGGATGTCGTTTGACAAGATTTTATCTTAGCAGCAACAATACCCATTGGTGATGGTTGTTACTTGGTGTGAAACGAGACGTGAAAAAAAATTGTTGGCTGCTAGTTACTTTACCAAATTTACTGATAACTCTACCAGCTGGGGCTATTGATACTGAAATTCAACAGCAAGCTGGTGCTGAATCAACGCCAGTCACTACAAATATTCCTTATCTGAAAGAAATTGAGTTACCTATTACCAATGCTGAATTACTCACTCAAGAAACTGGTTCCGATGAGGAAGTCAATCAAGAAACTCAGCCAGAATTAGAAACAGAACCTGCTGAAGATGCAGATATTTCTATAGAAGTAATTGGAGAACAGGATACTCCTTCTGGATCTACACCTGTTTACGTTATCGAGAAAGAAGAGATCCAAAAGCAAGGTGCTACTAGCGTCGCTGATGTTTTGAAAAGATTGCCTGGTTTTGCGATTAATGATGTCGGGCCTGGTGCAGATATTCATACAGGTACATACTACCGCGGAGCGACAATTAATCAGTCTGTATTTTTGATTAATGGCAGACAGATTAACAATAATGTTAATACTTATCACGGGACAACTGATTTAAATAGTATTCCTGTAGAATCAATAGAACGAGTAGAATTATCTAGCGGTGTAGCTTCTACTTTATATGGTTCCTCAGCATTTGGCGGAGTTGTTAATATCATTACCAAAGAAGGCTATGGTAAACCTAAACTCACCGGCAGTTTCGAGTATGGATCATTAAGCTTAAATAATCAACAGACTAGTTTCGGTGGTTCAGTTGGTGCGGCTAGATATAATTTCAGCTTTGAAAGATTCTTTTCAGATAACCGTTATCGTGTTCCTGTAGGTGCAGCTAACCGTGATGCTCAAGGTTTTTTATTCAATGCAGATACAGCCATAAGTACTTATTCTGGGAACGTTGGTCTAGATTTAAATTCTAGAAATACTTTAAATTTAGATGTTACCAGCCTCAGTAGCCGTCGAGGTTTAATTTTTTTCGGTTTCCCGCTACAAAGAGACCGTTTAGACCACGATGGCTTAAACGTTGGTTTATCTTGGAAAGCTCGTTTAGGCAATGGCGATCGCTCTAATCTGACAACTACAATTGGTTATAATCAGGACTATTTCAGCACCTATGGCCCGACATTCTTTGCTGGTAGAGAATTTTTTCGTACAGGTGCTTTAGATACACAACAGCTATCAGCGAGAGTTGATCATGATTGGCAATCAAGCCAGAATAATAAATTACGCTGGGGATTGGATTTAAAAAACACTGACTTAAACGGTGATGTGCTGAGTACAAGCCCGAATCGCATTGCCAATAATGAAACTGAAAACAGAAGTTTATTAAATACAGCTTTATTTGCTGTCAATAGTTGGAATATTAGCAAAAATTTTCAGCTAGATTTAGGACTCAGACAAAGTTTTGATACAGAGTTTGGTAATTATCTCAATCCGAGTTTTGGTTTACGTTATGCTCCCACATCAAAAATTGCCATGCGTGGTAGTTGGGCAGGAGGACAACGCAACCCAGGACTAGACCAGTTGTATGTTTTTGACACAGTTCATGGTTGGGAACCAAACCCCGATTTAGACCCAGAAACTGGCTCTAGCTGGACTGCCGGAGTAGATGTCAAATTTGCTAATAATTTGACTGGACAGTTTACTTATTTCGGCAGCAGTGTAGATAATCGTCTGGGAATTATAGCAGGACGATGGGCAAATATTGGGCTAGTAGATACCAATGGTTTAGAAGCAGCTTTACAACTAAAACTGAATTCTGGCTGGTCAACTTTTCTCAACTATACCTACACCAATGCTCAAATAAAAACAGGCACAGAAAGAGGGTTACAGTTGGCTCTAATTCCTTATTCCTTACTTCAAGGTGGTGTTGGTTATCAAAATTCAGGTTGGCAAGCTAATTTGTACATGACTTACAACAGTGGTGCGCGTCGAGCCTTGTTCAACAGACCTGGCGACCAGATTACAGATTTTGCACCATCCTATTTCAATTTAGATTTTAGCGGCCGCATCCCTGTAGCTGGCAATTTAGGTCTAACCGTTTACTTAGAAAATTTACTAGGTGAGCAATATGAGCGAGTTAATCGCATCTATAGTCCGGGGTTGACTTTCCGTTTGGGGTTAAGCTCTAGTTTGTAGACATGGGGTATTGCGCCCCAATGAATTAAAATGGCTATTATGAAAGCCAGAATTGAAAATCAAGTATTGTTTCTCGACCACCAAGACTTGCCAGAGTTTAAGAAGGGTGGCTCGGTGGTGAGAAATTCTTATTTTTGGGCGCTACGTTCAATTGCTGGTCGGGCTTCGCGTTATAAAGATTGGGAGTATGAGTCAGAAGTTTGGTTAGCATTGGCGCGAATGCTGTTGTCGTTTGCTGAGTCTGGCTATTTAGGTTACAGAGAAACTTTGCTGGAATTTCCCTTAGAGATGGGAGAAATTCCTGATGTGCTGCGAGATGTGGCAACTTGGGAGTAATGTTTTAGATGAAGCTTGCAAAAAGCTCTAAGTAGGTCGGTGTTAAAAATTGTCGTTATGACAAAGCAGGAGGCAGAGGGCAGAAGGCAGAAGGGAAGAGGTTTTCAAGCTACTTTACTTTCCGTTACATAGTTCGGTTTATTTGCACCTTTCTACTTAACTATTTATTTAAATAAAATGAGTATAAACATATTAGAAAGTGTAGATTCGGCAAAAATTAAAGAATTACGAGCAGAAATCATATCAAAGCGTAGCATAGGAAATGTTTTGTTTGAAATTAAACAAATAAGCTCGAATAGCACTACAGAAAAAGCTGAAGACTTAACAAAAACTCTAGATTTATTTGTCAGTCAAATGGGGTATTCTGGACTGGGCGATCGCTGGCAAGAAATCACTCAAACAGCAGCACACAAAATTTTACTATTTATCCTCACAAAAGACTTGGCTTATTCATCCAAAATCATGACAGAAGAAGCAGCCGAAAACATTTCTCATCAGATATTCAACTTGTTCAAAAATAACTGCAAATTTTTCACCAATGCAGTGTTTGTCAACAATTACTCTGCTCTCAGCGCTTGGGATTCGCTGACAAGAGCAACGTTTGACACAGGTGTAATTTTTGTAAGTGACACACTGCTGGGAATACTGTGGGTTAAAGATGAAGATTAACCAAAAGTTAAATTATCGACTACTTAAAGAAGTCGGGAATCTTTATTATTTACTCAAATAAATAAATAATCAAATTTTTAACTTATATTTAATCAGAATTTAATACGAAATTGGCGAACTCACAAACTGCATTATCAATTAATAATGCAATATTATAAATATCCCTAGTATTCTAAAACCTGTCTTTACTCTTGATTACTCATTTATAAATGAAGTAATTTAGCGTATTTATTTTGTTATCTAGGCTCACTATCAACTGGTAATTAACTCAAGTAAGCAACCTTTTAAGTATGTCTAAATTAGCTTTTCCTCTCAAAGTATCGGCAGGAACATTTATACTGCTTACCTTTTGTGTAACCAGTGCCAATAGTGCCACAATTACTGAAGGATTTGAGTTCGGTACAAAAGCAAGTTATGCAGCTGCTGATGTTAATCTCAGTACGGGATTATGGAATTTGAATGATGCGTTGATTGGTGACCTCAGCACGGATAGGAAAAGTGGCTTAAGGTCTGCTCGCATTCGTAATAGTGGTAGAGTGTCGATGAGATTTGACCGCACTACAGGCGCTGGCTCTATTACGATTAAACATGCTAAGTTTGGTACTGATGCTAATACTACTTGGGGTGTTTGGTGTTCGACTAACAGTGGCTCTTCATATATACAAGTCGGTTCCACTGTCAATACCACTTCCACAACATTGCAAACAGCGACTTTTACGGCCAACATCTCTGGTAGTGTTCGCTGTGAGATTCGTAAAACTGATGCAACGGCAAACAGAATCAACATTGATGACATCGTAATCAATGATTATGGTTCTTCCGGTTCCGGTTCTACTTCTTTACCATCCGGTTCTGTACCTTTCTTTGACGATATCAACAACCCTGTGTCTGGTTTAGCCTTTGGTAGCCCAGCTGATGTCACCCCTACCGCCCCAGGACTAAACAGCTTTGACACAGCAGTTGTTAATCTGTGCGGCGCTCCAGGTACAGTTGTGAGTCGCACTGGCTTTCAAACTATGATGAATAATAATCCTACTGTCTTGACAAATATCAAGACCTATGTAGGAGGATATCTCAAAATAGGTCGTACTTCCAATACGGATTTCTTAAACGATTTAACCGATGTCTGGTTTAATGTGGAAGGCTTTGAACATGTATTCTGTGGAGAACCAGTTCAAGGTGGCTCCATAGGTGGGCTGCATTTTGTTGGTCGTTATGTAGAGTTGCAAAACAAGGGTTTAGCTGGACGACTGAGCAATAATACGTTTAGAGAAGAAGTAGTTCCCAACACAATCTACACAATGGGTGTTGTAATGCGGGTAGGTACTGGAACTGCTCAGTCTACTATTAAAGGTTATCCTTACACCCTCAACGCTGAAGAAATGTTGTCAGTTGCATCTTTAGGTTATAAGAACAACCCCAACACTAGCACTACCAACCAAGCATGTCTTCTCAGTGTCACTGATGAGAACAGAACCTTTAAAGCTGTATTCGTCAGAAGACAAGGTGGTGTTCGGACTTTCTACCCTGATGCTACTCCTGACAGCACCGTCAACTGTAGCCAGTAATGTAGGTAGTTGCTACTGGTAAACTATTTTGGATTTGCGATCGCAAATCAGATATAGCAGTAGCCAAGGCAGTTAGGATATCGGCCAATGATAAAACTCATGCACTAAAAGACTCTTAACCCTGTCACCTGTCACCGTTCGGCTGACGCTCACGGCGGAAGCCTGTTCCCTGTCACCTGCTATAACTATTGAGCTTCAATCTCAAATTCCTAATTCTCAATCCCTTTCCTAAACTTAGGCGAGGGACTTTAATTTTCTCATCATTCTTTCTGGACGAATGGATGGTAGTATCTTTGCTAATAAGACTAGCAACATACAAGTTGTGTTACTTAGTGTGATACCAAGTGACAGTTTCTCAACTTGCTGCGTCAATTTTGTGTCTGTTTGAGAAACTCTAGATAAGAATACCTCTGGAGTGCGAAGCTTTTGTATGTCTAAATCTGCAATCACAGTCACGGTTAAGTTATTCGCCGCTTATCAAGAAGCCTTTGGGGTTCCAGAATTGGTGCTAGAATTTCCTGAGGGTACACCTGTAAAAGCAGTATGCGATCGCCTGATTGTTGAACGCCCAGAACTTGCCAAATGGCGCGACATCACTCGCTTTGGGATTAATTTGATTTTTGTTGAACCAGATACATTATTACAAAATGGTGATGAAGTGGTACTAATTCCGCCTGTGAGTGGAGGCTAGTAAAACAGTTAAAATGCAGAGGTAAAAGCTATTGTTACAGAATACATACGTCAGTCCTCAAAATAATCGCATGTATTCTGTTTAAATTAACCCATTATTTGCCTAAGTACTGACTAGCCAAGCGAATAGCATCAGCAATGTCAACATCTCCATCCCTGTCTGCATCCAAAAAACTACTCAATACTGAATTGCTGCTAGATTGGGGATTTTGGGAGTTTGCACCTGATTGCAGGAAATTCAGAACCACAGGCACAATTAAAGGTAGCAACTGTTGAATAGTCCCAGCATCTAAACCAGTGCGCTGAGAAACCACATCAGCTACCTGCTGTTGCATACCTACAGAAAACAGCGAATTCACAGCTTGAGGATTGGGAGAAGTCCCAGCATATTGATTTACCAAAGCTTGGGCTTCTGCTTCGCCACCTGTAGCTTGCTTTTCTCGTAACGAAGAACGAACATAATTGCCCACAATACCCAAAACAGATTGGACAGTAGAAGAATCTGCGCCAGTGCGATCGCTTAATTGTTGTACGGTGTTAATAATACCTCCCAGTTGACCCAAACTACCTTGTTGATTGGGATTAGAAACAGCACCAAGAATTTGGTCGAAAAGTCCCATATATTTTCTCCCTATGTATCGTTGTTAATAGTTTTGCAGGTTAACTGAAATTTATTGCATTAATAACCTATCTGAAGAATTACATCCGAAAGCTCATGGTGCGTTCGAGTTCTGCGTCATAGTTAGGAACTCTGATTTTTCTAATAGTGCAGCATCATCATCATTGCGTACTGCGATCGCTAATGGCGGTAATCAATGTTATGCAACGTCCCTACTGTAATTTAAATATCAAATTAGAACATAATAACATCAACAGAAAGCAACTAAAGTCAAGTGTTGGAATCTCGGTCAAAAACCGTACTTTAACCGAAGTTTGTTTTCTACACGAATCCCCTAGATTAGAATAAAAGTATAAGCATCACTATAAGTTGCTGAGTGCCAGTACTCAGTTAAGTAAAAGCAACATGGGATTCTTTGATTCTGAAATAGTTCAGCAAGAAGCAAAACTGCTGTTTGAAGATTACCAAGCCTTAATCAAACTTGGTAACAATTATGGCAAATTTGACCGCCAAGGCAAAAAATTGTTTATTGAGCAAATGGAAGCCATGATGGAGCGCTACCACATTTTTATGAAGCGCTTCGAGCTTTCAGAAGATTTTATGGCGCAAATGACAGTAGAACAGTTAAAAACCCAGTTAGGTCAATTTGGCATTACTCCGCAACAGATGTTTGAGCAAATGCACTTCACCTTAGAACGGATGAAAGCCGAACTGGAAAAACAGCCCTAGAAACTTTTAGATTTTAAAGCCAGTGTGCTGGGGAGAAAGATATGCGGGAGGGTGAGCCACTCCCAGGTAACTGCGTTAGCGCCAGCAGTAGCGAATAACTAGCGTCAGAGTTTCCCGCAGATTCGCAACTGGCTTAATTTTGAATTAATGATGAATCCAAAATCTAAATTTTAAAATCCAAAATTATTGTGATTTAGGGCGAGGAAACTGGGAAGGTGGTTTGAAATTTTCTACAGGTACGCCTTTAAGTGCCTTGGTCATGAAATCTTTCCAAATGGGAGCCACCATGACACCACCAGTAGCACCACTAGCTAGTTGTTTGTTATCGTCTCTACCCACCCAGACCGCAGTTGTCAATTGAGGTACAGTACCCACAAACCAAATATCTTTTTCTGCGGATGTTGTCCCTGTTTTCCCAGCAGCAGGGCGGTCAATCGCAGCATTTTTACCAGTACCTTCAGTAATTACAGATTGCATCGTACTAATAATGGCTGCTGATGCCCAAGGATCAAGTACTAGTTGGGGTTTTGGGGTATTGTCCAATAACACATTACCACTACTGTCAGTTACACGGGCAATGATTGTCGGTGGCGATTGCCAGCCGTAATTGGCAAAAGTAGCATAAGCACTGGTCATTTCCAACGGTGTAACACCAATCGCACCTAAAGGCAACGAAGTCACAGGTTCCATCGGACTCATAATGCCCAAAGTTCGGCAAACTTCTATCACTTTTGACATTCCTACAGTTTTGCCAAGCTTAATCACAGGTATGTTACGAGATACCGATAAAGCTTTGCGGATTGACATCGCTCCGCCAAAAGTACCGTCATAGTTTTTGGGAAAATATCTACCATTACCATCTTGGTAGCTAACAGGGGCATCAATTACAGTTGTATCTGGCCCGTACTTACCAGTAGCAAAAGCAGTATAGTAAACAAATGGTTTAAAAGAAGAACCTGGTTGACGTAGAGCTTGAGTTGCTCTGTTAAACTCACTGACTTTGGGATCTACACCACCCACCAGTGCTTTAATAAAATGAGTACGCGGATCAATGGCTACCAAAGCAATTTGATTCTTGTATAACCCTTGTCCACTCAAAGTTTTATGCCACTTTTTCACAGTGTCTTCTGCCATAATTTGGAATTTAGCATCGACTGTAGTTTGGACTCGCATCCCACCTTTGAGTAATGCGTCACGTCCAAACTTCTTCGCTAATTCCTGAGACACAGTGTTAGAAACATAAGGCAAGGCGCTACCTTGAAAAGACCTGATTCTGCCTAGTTTGATTTCTTGTTTCAGGGCATTATCATATTCTTGCTGGGTAATCCATTTTAATTCCAGCATCCGCCCTAGCACTTCTTTTTGCTTTTGTTTTGCCAGCTTCATACTCGCAAAGGGGCTGAATTCTTCTGGCGCTTGAATTAAACCCGCCATCATTGCCGATTCTCCTAAGGTTAGGGTTTCGGCTGACTTATCAAAGTAACTGCGTGCTGCTGTTTGCACGCCGTAATTATTATGACCCCAATACACTTGATTGAGGTACATTTCTAAAATTTGGTCTTTGGTGAGAATTTGCTCTAGGCGAATTGCCAACACAGCCTCGGCTAATTTCCGGGTAATGGCTCGTTTTTGCGACAAAAACAAATTTTTGACCAACTGCATGGTGATGGTAGAACCACCTTCCTTCACACCACCTGCTACTGCGTTGACGACGATCGCACGGCCAATACCTGTAGGATTAATACCGTGGTGATTATAGAAATGGCCATCTTCACTAGCTAATACCGCCCGTTTCAAATTCGGCGAAATTCTATCTAAAGGTACAACTTCGCGGTTGGCTTCCCCGTGGACGCTGGCTAGGAGTTTGCCCTTAATATCATAAATATAAGTTGTTTCTGTTGGCAAAAAGTTACGTAGTTGTCTGACATCAGGTAAATTACGGAAACTAATAGCTAAACCAACTAGCCCTCCAGCTACAATAGAGCTTGTCAGCATCGTTATAGATAACAGAGTACCGCCAGTTATCTGACCTACTCCTTTGAAAAAGTCAAAACCCGATGAAGGCCGACGTTGTGGCTGCTTATTTTCAAGAGTCCTAGACGACACGGTAGTATCACTTCCTCACTTGTAGATTTAACTGTAATTCATCAAAATGCAGCAAGGTGGTTAATTTTTTGCAATTATATGAGTTTGGCAGATGAAAAAACGGACAAATTGCCAGTGAATGTAACCAACCTAACTTCTCAAATAAAAAGTGTAGTAAAGCACGAATCTCCTAATATGGCGCAAGATTTTTCTTGGCTGCATCGTGGGATAGTAGAAGTATTCCCACAACCTACTGATATTGATAGCGAAATTGAAAGTTTAGAGAAACGCCTAGCAAATACTAACAAACCTCTAAGGATCAAATTGGGCATTGATCCCACGGGTGCTGATATTCACTTTGGTCATAGCATACCAGTACGAAAACTGCGAGCGTTTCAAGATGCTGGTCATACGGCAGTCCTGATTATCGGTGATTTTACGGCTCGTATTGGTGACCCTACAGGTAAATCTGAGGTGCGTCGCCAGCTGACAGAGGCTGATGTAGCGCAAAATGCTCAGACTTACTTGGATCAAGTGCGTCCTATTTTGGATTTTGACACACCAGGACGGTTAGAAGTGCGTTATAACTCCGAATGGCTTGCCCAGCTTAATTTGGGGAAAATTTTGGAGTTACTGTCTACCATGACGGTGGGGCAAATGTTAGCCAAGGAAGGATTTGCTGAACGTTATAAAAAAGAGAATCCGATTTTTCTGCATGAGTTCCTTTATCCGTTGATGCAGGGCTATGATTCTGTAGCCATTGAAGCAGATGTGGAATTAGGTGGAACTGATCAGAAGTTTAACATTGCTGTAGGACGCGATTTGCAGCGCCATTTTGGGCAGAAGCCTCAATTTGGGGTGCTATTACCTATTTTAATCGGCACAGATGGTGTGCAGAAAATGTCTAAGTCTCTGGGCAATTATGTCGGCTTGTCGGAACACCCAGGACAAAAATATCAGAAATTACAAGGGGTTCCAGATAATTTGCTGGAACAGTATTTTGAACTACTGACAGATTTACCTTTAGATAAATTGCCAGAAAATCCGCGCGATCGCCAGATGCTGTTAGCTTGGGAAGTTGTTAAACAATACCACAGCGAACAAGCAGCCAATGAAGCCAAAGAAGCAGCCAAAAGCGGCGGTAAAGAAGGTGCTGTTCCAGAATTTTCCCTCGCAGCAGTAACGCAGTTTCCGGCAAAGTTGGCCTTTATACTCAACGCCAGCGGCTTGTGTAAAAGTACTGGTGAAGGTCGGCGGAAAATTCAAGAAGGTGGTGTACGCTTAGATGGCGATCGCATTACTGATGTTGATACCACTTTCAATGAACCGAGTGAATTGTGTGGGCGCGTGTTGCAAGTAGGTAAAAATAAGTTTGTGCGCTTAATACCTTAAGAAGTATGAAGTATAAAGTATAAAGTATGAAATAGGAGTGTAGAGAGGAAAAGGAAGACAAGGATGCAGAACCCAGTAATTCATGACAAATGACTATTGACCAATGACAAATGACAAAATAATCGTAGCTTTGGATGTGCCAGATTTAGAAAGTGCGATCGCTCTCGTTGACAAGCTGGAATCAGTGAGTTTCTGGAAGGTGGGGTTAGAGTTATTTACCAGCACCGGGCCGAGTATTCTGGAGTTGTTGAAATCTCGGCAAAAGCGCATCTTCCTAGATTTGAAGTTTCACGATATCCCCAATACTGTAGCTGGGGCTTGTCGCAGTGCGGCGCGTTATGGTGTGGATTTGTTGACAATTCATGCTACATCTGGTAAAGATGCTATGAAAGCAGCAACGGAAGCAGCTCAACAAGGTGCTTCCGTTGCTGGTATTGAACCACCTAAATTAATTGCCATTACGCTGCTGACAAGTATCTCTACTAGGCAATTGGCTTTTGATTTAAAAATTCCCCTAGAGTTGCCCGAATTTGCCTTAGAAATGGCACTGATGGCGAAAGAGTGTGGATTAGATGGGGCGGTGTGTTCACCCCAAGAAGTGGCACAATTGCGACAAACTTGCGGCGATGATTTTTTGCTAGTTTGTCCTGGAGTGCGTCCAACTTGGGCAGAAAAAGGAGATCAGATGCGATCGCTCACTCCTTGCCAAGCTATCCAAGCTGGTGCAGACTATTTAGTAATTGGTCGTCCGATCACGGCGGCTACTGAACCTGAGTTAGCCTGGAAGAGAATTTCTGATGAGTTAACTACAATACAAGCATAATTGCAGGGTTTAGGAGGGAGAATGACAAATGATATTTCCACTTAATCACCCACGGAAAAACCCCACAACCAAGCATGAAAAAAGTTTCTTCCCCTATTCCCTGCTTCCCATCATCACAGCTTCCGCCTTCTGGCTAGTAATTGCTAATAGCGTTGATAACTCAGCATTCTCACAACAACCTACTCCAGACGTGCAGAGGAATATAAGATATGCTTGCCAAGAACAAAATTTAGAAACATTAACTACTCGACTCCTGCAAGATTTACCTAGTTATGCCAATCGCGCCAGTCAACGCGCTCGTCGTCGCAAAAGAAGTAGTGATATTTACAGTTATATGGTACTAGCAGGTAGACCGGAGTTTCAACCCCTACCCTTAAATCCGGCTGGAGATACTATAGATAAACAAAAAAGTTCAGAAACAGGTGTTGAGCAGGTTTTTTTTACTACCTTAGAAAGACAGTATATAAACAATAAAGCAATTGAATTACAAGAATTTCATTGGCTGTTGTTAACAAAAGATCAAAACGGCTGGTATTTGGTAATGATGTTTACTCAAACTGCTTCTTCTGCAAAACAAAAACTGCCAACACCGCCACGCGATAGTAGCAATGGTACAGTTGCCCAAGGAGTGAAAACTTGGTTGCGAGATTGCCAAGCGGGTAAGAGGGTAAGGTAGGGCAAACACATCTTATTTCCTAATAAAAACTAAATCAGATTTAAAAATGACATAGATACAGAGAATTTCGCTGTTAGGAGGTACATTTCCGAATAGAATATTAACTTTGGGGTGATAGTAAATTAAGGAATGAGGATAAAATAAGATCCAGAATTATGAGGTCTGCGGGACTGCTGTATAATTCCATTGCGGTAAATAATCATCAAATACAATTTCCATCATCTGCTTAAATTCATCTGTTACCTTGCGACC
>NZ_JADEXZ010000097.1 GCF_015206815.1 Fortiea sp. LEGE XX443
AGGTAAAAACCTTGCCCCTTGTGGGCAAAAGCCCCCTTGCTCCTTTTCTCCCTTGGTTGTTCGCGTAGCGTCCCGTAGGGAAGCCCCACCCCTTGTGGGTGGTTTTTCTCCCCTGCTCCCTGCTCCCCTGCTTTTTTCACGTCCTAATCACCTTGACTGTTGCTGTAGTTAAACAAAATTCCTTTCAAAATTATAAAAAGTTAAAAATTTCTTAACTCAGTTAAATTTCACGCAAAATTTACCTACTCTTAACCTTGGATGTTTAAAGTATCCGAAAGCACAATAACAATTGCTTTATTGGGATAAATGAGTATCAAGCGTCGAGATTTCTTGCTATTAATGGGAAGTAGCGCTAGTTCATTAGCGCTGATGAATCTCACAGGTTGCGGTCAAAACACTACGACGCAAAAAACTACATCATCAGTAGTAGAGTCTGCGTTCTCATTTAAACCAATTAAGGGGCCAATCCCTTTAGAAACCGCTGGCTTAAACCTAGAACAGCAGCAAGCTCAATACACTACCTATGAAGTAGTAGATGACTTGGTACTACCAGAAGGGTTTAAATATCAAGTAATTGCGGCTTGGGGCGATAAAGTTGGTGATTCTCGCTTTGGTTACAACAACGATTATTTATCTTTTATCCCGACGGCAGAAAATGCTGGTTATCTCTCAGTTAACTTTGAGTATGTCAGTGCTATTCCGTGGATGGAAACCTATGAGCAAGTGATTGGCAAATCACTGCCGTTTGCGGATGTAAAAACAGCTTTGCAAAGCACAAACTCAGAGAAAAACGAAATTAATGCTTATGCTTTGCCCGATAATGACCCGATAAAAGCTAAAATTAGCGAAATTTGCCAAGAGGCTTTGCTGGATCAAGGATTGGGTGTGATTTCAATTAGCAAAACAGCGGATGGTAAGTGGGAAAGAACTAATTCCGCAGCAGATAGGCGAATTAGTGGGATCTCTGGATTAAAAGATGGGCGGTATTTAAAATCCACTGGCCCCGCAGTTGCAGTATTTCGGAAACCAAAAGGTCAAGGATACATAGATAAGCTAGGCGATCGCATTATTGGCACATTTGGAAATTGTGCTGGTGGAACAACACCTTGGGGTACTGTTCTCAGCGCGGAAGAAAACTTTCAAGCACAGGTACCAGAACAAGTTTACGCTGATGGTACGGCTTTTGATCCAAGTAAACTGCTGTTTGCTTTGGGTGATGAAGAATTATTCGGTCAAGGAAATGTATTTGGTTTAGCGGGGAATAAATACGGCTGGATTGTGGAAGTTGATCCAGCCAACCCTAAAGATTACGGGACTAAACATACATGGTTGGGACGTTACCGCCATGAAGCAGTCGGTGTGCGGGTAGAAGCAGGTAAACCACTGGCCTTTTATTCAGGATGCGATCGCCAGGGAGGGCACATCTACAAATTTGTGAGCCGAGATCAGGTAAGTAATCCTCAAGATAAAGGGAATTCTCGTCTATTACAACAGGGAATGCTCTACGCAGCTAAATTCAACGCCGATGGTACTGGTAGCTGGATACCTCTAAAAGCTGAGACTCCTGTTAACCCAGATGTTCCCAGTTATATTGCTGGTAATATTATCCTGTTACCTTTAGGAAGCAAAGCTGAAAAAGCAGACCTCCAGGCTGGTTATTTACAAATCACCACAGATGAGGCGATCGCACAGTACAAGCAAAAGTATCAAAACCTGGGCGACCTCTACATTGGTAACACTGAAGAAAAACAAGGCGCAATTTTAATTGATGCACATTACGCCGCCAATGCCATTGGCGCTACCTGCACAGCACGTCCAGAAGACACAGAAATTGCAGCTAATGGAGATTTGTACATCGCCTTTACCTCTGGTTCTGCTGGAAAACAAGGTGGTTCTGATGTGCGAGTGTTTAAAGGCCCCAAAGGTGAAGTCGGTTACGAATATGGCTGGGTGATGCGTTTAACGGAAGATAATAACGACACCGCAGCAACGACTTTTCGCTGGCAAATGTTAGCAACAGGTGGTGAACCCGCAGCCGGCGGTATGGGTTTTGCTAATCCAGATAATTTATTACTTGATCCTCAAGGGAATGTCTGGATGGTGACAGACATTTCCACCTCAAAACTCAATAGCGCTGTTAACAACCGTAACGCTGAACCAGGAAAATCTGTGAGTTTGTCTGGTGTGTTCGGCAATAACTCCATGTGGTTTATTCCTACCAGTGGTGCAGATGCGGGTAAAGCCTTTTTGTTTGCACTCGCACCGATGGAATGTGAAACCACAGGCCCTTGTTTCACCAATGATCAGACAACTATGTTCTTAGCTATACAACATCCAGGAGAAAGAAATGGGACTCGAAAAAACCAAGCGATGGAATCTAGACAATTTGTAGTTACTACCACTACAGGCACAGAATTTTCACAAACGCGCCAAGTACCCATCGGTTCTAATTGGCCTGATAAAAGTCCTAATTCACCTCCCAAACCAGCAGTTGTTGCGATCGTTAAATCTTAAATGAATATAAATTTATCAACAAACAACATAAAAGTATTCTACTGGCAACATCAGGCAAAGTCGCTATTAATTAATCAAGCTATTAGCTGCTAAAAAAACAGCACATCTTTGAAGAATTTCCAAAGTTTCACTAGATACCATAAGATTTATAATGTCTTCCCCCAGTCTGACACCAACATTCTCCACGGCATCCCTTAGTGAACAACTATCACTAAAAATATTTGCCCGTAAAGAAATAATTCCTCTACGTAACGAGGTACTATGGCGTATAGAGCGCGGCGCAGTTCGTACCCTAACCTGGGCTGAAGATGGAACGTTTATCACTTTAGGTTATTGGGGCCCTGGTGATTTGATTGGCTCTCCCTTATCTAAAGTAAAACCCTACCAGATTGAATGTTTAACGAGTGTAGAAGTAAGCATAATCCCATCTTATATCTGGCATCAAGATATTGAGGGTTTATTCACTCACATTCAACAGTCAGAAGAGCTTTTAAGCATAGTTCATCTCAAACCAATTTCCCTGCGTTTATGGAAATTTTTGGTTTGGCTTAGTGAAAAATTTGGACGCAATGTAGATCAAGATAAAGTCATCGACATCAACATCACCCATCAGGAAATAGCAGAGGTTTTAAATACAACTAGAGTGACAATTACAAGACTATTACAACACTTTGAAGACGAAGGCGTATTGTTAAGATACAAGCGGCGGATTATTCTGCGTTTACCAAATAAATTCACCACCAAACTATAGGTAAAAACAATGATTATTTACTTGTGTTAATGGGATAGTATCTGGTATATTCATGACTGTGATAGTGAGTAAATTTCCTTAAGATAAGCAACGGAAATATATCCATAGGTTGCATTACATTGGTGTGAGTGAGAGTAAAATCATGACAAAATCTTTCTGGAATGTTTTGAAAGTCAGTCCAGTACTTTTAGCCGCAACTTTGTTAGCGACTAACAGTGCTTTAGCATCTGAAGTTAACGAGCCAGTAACAACTGTTTCTCAGTTGTCTAAAGGATCTGACAGTATCGGACAGGTGACATCGGTTTCTCAATTTTCCGATGTGCAACCTACAGATTGGGCATTCCAAGCTTTACAGTCTTTAGTTGAACGTTACGGTTGTATCGCAGGTTATCCCAACGGCACATATCGCGGAAACCGGGCTTTAACTCGTTATGAATTTGCTGCTGGTTTGAACGCTTGTTTGGATAGAGTTAACGAACTGATTGCCACAGCTACTGCTGATTTAGTCACCAAAGAAGACTTAGCTACATTACAACGTCTACAAGAAGAATTTTCTGCGGAACTAGCAACCTTGCGCGGTCGGGTAGATGCTTTAGAAGGTCGCACTGCTAAATTAGAGTCACAACAATTCTCCACCACTACCAAGTTGGTTGGGGAAGCAATTTTCACCGCAGCTGCGCCTTTTGGTGAAGATAGAGCCAATAGTAACCAAGATATAGATAGCAACGTAATTTTTGCTAACCGACTGCGTTTGAACTTGTTTACCAGCTTTACTGGCAAAGATCGATTGCACACTCGTTTACAAGCTGGGAATATCACCCAATTTGGCACTGGTGTCACTGGAACCAACATGACCCGTTTAGGTTATGACACTGATAATGGCAATAATGTTGAACTTGATAGACTTAACTACGAATTTAGTCCCGTAGACGCAGTGCGAGTCAAGATTGACGCTTTTGGTGCTCAACCTTGGAATAACACCTTCAATTTCAACCCAGAATTCGCCAGCAGTGGTTCAGGTGCAATTTCTCGCTACGGACGTTTCAGCCCAATTTATCGTGCCGCCTCCCCTGGTGGTCCTGCATTAACTGTCGTACTAAACCCCAACGGCCCCATCACCCTCACAGGTGCTTACATGGGAGACACCTCAGCTAATAACCCATCCCAAGGCAATGGTCTGTTTAATGGAGGTAATGCCTACTTTGGTCAAATAGACTTTAAACCAAGCAGAGCGCTAAACGTTGGTTTCGCCTACTCTCGCACTTATGATGATCCTGGTGTTAACCTGTTTGGTAGTCAAGGTAGTACTTTTGCTAATCAACCTTTCGGTAATGCTGCTACTACAGCTAACAACTACAGTATCCTCGCTCACGTGCGCCCCACCGATAAAATTTCAGTCGGTGGTTGGCTAGGTTATACTGATGCACAAGCCGAAACTGGTGTAAACGCAGGCAGAAACGCAGAGATTTGGTACTGGGCTGCTAATTTGGCTATCAGAGACCTTGGTAAAGAAGGTAACACCTTGGGTATAATTTTTGGTCAACCACCTAAAGTTGCTAGTAATGGTATTGCTGATGGTAGTGACCCAGACACTTCTTATCACTTAGAAGGTCTTTATAAAATCAAACTCACCAACAACATTCAAGTCACTCCTGGTTTGTTGGTCATCTTCAACCCCGAACACAACGAAAATAACCAGACCATCTACGTTGGTACAATCCGTACAACCTTCTCGTTCTAGAATTTAGTTTTGGATGAGATAAAGAAAAGCCCACGTAATTGTGGGCTTTTCTTTATGGGGGTAATGTTTTCAAAGTTCTTTTCTTCGTGCATCTTGTTAAAGAGTTAAGAGAAAAAATTAAGTTGATTTTAGCCAGTTTTCTAATTTTAAACTAGGAACGCGGGAAAATTCACGAATATTAGCGGTAATAACGGTTAGATTCAGCGTCAAGGCGTGGGCAGCAATCAGTAAGTCATTGCTTCCAATAGGTTTACCTTGTTTTTCCAAATCAGTATTGCTTAAGATTATTTCAAGTGTTTCTGTCAATTTGGTTGAGTTCTTTTTTCTAGCACCAAATCTGGATTCGCAAGCTACGATAATACTTGTACAAATTTTATCTTCTCCAATGTCTTGAATTTTAAAAAAAAGTAGTCCTCTGGGGTTTTTGATTAAGTCTGAAATCATATTTGTATCTAATAAATATGAGTAATTCATGTTTAAAACTCAATATTATCTAGAGGTAGTAATCCTTCATCTACGTCGCCTAAGTCTTCATCAAGTGGTTCTAGGGTAGAAAGTGCTTCGAGGAGTGATTTTTTTTTGATGGGGGAAATGACGGCGATCTCAATATCGTTTTGAGTAATGGTCAGGGTTTCACCTGTTTTTTGCGCTTGGTTAAGTAAAGTTTGGATGGTTTCAGGGAAGTCAGAAAGGGTAATTTGTGTCATGGTTGGTTATGGGAGGTGGATTTAGCGCACATCTATTTTACCTGTGGGCTTTTTTTATTAGGTATGATCCTCTTCTGACTTTACCAAATTTGATGGAGGTCGATCGCTACTCCAAGCCCACCATACGCAACCACAATGGCATTTATAAAACTCTTGCCATTTGCGACGATGTACTTCTGAAAAGACAGGCGATCGCCGATTGATCCAAACCTGTAATGCTTCTAAACTATTGGAATGGCAAGTAGGACAGCAAAATTCATAAGCGTGAACTGCCTCATTTGTCCATTCAGGCGGGATGGGTGCAAAAGCGTCCATGTAATTTACAATTTAATCTCAGTAGGCAGTACATAAGCCCGAATTAATATATATCTGTTTATCTAGTATTTTGATAAATTCGTCTGTTTTTTTACAACTCTTAAATTTCTGTAAAGGACGAGATCCCCGACTTCTCAAAGAAGTCGGGGATCTGAGCCTCTCGATTTTTTAGAAAAACGAACCGCAAAGGGCGCAAAGTAAGGAATGGAGCCAAGTGTTGAAATTCGTCGGTTGTTAGATGTTATGCCAGCTTCTGGTAGAATGACAACCAAAATCGTCAGTAAACCACAGCAAGGTAAGGTAATTGATGCTACTTTTCCTCTACCTTGGCATCGAGATAGACCAATATACATTAATTTTGATTTGTGGAGTCGTTTGACAAAGCCACAACGAGATTTACTGTTGTTGCAGAAGGTTGGCTGGTTGACAGGGGTGAGGTGGTTTAAGCCGGATATTTATCAAGGTGTGGTGCTACTAGGTTTGTTAGGGGGATTCATAGAATCGTCACAGTCGGATGCAGTGGGTGTGGCTGTGGCTGGAGGGTTAAGTGCGATCGCCATTTTCCGCATTTGGCGCACGAATAAATCATCGGAGTCGGAGTTAAATGCTGATGCAGCGGCGATTAAAATAGCTCAACGCCGGGGTTACTCAGAAGCGGAAGCGGCTCAAAATTTGCTGTCTGCAATTGAAACTGTAGCCAAAATTGAAAAACGTTCTGGGTTAGATTTTACTGAGTTAATTCGTTGTCAAAATTTACGAGCGATCGCGGGTTTATCACCTGTTGGTATTCCAGAAACCTATACTTGACTAATTTGTAATAATGCTCGCAGACTCGTTAACGCTGCGCTAAGGTAATTCTGAATTTATTCAGGTTTCAAGCCTTTAAGCCAAGGTTCTACGCTTGTCGATGTGAAAAAGAAATTAGTTGAGTAAAAAAGAAACTCATTTTTCATATCACAATCAATATAATTCTATTAGTTTCCATAGACAGAAGCAGCTAATAGCATTTCTGCTACAATACGCCAAGTAATATCATTGACATTAATATCTTCCTTCAAATTTGCATAATAGCCAGACATGTCAACTGTAAACTTAGCAAGACCGTCTAAATAATGAGATAAATCGGCATTTTCCCACTCATTTTGATTTTCTTTGTAATCTTGGAGAAGACATTTTAAGAAATGCTCGAATTCTTGTTTTGAACTAATAGTTTTAGCATATTCAACTAGTTCGTCCCCGGTAAATATCTTCTTCATTGTTTATTCTTTACTTCAATTGAAGAACCATGATTTTTGGTTGTAAATTTAAATTGCTGCTGCTCAGGGACATGATCCAGTTTTTGATATTTTCTTTTGAAGTGAACAATCCGGCTTTTCTCTTCTCAGATAATTCTTCAAGTCGATACTGTAATTCTTCAGTAATTTTAAATAAATATATGTTCCTAACCTTACTGAGTTTGATTCCAGATTCTACCCAGAATGAGGGTTGAACCATCATTTGAGTAATCATAAGCTGTGTGTCTCGTTTAATTTATCAGACTGGTTGTATTGTAACAGCGAATTCTGCCAGCTTTGCTTGAGTTGGAATAGGAGTTGAATTGACTATCGACAATGATAAATTTTGTATTCATAACCGTTGACTGCTGGTAAAGATCGAGTTTCAGTGGCACATTTTTTTGCTTCTGCTGCGATGGGTGCATGAAAATTTACTAACCACAAATCAAAGGGTCGTGGTAATGTTTTGAGAATATTATTAAGGGTAGTAGTAGAAGTATTTGGATCTTGGTCTTGATGGGCAAGAATAAACTGAAGTGATGGTGAGGGTGTATTTTGCATTTTCCACTCTCTAGCAATACCCATCATTTCGCCAATTTGGACATGAGTAATTTGGGTAGTAGCAATTACCGCAGGAACTTGAGATGTTTCTCTGATTAGTTGTAAAAATAAGTCAGGGCGGTAGTATTTTTGATAACCCAAATTGCAAATAACAGTTACTGCACTACAAAATCCCATTAACCATATTATTGCTACAGCTTGTTTTCCGGTAATTCTGTGATTGTTTTGGGGAGTTTGCCAACGAACTGCTAAACTTGCGCTGAGTACAAGGATGACAGATGGAAAATAAACAAAGTTATAACGAGCGCCTCTGGTTAAATCAATTCCTAGAAAATAAGTAAAGACGAAAAATAAAGCGATCGCAGCTAAAATAATTCCCCATAAAATTTGAGTTTCTGGTTGTTGTAGTTGAATTTTTATGCCTCGAATCAATATTGGTAAAAACCAAATAAAGAAAATCAACATTATCAGCCCAGAAACTAAGACAATTGGCAGTTGTGGTGATTCGATTGGGAGCAAAAAAAGCATTGTCACCCAAGCAGCAAAAGCCTGAAACAATGGGTTTAGCCACTCAAATCCTTGACGCGGTTGTTGTATCCAATTTGTTAATTTATCACCATAGCTATTCTGTAAAAATATTGGTAGCCAAACTATACCTGAAACAGCAGTACCAACAGCCACAGCATAAATCCGTCGCCAAGGTGGTGATAAAAAAGTGCGTTGTTGCCAAGCGAGGAAAATTAAAACTAAGGCTTCACTACCAAGGGTAAGGACAAAAAAGTAATGGGTAGCAATTCCCAAAGCGTTAACAACTACCCAAGAAAGTGCTGTGGTGATGGGTAACTGTGTCCGGTTTTGGATGTGGCGTGTAGTGATGATCAAACAAGCCATAGATGCAATCACCCACAAAATGGCTAAGGTATAATGACGTGCTTCTTGTGCCAAAAAGATAGCATAAGGTGACACTGCCATGATGGCAGCAGCTATATGTGCAATCAAGGGAGAGCGAAAAGTTAGCCGTCCTAAACCATAAATCGCGGGAATAGATGCAGCACCAAAAATTGCAGAGAGCGATCGCGCCCCCCATAATGAAACTAAGCCTTGTTGTGTGGGAAATAACTGCATCCACCAGTGAGCTAACATAAAATACACTGGCGGATGATTAGTTTCATGGCTCAAGTGCATCCAGACATCTTGAATAGTGTCACTCGGTTGTGGTTGCAGTGGTTGTAATAAAATATCAGGTGCGATCGCTTGATCTAAGGGTACTGGTAAAAAACTATTCCCCAAACTAAACACCAAAGTCGAAAATTCATCAGTCCAAGGCGGCTTGGCGGTTAAATTGGTTAAGCGCAAACAAAGGCCAATTAAAAACCAAAGCAGTAAGAGCAAAGGATGAAACCAGCGATTATTAATAATAAGATGCCAATTTGCAGACATTTGTTTTGAGGTAGAATTTTCGTCTGCTAAAGGCACGCGGCGGTTAGCAAAGGCAGATAAAAACAGGATCGCATGTTGGTAAAATTTCGATGCACTCCCAAAAAAAACTTTCATAGCCGCGTCATTCACAAGTCAACTTTAGCTATTTTGACTTGAATGGTAGATTTAAGTTCGCTTATTTCACATCAGTTACACGCCAACTCAGTTTTAAGTTCACCCAAAAATTCCAGACAGTAGCAACTGCGATCGCAATTAAGTTAGCAATGTAACGATTGGGAATCACAAAATTAAACACCAAATTTAACACTAAAACATTTATGGCTAATCCCGCCAAGCAAATAATATTGAATTTCAACAATCTCTTCAAGCGATGATGCCATTCTTGCTGTCTCTGACTAACATCGGCAAATGTCCAAGCATCATTCCACAAAAAATTATTGAAAATTGCAATTTCACCAGCAATGATTTTGCTCCGTGTCAGGGGTAAAGCTAAAGTAGTTGGGTCGCTAAGTAAATAAAGTATTGCCATATCCACAAATACCCCACTCAGTCCTACCAAGCCAAAGCGGAGAAATCGACCAATCGGGAAAGAAGATTTTTGTCCCACCTGTTTTGTAGTCAGCCTTAAGCGCAATAAGTGATGTAAGTATTCTACATATTGCTTCCATGTGACTTTGCTTTCACCTTCTTTGCGTTCGCAGAATACATAACCAACCTCCGCAATTTCTCCCACATTTCCCCGTCCAATCACCTCTAGGAGAATTTTGTAGCCTACAGGATTAAGTGTGACACCTGCAACACAACTGCGACGCACCATAAAATAACCACTCATGGGGTCAGAAACTCTCCCCAATACTCCTGGTAGAATAATCAAACCTAACGTTTGAGCGCCACGGGATAAAAAACGTCTAACAGCACTCCAACTACTGACACCACCACCTTCCACATGACGACTAGCAACGGCCAAATCGGCTCCCTTTTCGATACCACGTAATAGCTGCGCTAACACTTCTGGCGGATGCTGCAAATCTCCATCAATTACACCTAAGACACGCCCCCTAGCTACTTGCCAGCCACGGATGACGGCTGAAGATAATCCCCGTTCTTCTTGACGACGCATCACCCGCAAGTTGGGATATTCTGCTATTAGCGATCGCGCTACTTCCCAAGTACGATCTGGACTATCATCATCGACAACAATCAGTTCGTAATTTTCTGGTATAAATTCATCTAGTAATTCACTCAGTATCCTGACAACGCTGCGGACGTTATCACACTCTTGATAAGTTGGAATTACTAGGGAAAAATGAATATTCTCATTAACTGTAGTCCTATTATTAGAAGGCGATTCTGGAATTTCTAATTTACCAGTGGGAACTTTTAATAAGGTATTGAGTGAATTGACATTCATACAGTAAGTTGCAAGTCATGAACAAGAATGTGTAAAATCTGACAAATCTCAAAAATATATCGCTAGGTAGAGGCTAAATTTAGCGTTTTACTATATGTACAAACTTTTAACTTTTTGGTTCATGCAGACTGTTTTGTGATTTAGTTGCTCAAATATCTCTGATAGTATTTTTAAAGTTTACCTGATTTTTACATTCGGCAAGCTTTTTCTATGTAATAATAGCTACATCAAAAACCTATGCGCGTAAAAATACTGAATAGAATATAACATATACATATTTAGTTTTAATTAAATAAATTATTTATCTTTTATGGTTATCAAATGAATTTTTTGCCCCATTTTAAAAAGCTCTTGCCATACTGGCTACGCTATTTAATTTTGATTTTGATAATATTAGGGATTTTTTTTCGTTTTGCTAACTTAGATCATAAAGTCTACTGGCATGATGAAGCTTATACTTCATTAAGAATTTCCGGTTATACAAAAACCGAATTTGTCCAAAAAATTTTCAATGGACATGAGACGGCTGTTGAATTTATCCAAAAATATCAGCGTCACAATCCACAAAACAGTGTCATCAAAACAGTTCAATCCTTAGCAGCAGAAGAAGCTCAACATCCTCCACTGTATTATGTAATGGTGAGATTATGGGTACAAATTTTTGGTGATTCAGTAGCCACAACAAGAAGTTTGTCCGCTATTATCAGCTTGTTAGCATTTCCGGCTATTTATTGGCTGTGCTTAGAATTATTTGAATCACCCACAACAGCATGGATAAGCATTGCTCTTTTGACAGTCTCACCTTTGCATGTGCTGTATGCTCAAGAAGCTAGACAGTTTAGTTTATGGACTGTAACTATTTTTTTAAGTAGCGCTACACTGCTACGTGCAATCCGACTGCGAAGTAATCGGTTATGGGGAATTTATACAGTTACCCTAATACTTGGATTGTATACGTTTTTGTTTTCTATTGGAGTGGCGATCGCTCACAGTATTTATGTGTTTTCTGTTGCAAACGGGCGGTTTACTAAGACAGTTAAAGCTTATTTAGTAGCCACTATAACGGCTTTTTTAGGCTTTACCCCGTGGATTTTGATTATTATGAATACTTGGAATCAAGTTGACAAAATGACAGCCAGCGCCCAAGCTAGACAATCTATAACCAACTTGATTATTACTTGGATTACTAATATTAATTTTTTGTTTGGTGATTTTTGGCGTTATGAACCATTTCTTCCAGATTTAGATTTTCCAATTCTACGCTGGGGTAGATTTTTAACACCATTCATTCTTATTTTAGTAGTTTATTCTTTGATATTTATTTATCGCCAAACTGCATCACGAGTTTGGCTGTTTATTTTTACATTGAGTGGAATCCCTGCCTTAGCTTTTATTTTATCTGATTTGTTGATTGGGGGTCAGTTGAGTGCCAGAGTTAGATACAACATACCAAGTTATATAGGTATTCAACTAGCTGTTGCTTATTTACTAGCAAGTCAAATTATTGGTGCTAAGTTGCTGAATCATAAATTTTGGCAACTAGTTACAGTTACACTCATTTCTATTGGAGTTATATCATGCACCATTAGTTCCCAAGCTGAAACATGGTGGATAAAAGGTAGCTATGCTAATCCCCAAATAGCTCGTATTATTAACCAAGTTGAGAAACCACTGTTAATTAGTAGTAATTATTCTCTCAATATTGGTGATTTATTATCTCTGAGTCATTTGCTTAACTCTAAAGTAAAAATGCAATTAGTAATTGAGCCTGCTAAACCAAAAATTGTTGAAGGGTTCAGCGACATATTTTTATTTAACCCTTCTCGTAAATTTAAAGCAGAATTGGAAAAAGAATATACGTTAGTTGGGTTATTTAACAAAAGTAGACTGTGGCGTTTAGAAAATAAAAACTAGGAATTTTTACTGTCTATTACTTGATAAATAAATCATACCGCGCCCTACTAAATTTATGGGTGGGGACTGTTGGTACAGTTATTCTGACATTTTTACCTTTTAGTACTTATATGATGATGTCCTATGGAAGTTTTCGGAATTATTTTTGCTGGGCTGCGAGATCCCCGACTTCTTTGAGAAGTCGGGGATCTGACCATTCTGATGTGAAATCTTCTCAGCGATCGCATTACTGATAATCTAATGTTAAATCTCTCCGTGTTTCTGCGTGATCCAAAAGATTTATGCGAAAATGCTAAATAAAAACTGAGTATTGGTAGCGGTGCAAAAGCCAGTGGGAAAGGCGCGATAAAGCTGACATTCAAGCGACAAGAACCAAAATGAGATGGCAAAAAATTGGGCGATCGCAGTAGGCATTAACAGGTATGATCATCTGCAACCGCTAAACTATGCCAAGCGGGATGCAGAATTAATTCAGCAGTTTCTTCGCAACGAAGCGGGGTTTGAAAAAATATTTTTCTTCACCGATGACTCACCTGATGTTGGTGGTAAATCGACTCGTCCAACTCGTGCAAATTTACGGCGAGTCTGCTTAGAGTTATTTAATCAACCCTTCATGGGTGCAGGTGATAACTTTTGGTTCTTTTTTAGTGGACATGGGATGCGTCATGCTGAACGCGATTATCTCATGCCTTTGGATGGGAATCCCGCAGATATTGAAGAAACAGCGATACCCATTAACTTTGTCACCGAACGGTTGCGGCGTTGTGGTGCTGATAACGTTGTGTTGATTTTAGATGCTTGTCGCAGTTTGGGGACTCGTGCGGGTGAAGGTATAGGGAGACAGACGGCTGAGGAAGCACGTCAACAAGGAGTTATTAGTATATTTTCCTGTAGTCCCCAGGAATATTCTTATGAAATTGAGGCGTTACAACAAGGTGCGTTTACTACGGCGTTATTAGAAGGGTTGGGAATTCGCGGAAGATGCGCCACTGTTGAAAGATTAAACCAGTATCTCAATTTTCGTGTGCCGGAAATTGTGCGTCAGCATAAAAGTGGGAGGCAAACACCATATATAATTGCTGAACCTGTAAATAAATCTCACCTGATACTTGTACCGCGATATGCAACCGATGCTGATATTGCGACGTTGAAAAATGATGCTTACCAAGCAGAAGTCAACAGAAATATTGAATTAGCAGAACAATTATGGATTCGGGTGAATGCTGCGGCTTCGGGTACAGATATGGAAGCGGTGAAGGCGTTGCAAAGAATTGAACGGTTACGAAACTCAATTCCTGATATCCCTCAACAAACTCAACAACCAATTTCACCTAAATCAGTTACAAGTACACCACCTCTAAAGTCAGTCTTATCACGAACTAATAATACTCCGTCAAATCCAAAACCTATCACGCCAAAGAATCCTAGACCTGTTGAAACTTCTTCACCCTCACCAATAATTAACCTGTCACGGCGCAGGGTAATTCAAATAGTTGGGTTTGCGAGTGCTGCTTTCGGTTCAGCAATTATAGTACCGCGCCTTTGGCCGTCTGATTCAGGAGACATCCGTATTATTAATACACCACAACCAAAAGAAACTCCTGTTATTCAACCTGCATCTTCACAAAAAATCAGCTTACAAACCTTTCCATTTCAAACTGCGAAGGTAAATGAAAAAGGGAATGTTATCAGTCGCCCTAAATTGGAAGGGAAACAGTTTGTCGAAAACTTAGGAAACGGTGTCATCTTGGAAATGGTGCAGATACCAGGGGGAACTTTTATGATGGGTTCACCAGCAACAGAGAAAGACCGAGAGTCAGATGAAAGTCCCCAGCGTCAGGTAAAAGTTTCTGGTTTTTTTATGGGTAAATATGAAGTCACCCAGGCGCAGTATCAAGCAATTATGGAGACAAATCCTGCCAATTTCGAGGGTGAAAAACGACCTGTAGAACAAGTAAGTTGGGATGATGCGGTAGAGTTTTGTAAAAAATTGAGTGACAAAACAGGACGTGAATATAGACTACCCAGTGAGGCAGAATGGGAATATGCTTGTCGTGCGGGAACAACTACGCCGTTTTATTTTGGGGAAACCATCACCCCAGAATTAGTTAACTACAACGGCGATTATCCCTACGGTGCTGCACCCAAAGGTAAATATCGAGGGGAAACAACAAATGTAGGAATATTTACACCAAACTCTTTCGGTTTGTACGATATGTGTGGTAATGTATGGGAATGGTGTCAAGATGACTATAAGAATAATTACCAAAGCGCGCCGCAAGATGGAAGTGAGTGGTTAGCTGGTAAAAATAATAACGAGAAGTTGCTACGTGGCGGTTCGTGGAACTATCATGCCCGGCTCTGTCGGTCTGCCGTCCGGGGTATCGGCGCACGCGAGTTTCGCTACGTCATTGTGGGTTTTCGTGTTGTTGCGGGGGCGTAAATTCAGTTATCAGTTATCAAAGTATCAGTTAGAGGTTATGAGGTAGAGCTACGGATAAACTCGGAAGCTTTTAGTATTTTTTATTAATAAACTGATAACTGTCTACTGTTAACTGTTAACTGACATGAACAGCTTGGTATATGAAAAAGCATATAAGTTTGCTATTAGAATAGTTAAGGCACACAAATATCTTACACAAGACAAAAAAGAATTTATTTTATCGAAGCAACTAATCAGAAGTGGTACATCAATAGGTGCTAACATTGCTGAAGCCAATGGAGGGATTTCAGCAGCAGATTTTTCCGCCAAAATATCCATCGCATACAAAGAATGTCTGGAAACCAAATATTGGCTTTCTCTGTTGAAAGACACAGAATATATAGAAGAAAAAGCTTTTAACAGTATCTACACAGACGCAGACGAAATAGGAAAAATGCTATTTTCAATCCTCAAAAAAACAAGACTTAACAGTAATCAGTGAACAGTGAACAGTAATCAATAAAAAACTGATAACTGATAACTGATAACTGTTAAAAAACTCCATATCCTGTATATTCTCTCATTTCAGGAGCTTGAAATCCTAAAACAATATCATCTTTAGGAACCCCTCGCTCTACGAGTTCTTGAGCTACTCTCATTTCCGTCATATTCTGCTCAATTGAAATTTTTCCCTCTTTAATATCCAAATGTAAAACACAGCCATAAACTCGCCGATGACCATCCCAACCTACATTCATAACCATATAATGGTCTTGTTTTGTATCAAAAACTGTGTAACAATCAATCTGACCATTTGCTATTGGAATAGCAGCATAAGCCATCAACAACGATTGAATGATATGGCGATAAGACTCTAGGGTATCCATTGTAAAATTACCTCTTGAATTGGGTCATAAATAATTTGTTTAATTTGATATCTCTCTACAGATATTTGGGCAAATTCCCGCTTGAAAAAGGCTTCATAAACACCTACAGGCACCGCCAAATAAAGAATCCGAGTTGGATCACTGATTTCTAAGGCAAGCCGATAATTCAAAAACTGTCCTAAAGCAGCATGGTAATCTGTTAGTGGTGAATCACTCAAGAATGTTTTAATCTCAACTGCAATTTTCTCTTCACCTCGTTCTGCGGCTAACAGTTGCTCTGCACCTAAATCTATTTCAAATTTAGTTCCGCCAACTTCTAGTCGCAGAGGATCATCGGTTATCATCCACTGCTGCTTTTCTAAAGCAACTCTAACCACAGCATGAAATTTATCTTTAGCTGCCATCGTTAAGGTTTTCTGATTTACTTAACATTTTAATGCGTAGGCGCAGCCCACCACAGCATTGCCATCTCCTGTAGGTTGGGGAGCCACTTGCGTGGGCGGGTTTCCCGACTTGAGCAAAGTGGCGTTGGAGCGACAGCGTAACCCAACAAATGATTTAAAAAAACACAAAATTTCTCAACTACAGAACTTCAACCTAATATTGCAATTGGTGTTGGGTTACGGCGCAATCTAGATTTACCATATAGCTATCAAAATTTCTTGTGCGCCTTCACCCAACCTACTTAAATAAACTGTGGCTACTATAACTATTGATAGTATTCTAGAGCGTGCCTTAAAGGGGTATAATTTATCAGCCCAAGAGGGAGTGGTTTTGCTAAAACAAAGCGAACCAGAGGCGATCGCTGCAATTCGTAGCACAGCTGATCAACTCCGCTACAATCAAGTAGGCGACACGGTTACATATATAATCAACCGCAATATTAACTTTACTAACATTTGCGAACAGCACTGTAGCTTTTGTGCTTTCCGCCGAGATGATGGTGATGCAGGTGCTTACTGGTTAGATTGGGAGCAAATTTTAGAAAAGTCTCAAGATGCAGTGCGACGAGGGGCGACGGAAATCTGTATGCAGGGGGGATTGAACCCGCAAGCGCATATTAACGGTAAATCTTTACCTTATTACCTCAAGTTAGTCGAAACCATCAAACAGGAATTTCCCCAAATCCACTTACACGCCTTCTCGCCCCAAGAGGTGCAGTTTATTGCCAGACTTGACGGGCTGGAATATGCTACCGTCATTGCAGCTTTGCGAGATGCTGGTGTCGGTTCTATGCCTGGTACAGCAGCTGAAGTGTTAGATGATGAAGTCAGACAAGTATTGTGTCCAGAGAAAATTAACACTGCTACTTGGTTAGAAATTATTTCGACAGCCCATAGAATGGGTTTACCTACAACTAGCACCATGCTATCGGGACATATCGAAACTCCAGAACAGCAAATTGGGCATTTAGAAAAATTGCGATCGCTCCAACAAATTGCCATCAATCAAAAATACCCAGCCCGAATCACGGAGTTTATTGTACTACCATTTGTTGGTCAAGAAGCGCCAAAATCCTTACGTCGTCGGGTGGGGCGCGATCAACCAGTTTTAGCTGATGCACTCCTACTAGGGGCTGTAGCCCGGATATACTTGGGTAATTGGATTCCTAACCATCAGCCGAGTTGGGTGAAGTTGGGACTAGCTGGTGCAACAGAAGCCTTAGTTTGGGGTTGCAATGATATTGGTGGCACTTTAATGGAAGAACACATCACCACAATGGCTGGTGCTGTAGGCGGTACTTGTATGGAAGTGGAAACCTTACAAGCTGCGATCGCATCCTTAGGGCGGCCTTACCAACAACGAGACACCCTTTATCAAAAAGTGTGAAGTATAAGATTTTTGGTTGATTTTCTCCTTTATCTATCATCCTTAACCCTTCTCATGATCCCCAAGATACCATTCCAAGATAGGATGGACGGTGATTTACGTATAGTTTTAGATAATGCTTATGAAACGCTATTGGTCGCGTCTACTTGCCTTAGTTTTGGTTTTAACTATCGGCTTAATCGGCTGTTCTAGCCCTGATAGTTTGACAGGGGATTATCGCCAAGACACATTAGATGTAGTTAGCACCCTAAGAGGGTGTTTGAAAAGTTTTGAGTGGTGAAATTTTATGCCAATCGCCTCACCATGATCCGGATCATGGCAAGGTAAATAAACGTCTCCGATGTTTCGGGCAATAACTCATAATCTCGAACTAATCG
>NZ_JADEXZ010000098.1 GCF_015206815.1 Fortiea sp. LEGE XX443
TATCCCTCAACTTTCATTGGGATTTGCTAAACTTCAAGCCATTGTTTATAGGCTCACTTCCCCAATTTTTATATTCCTAACTCACCCTGAATTCTATTTTTCCTCTGCCTAAAGTGACACAACAGGGCTATGTACGTTGTGGAGCGAGGTGATGACAGAAAAAGTATGCAAAACTAGCGACTGTATTAGTTTAGATATGGGTTAAAAATCGCATGGAGCCTAAACAATCCCAGTCGAATTTAACAGGGCTTACCGATGTGACGGATGAAGCTTTGTTTGTGGCTCTCAAAAATGGCGATTCGGCGGCATTAAGTATTTTGTTCAATCGTCATGGTCGCTTAGTCTATGGATTAGCTTTGAAAATTCTGGCTGATTCCCAAGAAGCTGAAGACTTGACTCAAGAAATTTTTCTGACACTGTGGCGCAAAGCATCTAGTAATCCTGATTGTCGCTTTTTTGTGCGCTATTTGGTGACAGTCGCGCGATCGCGGGCGATTGATAAGCTACGCGATCGCACTAGACAAATAAAACTTGTGGAAAAGTGGGGACAAACCATGACAAATGAAGCTACACCAGAGCTAACACCTGTTGAACAGGCAAGTTTTGCGGAGCGATCGGGGCGAATTCACAACGCTTTAGCACAACTACCCGAAAAGCAACGTCAAGTAATCGAACTAGCTTATAACCAAGGATTAAGTCAGTCAGAAATTGCTCAAAAAATTGATATCCCTCTAGGCACTGTCAAAACCTGCACCCGTCAAGGATTACTAAAACTTAAACGCATCTTACTAGATTCTGATGTATCAATATATGAATAAATCTTTTGATTCCGAACACATCAAAAACTTGGCTGCGGGGTTTGTCGTGGATGATCTCACCCCTGAAGAAGCTCAAGAATTTCGGCTGTTACTTGATGAACATCCAGAACTGATTGCAGAAGTCGATGATTTGCAGGAAGTTCTGCGACAAGTGCTAGATGGCTTTACTGAAGTAGAAGCACCAGCACATTTACTACCCAAAATTCTCCAACAAGCTGAAGACTCGATTACACAGACTACTGTAGTTAAGCAAAACTCCCCAGGAATCGCTATGCGATCGCCACTCCGATGGACAACAATTGCCGGTAGCATCGCCGCACTGTTTATGGTAGTTTTGGGTGTCGATAATTATCGGCTACGGCAACACATGGGTATTGTCACCGCAGAAAACCAGCGTTTACGCCAAGATTTTGCCCAAGCTCAAGTGGTTAAAAGCTTACTCCAGAATTCGCAAACACGATTGTTTACCTTTCAATCAGTCAACTCCAAAAATAACAGTTCAGGGAGTATAGTTATAAATCCTGAACAACAAAAGGCGGTAATGGTTTTCCAAAATCTTCCTGCCCCACCTCCTGGTTATGTCTACTTATTGTGGACAATTGTTGCTAGAGAGAAGTTACCCTGCGGTGAAGTCAAGCCATATTCTTGGGGAACGGCTTCTCATGAATTACCATTCACTTCTCAAATGTACAGAGAATTTTCTCACCCGCAGTTTTCCGGGTTAGTTGTGACGCTGGAGAAAGATCCAAAAGTCTCTCATCCTACTGGAACTATAGTGATGCAAAGCTCACATATTTAATCTGAAGCAACCTTTTTATTTATTATATTTTATCCAACTTCAGCGAATTCATAAAGTTGATTTTTTATTTCAGCTTTGCAGTTCTAACCTTTATCAACTGTGTAAAGAGTATCTAAATCCCTGAGATAGTACAAGGTAAAGCAAGCAACCAACATAGGCCAAGCAGCAAAAAACAGCAGATTTTTAAAGGGATCAAAATATTGCCGAAAAGACGAGAAGGTGGAAGCAGAATGGAAAAACAGTACTAGTAAGTAAGTCCACCGCTTTTGAAAACCTGCGGCAAATCCCAAAATTATCAACAGCTGAATTACTCCAATAATATAAATTGGTACATTTGTTAGCCCACCAATAAAATAAAAATTTTTGTAAATTGCTGCTGTATGATCGGGGTTGACAAATTTATCTAAAGTCCACATCAGCATGACAAGAAACACACTCAATCGCAGCAGGAGCAACGTAAAAGGGATTCGGCGATCGCTATTCATAAAGCTGACTCATTTTTTTGACCTTTGAATAGACTACCAAAATCTTGAACCAGGTAAATTTTTTTGGTTTTCGCTCCATATCACCATAGTCAATAACCTTGACATGCCTAAAAGCGTCATGAAACATTTTTTGCATTCTAGGTGACATATAAATCTATGACAACTGCAATTATTTTGAGGGTGCTGATGACTAGACTATTTTCTACTAAATTAACTAGACTTGCTCAGACAACTTTTACCACTGCGATCGCCCTTAACCTGTGGGTGAGTCCATCTCTAGCTGGCGATCCGTTTCGTAGCAGCAAACCCCATAAAATAGGCGACAATACAGAAGCCGCTTTTAAAGCTATTTTCCAACAAGGCAATTATCCAGCAGCTGAACGTTATCTGAAAGAAGCCATCAAAAATGAGCCAAATGAACCTCTAGCTTATGCAATGCAGGCATCACTAGCATATTCAAATGGAGATTTAGCTGGCTTAAATAACTACAGCAAGCAAACTCTAGAAGCTGGGCAAAAACTGATTGCCGATGATCCGTTACGTGGTAATTTATACACTGCGGTTGGACATTTTTTTGAAGGGGCTATAATTCTGACGCGTGAGGGTACAGTTAAAGGTGCGCCCCAAGCCTTAAGTCGATTGCGGCAAGTTTACCAACATTTAGATCAAGCAGAAGCAATTTCTTCAAAAGATCCAGAACTGAATCTCATCAAAGGTTACATGGATTTGATGCTATCTGTCAGTTTACCTTTTGCTAATCCTGATGAAGCAATTGAGCAATTAGAGACAAATGCTGCACCTGCGTATTTGGCAGATCGAGGTATTGCTATTGGCTACCGAGATTTGAAACAATATACTCAAGGCTTAGACTATGCTAATCGCGCTATTAAAGCGACACCAGATAACCCAGAGTTGTATTATCTCAAAGCGCAAATCCTCAAAGAACAAGGTAGAAGAGAAAAAAGTCAGCAGTTGTTTAAAGAAGCGATCGCTAATTTTGACAAAGCTTTAACAAAAAAATCTCAACTACCATCCAGTTTGGTGAAACAAATTGAACGTGAACGCAGTAGCGCTGTTAACCAGCTAAATAATTCCGGTGGTTAATTTAGGATAGTACTTTGTCAAGAAAACTTTGCGGGGCTAAAAATTCCCCGCTTCCCCACGTTTGTGCGTCAGTCACAACCTATCAATTTTGGGTTGACAAACTAGTAGTCCCCTCTTTGATATGCTTATTTTGAGTAACAGTAATTGAGATATTGGAATGCACATCCAGTTCCGTGAATTTAATCCGTTTGATGTATGGATTTGGCTAGGGTTTAGCACGATACCTTCTCAAAGAGAAAAACAGTATATAGAAGAAGTTTTTAATTCCTGGTTTTATTTGGGCAAATTGGGTGCGTTTAATGCTGAAAACCTGCAAGTCCAAGAAACGGGGGTAGAAATCAGCTATATAGATTATGATCCGCAAGGGTATAACAAAAGCCTGTTAGCGCTGATGCACAACATGGGTGAGGTTGAGTATGAAGGACAATGGGCGCGTTGTTGGTTTGACTTGGGAACTAGTGATGCGATCGCTTTAGATATTTTAATCAACGCCCTCACCCAGCTAAGTGAAGAATACGTCACTATTGAACAATTGTATATTGGTGGCGAAAATGAAGATTGGCCTGTCGAAGATAGCGACAGTCGTTCTTACTCCATGTACGATAATTAGTGACAAAAATGAATAAATCAGGGGAAATTCGGGTTATAGCTTTAGGACTAATTCAAAATAGTGAACGAATTTTTGTTTCTGAAGGCTATGATCCGGCAAAGCAGTCTACTTTTTATCGCGCTTTGGGAGGTGGCGTTGATTTTGGTGAAACTAGTCACGCAGCTTTACAACGAGAATTTCAAGAAGAAATACAAGCTGAGTTAACTAATATTCGCTATTTAGGTTGTATTGAAAATTTATTTATATATAACAATCGGCAAGGACATGAAATAATTCAACTTTATCAATGCGATTTTGCTGACTCCAAGTTTTATCAAATAGAAAGCCTCCTGTTTTCTGAATCAGGAACGCATCATCATTGGGCGTTGTGGGTAGAAATTTCTCGTTTTAAATCTGGCGAACTCAGGTTAGTTCCAGAGGAGTTTTTCAATTATTTATAAAGCCTCTATTTTTTCGAGAGTAACTGCAAGTGATAGAAAAATTATCAGCTGATGGAATTCCCTAAAAAAGCAACACAAGTTGATTATCTTGTGTTACTTTGCTTTAATATCTCATAATTCTCGTGATTTCTGGAAATACTCTTAATCAGTGCTGAATTTACTTCTAATAAAATACTAAAATTAAGTAAGGCAGTGGGAAAAACTCCAACTATTTTAAGAAAGATAAACCAGTCTAAAACCCTCTTTCCTCCTGCCTCCTGCCTCATTCCAACTACAAATATTTACGCCGTTCTACTGAGTATCGTTTGAAGTATTGATAATATTTCTTGAGAGACAACTTCTTATGTTCCCGGACGAGAGCGAAGATGATTAGGTATATGATGGCGATCGCCTAATATTTCTAACAAGGGGCCATTAACGTCAAATTTAACCATACTTACTGACGCAACTAAAATATTCACTCGATAGCGATAGCGTCCCAAATCAATTCCCAGTAAACTGCAAAGCATAATCCGAATCGTGGCTTTATGGGAAACTACTAAAACATTACCTTGGTGATGTTTTTCTTGAATTTCAGCAATTACAGGCATAGAACGATTAGCAATATCTACCGCAGTTTCTCCACCTAGTGGTGCATTCCACGCGGGTTCTGTCAACCATTTTACATAGTTTTCTGGGTAATTCTCTTGGACAAACGATTTACTCTTGGTTTCCCATTCGCCGTAACTACCTTCTCTAAGTCCATAACGCAACTGCATTTCCATACCAATAGCATCACACAATGGCTTGGCAGTTGCAATTGTGCGCTGCATCGGGCTAACATAAAAAGCCTCCCACTTCAACTTTTGATAAACATCGGCAAAACTCTCTGCCATCTGCATCCCTTCGGATGTCAACTCCGCATCAGTTTCACCGCAGAAATTACCACTTTGACTAAAAGTAGTTTCTCCATGTCGCAGTAAATATAAATTGAGTGTCATAACTTGTATCGTGATTGAGTTCAAAGAGTTTGTGCAAACATAAACTACCATCAATCTTGCAATCGATTATGTGACATCAGGACAAAGTAATCAACCAAAAAAGTCAATCAAACACAGTTTTTTGAAATCGAAGATAAAAGTAGCAGTTTCAGCTAGTACTAGGTAGTAAAGAAGGCACAAGGTTGGATCTTGTGTTTTCTGCGGAGTTTATGTTAATCCAGATCCTTCATCCTCCTCCTCCGTTTACCGTAGGCAAACTCTTCCCTTCTGCCATCTGCCTTTCCTGTTGACAATCTTGTATCTACTCATATCTATGTTTTTTAGATTTAATCACTTCAATCACATCATCATGGCGTTGGCCTTCGATAATATCATTTAAATGAATTTTGCCTTCAATATATTGAAGATGAATACGCCATCCAGATAACTTATCGATATCAGCACGGTATATTGCTTGTTTAATACCTTTAACTTTACGCAGCCTAGTTTTCGGAAAAGTTCTGGTTCTATGGCATTCATTATCTTCTAATTCTGCCAAGGCTTCTAGAAAATCAATTTTCAGGTTATCAGGTAAAATTTTCATAGCCTCATAAATAATGCCATGCTCATCTAGAAGTGGTTTAATCTGTGGCATCAGCTAGAGCGAACCTCTATTTCTTGATTTTTCACACTAAAATCTTGGTAGAGAGACTCAGCTACCAAACTATATGCTTTTGCAGCATCTTCAGTACTGACAACTCTAAACAAAGTTACCACTGTTGCATCAAAAATTGGGTCGTCATCAATAGTTAGAATTATTCTTAAATTTTTATCAATAATCAAAGCATAAAGAGAAGAATCATATTCAGCATTAAATTTGATATCTTTTAACTTAAAGATATGATTTTCTAATAAATTTTTGTTTTTGTAAATTAGCTCAACGTAACGATTTAATTTTTTAATAACTTTGAATTTTTCTCTATTGTTAAATTTATCTAAATCTTGTTCAAATTCTTTAGTTGATTCAATGAGTATTTCCATTTAAGCAATTTTTGAATCAGAATACGAAACTGGCTTTAATATAACTTATGACTTTAGATGATTGAAGTGTTATAAGTTATAGACATTTAAAAAAAATTAAAGCACTATTGTAAACGACTATAAATAAATTAGCTATCTTATAAAAACTTCAGAAATATCAGCTAAATAACTTGTAGTTAGCAGGGATTATCTTCAACACCACAGTTATGACAAATAAACTAGCATCGTCTGTATTTATACTTCTATTTGGACTCGCTATTACTCAAACAGCAGGATGCACAACTTTGAAGAACAGTTCATCAGTTGTCGCCCAAACTTCACCTAAACCAGCACCCCAAGAAATTGTGCAACCAGGGAAAGTTCGGGCTTTATCTGGTAAGTTAGATACAATCCCTGTTTTTAACAGCAATAGCCCAGAATGGATTAAAAATGAGGGTATTTTACTTTCTACCTTTCCTGCTAACGGTAAAAAAGTTCCAGCCGCACACCTCAATTTTCCTTTTCAGGGGCGCTTTGATTTATTCGCCCATCATTACACTCATACTCCCAAAGATTTGCAAACGTTATACATCGGTGTAATTCTGCATAACCCTAGTAAAAAAACTGTGACGATAGATGTGTTGCAAGGGGCAAGTTATTTGATGCAAGATGCACCGTTTGTTACCTTAGCGCCTTACCGAGAAAATAATGATGGTAAGGTTTATTCTGGGCCTGGGGCTAGGGCTGTTAGTGATGTCCTGCGGGGTGTTCGTCAAGCTGATTTTCCTGGAAAATTGGTGATTCCCCCTGGCGGAAGGCGGATGTTGCTGAATCATCCGATTCCGGTACGCAATTTAGAAAGGCCTGTGAATGGTCGTTCTAGTTTTTTGCGCTTGCGGAGTAATGGCAAAATTTATGCGGCGAGTATGGCGATGTTTGCGAAGAAAAATACGGATGGTTCCGATCGCGCGCCTACCCTTACAGAATGGCAAGCTTTGTTAAATAATGGCAGTTTTGCTGGGCCAAGAGATAAAATCCCAACTCCGCCAGATGCAACCAGTGGTTCACTAATTTATGGGCGCGTGGCTGGTGTTTCTCAAGGTTCTCAATGGCAAGCTAAGTTGGTAGATCATATCAAAGCCACGGATTTGACTATTCCTGCGCCTGGCCAAGGTATTTCTTTTGCTTTAGATACTCTGCGGGGCGGTCGATTGGGTACTGAACAAATCCAAACGGCTAAAATGTTGGTGCGCTACCCAGATACCGCCTACGAAGCGCACGGTAATTATGGAGTGGAATATAATCTCTATTTGCCGTTAAAGAATTATACAAAGCAAACTCAGAAAGTTACAGTTACTCTAGAAACACCTTTAAAAGAAGACAAGTTATCTAAAGGTGGTGTTCGTTTCCGTAAACCATCTCTTGATTTTCCGTTTTTCCGTGGTACAGTGCGGCTACGTTATGTTGATGACCAAGGACAAAAGAAGACGCGGTACGTGCATTTATGGCACAGAACTGGTCAGGTTTTGGAACCGTTAGTGGAGTTTGTTCTACCACCTGCAAGCCAACGTAATTTACAGGTAGATGTGATTTATCCGCCAGATTCTACACCGCCACAGGTGTTGACTGTACGAACTTTGGAACAATAAGTTTTTGATTAGGGTGGGTTACGCAGTTGTTAACCCACTCAAGTAAACTAATTATTTACCACTGTAGAAAAAGGCAATTTCTTTTTCTTTGAGAGGTGCAAAACCAGCTTCTGTGAGCATTTTATCGAGTTCTGGTTGAGGAATGTGCTTGGCACCGATTCTGACAATCCGCGATCGCATTGTATTTGACACGCCACTACGCTGTCTATTTGCTTCTAGCGCCATGACTTGGTTATATAGCTCTAACTTAGCGGTGGGAATCGCAGTCCCATCAAAATCTATACCTTTGGCGATCGCTTCGTCAATCGCATCTGCACCTGTGGTTGGGGAATTTACTTGGTTAGTTTCGGCAGTCATGGCAATTTGTTTTCTAGGCTCTGGGTAGATTTTACCAGTCTGACTGACACCTCAAGTAAAAGTCGGTATTTTGATTAAACGCAAAAAGGCACTGCTTAAAGATGAAGGGTGAGTAATTGTGTGTGCATGGACACTTGGCATTTTTGAAGATTTTGGATTAATCTCGAACCAACGGTATAGCAATAGGTGATGCTATGTCTGAGGCTCACATTTCTCAAAACAACGATCGCATCCTCGAAAAAGCACTGACTAACAGAATTATCGACGATTACTTCGATAATACCGAAAGTTGGCTGAGAGCTATTTTGCGTATGTGCATATTCTCATTGGCTTACTTGAATGGAAAACCAGTGTTTATTGTGGAATGTCCAAATCAAGCTGTAGCTAAACGGTTAAGTCGTAAAACTTATCCTTTCCGGGGACTAGTATATTATTTAACAGATAAGCTGAATAGTGGCGATCGCACTTTGTTTTGTTACAAGGAAAGCAAAGACTGTTCTTGGCGTTGTTTTGATACCAGTTCTAACTCGTGGAAAAACTTGAGTAATTTGCGATCGCGCAAATAAAGTGTGAAGTGAGAAGTCTGAAGTCTGAAATTACCCCACCTTTCAAGTGATGGGGTTTGTATTCAGCATTTCTCTAGTTCATCCTTTTTGGTTATTTGTCAAGTGGAATTTAACGCTGTTGGCGTGTAATTAAACCGCCTACGAATGCGCCTAAGACTGTACCAGTCCAAAGCCCTCTGGTGCTACCTTGCCACATTGCTCCTGGTGCTACCCAAGTATTACAAATCTCTTTGAAGCCCCAAGGCTGGTTTTGGCATTTTTGGCTATGCAGCATCAGCGTAATTTGTCCGTTGATGTAACTACCAAAAAATCCTGAAGCTAGGGCTAAAAAGGTACAAATTAAAATTTTATTTTTGGTCATTTGTCAATAGTCAATGGTCATTAGAACCATACCAAGGACTAAGGACTAATGACAAAGGACTCGGCGTAGCGGATCAGCCTGTATTTCTCATCCCCGCAGCAATACCATTAATAGTTAATAGTGCGCCGCGCAATAACTCGCCTTTGCTGTAACGAGAGTGAATCACGCCAGAGGTAGCGTTAGTATTTCGTGTTTGGCGTAGGCGCTTGAGTAGAGAAACTTGGATGAAACCTAGAGGTACAATTGTGCCGTTACGTAATTGTACTGAACGCTGCAACACAGGATCACCGTCTAACAGCCGATTATGACCAGTAATTTTTAGGACAAAATTTCTAGTGAGATAGTATTCGCTGGCAATTTGCTCAAAAACCTGCTCAAATCTTTCTTTATCTTCTGGATTCGACAATTCTTGCACGTAATGTTGTGCCATTTGCATATCTACTTTCGCCAAGGTCATTTCGGCTTTGGAAATTACCATCTTGAAGAATGGCCACTTCATATAGAAGTAGCGCAGTAATTTCAGATGTTCTTCTGGTTCTTCATTCAAGAATTCTTGCAAGGCTGTCCCGACACCGTACCAAGAAGGTAGCAAAACTCTAGTTTGTGTCCAACTAAACACCCAAGGAATAGCACGTAAACTGCTTAAATCTTTTTTACCAGAAGGACGACGTGCTGGACGGGAACTAATTTGTAGCTGGCTAATTTCTTCAATGGGTGTGACTTGGTGGAAAAAGTCGATGAAATCAGGCTGTTCGTAGATTAAAGCACGATAATGTTGCCGCGATCGCGCTGCTAGTTCTTCCATAATTTCGTTCCAAGGTTCGATATCATCAAACCCTGTTCGCAGCAGACTTGCTTGAATTACGGCTGTGGTGACGGTTTCTAAGTTGTATAAAGCCAAGTCCACCAAGGAATATTTAGAAGCTAATACTTCCCCTTGTTCGGTAATTTTAATTCGCCCGTTAATACTGTGTCCTGGTTGCGCCAAAATCGCCTCATAAGCTGGGCCGCCACCACGTCCCACAGAACCGCCGCGTCCGTGGAAAATCCGCAAATTCACACCATATTCTTCGGCAATTTTCTGCAATGATTTTTGGGCTTTATGAATTTCCCAGTTGCTGCTTAAAAAGCCTGAGTCTTTGTTACTGTCGGAATATCCCAGCATCACTTCTTGTAAGTCAGTGCTGAGTGCTGTTAGCGGAAGCGGGAGTTGAGCAGCGTGCTGAGTGCTAAGTGCTGAGGGTTGGGTTGCTTCAGCCGGAGAAAGTCTTTGCTGAATATTTTCGTAGCCACCAGCTAATAAAGCCCGATATAACGGTAGTTCAAACAGCTGACGCATGACGCTGCGGGAACGTTGCAAATCTTCGACAGTTTCAAATAGCGGTACAACTTGAATTGTGCCGACGGCAATGGCAGGGTCAAATAATCTGGCTTCTTTGGCTAACAGTAAAACTTCGAGTACGTCGCTGACTTGACGACACATACTAATAATATAAGTTTGGCAGATGTTGACACCAAATTCTTGTTGCAGCGATCGCAAAATTCTAAAGGTTTCAATTACATCATTGGTTTTCTCAGAAAATGGTAGTTCCGATGGAATCAACGGACGGCGAGTTTGCAATTCTGAGGTTAACCAAGCAACTCGCTGTTCTTCGCTCAAGTCGTTGTATGCTTGGGGCAGTACTTGCAGATATTCTAAAATCTCATTCAGCGCATCCGAGTGGCGGGTTGATTCTTGGCGGATATCTAACTGTGTCAAGTGAAAGTCAAAAATTTCGACTTGACAAATCAGATTATCTAATTCTCGACAACTCAGACCAGTTTCGCTCAAATTATGCTGAATTAACCGCAGTTCTGCCAAAAACTCGGCTCCCGAACGATACATTGGTGCATCTTCGTTATTGGGAGTTTCGCGCTTATATAATGCTAAATTGCGATCGCGTGTATTTTCTAGCCGCTTCAGTACATAAGCCAACTTTAGGCGATAGGGTTCTTGGCGATAACGCAAAGCCAACGCATCGTATATTTCACTTAACTGCGATTGGTCTAATTCCAATGATTCCAGCAAGTCTGGTAAAACATCACTCCAGTGCATGGAGATGCTTAATAACTCAATCAATGTCTTCACTGATTGGATATATCTTTCCAACACCATTTTGCGCTGATAACAAGCCGTCTTCCAGGTAGTCTCTGGTGTAACAGATGGGTTCCCATCTCTATCGGAACCTACCCAAGAACCAAAAGAACAAAAGTTTTTGCGCGGTGGTTCCAGCCATGCAAAGGTGCTACCCAAAGCATACTTAAAGCGTTTATGCAGTTGGGGAATGCCATCAAATAATACTTCTTGGAAGTAGTGCAAGGCATAATCTACTTCATCCAAGACTGTGGGTTTGAACTGGTGGAGTTCATCTGTGCGCCACCAAAGACGAATTTCTTCGAGTAACTTTTCTCGCAACTCTGCTGATTCCCAAGGATATCCACCAGCACGATTTTCTACTGCATCTATTTGTTGCAGGAGATTAACCACTTGCCGTTGTTTATCGCGGATGGTGTGACGAACAATTTCTGTGGGGTGTGCTGTAAACACTAAGCGCACATCCAGTTGCGAAATTAAACGTTGAATTTGTTGGGGTGGAACGTTCAGTTCATATAAATAAGGAAACAAAGTGGCAAAAGTGCCTTTTTGTTTGTTGTGCATTTTGCCAACCCAACTTTTGCCTAATAAGTCTGTCCCTATACCTTTGTTGACAAAGACATCATCTTCTTTATCGTTGGAAGAGTAGCTACTATCAGAAATGGTGTCTGTACTTGTTGATTCTGTTTCTACTTCTGAGTAACGGGTTAATTGCTGCTTTTGTTCATATTCCTGCTCTATAATGTTGATGAGCTGAAAATAGAGCGCAAAAGCACGAGCAGCCCGAATTGCTTCATTAATATTCAGTTGTTCAATCAATTTGACGGCTGAGGCGGCTTGATCGTTTGTGGCTTGTCCTTCCGGTGAACACAAATCCCGCAATTGCCGCAATAAATCTACCATCTTCTGCCCACATTCTTGCCGCAGTACGTTCTCCCATAATTCTTCAACTATTTGGAGACGACGACGTAAAAATAATTCTGACGCAGGGTAGTAATTCGCAGCGTCTGACACAGAGTATAAAAGCGAACTCATATTTGCTTCTCTTGTAAAGCCAATTACTGTTTACATTTTTGAACTTTGTGATTTACGCTCATTGTTTTCTATGAGCGGTTATTTTTTAAAGTATAAGTTTTAGCTTTTATTGATTAATTCATCGTGATTGGGAAAAGGAAGAATAGGCAAGCGATCGCCCCGAAACAATTCTTCACTAGTTTGTCCTAGAGATTCTAGGGCTTTGACTGTGAGCTTTTGGCTGGTGAGCAGCAGTAATATAGACGCTGTACCTAATTCTAAAAGGAGAGATTGGGGAATGCTAAACAAAACCAGATTTAATCCAGGGTTGGGTGAAGATTGGGGAGTGATAGGAGGCATTGCTAATTTTTGGTTGTTGGCAAACGGGTAGAATGAAACGCAAAACTCAACTTCTGTAAAACTTGCAACGATATAAGACTATCTTGGCCTATTTTGCAAGCTTAGAAGGTAACAAAAGTGTTAAAAAAAAACAGCAAAATATGATAAACCTATGGTTCTAGTTTACAAGTGCAGGCAATACCCCCGAATACTCGCTTCCTGTAAAGTTAACTGCCCATGAAAACAGTATTACCAGATAGCCAGCAAACGTTAGTGCAGTGGGTAAGCCAAGCAACAGGGATCAACACTTTAGGGGTGAAAGTCCGATTGCGGGGAAATGACCTACACATTCTTTGTGAAGCAACCGAGTGTCCTCTACGCTGGCGCACTCTCTCTGATTTGCTTCACGCACTACACCAAACAAATTTAGATATCTTAACAAGTAACGAACAACCCTCAATATACCAAGTATTGGTTTACGGGCGAAAAAAGGGAGACAATCGACCTCAATGGTGTCATCGGGTGCATCTAAATCAATTAGATAAGCACTTAGAACAGGTAGAGCAAGCATTAAAGGAATCAGGAGCATCAAAGCAGTCGGTAGGTGGGGCGCTAATTATCTCAAATGAGAGTTTAGCCCGCCGGGGAGATCCCAATGCGATCGCGCATTATCTCAGTGAAACTCTGAGTTCTTTGGGTGTGGGAGTCCAAGTTAAAATCAAGCCACACCAACCCAAAGACAAAAATCAAATCCCAACAAATCGCCTATGGATCTTTTGTCAGTCTGCCTATAGTCCTGATCCCTCATTATTGGCGGAACCAATAGCTCAGAAACTCAGATTCTTAAAGCTGACGGGCTATCAAGATGCCGTGATTACTTCCCAAGTAAGTGGGGAAACTAGCGATGATTGGGTGCTGCGGGTAGATTTAACCCCTCCAGAAGTGATGCTCAAAGAATGGGCGCGTTGGGGGGATATACAAGCGATCGCGCGGCTGTTAACGGAGGTATTGTTAGCATCTCAGGTAACTGTCCAAGCATCGCTCAAAGAATCAACTCTACATATTTTCTGCACACCGGCCTTTGATCCCTTAGAAGATGCAGCCGCACCAGACAAAACACAATGTCTAGAAATAATCCTATCGCAATTAGAAGCGATCGCACCCCAAGGAATTCTTGGTGCTACTATTTACGGACAAAAAACTGGACAAAAGCAACCAGCTTGGATTGATTGGATATCTTTACCTGCGGCGCAACACCCAGCCTTAGCAACCTCAGCATTAGAGTTAGCCACAAATGGCGATGAACCAGCCACTCATTTTTTACTAGAACGCTTACTTAATACTGACTTAGAATGGCGCTTGAAGACAGGCGGGATTCGCGTCATTTTGCTACGCAAAGGTGACTTACTGCACATTATGTGTGATGCACCCATTTGCCCAGTCCGTAAACAAGTAGCAAATAAAGTTACCCAGTTTGTGCGTCAGTTAAAATTGCCTGGGGTAGCAGGAGTCAGGGTTTACGGCCGTCGTGCTGGTAATAAAGAACCTGTTTGGCATCATGGCGTGGATTTTGTCCAACGCCAACGTTTAGTTCCCGAAGCTACTCCAGAGTTTGCAGCTACTTCTGAATATGTGGGTGAACTGATAGTTAAAGATACTCAAGAACCCATCTTCCGAGTTGAGTTAACCTCAGAAGAAGTACAAAATTTTGTTACAGAAGTAGCGCGGGATTGGATTGTCACAACTAGCGCTACAGTAAAAAAGTGCCTGCTGGGAACACAGATATTTACCGAAGTCGATCAGTCAGCAGTAGATCCTGATCTACAAGGAGGACTAAGAGTTGCTTTAGTTTGGGGAACACTCGGATTATTGCTCACACTTCAAACTGATTGGATTCTCGGTCAAATTGTGTCTCGGACTTTACCTAATGCGCCCCAGGTAGCTAGTGTCTCTGAGCAAAAGCCGCCTGTGACATCAGAAGTGAAGCAAAGTGAAAAATTGGCATCGCTGACTGGTTCCTCTGGGCAAAAATTACCACAGCCGAAAAACTCTGTCTTCAACGCTTCTGGATTTACTCTAAATGATGATACTGAACCCAAAACTTTAACAGCCGCACCATTAAAAGAAAAAGCCACATCTGCGGCAATTTTATTAGCAGCGCGATCGCAAATGCCTAGTTTCAATGCTCGGCAGTTAGATGAACAACTAGCTTTGTATAAACAACAATTACATATTAAGAGGCATCCGCCAGATATATTAATTATTGGTTCTTCGCGGGCTTTGCGTGGAGTCGATCCGGCAGCATTATCGAAAGCTTTAGCAAAACAGGGATATCCCAATATTGAGGTGTTCAACTTTGGTGTAAATGGTGCTACAGCACAAGTTGTAAATTTTATTATTCGCCAAGTATTTGAGCCATCGGAACTGCCAAAAGTAATTCTTTGGGCTGATGGTTCCCGTGCTTTCAACAGTGGACGTGAAGACATAACCTTTAATGCGATCGCTGCTTCTCCAGGTTATAAAAAGATTTTGGAAAAAGCCCAAAATACTGCTGTTAATGGAGAATCTGCTAAAAATACGGACAAACCACAGGAGAAGCAAAAAACAGATAAAAAACCGGATGATATTACTAGCTATCAAGCAATAAATAATGGTTTAAATCAGATTTTAGCTGTTTTTTCAAGTAGTTATGAAAATCGTAAACAACTTAAATCTTTACTACATAAACAACTGGGTAGTTTACCGTTAATTAGCGATCGCACTCCTAAAGATACACCCTCAAATGAATCTATATCAGAGAGTTCAGAAGATGAAATTTCTCTGCAAGCAGTTGATTTTGATGGTTTCTTACCTTTATCTGTGCGGTTTAATCCTGCTAGATACTATCAAAAACATCCCAGAGTTACAGGCAATTATGACAATGACTACAAATCTTTCCGCATAGAAGGTGAGCAAGATGCTGCTTTCCAAGAAGTTTTGCGGTTTACGCAGTCTCGGCAAATTCCTCTGGTATTTATTAATATGCCTCTCACTGCTGAATATTTAGATCCAGTACGCAAAAAATATGAGCAAGAATTTCAACAATATATGCTACGTTTAGCGACTAATCCCAATTTCATTTATCGGGATTTTAGCCAACTTTGGCCAAGAACAAATGACTATTTTTCTGACCCTAGCCATCTTAACCGCTTTGGAGCTTACGAAGTTTCAAAAAAACTAGCGATCGACCCAGTAATTTCTTGGCCAACGAAGTAAGTGCTGAGTGCTGAGTAAAAAACTTTCCCCTACCCTCTGCCTACTTCCTGATAATAAATGACTAAAACATGAACTTTATATCAATTTCTTACGGCATATTTTTACTGAGTATATTAGGCATTTACTGGACTTTAGCAGAGCAGAAATGGCGATTATGGACTTTATTAATTGCCAGTCTTGCTTTTTATGCTTCTTGGAGCATCCAGTACATACCCCTTTTATTAGCATTGACTTTTATTAATTTTCGTTTGGGGCGGGAAATTGGCAAGAATACCTCTCCAGGTGAGCATAATCTTGACTGGCGAATTTCTAATGAAGAATGGCAATTTGCTCATGCAGATTGGAATAGTCGCCGGCTGAAATTATTATGGCTAGGTATTATATTAAATGTTTTATTGCTGCTAGGGTTTAAATATTTTGCCTCTATATTAAACTTGGTTCTTCCTCTACAAACAAACTCACCAGAGGCATCTTTTAAGGTGATTGCACCTTTGGGAATTTCGTTTTTTACATTTGAGTGTATTGCTTATTTAATAGATGTCTATCGGGGCGCTCCTGCTACTGACCATTTTCTCAAATTTGCTACCTACAAACTCTTCTTTGCTAAACTAATTTCCGGCCCAATTACGCGCTATCACAACTTAGCAAATCAGTTCAACACTCTACAATTTCCCACAGCCGAGAGAGCAGCAGAAGCATTGTGGTTAATTGCCAGAGGAGCAGTTAAAAAAGGACTTTTGGCAGATAATTTAGGTATTTTTGTTGATTTATGCTTTGGTAACTTGCAACGAGCAGGTAGTACTGACCTTTGGTTGGCGACTTTTGCCTACGGTTTGCAGCTATATCTAGATTTTAATGGCTATGTAGACATTGCCCGTGGTACGGCTATGCTCTTTGGTTTAGTTCTCCCAGAGAACTTTGACTTTCCTTACTTCAGTAGCAGTATTGCCGATTTTTGGCGACGCTGGCATATAACTTTAGGTGATTGGCTGCGTAACTACATCTACTTCCCTTTAGGTGGTTCTCGGCGTGGCTTGATTCGCACCTGCTGGAATTTATTTATTGTGATGGTGATTGCAGGTATTTGGCATGGTTCTGCCTGGGGTTTTATCGTTTGGGGTGTATGGCATGGAATTGCTTTGGTAGTTCATCGACTTACAGATGTTTTGAGCGATCGCCATGAAAAACTAGCACACTTCTGGCAAAATCCTCTAGGTATAGTTGTCGCTTGGCTTTTGACTCAATTGATGGTTTTTACCTCTTGGATTTGGTTTCGTTTACCCAATCTCCAAGACTCTTCTTACGTAATTAACCACCTTTGGGGTCAGACTGCTGACGCACAGTTTGTCCAAAAGGTTTACGTGGAAGCCCTAACTATTAGCCAATACCAACTCTCTTGGATGCTGATGATTTTGGTTGCTTTCATGGGTCTGGTCTACGCTTTGAACGGTAGATTTAAATTGGAATTGAACTGGCCTATCAAGCTCGTCTTCGTACCGTTATGCTTCTATGTTGTATGGTTACTAGCTCCCGAAGGCAGCTTACCTTATATTTACTTCGATTTTTAAGCCAATCGTTAGGGACTGCGATCGCCCAACACACCTCCATAGTATTCTTACAACCACTACTTAACTCCATTTAAATAAGTAGAAGTTATTTAAATAAATATTAACATAAGAAAATTAAAACCATACTTAACGTAAATACATGTAAAGTTTACTCATGCAGGCAAAAATTCATACGCCTGATTCATCAAATACACATTCAGCAATCATAAAAAAATGACCACAACCTTACAACAGCGCAGTAGCGCTAACGTATGGGAGCGCTTCTGCGAGTGGATCACCAGCACCGAAAACCGGATTTATATCGGTTGGTTCGGCGTATTGATGATCCCCACCTTGCTGGCTGCAACCACCTGCTTCGTAATCGCCT
>NZ_JADEXZ010000099.1 GCF_015206815.1 Fortiea sp. LEGE XX443
TTGGGCGCGGGTCAGATTGCTAGGGTATGCTTTACTCATGTTGCTCTCTCAGTGCTGTCTATTATCTATTCACAGCATATACTGAGAGAGTTTTTTTACCACCTCTTAGACTTTTAAAACAGCCTCTAAGACAAGCCCTCGAAGTATCTGACAAATCACCAGAGAGAGCAGCACTTCAAGCAGAAGCACGTCAAAAAATTAACGATTTTTCAGCCCGCTACCAACGGGCTGGATCTATATCTAGTCTAAGTTCTTTTACAACCATGCGTACAGCCCTCAACTCCCTAGCAGGACACTACAGTTCTTATCCAAACCGTCCAGTCCCAGAAAAGCTGAAGAGTCGCCTAGAACAGGAGTTCCAGCAGGTAGAATCTGCATTAAAGCGTGGTGCTTAACCATTTGTTATTTGTTTTTTTGAAAGTTAAGAGTCCAAGGTTATTACTTTGGACTCTTGACTTTGGTAGTCTCAGGCGAATATTTGTAGTAGTTAAATCTGAATTTCAAAGAATTTATATTAAAAAATCTAGCAACAGTAAACAGGGTTTAGGAGTCTTCAAAAATTAGGCTTCAAAGCCCTGATTTTTGGACTATAACATTTGATACGCCCTAATAATCCCTGTGAATTTGTACATCTACCTTGTAGGTATGTCTAACCATCCCGCAAAACTTTTAAAATCAAAATTATTGTGGCAAAGCCTGTTTACTGCCCTTTTTAGCAGTAGTCTTTTATTGCCTAACTTTGTCACCCAGCCAGCACAGGCGCAAGTAAAACAAGATTGCCTGTTATCAACCACAGCAACGCAAACAAAAGAAAAGTTACGTTTGTTGGCACTAAAAGGCGATCGCGATGCCCAAAACAAATACCAGCAGTTGTTACGACAACACGCACAAGAATTACAAACGTGTCGCAGTCGTAATTGGCCAAAAATTCAAGCTGTTTGGTTACGCCTCTATCCTTGTGACATTCAACCAGGGTCAATTGACCAAATAATGGATCGAATAGTCAACCGTGGCTATAATCAAATTTATGTAGAAGCATTTTATGATGGGCAGGTATTATTACCCGCAGGAGATAACCCCACAGCTTGGCCTTCTGTAGTGCGTACCCCAGGAGCAGAAAACGTTGATTTACTCTCTGTGGCAATTCAAAAAGGTCGGGAACGCGGTTTAAAGGTATATGCTTGGATGTTTACGACTAATTTTGGCTATACCTACGCCCAACGTCCCGATCGCGAAGCGGCGATCGCTCGTAATGGCAAAGGGCAAACCAGTTTATATGTTGTAGATAACGGTTCGCAAGTATTTATTGACCCCTACAACATGCAAGCCAAACGCGATTATTTCCAAATGGTACAGCAAGTGCTGCGCCGTCGCCCGGATGGTTTGTTATTTGATTATGTGCGTTATCCCAGGCAAGCTGGGACTGATTCTATTGCGACGAAAGTCTCGGATTTATGGGTATTTACGCCAGCAATTCAAGAAGCTTTATTTCGTCGAGCTTTGAATTCTAAAGGGCTGGATTTGATTCGACGGTTTCTCAAGAAGGGATATATCACCGTTGCAGATATAGATCAAGTCGATAAGCTTTATCCCCAAGAAGGTGAACCGATGTGGCAAGGGCGCATTCCGCCACCACAGCAAAAAGCGCTCTTACCCGCAGCAAACAGACAACCAACTTTGCAGGTTGAATTATGGCAATTGATGGTTGCTCATGCCATGCAAGGCATCTTGGATTTTGTGGCTTTAGCGAGTTACCCATCACAGCAGCTAGGCATTCCATCGGGAGTGGTGTTTTTTCCAGATGGAAACCAAACCGTTGGACAAGGGTATGATTCCCGTTTGCAACCTTGGGATCGATTTCCTAGTAACTTGGAGTGGCACGCTATGGCCTATGCAACTTGCAGTGATGTGAGCTGTATTGCAACCCAAGTGCAGCAGGTTTTAAATGTAGCAAAACCAGGTACACAAGTTATTCCAGCCCTAGCAGGAGCATGGGGACAATCAACCAGCAATCGTCCATCTCTAGAATCACAAATGCAGGCATTACGCAAATTTGCTCCCCAACTGGCGGGAGTTAGCCATTTTGCTTATTCTTGGCAATATCCAGAGAATGATAGCGATCGCAAATTCTGTCGCATTCGTTAATCAGTTACGCAACGATTATCAAAATCTCAGATTTGGTGTAGAGTGTTGAGTGAGTAAAAAGTACTTAGGACTCAGCACTCAGCACTAAGTCAGTTAAGCTTGCTTTCGTAGCCTCTCTAAGTTCTGTTGATGCAACTCTGGGAAGTTTTCTAAGTCCTCTATCGATTGCGGGGCTGGAAAGATTACAGCGTCTTCAGTAGTGAATCTATCTAAATAAGTTTGAAAAGCTTCATCATCTTCTCGGTGGTCGAGAATATACTGCCGTAATTCAGCACGGGGCATTGTTGTAAAATCTGGTTTACTCATATATATCTCCACTTCCCGTTTGGATAAATTATAATCTCGGTTTCCTCACCAGCGAGGATCACAATATTTTTTGTCCGTTCATCTATTCTGACCAAAAATACTGGTAAATACATTTTGGTAGCCCAAAAACTTAGGATGAATAATGTTTTTAATTGTTCGACAGTAGGCATATATAAAGTTATTGCAACTGAGCGATTATTTCGTCTCCATCCAATTCTCACCCGCACGGACATCTACCAGCAATGGCACACTCAAAGAAACTGCATCTTCCATCACTGATTTAATTTGTGGTTGTAATTCTGACCATTCTTTAGGAGGAACTTCAAATACTAATTCGTCGTGAACTTGCAATAACAAACGCGCCTGATATTGCTTTAACACTTCATGCAATCTCACCATTGCAATTTTGATAATATCAGCGCTAGAACCTTGAATGGGTGCATTGGCAGCCGATCGCAGTAAACCCGCATCGTAAGGGCCTAAGTTTTTCAATTTACTCAAGTCAATATCTTCGGGATTGCTATTTTTTAACTTGCGTAAACTGTTGTTGGTAAAATCAAAATAACGACGACGACCGAGAATAGTTTCGACATAACCTTGCGCGATCGCTTGTTTTTTGACTCCCTCTAAATACGCAAAAACTTTGGCGTACCGTTCGTTAAATCTTTTGATAAACTCGTTAGCAACGTTTTTATCTATCCCCGTTGAGCGCGAAAATTTCAGCGAACCCATACCATAAATTACACCAAAATTAATCGTCTTTGCGACTCTTCTTTCATCTGCTGAAATATCTTCTTTTTCAAAGACTAATCGAGCCGTCACTGTGTGAATATCTTCATTTTGTTGATATGCTTGCACCAACAACGGCTCCTGACTCAAATGTGCCAAAATTCTTAACTCAATTTGTGAGTAATCAGCAGCTACCATTACGTAATTTGTTTCTGGTAAAAATGCCTTGCGAATTTGACGACTGAAAGCAGTCCTAATTGGTATATTTTGCAAATTTGGATTGGAAGAAGATAATCGACCAGTTGATGTTGCGGCTTGGTTAAAATCTGTATGCACCCGTTGAGTATCAGGACGTACTAATGCTGGTAGTGCATCTACATAAGTAGATTTTAATTTTGATAGAGTGCGGTACTCAATTATCGCCTCAACAAACCCACTACTATCAACATCTAGCAGCTTTTCTAAAGTTGCTGCATCGGTAGAATAACCCGTTTGAATCTTTCGGGAATATTTGGTGCTTAATTCCAATTTTTCAAACAATATTTGACTCAATTGCTTTGGAGAACCTAAATTAAATTTTTCTCCTGCTATTTGAGTTGCTTGCTCTTCTAATTTTGCTAAATCTATTTCTAACCGTTGTGAGAGTTCTTGCAGATAAGCTGAATCAATGCGGACACCTGTATATTCCATCTCTGCTAGAACTGCTTCTAATGGCTGTTCTACTTCTAGTAATAGTTGAAATAATGCAGGAAATTTCTCCAGTTCTTCTCGCAATTTTGGCACTAATTGCAATGTAGCATTGACTTGTAAACAACAATAATTTGCTACAGCCTTTATATCTATATCAGCAATGGTTTTACCTTTGGGAACCAAATCTACATAATTTTGAATAGTTAACCCCAAGTAACGTAAAGATAAGTCAGTTAAGTTATGGCTAGTATCTGGATTCAAAACATAACTAGCCAGCATGGGATCGAACACAATTCCTGCCAAGTTAATTCCTTGACAGCGAAAAACTAAGCGGTCAAATTTACCATTCTGAAATGTCTTTGGATAATCAGCACTTTCTAGGATAGGACGTAGTGCTGCAAGTGCTATCTCTTTATTTAAATTTTCACCATGCTTATGCGCCAAGGGAATATAGGCTGATTCATCTGGTTGCGTTCCCCAACAACAACCAATTCCTACTAAAGCCGCATCTCGCGGTTCTAAATCGCTGGTTTCTGTATCCCAAGCAACTGGTGTTGCAGGGTTGGTAAATTGTTGCAATAAATTTACCAACTCGGTAAGTTTGGCTTGGCTATTTATTATCTGTGGTTGAATTTCTGAAACTGGTTGCTGTTGGTATGCGGCTGTTTCCTCCGCAGTAAAAAATGATAAATCACTATCATCATCATCAGTGGTGATTGTTTCTGATACTTCTTCTGTTGCTGGAGTTTCTGGAACTGTACCACCAAATTTTTGCTGAAGTTCGGTGATTTTCTTTAAAAAAGTATTGAATTCTAGTTTTTCTAAAATAGGAGTGAGAATACTTGTATCAAATCCGGTTAATTTGCAATTTTCTAAATCAACTTCTAGAGGTACATCTGTCACTATTTTTGCTAAATACTGAGACTTGTTTGCATCCTCTCTACCTTCTGCTAGTTTTTTCTGAACTGCTCCTTTAATTTCAGCTAGAGCAGTATAAATTTGCTCTAGAGAACCATAGCTACTTAGTAGCTGCACTGCTGTTTTTTCGCCAATTCCCTTAACTCCAGGAATATTATCTGATTTGTCACCACAAAGAGCTTTAAAATCGACGATTTGTGTAGGTAATACGCCTAATTTTTCTTTAACTTGTTCTGTACTAAACTCTGTAATACTATTGGTAGACCGCTTTAAAGCATCTGGACTAAAATTTAAAACAGTAATTTCTTTGTCTGGGTCAATAAGTTGAAATAAATCGCGATCGCCTGTTAAAATTTTCACTTTATACCCAGCAGCCGTCGCCTTTTGTGCTAAGGTTCCTAAAACATCATCGGCTTCGTAACCAGGCGCTGTAAAAATTTTTAGGTTCAAGCCGTCGAGTAACTCTTGCAAATTTTTCAAGTCGGGAACAAAATCTTCTGGTGTCCCCGGACGATCAGCTTTGTAGGTATCGTCAGCTTCATGGCGAAAAGTCGGTAAACCCAAATCAAATGCAACAGCCATTGCTTGCGGCTGTTGTGTCGCCATGACTTCCAACAGAGACTTGAGAAAGCCAAAACATACACTCGTAGGTATTCCTGTTTTAGTCCGCAGTCCGCCATCTCGTCCTTTGGCGAAGGCAAAGTATGAACGGAATGCTAGGGAATGTCCATCGACTAAGATGAAGGTGGGGCGGGTTGTGGTTAGAGAAGCAGCAGTTTCAGACATAGCTATATTGTAGCTAAGAGCTTTATTTACCTTGATAAATCGAGATTAAATAATCGAATTTCTTGAACTATTGCCCAAACAAAATTTGGACATAGACCAAGATAACTCACAGAGTGTAACTCTAAGAAAACAGGGTACTCGCCGAAATTTTCTTTTGAATTATGCAGCTAAATGCCAATAAATTCCAAAATGAGTAACTTACCATACCATATTTTTTATTAGCTTACTAGCAATACCATTAGTTATTTAACTGGGTTGAATAAATAGAATAACATCGGATAATAAAAAATTATTTTTTTGTGTCTTCTTGTAGATAGAAATATTAGTTATTCCATTAGTAAGAAGCGTTTTTTTATTTTACTTTCTAAACTAAACCAAGATAGACAGTAAGAATTTTCTGCATCAGAGTAATAACAATAACATTTAAGTAGAAAGGTGCAAATAAACCGAACTATTTAACGGAAAGTAAAGTAGCTTGAAAACCTCTTCCCTTCTGCCCTCTGCCTCCTGCCTTGTCATAACGACAATTTTTAACACCGACCTACTTATACCAGATTTGTAGAGTTAATTGTCAATAAATCCCATTCAGATCAGCTTCGGGTGATTTGAATAAAGCTGACATCAATTAAAACAAATCTTAATAGAACAAGTTTTTTACAAAAATCCAAAATTACACGCCAATAGCTTTTGATTTTAATTATTTTAATTTAGGAAAACAACTATGACTACACAAGAGCAACTGTATCAATGGCATGAACTAGCTCAACAGTTGCGTGTTGATAGTGTTCGCGCTACAACCATTGCTGGTTCTGGTCATCCTACATCGTCTATGTCTGCTGCGGATTTGATGGCAGTTTTACTCTCCAAATATTTCTGTTACGATTTTGAGCATCCCGAAAATCCGAATAACGATCGCTTTATTCTCTCTAAAGGCCACGCTGCACCCTTGTTATATTCGATGTACAAAGCCGCTGGAGTGATTAGCGATGAAGAATTGCGATCGCTGCGGCAATTTGGTAGCCGTTTAGAAGGCCATCCTACACCAATATTACCTTGGGTGGATACGGCAACTGGCTCTCTAGGACAAGGATTACCAATGGCTGTGGGGTTAGCTTTAGCAGGTAAATATCTAGATAAACTGCCCTATCATGTCTGGGTGTTACTAGGCGATAGTGAAACAGCCGAAGGCTCGGTTTGGGAAGCTTTTGACCATGCTTCACACTACACTTTAGATAATTTGATTGCCATCATTGATGTTAACCGCTTGGGTCAACGGGGTCAAACTGAATTAGGCTGGAATACACAAGCCTATGCTAATCGTGCTAGAGCCTTTGGCTGGCAAGCGATAGAAATTGATGGACATGATTTGACCCAAATAGATGAAGCCTTGAGTGCTGCCATTGTTGTTAACGATCGCCCAATAGTAATTATCGCCCGCACCAAGAAAGGCAAAGGCGTGGCTTCTTTGGAAGATTTGGGTGGTTGGCATGGTAAAGCTTTAAAAGCTGAACAAGAAAAACAAGCGATCGCAGAGTTAGGCGGTGAACGTCAGATTACCATCCAAGTCAATCAACCGGAAGCACAATCACAACCTGTTCCAATAAGTAATCCTCAATCACTGCAACTTCCTAGTTATGAAAAAGGCACAAAAGTAGCCACACGTCGAGCCTACGGCGATGCTTTAGTAGCTTTAGGAACTGCTCAACCAGATGTAGTTGCCCTGGATGCAGAGGTAAATAATTCTACTTATGTGGAAGATTTTGCCGAAGCCTTTCCTGAACGCTACTTTGAAATGTATATTGCCGAACAACAAATGGTTGCAGCTGCGGTAGGTTTGCAAGTCAGAAAATACAAACCCTTCGCTTCTACCTTTGCGGCCTTTTTGACACGTGCCTACGATTTTATCAGGATGGCTGCTGTGTCTCGTGCCAATATTAAACTTATGGGTTCTCACGCTGGCGTATCTATCGGTCAAGATGGCGCTTCCCAAATGGGATTAGAAGATTTAGCAGCCTTCAGGGCTGTGTGGAATAGCACCGTATTGTATCCTAGTGATGCCAATCAAACCGCCAAACTAGTAGAGCAAATGAGCGATCGCCAGGGTATTGTATACCTACGTACTACCCGCGAAGCTACACCTGTAATTTACGGTGCTGAAGAAGAATTTCCTATCGGTAGTAGCAAGGTTATCCGTAGTTCTGACCAAGACCAAGCCACTGTTATTGGTGCAGGTATTACTTTACATGAAGCACTGAAAGCCTACGAAAGCCTCAAAAACGAAGGGATCACAGTCCGCATCATCGATGCTTACTCAGTCAAACCCATTGACGTGCAAACCCTACATCAAGCTGCACATGATACAGAAGGTAACTTAGTCGTAGTTGAAGACCATTGGCCGGAAGGGGGATTAGGCGCTGCTGTGCTGGATGCTTTTGCCGGTACTGGGGAAACTCCCATCTACGAAGGGACGCAGCTTCAACTAATCAAATTAGCCGTCTGTGATATGCCAACTTCCGGAACCCCAGAAGAATTGCTTCATGCTGCCAAAATTGATGCTGATGCCATTATTGCAGCCGTGCGATCGCTTGTTAAACAATCAGTCCGCGTATCAGCTTAGTTTGCTCTATCTGGTTAAAAATTTTATTGTAGGCAGGCGATCGCTCATATTATCTTCCTGCTTACAGTATATTTTTTGAGCTACCTTATCTAACTTAAGAACTATGCTAACTGGTGATCAATACAGTTTAATTCATCGCCATTTCAATCATAAAGTATGAGATAAACACTATATATATCTCAATTCAGTTCAGTCGTCAGTAAGAGGATATTTATCACAGTAATTTTTACCATAAACACATAAATCGATATCCTCAATATTTTATAACCTATGCCCCTTTATAAACTCGAAGAATTTGATCCGCAATACCGAGAAACATTTGGCGGTGATGATGTTAAAGGTTTGGATCTCTATAGTGAAGGAGGACTAAAAGTTGGTTTAGTAACCGATGCTTTAGTTGACCAAGATGGACGGTTTCGATATTTAGTTATTGACACAAGATTAGATACTTCTGGTAAGAAAATATTACTGCCAATAGGCCTTTCACGCATCAATTATCCAACACAACGTGTATATGTCGATGGGCTTAGTAAACAACAAGTGGAAATGTTACCTGAGTATCATGAAAATCTCATGGTTGATGAGGATTATGAAGAAAAGGTACGCAGTGTATTTCGTCATGCAAGCAGCAATATAAATTATGATCGCAATACCTACAATTACCAGAAAGAACCTAATTTATACAATTTGAATGAGCAATATCATCAAACACTTAGACTTTATGAAGAACGGCTGATTGCTAATAAGCACCGTGTCAAAACCGGAGAAGTAGCAGTTGGTAAGCATATTGCAACAGAAACTGCGCGGGTTACAATCCCCATTCAAAAAGAGCGTGTTTTAATCGAGCGAGTTCCACCCACGCAAGCAGGAACAGTTGTAGATCCCAATGAACTTAAATTTCAAGAAGGTGAAGTAGCACGCATAGAAATATACGAAGAAACACCAGAAATTCGTAAAGAAGCGTTTGTCCGTGAAGAAGTAAGAGTGAAAAAATTAGTAGACCGAGATACCGTAGAAGCAGAAGATACAATTCGTCGAGAAGAGTTAGATATTAATACTACAGGCGAATTACATCTAGATGATACTAGTAGTATTAGACCGGAAGTTATCTAAGTAAAAAGGAAGAGGAAACAGTGTGGGTAATAGTTGTTATCTGTTACCCGCCTTTATTTAAATTCATTCGCTCGAAAGATGCTTATTAATGAATAATTTTTTACATTAAATATTGAGAAATGTCATAAAAGTCCAGAGGTAAAATATAATGGCACTTTACAAATTAAATGAATTTGATCCTAACTATCGTGATACCTTTGAAGATAAAGATATTAAAGGATTAGGCGTATATACAGAAGGAACAGATGAAAAAATTGGCACTGTTCATGATGTTTTGGTAGACGATGAAGGCCATTTCCGCTATTTAGTTGTTGACTTAGGTTTCTGGATTTTTGGTAAAAAGGTATTATTGCCAGTAGGTCGAAGCCGCATTGATTACGGACGCGATCGCGTCTATGCAACTGGTATGACCAGAGAACAAGCAGAAGACTTACCAGAATTTGATGAGCGCCAACTCGATTACGATTATGAAGAACGAGTACGTGGTGTTTATCGCAATCCCAAATACCAGACCGCACCTTTAGATACATCGACACGTCTAGACACACCCACACCTTTAGAAGCATCTACACCGTTGGGTACAGGTCATACAGCAACACCAACCTTCACCCACGACACCTATAACTACGAACAAGAGCCTTCTTTATTTGGGTTAAATGAGCGAGATCATCAAACCTTGAGACTGTATGAAGAACGGCTAATTGCTAACAAAAGACGACAAAAAACTGGTGAAGTAGCAGTTGGGAAGCATATAGAAACTGAAACTGCACGAGTTGCAGTGCCAGTGGAAAGAGAACATGTCGTGATTGAACGTGTAACCCCAGAAGATGCTGGTAGAGTCGTTTCTCCTGGTGAAGCTAATTTCCGTGAGGGTGAAGTTGCGCGTGTAGAAATCCACGAAGAAACTGCTGACATTCGCAAAGAAGCATTTGTCCGGGAAGAAGTCAGAGTTAAAAAGGTTGTAGAACAAGATACGGTTGAAGCTCAAGAAACTATCCGTCGAGAAGAGTTAGATGTAAATGCTCCTGGCTTGCCAATTGAAGAACGCTAATTAACAAAGTGATTAGTGATTAGTTATTTACTAATCATTAATTAAACAAAGTACAGGTAGCACTTTTGAGTAGCTTTACCTGTACTTCTAATTTACAAATTATGCTTATAACTAGCCACATTATGATAGATAATATTGAAAAAAATAATCAGAAACCTAGCATTCACACCTTGTTAGTAACCTTAAAAAAAAAGGTGGCTAATTTTGATGTCATAGATAATCAAGGGCAACTAGTTGGCAAGGTAAGAGATTTAATTTTAGATAGTAACCAAAGACTAAATTTAGTAATATCTCAACAGGTAAATCAAATACAAAAAAACGAACAACCAGTAATTAGAGAACGGCTTGTTCTGTTGTGGAGTCAAAAAATTCAAAGAATAGACACTCTAAATAAATCTATTTTTTTAAACATAAATACATCAGCAATTGAACATATGCCTGAAAATGTAAATAATCAAATAATTGGGTATCAAAGACTATCTGATAATTCTACGGAGCTAGTAAATAGTGCTATGGAAGCAGATAATTTAGAAAAAATTCCTGAAGAAACTATTATTCGCTTACTAGAAGAACATTTAGTAGTTGATAGCCACATACAAAAAATCGGCGAAGTAATTGTTCGTAAAGAAATCGAAACCCGGATGATGCAAGTACCTGTGCGGCGTGAGAAATTAATTGTGGAACAAGTTAGTCCAGAACATAAGCAACTTGCAGCGATTGATTTAGCATCAGAAGAAATTTCTGAGATTGCATTAACCGAGGTTGAAAATGGATCATTTAGCAATTTTGCTAGTAATTTAACGGTGAATGGAGAATTTAGCTCTCCTAAAATAGCTAGTTTACTCTTAAATGCGATCGCTCTCGAAAAAAAACACGGATGTCAGCGAGTGCGAATCTCTATTTTATGTGAAGATGAATCACACAAACAAAAATATCAAGAATGGGTTGACCGCTGTTCTAAAGGTCAAAAACCTAAATCTGTGTAATAAGTTTCTAGCAGACGATTAATAGTAGAGGGAAATTCTTCCCCCTACTTTTTTTTATTAGCATTAATCAAGCTCTTCAAAGCTTGTTAAGTCTCAAACAGTCAAAGTCTTTATTTCAAAGGTTTTTGTTTTACAGAAAAATTACTACTTTTGTAAAAGCGTTGACAAAGAATTATCTTTGCGAATATCCATCAAGTCTGCTAGTGATTCTTTGCCTTTATCTAGGCGATATTGATGTGGTGGCGGTAGAACTTCGACCAAAGATTTGCTTTTCATGGCCATTGACGCAATTGGCTGAAGTGCTTGCAAAGGTACAAACACCGGCAAATTCTGAGAGGTTTGTGGTTCCCATTTTGGTTTAGGAACTGACTTTAAAGCTTTTTGATTGCTACGAACAGGTTTTGGGACTTTGTGAGGCTGGGTTGAACGGTTAAACAACCGGAAAATTACGTAGCAACCACTACCACAACTAAGAGCGATCGCCATTACCATCCATAAAGGTGTAGGATTGCTATTCTCAGACGTTGTTGTAATTGGTTCCTCTACCACCACTGGTATTGACTCTGATTCGGACTGTTTTGCACCACCAACATGACTGAGACTGTAAAATGCCAAGGCAGATGTGCCAAGAATCATCATAAAAAATCCACTTAACAACAACAAAGGATGCTGCGTCAGCAGATAAATAATAGTGTTTGAGCTTCTTCTTGAACCCAATTTAATATTTGTCAGTTCTAGCTTGGGTTCTATCAGTTGGGTTGAGTCATGATTTAAATTTTGACTATTTTTCATAATCACTTTTACATTGATACCCCTGAAGTTCTATGATTGTACTTAAGGAGTCATTTATCAAGTATCCATAGCGAGATTTTGGCATAAATTAGCTTTTATGTGAACTATTAGCTAATAAAGCTCATTTTTTCTTGTTATTTTCGCCGATTTGTGTATACGAGCAAAAGACAAGCGGATGCTAGAAGATTAAAGTTTAACGAGTTTTAAAAAAAATCAGATAGTAGTTATATATCCAGCCATCTAAGAAAAATAGTTGTCATCATTACTTGATTAATCAAGCAGATTTTTAATTAATGGTTTAATTTCTTACTGAGTCTTTAAATTTTTCTTTAAAAATTAACTCTATAATCATACCGAAATTGTAGGATATTCACTTACATTTTTCCTAAATTAAGACGGAAAAAGCTATAGCTCAGTAACCTAATTTCCACTACAACAGAGGTAGATGAATGAAAAGTTTATTAGTAGGATTGTTAACCCTCTCGATTTTTGCGCCTCATGCGTATGCACAAAACATCATCTATAACGAAGAACTTAATGGCGACTTGTCGAATAATAGCTTGAATCCAACACCACTGAGCCTGTCACTTGGCTCCAACCAAATCATTGGCTCAACCACCGGCAACCCAAATCTTGACCGAGATTTTTTCTCCTTCACTATTCTCCCTGGTCGTGAACTCAGCCAGATTACTCTGATTGAGTATATTGGACTAGATAACGTAGTCTCCAATCAAGGATTTTTTGCCGTGCAAGCAGGTTCCCAGATTGAAGCTGGTACTGTTAGTGCAAACACACCTCCATTACTTGGTGCAGCTTTAATTGGTGCAAATCCTGGAACACAAGTAGGTGAGAATATTTTAGACAATTTGGGTGTAGCAACACCAATTCAGGGAAGTACCTTTGTTGGCTTTCCTTCCGGTAAACTGAGCCAAGGTACTTACACCTTCTGGGTTCAGGAAACTGTAGTCGGCATAGAGCGCTACAACCTTGATTTTGTAGTCACCACAGTTCCAGAACCGTCTACCATTCTTGGTATCGGTGCAGCAATGAGCTTGAGTACTTTCATAAAACGGAAAAAGCGTTTGCGTTTAGCTAGTTCCAAAAAATAACAAAAAAATAAAATGTAGCAGTTTATTTTTTGACTAAGAAATACGCTGTAGCATATTCAGGCAATTGCCTGATATGCTGCCCAAATTCTTGCCGATTTTTAAAAATCCCTGCTAGAAAATCGAGTTGGTAAAGATTAGGTAAAAATGCTCCACCTGTATCTGCAATTACTCCCATTTGCAGATTTTTACGTCCACCTTTAATATGCTCAATTACTACTACTTTACCTAAACCAATATTCAAAATATCTCCAGCAAAAGTTACTCCTGGTTTAACAGAAATTTTGGCATCTATTTTGTAACCATAACCTTTAATGGCATCTACCTTTTTAAAATACCAATAACGTTTCTGGGCTGTTCCTTTTAAACCCCGAACATAAGATATGCCATTATTTCTATCTACATTAAAAAATGTTCTAGAGCCATCGCTGAAGTTAATCAAGATAGTACCTTGCAAGAGGGCTTCTTCTAAGCCATCACGGGTAAGATAAGCTAAGGGTTGGACTTTGCCAAATTCTTTACCGCCGGGTTCATAAATACCGGATAAGACATCCTGTTTAGTATATCTAGTATAGAATTTATCTGTGGCTGAGTTATCTTTTAAACTATAAATTGGCGTATTAAATTTACTTGTTTTGGTACGAGAACCTGGATGAGTGAAAACTGCGTATTTAGTAATGCGTAACTGCTTTTGACTGGTGTTTTGCTTATTAAAAGCATTCCATTTAATAACGCGAAAATTTTTATTGATAAAATTAGGATCTTGAAGACGAGTTGAACGATTATTGGCAATGTCTTCTTCTAAGACAACAATCATAAAGTCTAAAGTTTTGAGAATATCTTCTACACTGACTCCTTGAGTTCCTAATAAACCTTTACGCAGAATATCTAGGTCTTGTGTAGCGTGGTCTTGGAAATATTTGCGGGTATTAACCAAGGTAGTTAATAAATCTGTTTGATTGAAATTAACTTTGCTCGTTGGTAATTTAGCTGTAGATAAAATCTGATTACCATTAATACTAAATTTATAGTTTTTCCATTCATCAATAACTGGATAGCCTACAGATACTGAAGCTGCATATTTATCAGATATTTGCGATACAATAGGCGTAGTTACACTAGCTGTTTGCATTGAAGCTAAAGAAATTTGCGATTGAGATAGGGCAGAATTGTCTTGAATATTTTCTGGTTGTACTAGTTGTTGGTTTATTGAATGAGTAGAGAAATAGCTATGAGCGACAGTAGTAGTTAATAAGGCAGCAATACCTACAGTGATGCAGATTTTTTGACTGAATAGGTTACTCATGAGTGGGAAAAAACTCTATTAATAAAAATAGTTACACTTGCTTAATATCTGGAGGATATTAATTTGACAATGTAGCAGCCGTGATTACAATAGTGGCATTATAGCTTGTTCAAATTTAAACCTGTATACCCAATCAATCTTCTATGGGTGTAATTAACATCGTAAAAGCCAGTATTTTCCATACTCAGCCAATATAGACACTCAGTAATAGCATAGCCATGAAACTCTTATGTTCATTCATTCGGAGAATTCATGAAAAATTTTCATCTATATCAAAACTAAATAACTCATATTACCGTTTTTCTGTCAATGCGTAACATTTATACAAATAGCAGCAAATGTTACTGTCAAAAATCGCACATGACAGTTTAATCATCAATAATCTAAAAAAAATCTAAAAAAATGTTAAGTATCTCCCTAAGTCAACCTTTACCTAGTGTGCCGCGATTGGTGACTGCTTTACCAGGAACTCGCGCTAAAGCAATTGTAGAACGCGATCGCGCCGTAACTTCACCATCCTACACCCGTGACTATCCCTTAGTGGTAGCGCGTGGTCAAGGCTGCATGGTGGAAGATGTCGATGGCAACGTATTTTTAGATATGACGGCTGGTATTGCTGTCACCGCTACTGGACACGCCCACCCGGAAGTTGTCAAAGCAGTTCAGGAACAGTCGGCGTGTCTACTGCACATGTCAGGGACGGATTTTTATTATGAACCGATGGTAGAACTGGCGGAAAAATTAGCCTTTCGCGCCCCTTTTCCAGAAGGGGCAAAGGTATTTTTCACCAACTCTGGGGCAGAATCTAACGAAGGCGCAATTAAACTAGCTCGATATTACACCAAGCGATCGCTCATCGTGGCTTTTTTAGGCGCATTCCACGGACGCACCTACGGCGCAATGTCTTTGACTGGTTCCAAAACCGTGCAACGGGCTAACTTTGGGGCGTTAGTTCCCGGCGTAACTCACATTCCTTACGGCACTCACGCTAGTTTAGATTATTTAGAAACACAATTATTTAACACTATGCTACCGCCCCAAGAAGTAGCAGCGATTTTCGTCGAGCCAATTCAAGGAGAAGGTGGCTACATCGTCCCAGAAGATGGCTTTTTGCAAAGAATTCGAGATATCTGCGATCGCTACGGCATATTAATGGTAGTGGATGAAGTGCAATCAGGTATGGGGCGTACAGGTCGCTTGTTTGCCATTGAACATTGGAATATTATGCCTGACATTATTACCACTGCTAAAGGTATTGCCAGTGGTTTACCTCTCGGCGCAATTCTTGCCCGGCCAGAATTAATGACATGGCCGCCTGGTTCCCACGCTACCACATTTGGTGGAAATCCTGTAGCTTGTGCGGCTGGGCTGGCAACTTTGCGACTTTTAGAAAGCGGCTTGATGACTAACGCTACCCAAATGGGGGAACTATTACAAGCTGGCTTAACTCATTTGCATGAAAGATTTCCCAAAATGTCTTTACCCAGAGGCAAAGGTTTGATGGTAGCGGTGGATTTAGTAGATGAAGCGGGTAATTATGATAGTAAACTACGCGATCGCATCATCCAAGAGGCATTTTTACGCGGTCTGTTATTACTCGGTTGCGGCAAAGCAGCAATTCGTTTTTGTCCACCCCTAGTTATTGATAGTAACCAAATTCAAACCGCCCTTGATATTCTCTCCGATATTCTTAAAAGTGCTGAGTAAAAATTACAATTCTTCCCCTGCTTCACTCTGTCCCCTGCGGTCACTGAGCTTGTTGAAGTGTCACCGAAGAGGCGGAGGGGCGGGGGGCAGGGAGCAGGGGGAGCAATCCCTGTGCCGTTCGCGCAGCGTCTCGCAGAGAAGCCGTGAAGCGGAGCAGAACATGGGTATGTTCGCAAAGC
>NZ_JADEXZ010000009.1 GCF_015206815.1 Fortiea sp. LEGE XX443
TAGAGAAGTGTTGGGCTTGGTTGAAAAGCCGAATTCGCAAACACTTACGCGACTCGGATAATTTGCGAGATGCCATTGATACTATTCTCAAACAAGCTGCGTCCTAATATCTATGGCGACAGCTATACTAAAAATTTCCCCCTAATTCTTTGCCGTTTTTGCAATAGATGGGTAGTCAAGGTCAAAGCATGAGGCCCAGCACCAATAATCGCCAGGTCAATTTTTGCAGGGATAGTGGTCATACTAATTCGTAATTAAGGCATAGAGAAAAACGCTTGATAGGGAATGCTCCCTTGTCTTCCTCATCTCGTCAGCTAGAGCAACATCAAAGCTACTTCTTTAGCAAAGTAAGTCAAAATTAAATCTGCGCCTGCGCGTTTCATGCTGGTTAAGCTTTCCAAAATTACCTGTTTTTCATCAATCCAACCCATTTGAGCAGCGGCTTTAATCATGGCGTACTCACCGCTAACGTTGTAAGCTGCAACTGGTAAATTTGTAGCTTCTTTTACCTGACATATTATGTCTAAGTAAGCTAAAGCAGGTTTGACCATGACGATATCTGCACCTTCGGCAATATCTTGTTCAATCTCTTTTAAAGCTTCTCTGGCGTTAGCTGCGTCCATTTGATAAGTCTTTTTATCGCCAAATTTCGGAGCAGAATCCAACGCATCACGAAAGGGGCCATAGTAAGCAGAGGCGTATTTTGCAGAGTAGGCTAGAATCCCGACGTTAATATAACCTTCCGCATTTAAAGCTTGACGAATTGCGCCGACTCTACCATCCATCATGTCGGAAGGTGCAACAAAATCTGTCCCGGCTGCGGCTTGAGATAGTGCCATTTTTACTAACACTTCTACTGTCAGGTCATTTAGAATAGTCCCTTTTTCATCTACTAAACCATCGTGACCATGAGTGGTGAAAGGGTCAAGGGCAACATCGGTAATGACAACAATTTCTGGGATTGCTTGTTTAATGGCTTTGACGGTTTGCTGTATTAACCCGTCTGGGTTGTAACTTTGAGTGCCTGTGTCGTCTTTTTTATTTTCGGGGATTACGGGGAACAATGCGATCGCATTAATCCCCAACTGTGACACTTCTGCTATTTCTTTGAGTAATAAATCTAAAGAGTATCGATAACACCCTGGCATAGAGGCGATTTCTACTTTTTGCCCCTCTCCTTCCATCACAAACATTGGATAAATGAGGTCATCTACGCTCAGAGTAGTTTCCCGCACCATCCGCCGTAGCGTTGTTGTCCGGCGTAGACGACGGGGACGTTGGAACGGGTTCAATGGCTTGTCGGTAGTTGAAGAAGCAGGCAACATAGAATTTAATTAAAATGATAATCATTATTGTAAACCTGTAGTAGACTTACCTGTTGTTTAAGCTTTACAGAGCTTTTTCTGAGATTTTTTTGCTTAACGGGTGACAACCCACATTCCACAGATATTAAAGCTAATTTAATAAATATGAATTTGGAGAATATCAAGCCTGAAATGATTATCAGTTAATCGTTTCAGGCTTTTTTTTAGTAAGATAATTGAGTGAGGCAGAGAGAGGAAGAACCATGAAAGAGTCAAAAGAGGCAATAAAAATCCTAGACACCCCTCTTCTGTCACTTTCCGGACAGCCAATCTCTGAAAGCTTTATCAGTCCGTCAATACAGGCTAGAGAATGCGGTTCATTCTTTCATCCCTAAATTCAGCAACGCCCTTACTGTAAAATTCTTAATCTCTCCGCGCCTCTGCGTGAAGCAAAAAATATTACGCACCCATTCCAGAATACCGCTTTAATCCTGCCCGCCACAACAGACGATTTGCGCCCAAAAATACCATTATCCAACCGATCATACATAAAAACCCCTGCACTACATCTACAGGTAGCCCCACCAAAAGACTTGCGGGGAAATCAATTAAATAGGGAAAAGGTGTAAATAAAACAATATTGCGGATATCTTCGGGAAATACATTTAAAGGGGCAATCATCCCAGATAAAAATAAAAAGAACAAAAACCAGAAATTTTCTAAAGCACTAGCCCGTTCTGTCCAAAAGGCTAACACTGCAAAGGTGTACTGAATTACAAATCGTAGGATAAACGCTAGTATTACCGCTAACGTAAATAGAAACAGTTGACCTAAACTCGGCAACCAAAATGCCTGAGGATACAGCACAAAAAACAAACCAATTAACAGTATGGCAAATGGTATGCGAGCAACTCTCTCAGAAAGATGGGCTGCAACGTGATGCCATACAGGATCTAGCGGTTGTAATAATTTAGGTGATAGCTTACCCTCTACTACTTCCTTTTCAAATTCCCAAATTACCCAAACAACCGTAATTTGCCTGACAACAAAAACTGTCAAAAAGTAACGGGCAAAATCCACAGATGTTAAACCAAATCTTCCTCCTTGCGCCGCTTGTATCCAAACACCCATCAGTATAATTGGCAAAGATCCAGCCAAAACCCATAAAAGTAGTTCTGCACGATATTCCACCATATAGGCGTAGTATACAGAAAGCAAAGTTAGGGTTTTTCTAATAATTTTTTTCATTAGTTTCTAGACAACTCCCGCCTGAAATACTTTTCCTATGACTTCTTCTACAGGCGGTTCAGTCACTTTTAAATCGATGACTTCTAAATCTGCCAAAATCTGAGACACTGTACGGGTAAGTGCTTCTTGCTGTACCATGAAACATACTGCTCGCCCGTCTAAAAGTTGCACATCTCCATAAAACTGGAGTTTTTCTTTAGGTAATGGTTGGGCTAACTCTACATGAACTTCTCGGTATGGTGCAAAGCGTTCTAGCAGTCCATCCAAACTACCGTCATACATCAGCTTCCCTTGGTGAATTAATAACACTCTTTCACACAGAGCGGTAATATCAGCCATATAGTGGCTAGTTAATAATACTGTTGCCTGATAACGTTGATTGTAGTCCCGTAAAAAATCACGTACTGCTACCTGAGCATTAACATCCAGTCCCAGGGTTGGTTCATCGAGAAACAACACTTGCGGACGGTGTAAAAGTGCTGCTAACAATTCTGCTTTCATCCGCTCACCCAAAGACAGCTTGCGTACTGGTTGAGTTAGCTTTCCTTGTAAGTTCAACATCTCTGTTAATTCTCTTACCCGTGCGTAAAATTCTTTATCAGAGATGTCGTACACAGCAGCATTAATCTTTAAAGAGTCTAGTGCGGGTAAGTCCCAGAGCAACTGCTGTTTTTGTCCCATCACCAAGGTGATTTTTTGCAAAAATGCTTCTTGGCGCTGAAACGGAATGTGTCCAGCTACTCTAACTGTCCCACTGGAAGGATGAATTAGACCGGTAAGCATTTTGAGTGTGGTAGTTTTTCCAGCACCGTTTGGCCCCAAAAACCCCACTACTTCACCAGGAGCAATTTCAAAAGAAACATTCTCTACAGCTTTAATAGAACGGTAGGTGCGGCGGAAAAAGTGGGTAAGCGTCCCAGCTATACCCGGTTCTTTGACAGCTACCGGATAAAATTTACTTAAATTTTCAGCAAATATAGTTGACATACAATTTATCTTAAAACCTTTGAGGAACCCGATGTTGGTGAAATAAATCATCTGCATGGCAGTTGTTGAATGGGGAGATTTGCTCACTCAACTAGCTCCGCAACCCCTGGATTCATCCATTTGCTGTTTTAAATCTTGAATACTTATTTTTTGTCCAGATACAAGTATTATGATTTGCAGTGGTTAATTCTGGGTAAGGCTCTAGATTCTAACGCAAACGCCCCGATCGCAATATACTGATAATCAACCACAATCCCAATAAACTTGCGGCTGCAAATAATACACTGCTTAAAAACGATAATTGCGTTGTCTGCGCTTTCGTAGAAATAATTGCTGCCCCCATAATCAGTGAACCTACTAAAATACTGAAAGATAAACGGTTGGCAGCGTCGTCCATAGTACGGCGCACACCATCTAATCCATGCAGAGAGAAATTCCACCGCAAGGTTTCTGATGTTACACGGTCGAGTAATAGTTCAATTTGTCGGGGTGATTGTAATGATAAACTTTTTAAATCCAAGGCTGTGCGGAGGAGCGATCGCACCGGACTCTCCCCTACCAATTGCCGTTGAAACAAGTCTGTAATTAACGGCTTGACTTCATCAAAAAGATTAATTTCTGGATTAAAGGCACGGGCTACCCCTTCTAAGTTAGCTAGAGTTTTGGCATACAAGCCCATATTGCTAGGTAATCTAATTTTATTGTTGCGGGCAACTTGCAAAATTTCATAAATTACTTGACTAAAATTCATCTGTGTCAAGCTGACATTATGATATTTTCGCAACATGCGATCGTAATCGTTTTCTAATCGCGCCACAATTACGGGCTGTGCCGAATCTGCTAGTTGCAAAGTTAACTGAGCGCACCTTCCCGCATCTAAATCCACGATCGCCAACAACATCTCTGTTAAAATCTGCTGAGTCCGGGGATCAAGTCTGCCGACCATGCCACAATCTAGAAGCGCCACCCGACCATCTTGGAGGTAAAATAAATTTCCCGGATGGGGATCGGCATGAAAAAAGCCATCAATATATAGCTGTTGGAAAAATGCCCGAAATAGTAAAGTGGTGATATCTTTACGTTGGGTTGTAATATCTTTACCATTTTTGTCACCGCTCAACGTTGCTGACAGTAAAGGCACTCCATCTAACCATTCCATCACCAATAACTTTTCTGATGTGAGATGCCAGTGAATTTCCGCAACTACAATTTGTTTTGGGTCAAACCAGCGACCCTTGGATAAATTACGTCGTAGTTGGTCTGTAAAACCGGCTTCCCGTGTAAAATCTAACTCGGCCTCTAAAGCTTTGGTAAATTCTTCGGCAATAGATTTAATTTCGTAAGTTTGCCCAAAGTCAGTCCGGGCAACTAAATCAGCGATCCCCTGAATTAAAGCAATATCTTGGGCAATGGTAATATCAATTCCAGGACGTTGCACCTTCAGCGCTACTTCCCGACCATCTGCTAATGTGGCACGATGGGTCTGGGCAATTGATCCCGCTGCCACTGGTACTGAATTAATTTTCGGAAAAACTTCTTCCAGCGGACGTTTTAGCTGTTTGCGGATAACTACTTCTACCTCTGCCCAAGGTACTGGCGGTACTTCATCTTGCAGCGTTGATAGTTCCTCAATGTAGGCAGCACTCAGTAAATCTGGTCTGGTAGATAATAGCTGACCAAGCTTGACATAAACAGGCCCTAAATCTACCAGGATATTTTTTAATACCGCTGGGGTAGGTAGCTGCGGTTCATCAGCTTTGCCACCAGTCAGCAGCCTTCGCATATAATCCCAGCCATTACGAAGCACTACTTCAATAATTTCTCGTTGACGAGGAACAGTTTGAGTCAGGAACATTTTGGTAAGCAACTGCCAGGAAGCAGAGAAGTTAAAAGGGTAGACAACAGGGAATTACAATACAGCCAGAGCTATTTTTAGTTAAAGTTTTACTGGCAAAAACACAGTCTTGAAATCTTTGTTGAGATGATTTTACGACTTCTATCAAGCTCTGCTCATAAAACATTCTTTTAATGTAAGTTGAGCAAGATTCTCCACCATGCAACTGGCGATGGGGACAAGAAAATCCTTTAAATGGTGAAATATATTTCTGATAAGCTGTGATGAAGTTAATCGCCATTGTCTTGGCCAGAGGCTCAAAGCTGAGGGTAGTCATAACTGTCAGTAAAAATAACAAACAGTCAAGTTATAATAGAAAAAATAGCTTTCAAGCCTCTGTCAAGAGTTTTAATTTTTATAGTTACAGTAGGTCAGTAAAGCGGGGATCACTTTGCAGGATTTTAAGAACCTGTTTAATTTCTTGGGTGCGTTCTTTGTTGACGATGAGAGTGACATTGCGATCGCGCACAATCACCACATCCTCTAAACCAATAGTAACAATTACATCCTCTGGATTAGTAGCATAAACAATAGCTCCTTGCGTATCCACTCCTACATGAGTAGCTAATTCTACATTGGGATTCTCTTCTTTTTTTAGTAAACGCTCGATCGCATTCCAATCTCCTAAATCATCCCAACCAAATTCCACCGGCATGACATATGCTAGATTGGTCTTTTCCATGAGTGCATAGTCTATACTCTTTTTAGGCAACTGGGGGTAAACCTCAGAGCCATATTGTTCCAGGGGTTTGATGATTTCTGGGGCGTGGGTGTGTAGTTCCTCAAGAACAACCCCAGCCCGAAACACAAACATGCCACTATTCCAGCTAAAACGTCCCGTAGATAAAAAAGTTTCTGCTAATTCACGGCTGGGCTTTTCAGTAAAGCGGTTGACATGATAAGCTGGCAACTCATTAAAGCTACCAATCTTTTCACCTTGTTCAATGTAGCCGTAACCAGTTGATGGAAAAGTGGGCTTGATTCCTAAAGTAACAATCGCTTTGGTGCTTGTTGCTAGTTGAGTAGCAGCCTTTATTGTGTCTGTAAACGCTTGCTGGTCAGCTATCCAATGATCAGCAGGAAAAAAGCCAATGATAGCGTCTTCTCCATAACGCTTTTTAATTTCTAAACTTGTCCAAGCAACAGCAGCGGCAGTATCCCTTCCCTCTACCTCAATCAGTAAGTTTTGCGATGGCAGTTCGGGTAACTGTTGGCGAACACCTTCCGCTATCTGGCTGGAAGTAATCACCCATAAGGAATCCCAACTGTCTGCCAATGGGAGCAATCGTTCAGCGGTTGCTTGCAGTAAACTTTTAGAACTGCCATCCAAGCTTAAAAATTGTTTAGGTCGATTTTTTCGACTTAGAGGCCAAAAACGCTCACCTTTGCCACCAGCAAGGATGACGGGGAACAATGAACTATTCATGTTGTCATACACAGCTACGTAAGAACAATACAAGTTTACAGTGAGCTTTTACGCTGGCAAGATTTGTAGCTTGCATTAACATAACTTTTAAGGCAGTGGTTGAGTGGGGAGAGAATTGTGATTAGAGAAGTTCAATGGTCAGAAAATCAGGTTACACCTCAACAAATACCAGATATAGAGTTTGAGGTAACACCTGGTCAAATACAACGGGTAGATAGCCAGGGAACGCTGCAATCATTGTCAGCGACCGATTCGGAGGTAATGACTCAAGCACCAACCAACGCTTCTCGTAGCGTTGTCGAGTCGGTGAGTGCCATCCCCAACGAACTGTACGATAGATTGGGCTTGAGTATGCCCCGTTGGCTACTGTGGATACTCACGGTGGTGATGGGGATAATTCTCTCTGGGCTGCTGGTATCGACCTTGGCGCTATGGACTCCCTTGTGGAGCAATCTGGATAAAACAGATGAAGAACTGGGATTTGCTGGTAAAGATGAGCAGAAGATGCCCTTACCAGGGGAATTATGGAGCAAAATTTCTCAATACCAGCTATCACGTCCCATGAATATTTTGATTATGGGAATTGAGCCAGTCAATGATGCTGTGGATGGCTCACCAGAAAGTTTTGCTGGTAAAAGCGACACTATGCTCTTGGTACGCCTCAACCCCAGTGATAAATCAATTCGAGTACTTTCTATTCCCAGAGATACCATGATTGCAATCCCAGAAAAGGGATTAACAAAGCTATCTGAAGCCAATCCTCAAGGTGGGCCAGTCTTGGCAGCGCGGGTAGTGAGCCGTACTTTGAATAATGCCCCAATTGACCGCTACATTAGGATTTCTACCAGTGGCTTAAGGCAATTAGTTGATCAATTGGGTGGAATAGAAGTATTTGTACCTAAAGCAATGGAATATCAAGACAGTAGCAGTCAGCTGTCAATTAATCTAGTCAGTGGCTGGCAAACCCTCAACGGCGAACAGGCAGAAAAGTTTGCCCGTTTCCGTGAGGATGGATTGGGGGATTTACCGAGAGTACAACGTCAACAAGCACTCATGTCGGCATTAGTCCAACGCCTAAATAGTCCTACTGTTCTACCTAAGTTGCCTCAATTAACCCGCATCATGCGGAAATATTTTGATACCAACTTAAAGATAGAAGAAATGATGGCGTTGGTGAATTTTTCTGTAAATGTGGAGCGGAATAATTTCCAAATGACCACTTTACCTGGTACATTCAGCCGTTTCAGTAAAGATCCCAATAGCTATTGGCTGAATATGACGGGACAACAGAATCTACTGAATAATTATGTTGGGGTAGATGTACCCGGACTCAAATCAGATGTGCGTCCGGTTTCTAACCTCAAAATTGCTATTCAAAATGCTTCTAATCAACCACAAGTAACAGAAAAAGTTATTGCTTATCTTAAAGAGAAAGGCTTTAAAAATATTTACACAGTCTCGGATTGGCCAGATAGCCAGCGCCAAACTCAGATTATTGTCCAAAAAGGCAGCCGACAGCCTGGAATTGACTTGCAAAAAGTCTTAGGCTTAGGTCAAATCGAGGTGTCAACATCTGGAGATTTGGAATCTGATATCACAATTCGAGTTGGGAAAGATTGGAAATAGTCAGTAGTCAAAAGTCAAAAGTCATTACTTATTTGGCTGTTGACTATTGACTACATAGACAATTAGTAAAGTTATGAAAAAGATTTGGCTGAGTTTATTAAGTTTACAAGAATTAAATTTTACTTATTCTTCATAACTTGGTTGTAAAGTTAGTAAAGCTATGAAAAAGATTTGGCTGAGTTTATTAAATTTAATTATAATTTTGCTTTTGGCTGGTCTGTGGATAATACTTAGCCCAAGACCAGCCTTTGCTCAAATTAATACAATCAACTACAGCAATACCAATTTAGAAAACCGGGACTTTGCCAATGCTGATTTGGTAGGTGTAACTTTTGTAGCTGCGGAAATGCGGGGTACAAATTTCCAAGGAGCGAATTTAAGCAACGCTATTTTTACTAAGGGTGTTTTATTAAAGGCTAATTTAGAAGGCGCAAACTTGACGGGTGCTTTAGTAGATCGCGCTACTTTAGATAGTGCTAACTTAAAAAATGCTAATTTTACCGAAGCTACATTGACTAGTAGCCGCTTTTACGATGCTGACATCACTGGCGCGGATTTCACTGACGCTTTAATTGACCGTTATCAGGTGTCGCTACTTTGCGAGAGAGCAGATGGGGTCAATTTAATTACAGGTGTCGCTACGCGGGAGAGCTTGGGGTGTAAATAAAACGATGAAGTGGGAAGTTTGAAATATATTAATTAAATGTTTTTAAATGTGGATTGTTCAGCTTTTAACCTTGAAACTTCATCCTTCTCCAGAGTTCTCAGGTATTATTTGTGACTAATCAAGAGCCAAAACCCTCTCGTTCTTTCGCTGGGATTGCTGGCATTGTTGCCGCAGCCACCTTAATTAGTAAAGTATTTGGTTTAGTAAGACAGCAGGCGATCGCAGCCGCTTTTGGTGTGGGTGCTGCTGCTACAGCCTATAGCTATGCTTATATTATTCCTGGTTTTTTATTGATATTACTGGGTGGTGTAAATGGGCCATTACACAGTGCAGTTGTCAGCGTTTTAGCAAAGCGCAAACAAAAAGAAGCAGCCCCTCTAGTGGAAACGGTGACAACCCTAGTAGGTGGAATCTTGTTGCTGGTGACTGTTGCTCAGGTTTTCTTAGCAGATACGATTGTTGATATTGTTGGTTATGGTTTAGCACCTAACACTAGAGCGATCGCTATCCAACAACTCCGAATTATGGCTCCAATGGCTTTATTTTCGGGATTGATTGGCATTGGATTCGGTACTCTCAATGCTGCTCATCAATATTGGTTGCTTTCTATTAGCCCCTTGCTATCCAGTATTACTGTAGTTGCAGGCATTAGTATTTTGACTTTGCAATTGGGCAAAGACATTATTTTGCCAGAATATGCCTTTATTGGTGGGATGGTGTTAGCTTGGGGAACTTTAGCCGGGGCAATTCTCCAATGGATAGTGCAGCTAATTGTCCAGTGGCGATTGGGATTAGGTACTTTACGTCTGCGGTTTGATTTTAAAGCTCCTGGCGTTCAAGAAGTAATTAGAATCATGACACCGGCAACAATTTCTTCGGGAATGATGCCGATTAATGTCGCTACAGACCTTTATTTTGCCAGTCCTATCCCTGGTGCTGCGGCTGGTTTTAACTATGCGAATTTGTTGGTACAAACGCCTTTAGGGATTATTTCTAATATTATTTTGTTGCCTTTATTACCAATTTTTGCCAAACTAGCCGAACCAGAAAATTGGCCAGACTTGAAATTACGCATCCGCCAAGGATTATTATTGACTGCCGTCACCATGTTACCTCTGGGAGCGTTAATGGTGGTTTTATCTGTGCCAATTGTGCAGGTAGTATATGAACGAGGAGCCTTTAAGCAAGATGCTACGCAGTTGGTTTCTTCACTGTTGGTTGCCTATGGCATAGGGATGTTTGCTTATTTAGGGCGTGATGTTTTGGTGCGGGTATTTTACGCCTTGGGAGATGGACAAACACCGTTTCGCATCAGCACTTTTAACATTTTGCTTAACGCTGTACTGGATTGGTTGTTAGTAAAACAGTTTGGCGCACCGGGTTTGGTGTTAGCAACTGTTGGTGTTAATTGCAGTTCAATGTTAATGCTGTTATGGTTGCTAGATCGCAAGCTTAACGGTTTACCTTGGCGTGAGTGGAGTTTGCCAATTTTCGGTTTAACTAGCGGTAGTATTGTTGCTGGAGTAGCCAGCTATGCTACTTTATTTGGTTTGCAGCAGTTATTAGGTACAAAAGGCTTAGTAATTCAGTTAGTACAGTTGTCAGTTGCTGGTTTAATTGGTTTAGTTGTGTTTGCTGCGATCGCTTCACTCATGAAAATTCCAGAAGTGAATATTTTTGTTGTGCGGTTGCGTCAGCGTTTCTGGAAAAAGTAACTGATACAGAGAAAAAACCATAGACAAGTTAGCGGCTGATCATAAAGTAGAGTGCGTTTGTCGTTAGACGTTCTCAAAAGCTAGAAAGAGAAAAAGAAGAGAACTCAAATTGGACTTATGCCTTAATTCAAACTTGACAAAGTACCTAAGAGTAATCTGGGAAGAAAGTCTATTCCTTAACAGTCAGAGGTAAGCGCACAGTAAAAATCGAGCCTACCCCTGGCTGACTTTTCACCAAAATCTCACCACCCATCATCTGGCAAAAATGGCGACTAATTGCTAACCCCAGCCCCGTACCACCATACTTTTTAGTGGTTGAATTATCCCCTTGAATAAAAGGTTGAAATAACTGTTGCTGTTGATGATGAGTCATACCAATTCCTGTATCAGCAACCGTAAATAAAATCATGCCTAAAGGAGCTTCTGATGGTGAGTTTGGTTTCTCACTTTTAACAGTTAGTGTTACTTTACCGTGATTGGTAAATTTAGCAGCATTACTCAGCAGATTTAATAATACTTGCCGCATCCTTGTTTGATCTGTATACATTGTTCCTAGTTGCTCGTCGCAATCTATTTCTAAAATATTGCCATTTTTTTCTATAGATGGCTTAATAGTTAGGACAAGATTATTAATCAGGTTGGCAATTTCAAATGTCTCTGGATAAAGAGTCATTTTCCCCGCTTCAATTTTTGACAAGTCGAGGATGTCGTTAATCAATTCTAGTAAATGCCTACCTGCGGAATTGATTGTTTCTAAATCAGTAATAAAATCTCCCGATAAATTTAAATCTGTAGCGTCATCTTGCAGTAGTTGGCTCAGTCCAATTACTGCATTTAACGGTGTACGTAATTCGTGACTGACGTTTGCCAGAAATACACTCTTGGCTTTACTAGCAGCTTCGGCTAATTCTTTAGCTTGTTCTAGTTGTTTAGTGCGCTCAGATACCCGTTCAATGAGACGATTGAGCGATTTTGCTAACAAGCCAATTTCATCTTCGGTGGTGACAGGTGCGCGTAAATCAAAATTAGATTTTCGGGCGACTTGTTCTGCTACTTGGGTAACGGTAATGACTGGTTCTGCGATCGCTCGACTGGTGCGCCAAGCTATAATAGCGGCGATCGCTACTGACACCAGCATACTCACCATTACAATTAATCTCTCAACTCCTTTAGCCTGCTCTACGTCCTTTTGTCTGTCCTGTTCTTGATTTTCGGCCGTTTGCAGAATATTAGTTAATTTGATTGAAAGACGATCTAACTGCATGGCAGTTTCACCACGCATTATTTTTAATAACTCCTCTCTGACTAAAATGATTTGCTCTGGTTGTAAGGGCTGTTGCTCGACTTCTTTTAATACAGATTCTATTTTGTCAACATAATATCTTAAATTAATTGCATAATCTTCTAATAGAGCTTGCAAATTAGCACTTGTTGCTGCTAATTGCATCGGTTTTTTTTCAATAAAATCGCCAATCTTTTGCTCTAAATCCTGAGCTTTATTAACATTATCTAAAAAATCGGTTTTCTTAGTTAATAATTGTTTTGAATTTTCTAGTACTGCAACTAAATTAGAACTATGTAATTGCGCCCCAACTACTGCGTTTTTATAGTTAGTCAGTAGTTGGCGTTGTTCTTGGGCTTGATTAAACTGCCTAATTTCTCGCCCCCGATAGTAGTTGGCAATCACCAAACCAGTAAGTGAACCAAAAAAGCCAATACCAATAGCTACAAAGTAGCCATAGCCAATTTTCTGATGTATCCGCCAAGAACTTGCCTTGAGTTTCCCACTGGAGGGAAATTCTATAGTTGGTAGTTCTTCGGTTGATGAATCTTCGGTTGGCACTTTTTTGCTTTCTAAACTGCCGTCAATTGGGTTAGGCTTGTGAGTTTGCATTCGTCAAATCTCCTCGCCCTGCCGCAAAAATCGCCACATCAATTTCATCTTTAAAATTAAATTAACCGGTGATTAACACCTACACAATTTTTTTTGAGAAGCAGCGTAAATAATTATTCTTTAAATAATTGCCATGACTTCATTGTATTTGGGTGATTTTGATATGAATGTATACAACAACACTGCATAAATGGAAAAATCTGTGTTTGTAATCAATACTTTTCTAGAGTAAAGCGTATTCTGGGATTTTATCCTGATCGTTACTGTTTTTGAAACCCAGTTAATTGCAGTGGTTTTTAACTATTAGCTACGCTGTACTTTATTTTACTCTTACCTTAGCTGATTTAAATATCTAGATAGTAGACAGATTTATCCATATGATATCTTATCATCAATTACTGCAACTCTCAAACAAATTTCCTATTTTTAGAGTCTTTAGCAATAAAAAGCCTCTGTCTTGTTACTACTTGAGTAATATCAAGACAGAGGTAGTTGCTTATAATGTTACTGTGATTTTTAGTGTAGTATGCTACTAGGCGATCGCTGTCGCTGTTGAACGTAACTTGTCAACTGCTTGCTTCAACAATTCTGCCTTATCGGTTTGTTCCCAAGGCAAGTCTAAATCGTTTCGTCCCAAATGACCGTAAGCCGCGATGTCCTGATAAAAACGTCCGCCTCTTTCACTTGGTAACTTGCGTAAATTGAAAGTATGAATAATCCCCGCTGGCCGTAGTTCAAAGTTCTGTTTGACTAATTCCAACAAGATTTCATCATCTACTTTCCCAGTCCCAAAAGTATCCAGAAAAATACTGACTGGTCTGGCTACACCAATGGCATAACTCAGCTGAACTTCACATTTTTCTGCCAACCCCGCAGCTACAATGTTTTTTGCCACATGGCGAGCAGCGTAAGCAGCAGAACGGTCTACCTTTGTGGGGTCTTTACCAGAAAAAGCACCACCACCGTGTCGAGAATAACCACCATACGTATCAATGATGATTTTCCGTCCTGTCAGCCCAGAATCACCTTGAGGCCCACCAATAACAAATTTACCTGTGGGGTTGACTAAAAAGCGTGTATCTTGATCGGGCTTAATGTCAATATCACTAAAAACAGGTGCGACCACTGCTGACCAGAGGTCTTGTCTGATTTTAGCTTGCACGGCTGCCTCATCCTTAATTTCCCCAATGGTAGCTGTATGCTGAGTGGAAATCAGGATAGTATCAATGCCTACGGGTCTACCATCTTCGTAGACTATGGTAACTTGGGTTTTACCATCAGGACGCAGGTATGCCAATTCACCTGTTTTGCGGACTGCTGCCAGTCGGCGAGCAATGCGGTGGGCAAGACTGATGGGTAAGGGCATCAGTTCAGGGGTTTCGTTGCAAGCAAAGCCAAACATGATGCCTTGGTCGCCTGCGCCAATGGTATCGAATAGTTCATCACTATCCTGTTGGCGAGTTTCTTGGGCGATGTTAACGCCTTGGGCAATGTCAGGCGATTGTTCATCTAATGCTACGATAACACTGGTGCTGTTAGCAGAAAAGCCGTTATCTGCATCGACATAACCAATTTCGGCTATTTTTTTGCGAGCAAGATTTACATAATTGACATTGGCTTTGGTGGTAATTTCACCTGTAATTAGAACTAAGCCAGTGTTAACTACTACCTCAGCAGCAACACGACTACTAGGGTCTTGTGTCAGTAAAGCATCAAGAATTGTATCTGAAATTTGATCGCAGATTTTATCTGGATGACCTTCAGTTACTGACTCGGAGGTAAATAAATAGCGTCGAGACAAAGAAACTTCCTCCTGTGATGTTATTATCACTGACTAAATATAGCTATTTAGTTCAGACGATTATTTTTGGAATCATACCAATCTTGACACATTCGGTAGTAAGTGTAGTGTGATCTTTCAAAACACATAATCAAGTTTGAGTATTTGTAAAGGAAGTATTAGTTAAATATTGGGGATTTTCAATAGTAGTCATCAAAGGCAACAGTGGAAATTCGTTCCCTAAGTCACCTAAATAAAAAGGGGATGCCCCCGGAAGCACCCCCAAAACTTTGACACAAACACTGCTGTTTTGTTTTAGACTTGAACTGCTAGTTTTGCTTCCTTTGATGTCAAACGTTCGTAGGCAGCACGCATTTTTAAACCTGTCAGCACTTGGAACAAACCAGTTCCATTGTTGGAACCTGGATATTCACGGTGTTGGAGTAACAAGTGAGTCATCTCACCTTCATACTTGGTGGATGTGTTGCTGAGGTGGTTTTCGATGTAAATTACTTCATCTAGGTTGTCAAATTGACCATCTACCTCTAGGACTGAGACATAGCGGCCGTAGTAAACATCGGAACCGTAGTACAGTTGCATACCAGGATAGGAACAGGTCAGCTTGCGTCCACAAGGAGTCCAGTGAATTGTTGACCCTTCATCAAAGAGGTAGACTGGAGTAAAGCCTTCCTTGCCTTCCCGCTGTAACATACGTACCCGCAAAACTTTGCGGTCTGTATCGTTTTTAATCAGGTTAGTGGGTAATACTTGGAGAACTACGTCGGCGAATTCTCTTTGGGGTTCGATGTATTTTGTAAAGTCGGGTTTACGGGAGTTGATAGCAGCTAAGACATCTTCGTAGCGATGACCTCTTTCTGCCATATCACGTTGAATTTTCCAGGCAATTTTAACTTCATCGCTGATGTCAAAATATACGCTGAAATCAAGCAGCGATCGCACCCGTTCATCATATAAAGGATGTAGACCTTCCACCACAATAATGTGATTTGGCTCTACTCTTTCTGGCGGATCAATCATGCCGGTTTCGTGGTTATAAATCGGCTTATCAATCGCTTGACCTTCTTTGAGCGCTTTAATTTGCTCATACATCAAGTCGAAATTGTTTGCCCTGGGGTCAAGTGCAGTTATCCCAGTTTCTTTGCGCTGTTTGCGATCTAGGCAATGATAGTCATCTAAACAGATGACTGTCATAAACCCTTCACCAAATAAGTCGATCAAACGACGCAAAAAAGTAGACTTGCCACACCCGGAGTCTCCGGCTACTCCAATTAGTACCACGCGTTCCGGCTTATTTGTCATAAATCTCCTCTAAATACTAAATGTGTCAATCAATAATTTTTCACACAGCAGATTTTGAAGCCAGGAGTTTACCCCATTGGTTTTTCCTGTGTACTTGCTACTCAGCCACATAAAGATTTATCAGACGGGTAGACAACCAAATTAACGTCTGTTACTCGTCTGAGATTCTCTTATTTTGTAGCTAGTAAGTATTTAATCCTAGTGGTATAGTTAATTTTAACAGAAGGGGTTATCCTATACAAGATTTAATATCAGGAGTAATCTTCTGCTTTTACGGTCGTCTTGATGATTTGGTGATGAGGTTTCCAGACAAGCACAATTATTGTCCTTAGCCTATATTCTTAGTGATACACTTATCCTAAAAAAGTTGCTCAAGTGTAATTCTTCTTTGAAAGCCCATTTTTTGGAGTTTGTGCTTGTTCATTGGTATTAGCCCAACTCTCCAAACATTCAAAATTATCTACCTAAAGAATGATTAGACATTGGTGTTCACAATTTTGGCAAATACTTCAAGTATAAATATGAACCTGATAGCCAGCTTCTAATCGAGGTTGACAGATGTTTCACATCAAGTGAAGCTGATTGTAGCGCGTTATATCATCTTTTTCTCAATCATTGCTGCTTTACAAGGGTGTTTGTCCTAGATGTGTAATTAGCCATGACTAAATTAATAAATAGAAATACAGCCAAGCATTTGACTAGCTAAACACATACATACGCTAAAAAATTTGATCATTGCAGTAGATGATAGTGGTAATATTGAGATGCGATCGCCGTCATTGAGTATGGCCTTTAGGGGCTAAAATTATTTACATCAAGTCTTGTAGATTTTCAGATGCTATCTCCAGGAAAGAGTAGCTATTCACGAAAAAAAGATTAAATTGACTCATTATTAACATTCTCTAAGCAACTTATCCTCTATTTTAGAAGATGAACAGGTGTGTTTATTGCAGTGCCTACTTGTCTTTGGTGAGTGTACTTAGCAAGGCATCATTTTGTGATGCTTCTTTCCCAACGTGCTAGTTTTAGTAACCAAAAATCCGATAAACTAAAAACTGGCTTGGGAATAGTTTTTTTTGAAAAACGGTTAAGTAAATATCGGAGTGATAGAACGAATGTACAATCAAGGTGCTGTTGAGGGTGCTGCCAACACAGAATCAGGTAGCCGCGTCTTCGTTTACGAAGTGGTGGGTTTGCGTCAGAACAAAGAAACTGATCAAACGAACTACCCAATTCGTAAAAGTGGCAGTGTGTTCATCAGAGTGCCTTACAACCGCATGAATCAAGAAATGCGACGTATCACTCGCCTAGGCGGCAAAATTGTTAGCATTCAACCCGCAAGCGCTCTAGAGCAACTGAATGGTAAAGCCTCATTTATCAGTGCTGCACCTGGGAAGACTGCTAGTAATGAGGGGAATGGTCAAGCCACACCTGTGAAAGCGAAAAGTGAAGCGAAAGGCTTCGCTGAAGAACAGCTAAAGAATAAGGATAACAAAGGCAACACCATGACTCAAGCGAAAGCCAAAAAAGCCCACGCTGACGTTCCTGTAAACACTTATCGTCCCAATGCTCCATTTATTGGTAAGTGTATATCTAATGATCCGTTAGTTGGAGAAGGCGGGATTGGTATTGTTCAGCATATTAAATTTGACCTTTCTGGTAGTGACTTGAAGTACATTGAAGGTCAAAGTATTGGGATTATTCCCCCTGGTTTGGACAAGAATGGTAAGCCAGAAAAGCTCAGACTGTACTCAATTGCTTCTACTCGTCACGGCGACGATGTAGATGACAAGACAGTTTCGTTATGCGTCCGCCAGTTGGAATACAAGCACCCAGAATCTGGCGAAACAGTCTATGGTGTTTGCTCTACACATCTGTGTTTCCTCAAACCAGGGGAAGAAGTCAAAATCACCGGGCCAGTGGGTAAAGAAATGTTGTTACCCGACGACCCCGAAGCCAACGTCATCATGATGGCAACTGGTACAGGTATCGCGCCCATGCGTGCTTACTTATGGCGGATGTTTAAGGATGCAGAAAGAGCCGCTAACCCAGAATACCAATTCAAAGGATTCTCTTGGCTGATTTTTGGTGTTCCGACTACTCCCAATATTCTATATAAAGAAGAACTGGAAGAAATGCAGCAGAAGTATCCCGAAAACTTCCGCTTAACTTGTGCCATCAGCCGGGAACAAAAGAACCCTGAAGGTGGCAGAATGTACATTCAAGACCGCGTAGCCGAACACGCTGATGAACTGTGGCAGTTGATTAAAAACGAAAAAACCCACACCTACATCTGCGGTTTACGCGGTATGGAAGATGGTATTGATGCGGCTTTAACCGCTGCTGCTGCGAAAGAAGGCGTAACCTGGAGTGATTACCAGAAGGATCTAAAGAAAGCTGGTCGCTGGCATGTAGAAACTTACTAAGTTAGTCATTTGTCATTGGTCATTAGATTAAGACAAAAGATAACTGAAACAAGATAATCCGTAGGGTGGGCAATGCCCACCCTACAATTGTTTTGTATATATAGTTGATTTGCTGAGAATGGAGTTTTGGTAGTTAAAGCACTAACTACTCAGCACTCAGCACTCAAAATTCAGATATGGGGTGCAAAGTTTGTGGGTGTAAAGCTAGGAATATTAGGATTAGGAACTGTGGGGACGGGTACAGTGCAACTTTTACAAGATGCTGTTGGCCGCAACCCGTTGTTACAGGAAGTAGAAATATATCGAGTGGGAGTCCGATCGCTGGATAAACCCAGAGATGTAAAATTACCACAGTCAGTAGTAACGACCGATTTAGCTGCGATTGTTAATGATCCAGCCGTAGATATAGTTGTCGAGTTGATGGGTGGATTGGAACCAGCGCGATCGCTCATTCTCCAAGCGATCAAAAATGGTAAGCATATTGTCACCGCCAACAAAGCCGCGATCGCCCGTTTTGGTGCAGAAATTTTCAACGCTGCCAATGAAGCTGGGGTCTACGTGATGCTCGAAGCGGCTGTAGGTGGTGGGATTCCAGTAATTCAACCCTTAAAACAGGCTTTAAGTGTCAACCGCATTCATACTGTTACTGGCATCGTTAACGGTACAACTAACTACATCCTCACTCGAATGCAAACTGAAGGCAGCGATTTTGGTGATGTTTTGGCTGATGCCCAACGCTTAGGCTATGCTGAAGCTGACCCGACAGCTGATATTGATGGTTTAGATGCAGCCGATAAAATTGCAATTTTGGCATCATTGGGTTTTGGTGGACGCATTCACTTAGAAGATGTTTATTGTGAAGGAATTCGGCAAGTTAGTAAGACAGATATTACCTACGCCGAAAAATTAGGATTTGTGATTAAATTATTGGCGATCGCTAAATCTCAAGGCAATAATCACCCTGGGTTATCTGTGAGAGTCCATCCCACCTTCGTGCCTAAATCTCACCCATTGGCTAGTATTAACGGTGTTTATAACGCCATTCTGGTGGAAGGGGAACCCATCGGCCAGGTGATGTTTTTTGGGCCTGGTGCAGGTGCAGGTGCAACAGCCAGCGCCGTCACCTCAGATATCTTAAGCTTAGTGGCGGCGCTGGAGAGTAATACGGCAGTACCAAATCCCCTACTAACTTGTAGACATGAAGATTACTGCCAAATTACCCCAGTTTCCCAACTACTAACGCGATTTTATGCCCGCTTCCTCACTAAAGACCACCCTGGTGTCATTGGCAAATTAGGTACTTGTTTTGGCAATTATGGTGTGAGTTTAGAGTCTGTTGTGCAAACTGGCTTTCAGGGAGCGTTAGCAGAAATTGTAGTTGTTACCCACGATGTTAAAGAAGGGGACTTCCGTCAAGCTTTAGATGAAATTCGACATCTGGAAGCGATTGATAGCATTGCCAGCATACTGCGAGTGCTTTAAAAAGTGTGAAGTCTGAAGTGTGAAGGATGAAGGATAAACTTTTTATGTTTTACACTTCTTTAGTGTGGGTTGATTTTTGAGAACTTTACTGTTTCCAGGGGAAATACGATGACAAATCTACCACCTAGCGATCGCCAGTCATCTGAAGAAACAACCCTTGGCTTTGATGAATTTATCGCCATTTTGGTTGCCTTTGCGGCGATCGGGGGAATTCTGTTGTGGTCATTTTCGCGGCGAGATGCTGGCTGGAATTTCAATATATTGCGATCGCCTTCACCAAGTCCAACTATCAAAACTCAACCAAGTCTCCCATCACCTTCTCCGACTTCCCAGGTGCAACCAAATGCAGATTCTCAACTTGATGCTGCACCATTACCTCCAGATAAGATAATTCCAGAACCTGTCCCTACTCCTGGACTGATACTTCCACCTGTTCCCGTAGCTCCTATTAACTCACAGCCCAAGCCTGCACCCTTTTTTACAACCAAAAACTTAGAGCCGTCAATCAAGTCATCGCCTTTACCCCTAGTTACTCCGGCGGAACAGAAGTCTATTATTCCGCCACCCATTGCATTTAACGATGTACCCACTAATTTTTGGGCAGTTCGGTTTATTAATGCTCTTTCGGCTCGCAGTATTATTAAGGGTTTTCCAGATTATACTTTTAGACCAAATCAGCCTATCAACCGCGCTGAATTTGCTGCTATCCTACAGAAAGCTTTTGATACAGAACTGAGCAAGAATTCTTTACCTTTTAAAGATGTATCAGCCCAATATTGGGCAACACCAGCAATTGATCGCGCTGTTGGTACAGGATTTTTACAAGGTTATCCTGACAAAACTTTTCAACCAGAACAAAATATTTCCCGTGTGCAGGTTTTAGTGGCTCTAGTTAGCGGATTAAATCTCCAACAACCAGCAAAAGCATCACTGGTTTTAAGTATTTACAAAGATGCTAAAAGTATTCCTAAATATGCTGCTGGCAAAGTAGCTGCTGCCACAGCTAATGGTTTGGTGATTACCGATGCCAATCAACAATTTTTAGCACCTAATCAAGAAGCTACCCGTGCTGAGGTAGCTGCAATGGTGCATCAAGCTTTGGTAAGGCTGGGAAGGTTAGATAACATTTCTTCTGAGAATATTGTGCGTAGGCAAAGCCCGCCGTAGGCATCGCCTGTAAAAAATTCTTTGCCTCAAAGTAAAATAACTCAATAACTATAGGACTTACGCAAAATATCTCTGAAACTCTCATTTCTCCGTGACCTCTGCGCCTCTGTGGTAGCCTGCGGCAAGCTGCTACCGCGTCTACGTTATTCCGTGACTCGTGCGTAAGTCCTAAACTATTCAAAACTCTAAAATCCTTACCACCTTCCACAGCGAAAGAGCTTTTTGTGGAACTCCTGTTATATTCTCAATAGCCTCTTAATTGTTTCCATTCCTTTTTGAAATACAGCAGTCATAGTTGATTTTAGTCCTTGGAATGCCATAATAAAGTCTGCCAAAATATCATCATTGTTGAAACCAGCAATGAGCGTCATAATTGCTCCTATACCCATAGTCACAACTCCATCAAGGTCTACCAATCTGAAGAGTAATTCTGTTGTTAAGGCTCGATATACTAAACTGAGGGTTAAAACATTTCCAGCCCAAAACAAGGAAATATCCAAGGCTGCACGAGCCGAGGGAAATGCTTGGTCGCGTACACCACGAACAATGCAGTGTATTAACAACAATAGAAGTACAGTAAGTACTCGAAGTTGGTCGTGATTGAAATTTGAGGCAGTTTCAGCGCATTGCTGGCAGGTTGAAGATAGCTGAATTAAGTAGACAGTAAAAACAGTAGCAACACTAATCATCCTGTTGCTCCTCTTGAGCATCCTTGTCTACTTCCTCTTCCTCCTCAAGTGTATTTAGTCCCAGTTTCAACACTGTAGTTGCCACCAAAATAGCTGCCGCAGCCACAGGGCCAGATAACCCAATACTTGATGTGACCAATGCGCCAACAGCAACAGCACTTGCTATATCCTTTGCATCTCCCAGGATATCTCTCAAGTGCTTTTTGGCTAACTTAGAAACTGAGTTGTTAGGAGTTTTAGCCTTTTCTTCAGCCATTTAATGTACAATACTGTGTTTCTCCCTTACCTCTATTCTACCTCGAAAGCTTAGAAGGTATTTGAAAAGCTTTGATTAGTAAAATTTTATATTAATTACCTGATCAAGGTTCGTATGGTAACTATTGATTCATTCTGGATTTTTAGGGAGTTTGAATGACGATTTCTGCCACTCAAACTCCTTTAATTTAAGATGCAACTAAAATCAGTTCTTAAGCGCCAGGAGCGTTTTTGCCAACAACTTGTGATTTGAGGGTTGTAATTTCATTGGTTAGCTCTTTCCGGGTTGAAGCCTTAAGTAAATAGCGGTAAATAAACCATGCAGAGTAACCAATACCAATCAATTCAAAGGTAGGTGCGATCAAAGGAATGTCATTCAAAGAATCTAATATTGCCAAAAGTACTTTAACTGCGACAATTGCTGTCACAATTAAGCCAACACTAACTAGGGGCTGCTTATATTTATTGAAGAAGCTACCTAGATATTCAGGCAGTGTTGCTAAAAAGCCAGAAATTTGTTCTCCGTATTTTATCCATTCCTCTTGAGGTTGAGCAGGAGGTTGGAGTTTGGTGATAGTTCCTGTTTGGCTGTTGATATCTGGCACTGTTGCTTCTGTGGATTTTGTTTCTGCGAATTCCGGTTCTTGCATTTTCACTTCCATAAATTTGACAGTTGGGTTTTTTAATCCGGACAATGACAACCAAAAGGCTGTGATTAAGCAATGCACAAGTGTATCAGACTAGGCTTGGTAACGCGTTGGGTTCCCTATAACCATAAATGCCTCTAATCTCTACTGCATCAACTTCAAGGTAGACAGCGAGTAGGACGACAGAAGCTGGAAAGTGGTGAGATGTGTTACCTCCATCTGTCTGAGTTTTGTGTTTGTCAATCAACTGTAACCCTTAAGATGAAATTATCCCATGCTGTATCAGTTGCTGATAATCGTACTCATTCAAGCACAAATCAGGCAAAAATCCGACTACTTCTCATTTATACAAGGATAAGCGCCGATTTTACTTGAATATTAAAGCTATCTTCAGCTGATTTCGTCAATGAATCTGTTCGTCTTTGATATGAATATGTAATAAAAATTTTTATGTGTTCATCTAAACTCATTTAAAAGCAATATAGTAGAGACACGCTATGACGCGTCTCTACATCTGAATCGGGTGGAATTAAAAGTCAGAAGGCATTAGCGCGATCGCTTGACTAATCCCAATCGGGAACTTGTGCGCCATCTTCACCACCAATACCAATGCCAGTGTGATAAATTTCGGCATCAGTAATATTTAAATTATCCATTGACGCGCCGTGTACATTGGAGTCAAAAATATGAGCGCGGCTCATGTTAACTCCGTTCAGATTGGCTTTTTTGAAGTTAACGTTAGTCAGAAAACTGGAAGATAGGTTAGCTCCTTTCAAATTAGCATTGGTGAGATCCGCACCTTCAAGGTTAGCTCCAGAAAGATTAGCTTTAGAAAGGTTTGCACCACGCAAATCTGCACCAATTAAATGTTCGCCACTGAGGTCAACTCCGACTAGATTACACCGCTGACATTCCCCAGTAGATAAAAGCCTTTGTAAATCTTGCGAATTCCCTGCTTTAACAGCACTAGCAAAAATGAGGGGAGTTGCTAAGGCTACAGCTGCAAATAGCTTAAGTTTCATAAATTTGTCCCCTTTGTAATTAAGTGACATCCGTTCTTTTCCTCACAACTCTATTATCTCACTAAATTTCTGCACAATGTTGATTTAACTCACCAAATGGAGGTGATGTTTCATCTTTTTCTTGATAGCACGAAAATACTATTGATACGGGTTTTAGGCTGTGCTTCAAAGAGAAAATCTACATAAATTCACCATTTTTCGTTTTGTTAAATCTTTTTAAGAAAGTAAATTATTTATTTTAATTTGTCATTAGTTGATAACCATGATTTTTCTATTACTAAATAACACTCAGTAATTGCGGTGAACAGTATATTAATTTACTATAAACTCACTTATGTAGTGGTTGACTAACTGAGGCTGTTCTTGCTGTACCCAATGTCCGCAATTCGGAATATACTGAATTTGTAAGTTGCTAACATAAGCAGCAGTGTCATAAGTAAGCTCCTTGCCAAGAGCAGTATCATTTTCTCCCCAAATCATCAGTGTTGGTACATGCAAAATTTCCCAATTTTTGCGGGATAAAACATGGGGAAAAATATTACGATAGTAGTTGAGCATAGCTGTTAAAGCACCAGGTTTAGCCGCAGCATTTTTATAAGCTTCAAGATCAGATGAAGTAAAAGCATTTTTATTAACTGCTGTGCCTTGAATAGTCTGGGCAATTGTTTGATATTCAAAAGATTGCAGCAGTAACTCTGGTATTATTGGTAGTTGAAATAAGAACATGTACCAACTACGCAGTAACTGTTGAGGAGTAGATAATCCTTGGGAAAATTTAGCAGGGTGAGGTAAATTAAGTATGATTAATTTCTCTAACATTTCCGGGTGGGTATCAGCAAAATACCAAGCGATCGCACCTCCCCAATCATGCCCCACTAAAACACATTTTTCGTAGCCTAATCCTTTAATTACACCCGCAACATCTTTGACAAATTCATCCATAACATAAGCTGATTGCTCTTTTGGTTTCTCGCTATCGTTATAGCCACGCAAATCTAAGGCAACCACTTGGAAATGTTGAGCAAATTCTGGGATTTGATGCCGCCAAGAATACCAAAACTCAGGAAACCCATGTAACATCAACATTAAGGGGCCTGTTCCTTGGGTGACATAGTGCAGCTTCACACCATTGGTAGTTATATATTTGTGTTGCCATGAATTTTTAATTTCAGACATATGTTGTATTTTTTAGAGACATAACCTACCTTTTGTTGAATTATGTACCAGATTCCTAGTTCAAACATCTGTTAAAAGACAGTCATTAAAGTAATAATTCTGCTGAGTGTCATGTGGCAGCAATGTCAGAAAATTCTTACATGGGAGTGGGGGAGGAAAGCAGCAGGAATTTTGGTGAAGCTTGGTACTTACTGCATCAGTCCAGAATATCTGGTGCAAGCGATCGCATACAACCACCGACTGAGAATTTCTCGTGGTTTCTTCTTTTTTTACGAAGGTTTGCGAGAGAATAATAATGCTCTTGCTCATATCTCACGAAATCGCCACTATGCTAAACCTGCTGCATTCCCAAGTTTGACTGATTTACAGCAGTCCAGCAATGGCTTTCTGGCAGAGAATTAATAATTTTTGGAAAAATCTTTTTGAAGGAGGCGCATGGCAGATAAATTACAGATAGAACAGGTAATGCAAACTCTCAAAGAAGATTTACCTACACTCTTTGCAAAAGATATTTCTTATGACATTTATACACAAGATATCTATTTTAAAGACCCAGTAAATAAATTTAAATATAAATTCAACTATCGAATTATATTTTGGACATTGCGATTTCACGCCCAACTATTTTTTACGCAAATTACTTTTGATTTACACGAAGTTTATCAGTCGTCGGAAGATACTATTTTAGCCAAGTGGACAGTGCGGGGAGTGTTGCGTGTACCTTGGAAATCCGAGATATTTTTTAATGGCTATTCAACCTACAAATTTAACTCAAATAATTTGATATACGAACATATAGACACATGGGATAGAAAGCCAGTGGAGATTTTAAAGCAGTTTATCCAGAAGGGATGAACACAAGAATTGGGGTACTGATTTATCCAATTTTTATTAAGTAGTAATTACGAATTAAAAAAAATAATGACAAGAAGAGTATTTGTCGGACTAAATACAGCAAGCTTCCAGCATCCCTTTGATCAAAAATCTTTAGTAGCTTTGAATAAAATGCCAGGGTTGCCTTTATTATTAAAAAAGCTGAATGAATATGGAATTGATCGCCTACTCAGAATGCAAATTATCGGCGGTGAATTTCGAGTTACTTCGCAAAATTTTCCTAAATTGCATGATGCCTTTACAGAAAGCTGTCAGATTCTTGATCTGACTCCAAAGCCAGAGTTATATCTATTTCGTGGTACGGGACATATTCAAACCAACGCAGTTGGTGTAGAAAAGCCAATGGTGAGTGTGAATCTAGAAGCTATGGAATGGTATTCACAAGACGAATTGCTGTTTGCTTTTGGGTATGAAATTTCCCGTATCAAAGGTAAATACATCGCTTACCAGCAAATGGCAAATGTCATCCCACTGTTAAAAAATATCATTAATAGTACAACCTTTGGTTTGGGAGGCTTGGCAGCAGGTGGTATAGAAGTAGCTCTATATAACTGGATGATTATGTCAAGATTCACTGGCGATCGCGCGGGTTTATTAGCATGTCAAGATATTAATGTTGCTATCACCGCGCTCATGAAATTAGCTGGTTTACCGACTGAGTATTTAAATGCAGATACCATTGCCGATTTTCAGGCTCAAGCTCGTGAATTTTCTACCATCACTCTTGATAACCTAGATCAAGTAACTAAAATATTCAGTTTCATGGAGTACCGCTTTCCCTGGGCTGTGATGCGAACTTCTGAATTATTGAAGTGGGTTGATTCAGGAGAATATGAAAAGTTAATGCAAGCAGAAAATATAGAACCGACAGCAGATTCCGCAGAAAATCCAGCAGATTCGGAAGATTGGCAGTTTATGACTTCTTGGTAAGCTATCGTCACTCTAAATCAAGCTTTGTATCTGCTGAAAATAGGGCAAGTAAAAACAATATTAACTTCTATATGCTAAATCTCTTGACCTTTTCTCAGAATCATTTAGAATTATTTTCGAGTAGAGATGTCGATACAGCACTGCAAAAAATTGATAGTTCTCATAATATCTGGTTACGCTGTATTCACTTCCGCGATCGCACTGGAACAGCCAAAATTATTAACCACTTTCAACTTAATCCATGTCGAATTGATATGATTTTTAACCATTCCCCTACAGGAATTGATGAGGAAATGGAAGATTGTTTATTTGATAGCTATGAAATACTAACTCATCAAATAAAAAATAGGGAGTTTCAGGTAGCGCGTGGCAGCATTGTGGTTGGAGCTAATTTTATTATTACTTTTGAACTTACGGAAATCAAGGTTTTAACTATATTAAGTAACAATATTCAAAAACAGACTGTAGATATTAAACAATGGGGTGTAGATTATATTTTATATTTAATTTTTAAAGATATTTTAAATAATTACCATACAGTATTTGATTATATTTCTAGACAGCTTGATGATTTAGAAGATGAAGTTTTAGCAAATTGTGGGGATGAAACAACATACCAAAAAATTGCCACAATGAGACAATCTACGCGTTCCGGAAGACGTAATTTCCAAAATATCAAGTCGCTTCAATCTCTGATGAATTACGAAGATTTTCAGTGGATTACTCCGCCAGTCAAAGAATTATTCAATCAAGAATTAGTTTATCAAGTTGATAACCTCTGGCAAGAATATCAAGCTTTAAGAGTTTGGATGTCAGAGTTAATGGAAATTCAACGCGATAATATTGCTAGTAAAACCAGTGAACGAATTAATCGTTTGACTATCCTCTCAACTATATTCTTACCAATCACTTTCATTACTGGTTTTTATGGCATGAACTTTAAATATATGCCGGAATTAGAGCAAACTTGGTCTTATCCTGCTGTAATTAGTGTGATAGTATTAATCATACTCAGTAGTATTACATTTGCTAAACAGCAACGTTGGCTGTAGGGTTAGATTTGCTTTTACCATCATGATGGTAAATAATGGAGGTCTTAAACCCATTTATTTAGACGCTCTCTACGAGAAGCTGCGCTATCCGCAAGTCTTACAGAATTTAGAATGAATTCTGACTCCTGAATTCTGTTTTGATAAAATAGTGATTTTGAGAGTTTATCAACCGAGAACGAAAATTTAATGTGATAAAAAATACAGCATTTTATTCAAAGAAACATAATTTTCTAGAAGAGAGATAACATTATATTTGTTGTATCTTAATATCTATGTTTTGGGATATTTGAAGCTAAACATCTCTAGTAGTAGATTAAACTAAAGCAATGACAAACCCCGAAAAATCCAGGGTGAATATATGTTCATTGTGCGTCTGAACCAAGAACTAACTTATCCCATCTATAAAATATGAAGGTGGAGTAAAAGGTGAATAGTATTGATAATCACATCTCCTCTTTTTCAGGAGAAGTATTAATTCCTCAGGCTCCTCCTGAATATAAATCGGGTTTTATCGGCATTATCGGTCGTCCAAATGTCGGTAAATCTACTTTGATGAATCAATTAGTAGGACAAAAAATTGCTATTACATCACCAGTAGCCCAAACTACACGTAATCGTTTACGCGGAATTCTCACCACAACAGAAGCACAGTTAATTTTCGTCGATACACCGGGAATTCATAAACCCCATCATCAATTGGGGGAAGTGTTAGTGCAGAATGCCAAAATTGCCATTGAATCAGTAGATGTGGTGCTGTTTGTCGTAGATGGTACAGCAGCTTGTGGCGCAGGCGATCGCTACATTGCTGAGTTACTGACTAATAGCCACACACCCGTAATTTTGGGACTGAATAAAACCGATGAACAACCAGCAAATTCCCAGTTTATCGATGAAAGTTACCAAGAGTTGGGTAAAGCTAACCAATGGCCGACAGTGAAATTTTCTGCCAAAACTGGTACAGGATTGCCAGAACTCCAAAAATTACTCATTGAAAATTTAGAACTTGGCCCCTTATACTATCCTCCCGACTTAGTAACCGACCAGCCAGAACGGTTTATTATGGGCGAATTGATTCGGGAGCAAATTTTGCTGTTAACTCGTGAAGAAGTACCTCATTCCGTGGCGATCGCCATTGATCAAGTAGAAGAAACACCAACTATCACCCGCGTACTCGCTACCATTCACGTCGAACGGGATTCCCAAAAGGGCATTTTAATCGGTAAAGGTGGCTCAATGCTCAAAGCCGTTGGCAGTGCAGCCCGCGAACAAATCCAAAAACTTATCTCTGGTAAAGTATATCTAGAACTTTTCGTCAAAGTCCAGCCAAAATGGCGACAGTCCCGACTAAATTTAGCAGAGTTTGGCTATCGCGTGGAAAAATAGAGGAGTTAGTCAATAGTCAAAAAGTTTTTGACTATTGACCATTGACTATTGACCAGATAAAAAATGTCTACTAATTCTAGCCATCCTTTAAATTTGCCGACTGATACACCTGTGTTGCGGGTGTTGATCGTGGAAGATGATCCAATGATGCAACTGGGACTAGAACAGTCATTGATGGCGCAACCTCAGTTGGAAATTGTCGGACAAGCAGAAGATGGTTATTTAGGCGTGCAAGCAGCCTTAAAATTAAAACCAGATTTAGTAGTTATGGATATTGGTTTACCTCGACTGGATGGGATTGCAGCCACACAGCAAATTAAAGCCGCATTACCAGAAACTCATGTGGTGATGCTGACATCTCACACCACAGAGACAGAGGTAATTGCTGCACTGTCAAGCGGCGCAGATGCTTATTGTATCAAAGGTGCAAGTGTAGAACGATTGTTAAAAGCGATCGCAGCTGCCGTTGATGGTGCAACATATTTAGATCCGCAAATAGCTAGGCGTGTGATTGATAATCTCAAACCTCCCACTGTTCAGGGAAACACCGCCAATTTATCGACAAGAGAGTTAGAAGTGTTGAAACTGATGGTAGAAGGTTTGAGTAACCCAGAAATTGCCGAAAAACTTTATCTCAGTCCCAACACAGTGAAAACCCATGTACGAGGGATTATGAATAAACTAGCAGTTGACGATCGCGTTCAAGCAGCTGTAGTTGCACTGCGATCGGGTTTGGTGTAGAGACACTTCAAACAGCGCGTCTCTACACTCCTAAATGCCAGACTTAAGGCGACGGCGACGACGTAGTAAAGCAATACCACCACCAGCAATCAAAGACCCAAGACCAAAAGTAGGCTCAGGGACAGCTGCTGTTGCTGTTGTCAAGCCGATGAGCCGGCGATCGCTACCGATGCTACCTATTGAGGTTGCAGCACCTGTAGTTAAATTGATGCTGTATAAAGTAGGGCTAAATGTTGTGGTGGGAGTCAAGGCGGCAAAAGCAGTATTGACACCATTATTTGTGAAGATGTCAAATCCTGCTGCTGAGTCGATATCAACTCCGAGAGATCCTACTTCCACCAATGTGCCAGCATTAGGAGGGTTTTGGATGACCAATGTATCATTGATGTAGTCAATACCATACAACGTGGTTCCGGTTGCTGGGTCGTTATCAAAATTAGTGTATGCTACGGCGGTAACGTTGGGGTTTCCTGGGTTCAATGTCCCATCAACAATAGTCGCACCATTATCTACGTTGATGCGATAGTTTTGGTCGTTACCACCGACAACCCGTAAACGGTCAGGTACTGGGTTGAAGTCCACTCCAGAAATAAGACCACCGGTAAAAGGTGTGCTAAGAGTACTGACAAAACTAGCTACACCAGTGAGTTCGTCGATGGTGTAAATATTGTTAGTAGTTGTAAGACCGTAGATCAAATTGTTGGCTGGACGACGGTCAATACCTAATAAAAGACCATCGATCCCTGTGACTGAGACAGTGGTAGTAGCCGTAGGATTGGTAGAGTTAAAGAATAGTAAATTATTGTTGTCAGTTAGACCTATCAGACTAGCGGCTGCCGCAGGGTTGGCAATGGTGATGAGATCAAATGTCGTTGCTACAGCCAGCGTTGCGATCGCTGCACTGAGTTTCCCTAGTGTGATCATATAGCTCTCAAGTGTGAGTTATCCCTAATGTGAGCAGCAAGATTCCCTCTACTTTCTTTGCATATTTATACTTAGAAAGCGGTTGATATTTATTGAAAATATTACAGTAATCTTACTTAAGACGAATACTATAATAAAAAACTCAAATAGTTTCAGAATAAAAAACTACTTCACTAAATCTTTATGGTTTTAGGTATTAAATTGTACTTAAAAACTTCCCAGCTAGAAGATGGGAAAATCTTTAATTTGCAGTCATTTTGTTTGGTATAACTTGATTTTGAGCTAAAAAGCAATATTCTTTGATATTTTCTATGCAAGTATAAAATTTACGCAAACAATATAGTTTTGTCGCTTTAATTTAGCAGTGTAGCTTTTCTAGAACACCAATTCAGTAATGCTGAAAGAACCTCTCCCCCAACCCTTCTCCGACGTTGAGAGGGGAGTTTAGCCGGGGGTTAGGTTTTTGATTACTGAATCAATGCTCTAGTGCTTATGCACTTGTTCCAACAGCCATAAAGAAGAGACAGCACCTAAAAAGTGAGCCGTAATACCATTAATATTTGCCACCGCCACAAACACATCCAGCGCCCGAATAATTTTGTTAGGGTCAGTAATTGCTACCCCTGGTGGTTGGGAAATTGATTTTGCTACTAAAACTCCCAAAGTTGAGCCAGCACCCAAGAGAGTTAATAGTATGCCGACTAGACTGATAATAATACCTAATTTGATAGCTGCGGTCGTATCAGCCTTACTAGGGTGTAAAGCGTGGTTAGGGTTTCCTAAACGTCTGCCAAGGCGAGTATAACGAAAATCCCAGTAGACACTAAATAACAACGCCAAAATACCGCCGATAGCCCAAAATATGCCAACCCCCAGACCTACATTTGGTTGATCAGCAAAGCCACGTCCAGTGGAAGCAAACAACACGGCTATGCCAGAAACTACAGCTAGTCCTAGTTGTATCCAGAAAGTAATCCAGCCAGTCAAGCGAATAGTGTTACCAATTCCCTGAAGCGATGGTGCTAGAGTTTTTACTTCTGTTTCAGTGTGCATATTAATTTCCATCTGTTTGAAACTTCGCCCAGTCTCAAGCTTATTTCAGCCGGATGATAATATCCCTCACCCACAGATGGAACTCTCTAGCTATCTTAAGGATGATTAAGAAACTACTTCTTATTTTATCCAACCGCAGATTTACCCATTCGTTTGATATGATCATGATGCGTTGCCCTGGGCAATAACATAATCCCAGATATATATCGACTTAATGAATTAACCTCTCCTGCCTGTAGAGTAAATGCTCTGATTTTTATTTGGATAGTTCAAAATAGTTAATATTCGCCTCAATCTAAGTCGAACTGACAAACATAAATCATCAGGTAATTCCAATGGCTTATAGTGATTTTACCTTAACTAAGTTTAAAAAAGATTTCAATATTAATGTTAATGAAAAAAATGATTTATTTTTCAATATTGAACCTATACATATAAGTGATAAACTAACAACTACGCTAGAAGAAACAACAGAATTAGCATTGGCAATTAATACAGAAAAAGCTCGCTCTGAAATGATTATTACGCCTATTTTGTTGGAGGTGAGGCGTAGTGCTAATTATCAGATAAGTTTATTTTCTGGAACAGATTTTAATGTTGATGCAGAAAAGGGTCTGAATGGTTATTGTGATTTTGTAATCAGTCTTTCTAAAGAACAATTAACAATTAATGCACCTGTAATCATCATTGTTGAAGCCAAGAATGAAAATATTAAAGGTGGATTAGGTCAGTGTATGGCAGCAATGTTGGCGGCTCAGATATTTAATGAAAGAGAAGGGAATGATATTAAGACTATTTATGGAGCAGTCACAACAGGAGATATTTGGAAATTTTTGAAGCTAGAAGGTACTAATTTATTCGTTGATTTAAATAACTATTATATTAAAGAATTAAATAAGATATTAGGAATTTTAGCTCAAGGAATCCAAGGTTAAAAGCAAGCGATCGCCACTGAAGATACTTTCTTTTTTTCCTGGGCGATCGCTCTACTACTTCTGTCTAGTATTCATCATTTTATCCAACCGCAGATTTACCAGTTAGTTTGATCTGATGACGGGGTGTTGACTTTGGCGGTATAGCATTCTAGTTAATGTAATAACTGCTATAATTTATATACTAGTTATTAACGAAGAAACTCAAAGTATTTGGTGTGCAGTAAAATTATTAGACTATGCCTTAGCAATAATCACTATCTTTATTTACTTATAAAATGTAAACCACCAAAAAATTTCAATTCTTATGACTGTAAACCATCAAACTGAAAAAGACTATCTTACAGCAACCACTAGTATAAAGGTAAATCAAGAAACAGAAAACGAAAAAATTCTATGTCCCCATTGTCAGCGCACTGCTACGAACGGGATTAAATGTAAAGGGATTTGTGTAGCTGACAATGACTATTAAGGAATAAATTTGATTAAATTTAGTGCATAGTAGCAAACAAGTAAAATATCGCAATAAACTTGTATTAAAAGTTGTGGATATTTCCTCTTAACATATTAAAGTAGTCGGCGTTGTTCGCCCCACTTCCGTAGCCGTAAAGCTAAAAGCAACATGAGAACCCCAAAAACAATGGCATAGGCCGCAATTATCCATAAAATTGCTAATGCTCCAGCCACAGGCCAAATAATCAACAAAATACCGAATACTAGAGATGCAATACCAGCAGCTATTAACAGCCATTCATTTTCAATTTCCCGGCGTAGATGATTGGCAGCAATAATTTCAAATATACCAGTGATAATTGCCCAAGCTGCTATTAGATAAAGTAAAACTAACGCAGTGATACCTGGCCAAATAAATGCCATTACTCCAACAGCAACCCCAATTGCTCCTTCTATTAACAACAACCATCCGTGGATATTAGTCAGATGATCTCTAAATCCGGCGATCGCTAATAACAGCCCTCCTCCTAAGGCAAAAGCTGCAAATAGAAATACTAAGGCTGTTAAAGTAATTCCTGGCCAAAATAGTGCGGCTAAACCAAATATAATGGCGAGTGTTCCCCGCAATGCGAGTGTCCACCAATTTCTTGCTAACCTAGTTGCTATCCTAATAGGATCAATATTCTCGGTCATAAATTGAGTCAATAATGAAATTACAGAGCAGAGAGATTAAAATGGGCAAGTAATTAGTCAGATCGTTTATATTCGACATTAGTTATATTCTTGGGCTGCACCTGTGAGTGAGTACGCAGATTTACGCACCACATCGACGAAGTTAGTTATGGTTGCGTCTGGTATCAGAATTATTTATTTGTCAGTATTCTACGATTTTTCAGTTCAGCATGACTGTGTGAGTCAAAGCCGATAAATAATTACACTTATTTGACGTGAATTCGATGAACCTCTCCCCAACCCCTCTCCGACGCGGAGAGGGGCAGAAATATTACTAGTTTCCAACGGAAAAATCAGAGTTTTAAAGCCTCTAACGCCACTTGCTACAACGCGGGAAACCCGCGCAACGCAGTGGCTCCTCCTTGCAGGGGAGAGGTTTGGAGAGAGGTTTTTGATCTCCGTCGAACTCACGTTTATTTGATAAACTCTGCGACTTGTTAAACTCAGCATAAAAATTTCTAACTCTTCTTCCATCTGACTAATGGCGCATGGTGTTTAAATGAATTAATCTCCCTAGGGGAAGACGTAGCTGAGAAACTTTCAGATAAAAAGTAAATACGGTAATTTGATCAACTTAGTCCCATAGCTTCGTGCAACAAGCAATCCCCAACCCCTTTAATGTGTCACGCTGGTAGTTGAAATTTCAACGCCTGATTTCAACTCCCAGTTAGAATGTCTAATCAAATTTGGTTATCACAGTTGCGAAAACACAGAGCGATCGCTGTTATCCGTGCATCAACAATGGAATTAGGAGAGCAGATGGCAATGGCGGTAGCATGTGGAGGAATGCAGCTAATAGAGATTACCTGGAACAGCGATCGCGCCGCCGAACTGATCGCTAAATTACGTGCAGAATTACCTGATTGTCTGATTGGTACGGGTACGCTGTTCAACGTGCAGCAGTTAAAAAATGCGATCGCCTCTGGGGCGCAATTTCTCTTTTCACCCCACGTTGACATGGCTATGATTACAGCAGCCGTGGCAAAGGATGTGCCAATAATTCCAGGTGCTTTGACTCCCACAGAAATTGTGAGTGCTTGGCATCAAGGTGCTAGTTGTGTCAAAGTATTCCCCGTGCAAGCGTTAGGAGGAGCCAGCTATATCAGTAGTTTACAAGGGCCACTGGGTCATATTCCCCTAATTCCTACAGGTGGGGTAACGCTGGAAAATGCCCCAGAATTTATCCAAGCGGGAGCTGTTGCTGTTGGCTTAAGTAGTGAATTGTTTCCTAAAAAGCTGGTAGCAGTCGAAAATTGGCAAGCGATCGCTCAACATGCAGGTAAGTTAATTCAGCATTTAGCGTAGCAAAATACACACACAGTAAATTTTTAGGCTACAAAGTAAAAAGGAAAAAAATTCTCTAAACTCCATCATTAGACTATATAAATCATGAAAAGCCTGATTAATTCTGATCAGTTACACCACTTAAAAAAATTGGTGGTAGGTGCAGCAATATCTTTAAGTGTAATGGGTATTACTGCAAGTACATTAGCAGCTAGTTCTCAAGACAAGACAATCAAACAAAGCATCCAAACTCTACAAAAATCAGAGCAGCGTTGGATTCAAGTTAATCTCTCAACACAAAGACTAACAGCCTGGGAAGGGAAAAAAACAATTTACGCAGTGACTATTTCCACAGGTAAAAAGTCTACTCCCACTCGTGTTGGTAGTTTTAAGATTCAATCTAAGCATAAATCGATGCGAATGCGCGGCAGAGACTATGATGTTCCCAACGTTCCTCATGCAATGTTTTACCAAGGCAACTACGGAATTCACGGGGCCTACTGGCATAAAAAATTTGGCACACCAGTAAGTCATGGTTGTATAAATGTCGCACCTAATCATGCTAAATGGCTATTCAATTGGGCATCTTTAGGGACACCTGTTGTCATTCATAAATAATAGAAGAGTCACGGGGGCTGAGATTCGGGGAGATTTAAGTTATTAACTCCCTGATTTTAATTTAAGCGGAGCGACGGCCGTCGCGCAAAGGTTTAAGCAGAGTAAATCCCCGCTTTACTCTGTATCGAAGTATTTTTTATATTTATGTAAAAATTTTGTTTTTGCCGAGAATAGTTTAGTCTGGAAAATTTTTTTGCCTATTTTTGCCGAAAATCTGCCTTTGTTGAGTTTTAAATGATTTAGATTGGCGATCGCACTGTTGAATTTTTCCGTGATTTTGCCAAAAGATACAAAAACATGTCCCAATTTTTGCCAATATAATATATTATTTCCCAAAAAATTCGCTTGGCAAAAATCGGCATGAGTGAAAAAACAATGGAAAGTGGCGGGAAGGGTTTTCTCGTTCTACTTTTGCCAATATCATTTTTAATCGTTTTCCTAGTTTCTACCTGGAGATTTTTGCTGGCGCTAGTTGTTTTGATTATTGGTTTCAATATTTGGCAACAATATCAATGGCAACAGTGGTGTCAGCGAGTTAACCCGGTTTTCCATCAGTTAGTTCGGGAAAACCAAGGCAAAATTACACCAATGGACTTAGCACTTCGGGGTAGTTTTCCTGGCCCAACAGCAAAACGCTACCTGGATAGTAAGGCTGCGGAATTTGGTGCAAGTATAGTTAATGCTGGGGAAACGAGTGAAGTTTATTACTTCATCACAGCCAGTATTCTGGGTAATATTCTTGACAGTAGTGAGCCAGTAAAACAACTATCTGCTCAAACTGTGACGACATCTGCGCGATCGCTCCTAGCACCGCCAGCACCTCAAGCAGTAGAAGCAGAACCAGAGGTTGAATTACCACCACCAACTCATCAGGAAGTCAAACAAAATTTAGCAAAACAGTTAGTTTTTGGCTCTCTGATTCAATCGGAACTTGCGAAGCGGTTGAATGTTTATTCCAGCACTGTGTACAAACGGCGCAATGATCCTGACTTTCCTGAATGGAGTCGCAACCGCGATCCTGATGGTATTGCCTGGACTTTCTCAGAAACAACTAAGGAGTTCTTTCCCGTAGAAGAGTAATGAAGTATGTAGACCCGCTAGGCTAAAGTATGAAGTATGAAAATTATAGATGTACTGCTTTGCAGTACTAACAGATGCGTAGCAACTTGCCGCAGACTAGGTTAAATGGTGAAATTTATACTTCATACTTCACACTTCATACTTCATACTTCACACTTCTAACCCGATCGCTTCGGTGATGGAATTTAACTTGTTTTGTTCTAACTTGGACAGCAAACCAGCCAGAATTCGGCGTACCATCATGGGGCCTTCATAAATCCAGCCTGTATAGACTTGAATTAGACTGGCTCCCGCAGTAATTTTTTCCCAAGCATCTTCTGGGGAAAATATACCACCAACTCCGATAATGGGAATTTGTCCTTGGGTTTGCTGCCAAATAAACTTAATTACTTCTGTGGAGCGATCGCGCAAGGGCGCACCACTAATTCCGCCAACTTCATCTTGCGGTGATTTGCCTGTTTGGTCAATTACCTGGGTTTTCAGTCCATCGCGGCGGATTGTGGTATTGGTGGCAATGATTCCAGCTAATTGGTAGGTTTTTGCCAATCTAATAATGTCGGCGATCGCTTCCCATTCCAAATCTGGTGCTATCTTGACAAATATTGGTTTATATGTATTATTTTCTTTTTGTAGTACGTCCAAGATAGAACTTAGCATAGTGGCATCTTGGAGCGATCGCAACCCTGGAGTATTGGGAGAAGACACATTCACAACAAAATAATCGCCCAAATGTTTGAGCAAGCGAAAACTGTTGAGATAATCTTCGGCGGCTGCTTCTAAAGGTGTCACCTTCGATTTGCCCAAATTTATCCCAATGGGTATCGTATAAGTTAAATCCTTTTGTTTTGCCAACCTAGCGGCCATCGCTGCTGCACCGCTATTATTAAAACCCATACGGTTCAGAACTGCTTGATCTAAAGGTAAGCGAAACAAACGAGGTTGGGGATTACCTGGTTGTGGGTGGAAAGTTACAGTTCCCAACTCAGCGAAGCCAAAACCAAAGTTAGACCAAATTTTTGCTGCTACTCCATCCTTATCAAAACCTGCTGCTAAACCCAGAGGGTTAGGGAAATTTAGCCCAAACAAATTTTGTTCGAGGCGGCGATCGCGTAAACACAAAGACTGCTGTAAACTTTGAGTGACTAAGCCAGCAGGAGCGTTATTTGTCTGCGATAGCCAGCTTAAACTGCGAATAGTCTGCTGATGTAGCCACTCTGGATCTGTTTTTAGCACATTGAACAGTAGTGGACGAAGTGCAACTTGATAAATATCCATTTCAAAAATAATTACTAATTCGTAATACTTAATTAAACTTATAGGGCATAAGTTTCTGCAAAAAAAACATAACTTAGGCTGCTTTTCTGGGCATCTTATACATAAACAGCGATGTTAAGCAAGAATCAGATGGGGCAGCCACAAAGACCAATAGCCGCCGAACAACCAATCATTGCTTTGGGACGTGTCCTCCAAACTATCAGAGAAGAGGATAATATTGACGTTCTGATGGATACTACTATTTCTTACATTAAAGAGCAGTTTGACTACAATCTGGTTTGGATTGCTTTATATGATCGCCTAAAACATACATTGATTGGTAAAGGTGGCATCGCACCTGATAGTGACACCAAGTTTTTACGCAAACAGATTGCGCTTAATCCCGGCGATCTTTTAGAACAGGTGGTAATTGAACAGCGTCCCTTGGGAGTTGCAGATTTGCGCCTGGAACCGCGTGCCGCAGAATGGCAAGAAATTGGCAAAAAATTTAACATTCAGGGAACAATCGTTTTACCAATTCGCTGTAAAGACCGTTTTTTAGGTTTGCTGTTATTTGGTTCGGAACGTTGGGGTTATCTGTTACCAGGAGAAGCCAAAGCTCGTTTGTTAATGGTTTTAGGTGAATTGGGGGCTGTACTTGCTCAAAAAGAACTGGATTTGCAACAACAGCAAACCAAGCATTTAGATGAGCCATTATTAAATTTACTAGAAAATTTACGTACTCTCAATAATTTAGACCAAAAGCTGAAAGCAGTTGTACAGACAACACATCAATTTATTTCCCCTAGCCGGACGAATATTTACTGGTTTGAGCGACAAGGGCGTTATTTTTGGTGTCGGATGAGCAATCAACTTGCTAATATCGATCGCCACTCTAGCCAAAAGCAAATAGCGGCAGGAATGACAGTCCAGGATTTAAGCGAATTTTATTATGCTTTGTCAGTCAATCAAATTGTTTGGATTGGTGATGAGCGCAGTTCCTTAAAAAGTCATTTTACAGCCAAGGTTTTGCAACGCTTACAGGTGCGATCGCTTTTGGCAGCACCTATTCTGTGGCAGAAGGAACTTTTAGGTTTTCTGGCTGTGGAATCTAATGAACCGCGCATCTGGACAGAGGCTGACAAAAATTTTGTCCAAAGTGCAGCAGGGTTAATCTCTTTAGTTGCTCCCACCGAAACGATGGAAAGCACCATCAAACAAATTCAAGATGATGCTCAATTAAACAGTCAAATTGCCCAAGCTATCTATAACAATGATGACCTACAAGCAACTTTAAGTAACTGTGCGACTAAAGTTTTAACGCGAGTCGCAGCCAATCGTTTTTTATTGTTGCAGTACAATCCTGAGCAGCATAACTATCAAATTATTTTTCAAAGCCAACCACAAAATCGCCGTCCTTTGACATTTACCTTCCATGCTCCCAAAGATATGGATGAGCAGATGTTAAAGTCAGCCAAAACGGCGGTAGAGTTGCAGAACATAGAAGAAGATTTGCGGTTTTTTAACTGGCGACCCCTCTTATTAGAACATGGGATGCGATCGCTCTTAGTTTGTAACTGTACTCAAGGTCATACACCAAACGCGCTGTTGGTAATTGCTCACGAAACTAATCGTAGTTGGACAACTCTGGAAAAAGAATTATTGTGGGTTGTCAGTCAGCAAATCGGCGTGATTGTGCGACAGTGGCAACTACAAACTGATACTGAACAACAGCAGCAAATTCTGCACAGTATTCAGCAATGCTTACGCATCCTCGAAAAAGCTCAAAGTACTCATGAGGAGAAACATCTAGAACGCACAGCACTAGAACAAATCGCTACTGTGCTTAATTCTCCTTTGGCGTTGCTATTATCGTGGTTGCCTGGAGAAAATTCAGCAGAAATTATTCCAGGAATAATTCATGATAGTCGGTTTGAGGTTGCAGTAGACAAAGCAATTCCCATCGAAACTGACGCTTTAATTCAGTGGACTCTAGCGAAAGAAGATTACCTTTGTGTGTATGCAGATGATTTGCCCCAAGGAACCAGAAAATGGTTAAATGGTCAAGGTATTGGTAAAGTTTTAGCGATCGCCCTCCGCACTAGCGCTGATTATGCACCCACAAGTATACTATTAGTCGCAGATCGTCGAGAACAACATTGGTCACAACAAAGCCTGAATGCTACAAAAACTCTGGTAACTCAATTAGCTTGGTCGCGTCGTCAACAGCAAATCACCCAACTACTAGAGTCCACAACCCAAGAATTGCGACAACTAAATTGGTACAAACATCGCCGTCTTGAGGAGATTCAAAGAACAGCGACACTGTTATTGAGCCAGATAGATGATTTGGGTATTCCGGCAAATGAACTCACACAGACGCGCTATAAGCTATTACTGCGGCAATTAGACCACACAACTGCTGCCATGACTGCTTTAGTAAAACTTGAGCAGTGGCAATTGCATTGTAGTTCCGAAACCATGCCCATAGCCACATTGCTGAAGCGATCGCTAGAACGAGTCGAAAATTTACTCAAACAACGTAAACTGTGGGCAGGTGTGCATGGTTTGGGACAATCAGCTACAGATACGGATTCTAGTAACAGTGGTATATTCCTCAAAGGACTGCAACCTTCTAGTTATCCATCATCATTGGCGATCGCTGGCGATATAGTGAAATTTGAATTAGTGCTTTATGAATTATTGGTTGTAGCCTGTAACCGTTCTCAAAGTGGCGACAGAATTGATATCTGGTGTCGCCGCTTAGAAGAGGGTTTGCTAGAACTGTCAATTACAGATAATGGCATTATTGAACCGCACCTACTGGCAGCACTGCAACATCAGACACCCAAAGATGTACTAGCCGCTTCACAACTTAATCAACCACCGGGTTTACATCTGCTAATTTGCCAACAGTTAATGCAGCGCTTAGGTGGCGAGTTACATTTCTATCAGTTACCAGATCATCGAGTAGTTAGCCGCTTGCTGTTACCTTTAGCAGTCTAATAAGCTGTTATTAGGCTTCTGGCTCAACACTGAGCGATCGTATGCAGGGATATGGGTTGCTCTTTAGTTTAGCATTCTGACTTCTGAATTCTTCTTCAATGTTTTGCTGTTGACAAGCAGCGTCTTAACCAAAGTGGCTTCAGCTATATTGTTTATTTACATACCAATATCTGGGAACACTAAATCTGTTAATCCTCAGAATTGAGTGGTGTGGTTATGATTCCAGTGAGTATTCCCGGATACAAGATAAGCAAAGAACTCTACAAAGGTTCGAGAACCATTGTTTATCGGGGGTATCGAGAGACTGATCAAAAACCTGTAGTCATAAAACTGCTAAAAAATAATTATCCAAGTTTCAGCGAACTGGTGCAGTTTCGCAATCAGTACACCATAGCTAAAAATCTCAACTCACCGCTAATCATCCAAACCTATAGCCTAGAACCCTATCAAAATGGTTATGCGTTGGTGATGGAAGACTTTGGGGGAATTTCATTAAAAGATTATTTCACCTCACTAGAGACACAAAATATTGCATCTCTACATGAGTTTTTAGAAATAGCGATCGCTCTGTGCAACACCTTAGATATACTTTACCGTCAGCGCATTATTCATAAAGATATTAAACCTAGCAATATTTTAATTAATGCCGAAACAAAACAAGTTAAATTAATTGATTTTAGTATTGCATCTTTACTACCACGAGAAACCCAAACCCTCATCAATCCTAATATATTAGAAGGAACACTTGCTTATATTTCTCCCGAACAAACTGGCAGAATGAATCGAGGGATTGACTATCGGACTGATTTTTATTCTTTAGGTGTAACTTTTTACGAATTACTTGCAGGAAAATTACCTTTTGAGTCAAATGACCCAATGGAGTTGGTGCATTTTCATATTGCGAAAGCAGCACCTTTAGTACAAGAAATAAATCCACGAATCCCCTCCGTATTCTCGGAGATTGTCAGCAAATTAATGGCGAAAAATGCTGAAGATAGATATCAAAGTGTATTGGGGCTGAAATTTGATTTAGAAAATTGTTTAACTCAGCTAAAAGAAACTGGTGAAATTAAGGGTTTTGAGATTGCCCAATGGGATGTGTGCGATCGCTTTCTCATCCCGGAAAAACTTTACGGTAGGGAACAAGAAATCGAAACCTTGTTGGAAGCATTTGGACGAGTTACCCATGGCACATCCGAACTGATGCTAGTTGCTGGCTTCTCTGGTATTGGCAAAACTGCTGTAGTCAATGAAGTACATAAGCCAATTGTCCGCTGGAACGGGTACTTCATCAAAGGTAAGTATGACCAATTCAATCGCAACATTCCTTTGTCTGCCTTTGTCCAAGCTTTCCGTGACTTGATAGAACAGTTGCTCAGTGAAAACGATGTGCAACTAGAGCAGTGGCGAAACAAAATTCTGTCTGCAATATCTGAGAGTGGACAGGTGATAATTGACGTAATTCCAGAATTAGAAAGGATTATTGGTAAGCAAGTACCTGTACCAGAGCTATCAGCAAGTGCTGCCCAGAACCGCTTTAATCGGCTATTTGTGAAGTTTATTCAGGTGTTCACTACAAAAGAGCATCCGTTGGTGTTGTTCCTCGACGATTTACAGTGGGCAGACTCAGCATCGCTGAATTTGATCATGCTGTTGATGGGTGAAACCTTGAGAGGTTATCTGTTCATTATTGGCGCTTACCGCGATAACGAAGTATTCCCGGCTCATCCGTTAATGCTGACACTGGAAAAGATTGAGAAAGTAGCTAAGGTTAACACTCTGACCCTGACAAACTTGAGCCAATCGGATGTTAACAGTTTGATTGCAGACACGTTGAGTTGTTCAACAGAAGTTGTCTTACCGTTAACAGAATTAGTTTATCAAAAAGCCAAAGGCAATCCGTTTTTTACAACCCAGTTTCTCAAAGCATTACATGAAGATGGACAAATTACCTTTAATCCGCCTCTTGGTGAGGGGAGAAGTGAAGGAGGATGGCAGTGTGATGTAGCACAAGTGCGATCGCTTGCCCTCACCGATGATGTGGTGGAATTTATGGCAACACAACTTTTAAAGTTGCCTATCCAAGCCCAAGCAATACTTCAATTGGCAGCCTGTATTGGCAATCAGTTTGATTTGGCAACATTAGCCATAATTTATCAGAAGTCCCAGACAGAAACCGCTTTGGACTTATGGAAAGCATTACAAGAAGGATTTGTTATTCCCACCAATGAAATCTACAAGTTTTATCAAACTGAGACATCATCTGCCTCAGTCCCAACATCAACACAGACAGTTAGCACCTGTGTTTACAAATTCTTGCACGATCGCGTCCAACAGGCGGCATACTCGTTGATTCCAGATGAGCAAAAACAAAACATCCACTATCACATCGGACAATTACTCTTACAAAAGATTTCTCCCGCTGCCAGAGAAGACCGCATTTTTGAACTAGTCAATCAATTAAATTATGGAATTTCTCTGATTACCCAACAATCAGAACGAGATGAATTAACTCAACTCAACCTTACCGCTTGTCGCAAAGCCAGAGCCGCCACCGCCTATCAAGCAGCTCGTCAATATGCCGCAGTCGGATTGTCTCTGTTGGGAGAACAAGCTTGGCAACAGCAGTATAAAATGACTCTCGCCTTGTATGAATTAGCGGCTGAAGTAGCTTTTCTGTGCGGTGACTTTGAGGCGATGGAAAAGTTTATTGATACTGTCATCGAACAAGCACACTCCGTACCTGAACAAGTTAATGTTTACCGCATTAGAATTCAATTTTATGTCTCTCAAAGTAAATTTACAGAAGCGATAGCGATCGCCCAATTGCTTCTGGAACAACTTGGCGTAACGTTTCCCGACACACCCACACCAACGGATATTCAACAGAAAATCCAAGAAATTGGAGAACTGATTGGACACAGGAAAATTGAAGATTTAGTTCACCTCAGCGTCATGACAGATAGAGAAAAACTCGCAATTGTTCAAATTGCTAGTACTGTCATCTCCGCAGCTCATATTATTGGCTCCCCCTTGCTGCCATTACTGGTTTCGTTGTCGGTTAAACTATCCATTCAATATGGCAACACATCAGTTTCAGCCTTTCATTATGGGATGTATGGCATCATTCTGTGTAACATGCTGAAAGATGTAGATACAGCAACACAGTTTGGTCAATTAGCACTCCAAGTTGTCTGCAAACTAGATGCCAAAGCGATTAAATCTGAAGTATTAGCGGCGCTGGGAGCATTTATCCTGCACCGCAACTCTCACATAAAAGAAACACTACTACTCTCGCAAGAAGGTTATACGACTGGATTAGAAGTCGGAAACCCAGAGTACGCTGGAAATAATGCCATTAATTTTTGTATTAATTCTTTTTGGTGTGGTCAACCTCTTGTCACCTTGGAACAAGAAACTCGTACCTACTGCGATGGTTTGGTGCAACTGTACCAACTGACAGCAGCTAATCGCTGCCTAATCGTTTGGCAATCTGTATTAAACTTATTGGGTTTTACAGAACATCCCTGCATTTTGTCGGGTGAAGCCCTCCAAGAAACAGAATTTCTGCCATTGCTGCTGTCTGCCAATGACTTGTTTGCACTATATTTTTTCTACTTATATAAGTTGACACTTTGTTTCTGGTTTGGGGAAATTCAGCAAGGGGCAAACTATGCGGTTGAGGTGAGACGCTATGCGATCGCTGGTGCTGGATTTGTTGGTGAACCAGCATTTTATCTCTACGATTCTTTGATTGTTTTAGCACAGTTGAGTCAACCGTCAGATGAGAAATCAGAAGCATTCCAGCGTGTGGCACAAAACCAAACGCAACTACAGCATTGGGCGCACGATGCCCCCATGAATCACCAGCATAAGTTTGACTTGGTGGAAGCAGAAAAATGTAGGGTTTTAGGCAAGTACTCTGAAGCCGGGGATTGGTATGATCGCGCCATCAAAGGAGCCAAAGAAAACGGCTACATCCAAGAAGAAGCACTGGCCAATGAATTAGCCGCCAAATTTTACCTCGACTGGGGTAAACAGCGGATTGCTCAGGAATATATCACCCAAGCTTACTATGGCTATGCTCGTTGGGGTGCTAAAGCCAAAGTCGTCGACTTGGAAAGACGCTATCCTCAAGAGCTTGTCCCCATCCTCCAGCCAACCCGTTTTCCTCTCTCAACTCACGAAACCATCTTTACATTAGAGAGTGTCACCTCCACTAGTTCCGCCACTTCTAGTAGTAGCAACGTCTCTGTGGCTTTTGATTTAGCTGCCATTCTCAAAGCTTCTCAAACTCTCTCCGGCGAAATTGAACTCGAAAAACTGCTCTCAGCTTTGCTGCATATTGTCATTGAAAATGCCGGAGCAGAGAAGTGTGTTTTTATGCTTGTGGAGTCAGATCGGTTGCTGATTCAGGCGTTAGCACAGCTTTCTCTTAGCCCTGTACAAAACAAAATCAACTTTTACCCGATCTTGCTCAATCCAAAGTCTGTTGAAGACTCTGTTGATGTGCCAGTTAGCTTAATTAATCATGTCAAACGCAGTTTACGACCTGCTGTAATTATTAATGCCACAGTGCATCCGCAATTAATCAATGATCCCTACATTCACAAACAGCAACCGAAGAGTATCTTGTGCAGTCCAATTTTGCATCAGGGTAAGTTGCTAGGCATATTGTATCTGGAAAACAATTTAGCAACTGGAGCCTTTACAAGCGATCGCGTCGAACTCCTCAACTTACTCTGCACTCAAGCTGCAATTTCCCTAGAAAATGCCCGACTGTATGAGCGTTCTCAAGAATACGCCCAACAGTTAGAACAGGCATTACACAACTTGCAAAATGCACAATTACAAATCGTCCAAAATGAAAAAATGTCTGCGTTGGGTAATTTAGTTGCTGGTGTGGCCCATGAAATGAATAATCCTTTAGGTTTTATTGCAGCGAGTCTCAAACAAGCCAAACCTACCATTGCTGATATTGTAGAACATTTGAAACTCTATCAAGAAAGTCTCACCAATCCAGGCGATAAAATTCTTGATCATGCGGTCGAAATTGATTTGGACTATACCTTAGAAGATTTACCTAAAATAATTGATTCCATGATGATAGCGTGCGATCGCCTGAAAAATATCAGTACTTCACTCCGTACTTTCTCTCGTGCCGATAACGACTACAAAGTGCTATTTAACATTCATGAAGGAATCAACAGCACAATTTTAATTCTCAAACATCGTCTCAAAGCTAATGAACAACATCCAGCGATTGAAGTAGTTACAAAATATGATGCTAAATTACCTCGGATCGAGTGTTTCCCTGGGCAATTAAATCAGGTATTTATGAATATTTTGGCAAATGCTATTGATGCTTTAGAAGAAGCAAACAATAGTAATTTTTTCCCAGAAAATCAAGCTAACCCCAATCTGATTACAATTAAAACTTTACTAGAAAATAACCAAGCAAAGATTATTATTGCTGATAATGGTATGGGAATGAGTGAAGAAATTAAACAAAAAATATTTGACCATTTATTTACTACTAAAGCAGTTGGCAAAGGAACAGGGTTAGGGCTGGCGATCGCTCGTCAAATCATAGTCGAAAAACATGGTGGTTCGATTCAATGCAATTCCTCTCCTGGGCAAGGTACGGAATTTGCAATTTTAATTCCAGTTCAACAGTAGAAGAAAGGAAAATTAATGTACACTGAAGTCCTCGAACAAGAAATTGCTTTTCTCCGGCAACAAAACGCCGATTTACAGCAACAATTGGCAAAATCAATCACTGAATTCACTGGAAAAATTGCCCAACTAGAACACGAGCTTAGAGAATCTCAACAACTCTTACAAAGCAATTGTCAAGCAGAACTAGCCCTTCAAGCTTCCCAAGCAGAATTACTGGCATTGTTTAACGCCATACAAGATGTAATTCTCATCCTTGATGCAGAAGGACGTTATCTAAAAATTGCTCCTAGCAGTGCGCCTTTACTGTACCAACCACCTGGGGAACTACTAGGTAAAACCATGCACGAAGTTTTACCACCGGCTTTTGCTAACTTGTTTCTCAACTGTATCCAAAAGTCACTAAAAACCAAACAAACTATCAAACTAGAATATAGTTTGTCTATTGCTAATCAAGAGGTTTGGTTTGAGGCAAGTATTGCACCAATGAGTGAGAATACTGTTGTTTGTTTAGCGAGGGATATTAGCCATCACAAAGCATCTAAAGCTGCCTTAGCAGACAATGAAACTAAGTATCGCAACTTGGTGGAAAATATCAGCGATCTGATTTTTTCCATGTCTTTAGATGGCAGATTTACTTATGTTTCACCCCAGTTCAAAAATATTTTAGGATGGGAACCTTCGGAACTATTGGGTCAACTTTTTGCACTACTACTTCATCCTGATGATTTATTATTTGCCCAGAGCAACATTCAAGAAATGGTCGCAACCAAAAGCCAGCGAACCCAAATAGAATTTCGTCATCAACGCAAAGATGGTAGCTGGTGCTGGATGAGATCAGTAACGGCTCCAATTTTCAATTCAGACGGTGAAATGAAGGGTTTTCACGGGGTTCTTAGCGATATCAGCGGTCGCAAACAGGTAGAGGCAGCCCTAAGTCAGCGAGAAACTCAGTATCGCAGCATTTTCGAGACTGTCCATGATGGCATTATTGTTGTTGATTTAGATACTGGTAAGATTGTCGCTGCCAATCCTGCTTTTTGTCAGATGCACGGCTATTCTCAAGCAGAATTTTTGCAATTAAGTCCTACAGATTTCATCCATCCAGATTCTTTGCCGCAATTTGAGGAATTCATCGACTCAGTCAAGAAAGGACTTGAATTTCATGCTCAAGCTATAGATATTCACAAAAATGGTACTTACTTTGATGTAGAAGTCACAGGTACACTGTTGAACTACGATGGCAAACCCCATGCACTTTCGGTAGTGCGAGATATTAGTGAGCGGAAACGAGCGGAACAAGAGCAAAGGCGACTGCTAACTATTTTAGAAGCCACAACCGATATTGTAGGTATGGCTGATGCTGTCGGAAATAATTGCTATCTCAACAAGGCAGGTCAGAAAATTTTAGGTATTCTCGCATCAGAAATCAACAAATTTCATATTACCGAGGTATCGATATCAGATGAATTCCAGAATGAGATTCTACCTACCGTACTTCGAGAAGGGATTTGGTCTGGAGAATCTATCTTCCGCAGTCGCAATGGCGAAGAAATACCAGTTTCCCAGGTGTTGATTGCCCACAAAAATAAGCAAGGTGAAGTAGAATTCTTTTCAACTATTGCCCGTGATATTCGCGAACGCTTGCAAATCGAAGCTCAACTCAGACAACAAGCCGAAGATTTAGCCCAAACTCTGCAAGAACTTCAACGCACTCAAGCACAGATGATTCAAGCAGAAAAAATGTCCAGCCTTGGTCAACTGGTTGCTGGAGTTGCTCATGAAATCAACAATCCCGTCAATTTTATCCACGGTAATCTTAGCTATCTAGAAGAACATAGCCGAGATTTATTACGGTTAATTAATGTATATCAACCCACTAAAGTTCCTGAATTTAAAGCTTTATGCCAGGAAATTGACCTGGAGTACATTCAGGAAGATTTACCAAAAATTTTGAGTTCTATGAAAGTGGGGACTCAACGCATCCGCCAAATTGTGTTATCACTCCGTACCTTCTCACGCATGGATGAAGCCGAGTTCAAAGCAGTGGATATTCACGAAAGCATAGACAGTACTTTGATGATTTTGCAACATCGTCTCAAAGCAAAGCCGGAATTTCCCGAAATTCAGGTGATCCAGGACTACGGCAAATTACCTTTAGTAGAATGCTATGCGGGACAACTGAATCAGGTGTTTATGAATATTCTGGCAAATGCTATTGATGCTTTAGAACAAGGAAGAGACAATGAAGTTTCACTTCCCACCATTACCATTAATACTACATTTATTGATTCTGATTGGGTGAAAGTTGCGATCGCTGACAACGGTGTGGGAATGTCTGAGCAGGTTCAAAAACAGGTTTTCAATCCATTCTTTACCACCAAGCCTGTGGGTAAGGGAACAGGCATGGGAATGTCTATCAGTTATCAAATTATCACTGAAAAACATGGTGGTAAATTGGAGTGTTACTCAAAACCAGGAGAAGGAACAGAATTTATCATTACAATTCCAATTCAGCACTTATGTAGCGGTTCTCATACCGTTTCACCTTAAGGTTGATACAGATGGCAAGCAGGGGAAGCAAGAAAAGTGATTTGTATCAAGAATTTCGTGAAATGGTATCAGTTGGGTGCAATTATAGATAAACTTTACTCAGAATAGGTATTAAATTTAAATATCAATTAACTATTTTTCAGTATAATGACTAGGTAGTAAAATTACTTAGAAAAGTATGAAGCTCCTTTTAACTGGAACTGTTATAGGTGCAGCAATAATTGCTTTAAATCCTTTAGCAGCTAATGCCGCAGGTTTTTCTTTCACCAGTACGCTGAATGGCGCTCAAGAAAATCCACCGATTAGTACACCAGCTACAGGTACAGCTACAGGTACACTTACTGGTGATCCTGGTAGTTGGGTTTTCAGCTATGTAGTTAATTATTCTGGGTTGCAAGGTGTTATTGCTGCTCCTTTTGCCCACATACATGTTGCACCTGTAGGAGTGAATGGCCCGATAGTACACGATTTAGATGGTGCAAATGTTCCACCCATTGCAGGTAGTACTTCTGGTACGATTACAGGTGATTGGCGGTTTGATGACATCTCTAGACCTTTAACCGACGTTCTAGCTCAACAGCTAATCAATGGCAACACTTACTTTAATATCCATACAAGCCTCTTTCCAGCTGGAGAACTTCGTGGGCAAATTCAATCTGTTCCCGAACCTCCAACTCAGTTGGGTTTGTTGGCACTAAGTGCTTGGGGTATTAGCTGGCAATTTAAGCGTCAAAAAAATAAACAGAAGTTACCCAGTTAACTTTTATAAATACCTTAACATAGAGACGTTTTATGAAACGTCTCTATAAGTATATTTTTCATTAGCGTGCAATATTTTTTTACGTGCCAAATTCAGCTTTTGGGTAATTCTGCCCATTGTGGAGCGATTCCCCACATCTTGCCATTTCAGACAACCCAGAATCCCTATATTCTAGATAACTTTGCTTTAACTATTTAGATCAAATACTCAAATATTTCCAGCGACAACAACTCTTGTATAAAATAGAACTATATTAATGGACAATTAGTTGATAACTAAGTCTATTGGCAGATGAGATTGATATTTCTGCGCCAAAGTATCCCCCCTGGGTAGCAAACTGGTTATAATTATTTTCCGTTTCTCTTGTAAATCAACTTTAAATCTTCACAGTATTTATATGGGGCGTTATCGTTCTAAATCTGACCTACCTACAAAAATCTGCCCGGTATGTCAACGTCCCTTCACTTGGCGAAAAAAATGGCAAGATTGCTGGGACGAAGTTAAATACTGCTCAGAACGTTGCCGTCGTCGCCGTTCTGAGGCCAAAACGGAGTAAAAAGTGAAATATGAAGTATGGCAGGTGACAGGGAACAGGTGACACTTCGGCATGGTTCGACTGCGCTCACCAGCCGCTCAGTGACCGCATGTGACAAGGTTAAAAGTCTTTTAGTGCATGAGTTTTATCATTGGCCGATGTCCTAACTGCCTTGGCTACTGCTGTATGAAGTGTAAAATCAACTTTAACTTAGACGCAAATAGCGCAAAAATATAGATGAAGCTACAGGTGCAACCTAAATTAATTATTCATGGAGGGGCTGGTAGTTCTCTCCACGGCAAAGGAGGATTAGATGCAGTACGGCGATCGCTCCATGCAGTCATAGAAGAAGTTTATGCTTTGTTATTGTCAGGAGCAAACGCTTCCACGGCAGTGGTGCGGGGTTGTCAACTGTTGGAAGATGACCCCCGCTTTAATGCTGGTACTGGTTCGGTGCTACAATCCGATGGCCAAATTCGCATGAGTGCTGCCTTGATGGATGGGATGTCAGGGCGTTTTAGTGGTGTGATTAATGTCTCGCGGGTGAAAAATCCTATTGAGTTAGCGCATTTTTTACAAACTTCCCCTGACCGAGTGTTGTCAGATTACGGCTCGGCTGAACTAGCACGAGAGTTACAAGTACCCAGCTACAATGCTTTAACTGATTTGCGGTTGCAAGAATGGATTCAGGAACGTCAAGATAATTTTAAAAGCACAATGGCTGGGGTTGTAGCAGAGCCAGAGTTATTAGAAACTAGCAATGCAGGACGCGGAACGATTGGTGTAGTTGCTTTAGATGCTCACGGTGGACTGGCAGCAGGTACATCCACAGGTGGCAAAGGTTTTGAGCGCATTGGTCGGGTGAGTGATTCGGCAATGCCAGCAGGCAATTACGCAACTGGTCATGGGGCTGTTAGCTGTACCGGGATTGGGGAAGATATTATCGATGAGTGTTTAGCACCACGGATTGTAGTGCGTGTAACTGATGGTATGACTCTTAAAGATGCTATGCAGCGCTCCTTTGCTGAAGCTCACGAACACAAAAGAGATTTAGGTGCGATCGCTTTAGATGCTAGTGGTGCGATCGCTTGGGGAAAAACTAGCCAAGTCTTACTCGCCGCCCACCACGACGGCGAAAAGATTGGCGATACTTTAGAAATGCCCGTTGGGACACAAATCGGCTGTATTCAAGTATGAAGTCAGAAGTGTGAAGTCTGAAAAAAGTCTGAAGGGTGTCTACACCCTTTAGGTGGCTTACCGTACTCCACAAGAGAACCCGGAGGGTAGGGTAGTCTAAAGACTGAAATTTGAATTTTATCCCAGCTTGCAGTAAGAGGCTTTGCATACTTCATACTTCACACTTCATACTTTCCTCCGCCATCCTGGCTTGATTACCTGACGGCTACGGGCAATGACTAAGCTATCATTGGGGACATCTTCAGTCACAGTGGAACCCGCTGCTACATAGACATCATCACCCAAGGTAACTGGTGCGACTAACACACTATTAGAACCTGTTTTGGTGCGATCGCCAATTTGAGTCCGGTGTTTTTTCACGCCGTCATAGTTAGCGGTAATTGTCCCTGCACCAATATTTACTTGACTACCCGCAGTGGTATCGCCCAAATAAGATAGATGCGCCACGTTGGTTTTTTCACCTAAGCGTGTATTTTTTAACTCCACAAAATTGCCCACACGGCAATTAGTCCCCACTTCAGCATGACCGCGCAAATGAGCATAGGGGCCAATGCGAGTTCCTGCTTGGACAATGCTATCTGTCACCACAGAATATAAGACTGTGACATTCTCACCCAACTGGCTATTATCAATCAAACTTCCCGGCCCAATGCGGCTACCAGCTTGAATCTTGGTATTTCCCCGCAGGTGTGTTTGGGGTTCAATAATTACATCTGGTTGTAATTCTACGGTGTCATCAATGGTGATGCTGTTGGGATCGATGAGAGTCACACCTGCAAGCATCCATTGTTCTTTGATGCGCCTTTGCAAAATCTCGTAGGCTGTTGCTAGTTGTAGGCGATCGTTAATGCCCAAAATTTCTTGATAATCGGCTACATCCACTGCCATGACTTGTCCAACTTGAGTAACGGCATCGGTGAGGTAGTATTCTTTTTGAGAGTTGTTGGCTTCTAGATGAGGTAAGACTTTAGCTAAATCTGGCCAACGAAAGCAGTAAACCCCAGCGTTAACTCGGCAGTTTTGTCTTTGAGCCGGAGTACAATCTTTGTGTTCAACAATTTGTTGTACTATGTGTTCGTCATTACAAAAAACTCTCCCGTAACCTTGAGGATCTGCTAACTGAGCAGTGAGGATGGTGGCCGCGTTCTGATTTTCTTGGTGAGTTTGCCATAGCTGTTTCAGAGTTTCGGTGCGTAACAGTGGTACATCACCATTGAGGACTAATAAATCTCCAGTGTAGTCTTCCAGATGGGGCAGTAATTGCTGGATGGCGTGACCTGTTCCCAATTGTACAGTTTGTTCCACAAACTCCAGGGAGTTCGACTGGATGCTGGCTTTTACTTCTTGGGCTTGATACCCTACAATCACCATTCGCCGTGAGGGGGAAAGCGGCTCTACACTTTCTAAAACTTTCTCTACTAGCGATCGCCCACCCAAAGAATGTAAAACTTTGGGTAAGCTTGATTTCATCCTTGTACCGCGTCCCGCCGCTAGAATTGCTACAACTACCATAATCAAAAGTATGAAGTATGAAGTATAAGATTTTAGCTCCTATCCTTCATCTTTGAAAATTCATACTTGACGATCTCAGCACGCGGCTCAACACCATGATCATGCTAACAGCACTACTTACACTGGTAAGTGCGAATAAACTCAGCAAACTGCTGCATGAGTTCGCAATTACGCCATCCTGCTTCAGTCTCTTCGTGCATTACAGATAAAGCTTCTTCTGAGGTGAAAGCTCTTTTATAAGGTCTTTCACTGGTTAGAGCATCATAAATATCAATGAGTTGAAAAACTTGTGCCAGAAAGGGAATATCATGTCCTTTCAATTTATCAGGATAGCCTGAACCATTCCAGCGCTCGTGGTGATGGCGAATAATGGGAATTACGCCCCGCATACTGCGTAGGGGTTGGCAAATTTTTTCTCCGATTAAAACATGCTGCTGCATGATTTGCCAATCTTCTGAGGTGAGTTGCCCATTTTTTAGTAGCACTGCATCCGGAATCCCAACTTTACCTATATCGTGAAGATAACCACCCCACATCAAATCTCGCAGTTGAGCGCGAGAAAGATTCAGGTATTCGCCAAAAGCTTGTCCTAGCTTTACCAAACGTTCACAGTGATCTCCTGTATTCGGATCGCGGCTTTCAATGGCTCTAGCAATGGAAAACAGTACTTGTTCAGCATGGTCTAAGTCTTCGTTCAACCGCTTCTGCCGTACTAAGGATTTCACCCGCGCTGTTAGTTCCACACGGTCAAAGGGTTTGGTGAGAAAATCATCTGCACCAACTTCAATCCCTCGAATGCGCGATCGCCTATCATTTAATGCTGTAATAAAAATTACTGGAATTAACCTCGTATGTTCGTCCTGCTTAAGCAACTGGCATACTTCAAATCCATCCATGCCTGGCATCATCACATCCAGTAAGATTATATCTGGCTGTTTTTGCGTTATTAACACCACAGCAGTCGCTCCACTGTCTGCTTCAATCACTTCATAACCTTCCATCGCCAATAACGCTGCTGCTGTCATCCGACTAGCCGCATGGTCGTCAACTACTAAAATTATTGGTGCTTCAATATCAAAGCTATTCACTTTGGAGCTTTTGGCTTGTAGAGTTTTTGATAATAATGAATTGTACCCATAATTAATTTCAGGTTTTATCCAAGAAGACCTTGCTTGCGCCTGTTCAAGCATGACTTCTTGTTGCGATAATTTTAGTGGTTGGTCATCTAAATCTCGAAACTTTAGGTCATGACTTGCATTTATATCATTTACTTTTTTTATGAGACTTGACTCACTAAAACTTTGTTGATTAGAATCTGTGTATTTGGCACTCCAGTGAATCACGAAGACACCCCATTTTTTCTAATAAGTTAACAGTTTCGATCTGCAAAAACCTAGTTTAGATTTGCAACCATAATCCACTTTCAATTTTTATCAGCTTTATTTACTATCTTAGGCTGCTTGTTTTTATTATGCAGATCATATTTTTCTTTATGAGAAAAGAATCTTACTCAGAGAAATTTGCTGCAAAATTCCTAACTTACTATTCTAGTATGATAAATTCACACAAATGTTAAATCAGGTTTTTTACGGAGATTTTTTAACATTTCCAGCATAACAAAGTGTTTTAATCGCTCAATTGAACTCAAACGACAGTAATTTAATTTTCAAGTTTTTATTCAAATCTTAAAATTAATACGTATTTTTTGTCAGTAATTTTTAGGTTCTTCAGTTCATTTTATAGAATCGCAGCATAAATAAAACCTAATCATAGCCTGTGTTCCTTGCTGTTACTAGATTTTAAATCTTTGAAATTTTTGATAAAACAGCGATTTTCATGACACACCATAAAATCAATGCAAGAACCTATTTTTATAAATTATCATCACAATATACTTAAACTTATGTCAATTTATATACTCAATATTTTTAATAAAGAGAGAAACTTGAAAACTACATGGTCATAACCACTTTTGAGGTCGCAAATAAAGCAATTTGAAACTTAGTGGCTATAAAATTTAAATTTCTAAGTGCTTCTAGTTTGTGGTAAAGCCGCAATCAAAATGCTTTTACTTGCTGTTTTTCCCAGTGGCTACGACATTATCATAGATATATATTAAAAATATTAAATTTAAATTAATATTTATTAGAACAGAACGTTTTTCTCTCTTACACGCCACACCCCTTGTCTAAACCCTTGATTTTTCATCTCACTGTCTAAGTTGTGTATTAAATAACCAACGTTTTCGCCAACGAGAGGTAGGTTCTAATAAACAGGCTTGTTGTTCTTGTTGTCGCCGCATAATGATCACATCAGGAGAATCATGCAATTGCGGATCGCGGTAAGGAATAGCAGCGCGAGTTAACAAATGTTCTTGTTCGGCTGGGGAAAGAGGAGGAAGTAAAGTAGACACGGGGATTAGGAGAGGCGGAGAGGCGGAGAATTTTGTGTCTTGATTTGGGGCTGCAACCGTACCAGGCGATCGCCTCCCGACTGGTGGAGTAGAACCTATTCGTAGCCCAGCTAATATCAGTGCTGTACGTACAGCCGCCGCACAAGAATAAGTCGCCAGCAAGCCGTTTTCTTGTAAACATACTGAGACTTGTTGTAGAAATTCCACAGTCCATAAGTGGGGACACTGAGGTGGTGAAAAAGGATCTAAAAAAATTGCATCTGCTAGGAAACCTGATTGATTTACCGCTTGAATCGAGACTCTCGCATCCCCAATGAGTAATTTTGCTTCGAGGCGTTCTGTTTGTACTTGCTGTTCAAACGCGAGTTGGGTCAAAATTGCCGTGTATTCGTAGTTCCAGTGATCAAATAAAGAATTGGCGATCGCAGCTTGCGGTACAGCAGGATTCAGTTCTAAACCGATTAATTCCACATGGCAACTCGGATTTACTGCCCAAATTGTCTGTAAAGCTGCGGCTGTGTTGTATCCTAGACCGTAACAAATATCCAATAGCCGCACAAATGGTTTGAGCGCAGCTTGAGCTAATTGAGTCGGTTCCACAAACTTAAAATAACTCTCCTGTTTAGCGCCAAAATGACTGTGAAATGATTCACTAAACTCTTGAGAGAAAAAGGTGAAAGAACCATCGGCGGTTGGTTGTGGTACAAAGTTATCAAATTCTGGCATCAGACTTTTTTCACTGATAAATAGCTAATAAATATATTTTGAATTTTGAGTTAGTTTATGGTTGACATTCAACTTTTTGTTTCACCAGCGTGGCTTTTAGAACACCTCAACAATCTACAAATTGTGATTGTGGATTGTCGTTTTTCTCTGGTTGATCCACAATTAGGACAAAAACAATATCAAACAAGTCACATCCCAGGGTCATATTATTTTGATTTAAATCAGGATCTTTCCAGTCCAGTAGGTAAGCATGGCGGTAGACACCCTTTGCCTGACATTAACAATTTAGCTCAGAAATTATCAGCAATTGGGGTAAATTCTCAAAAAACTTTGGTTGTAGCTTATGACGATTCCCGGTTGGCTTTTGCATCTCGTCTGTGGTGGTTACTACGTTATCTCGGACATGAGCAAGTAGTAGTAATGGATGGCGGTTTTACTGCATGGGAAAAAGCTGGATATCCAGTTACAGATGTTATCTCACAACCTCGAACAGGTAATTTTACTCCTCAGATTCAAACCGAACTGTTAGTAGATATTGAAGCAGTCAAAAATCGCCAAGATTCACCACAAGTAGCATTGGTAGATTCGAGAGAAGGCGATCGCTACCGAGGTGAAAGAGAGCCAATTGATAAAATTGCTGGGCATATTCCTGGTGCAGTTAACTATCCTTGGCAAGAAGTTACAGACTCATCAGGCTATCTGCTTTCTCAACTACAGCAACGTCAACGATGGGAAACTATAGCAACAGCCAAGGAAATTTTAGTCTACTGTGGTTCTGGTGTCACAGCTTGTGTGAATTTGCTCTCTTTAGAATTAGCTGGCATTCATACAGGTAAACTTTATGCTGGTAGTTGGAGTGATTGGATTAGTTATATGTAGTCATTTGTCAAAACTAATGACAAAGAAAAAAGGACAAATGACATATTTCAAAATTCACCTATTTTTAAGTTGTAGTAAACACTCAAGAACCAGCTGTTAAAGTCAATATTTCTCTCTGTAGAATCTCCAAAGCTGATACCACTCTGCAAATTCAAACTGCTAGAATCAGACATTCGGTAAATCACATTTCCAAATAAACGGTGATATTGGTCGTCTCTTTGTCGTTGCGTAAAATCGGAAAGATTTAATTGATAGTTAATTCCAACTTGCAAAGGTTTCTGCACAGAATAATTTAAAGCAACCCAAAAGGAATTAATTAGCCGACTACGGCTAGTTGGTTCAGCAAAGTTAGCGCTAAATTCATAAAGGCTATCTAGTGTTAATCTAGAATTTAGTGGTTCTCGTCTTCCCAAAGATAGCCGCAGGGAATTTTCGTTTAAAAAGCGATCGCCTGATTGAAAGCTATCAGTGCTGTTAGCATAGAAAAACTGTTGATTGTTAAAACCCAGTTCTGCATACATCCGTGGCGAGAGTTGTTGATAAAGACCAAGATTAAAACTTAATTGGTTGTAATTAAATCTTGATTGTTCCATATAACGAATCAAGTTACCATTGATTGAACCGTTAACATAAGTTTTAGATCCCAAAGGAAAATATGCAGAAGCAAGGCTTAGTCCATAAAATATTAGGCCATCTTCTCTGGGAAGAATTGCAGAAGAAAAAATGTTACTCGTCTGAAAATAACCCACACGAGCCTGTAGGGAACCTATTGGCCTAAACTTCGCTACTGGTTGTTGTATCGGTAATGGTGGTTTTTGTTGTGGTAAAGGTCTTGGTCTTACTCTTAGTTCTAATTCTCTAAAACCACTAATTTCAGGAGGATTTTGTTTTTGTGTTTGTTGCAAGAGCCGCCTGAGTCTCTGTAGTCTCTCAGTTCTCTCCACTGAGGGTTTATTCAACAGTTCTTCTCTGATAATTGGTGAAGGCTGAGGAAAATCTCTTGGTTGTACTTCTAGTTGCGGCGCGTCATTAAGTTGTTGAGTATCGCTAGGAATATTTTGCAGTTGCAGATTAGGTTCAGTATCGGGTCTTGTTACTGGATTAGATTGAGCAATTAGTCTGGGTTGGTAGATCACATTTGATGGTGTATTTTCCGCCACTGCTGAATTTAATAACTGAGACTGCTGCAAATCACTATTTGCATTGAACTGACTTTTTTGGGAAGGTTGATAATTTTGCTGTTTATATGCAAAATATTTGCTACTTGGTTTGTGTTGATGACTAGAATCGTCTAAATTGGCAGCCCGCACTACATCTACCCCGATGCAAAACTTATTTGCACCAATAAAAGCTAATAAAGTTGCAAATAATAATTTTAATTTTGTCCAAGACTGGGGTTGCATCAACATTATTTATACTTGATATATGATTGATACACAAAGGAGTATAATTGTTTAGCCTGAGCATTAAAAACAAAGATTGTTACCTCTCGGAAATAAGTTAGTTAATTTTAATATTTTTTGAGAGTTTTTATTACATTGAGTCATAACAAAATTTCGTTAGAATTTTAAATAAAACCACTGAAAGTTTAATTATAAAATTAACAAATTGAGTAACAAGGGTCATATTACAGTATTTATTTTTACATGTTTTGGTATCAGTAAACTTAAATTCTCCAGCGTAAGTCCTATGTATTTGAAGTTGATTTCCTGGTTAATGATTGGTTTGTGGGGAGCGATATTAATGCCTTTACCCAGGGCGATCGCTGCTACTCCACTGACTCGCGCTGAGATTCAGAATCTGCGAAATTTAGTGCAACTGCTTCCCAGAAAAAACAAAAAGCGTCCAGCACGCAAATTAGACCCCATAATTCCTGGTGATGGCTTATCGACAGGGAGATCATCTTTGGTCGATTTGCGTTTTAACGATAGTTCTTTAGCAAGGGTTGGAGAACGAGCAGTATTTCAATTTTTACCCAAAACTCGAAATTTCAGGTTGTCAAATGGGACAGTACTTTTGCTGATTCCACCTGGAAGAGGACAAACACGTATACAAACACCGAGTGCGGCTGCTGCTATTCGTGGTTCAGCATTGTTTGTCCGTTACGATAACCAAACAGATACCACGATTGTTGGGGCGCTGACAAATAGCGGTATTGAAGTATTTAATCAGGAAGCTTCTCAAAATCAGGTCTTGGAAGCTGGACAACTGATGGTCATAGTCAAAGGCGAATTTCAGGGTTTATACGACTTTGATCTGAGAAATTTTTATGAAACGAGCGATTTAGTTCAAGGATTGGATTTAACTAAGCAAAATAGTACATCTAACCCAGATCCAGCGATCGCCAGTATTCAATCTGAAATTGCCACAGCTTTAGCAGCACAGCAGCCCATAGTGGGTCAAGGAGTGATGGAAAACCCATCTTTTTTGGAGTTATCTGTCAATTCTTCTAATTTGGTCGAGCAAGGTCTTATCTTAGATAATTCTCCGGTGGATATCTTGGTAGAAACGGGAGAAGTTCTGTTCGATAGTGTTCAGCAATCTACAAATCCTGAAGATATCATCAACCTCCCTACACAGCCACCAGTTAATTCACCGCCAATTGACCCACCGCCAATTGACCCACCGCCAATTGATCCACCACCAATTGATCCGCCGCCAATTGATCCGCCGCCAATTGACCCACCACCAATTGATCCACCACCAATTGACCCACCACCAATTGACCCACCGCCAATTGATCCGCCGCCAATTGATCCACCACCAATTGATCCACCGCCAATTGATCCACCGCCAATTGACCCACCACCAATTGACCCACCACCAATTGACCCACCGCCAGTATTCCCATCACCCTAAGCGCCAATTAATCTACCAGCAGCTTCCTTACATCCTGATCAAGGATTCAAGGAAGCTGCTGCTTAGTGTATTATTTAAAATCAATAGCTACAACCTTGCGATATATTTATCTTCACGGTTTTGCTTCCAGCCCTAAATCTGCCAAAGCCCTGGCAATAGGCGATCGCTTTGCTAAAATTCAAACACAGTTAAAAATTCCCGATCTAAATGCTGGTGACTTTTCCCAATTGACAATTACGCGTCAAATAAATCAAGTTGCAGCAGAATTTCCTGATGATTCTGAACCAGTCACGTTAATAGGCTCTAGTTTAGGTGGTTTGATATCTGCTCATTTGGGACAGCGCTATCAACAAGTGCAACGCTTAATTTTACTAGCACCAGCTTTTGGTTTTTTATCTCATTGGTTGCCCAAACTAGGAAATGAAGAGATTAAGCGTTGGCAACAAGAAAAGTATCTCATGGTTTACCACTATGGGGAAGGGCGATCGCTACCTCTAAGTTACGATTTCGTCACAGATGCAAAGCAATACCCAGAGGATATATTGCAACGTTCCATTCCAACGCTGATTTTGCATGGAATACAAGATGAGGTCATCCCGATTACAGCGAGTCAAGACTTTAAGCGATCGCGTCCTTGGGTAGAGTTAGTAGAACTCGATAGCGATCATGCCTTAGGTGATGTCACAACAGAAATTTGGCAAGCAATTCGCCGCTCCTGTCAGTTACCGTAACGCGGTAAAATATGAACCTCGCCAGCAAGCAATTGTCTAAATCGTTTGTTTTATTGATTGGTGACTAAAAATTATGCTTCCTTTTATTCGGTCAGATTTAGCCCAATTTACTGCTTACAAACCCCATCCTAGCAGCAATACAGATGAACCAGTCGCCACACAGTTTGATCGACTGGATACCAATGAAAGCCCCTATGATTTACCTCCTGAATTAAAAGAAAAGTTAGCCTGGACATATCAGCAAGTCATCGAAATAAATCGCTATCCTGATGGCGGACATGAGCAACTTAAAAATGCGATCGCGGAATATGTGAATGAATCGGCTAATCTAACTCCATCGTTGTTTACTGCTGCCAATATTTCTGTTGGTAATGGTTCAGATGAACTAATCCGCTCTTTATTAATTGCTACTTGTCTGAGGGGAGAAGGTTCAATTCTAGTTGCCAATCCTACTTTTTCTATGTATGGGATTTTAGCTCAAACCTTGGGTATAGGAGTAGTGACAGTAGGCAGAAATGAAGAAAATTTTGAAATAGACTTAAAAGCTGCACAGACAGCCATAGAACAAACTCAAAATCCTCCAATTCGGGTAGTTTTCGTAGTACATCCTAATTCTCCAACTGCCAATAAACTAACTGCGGCAGAATTAGCATGGCTAAGAAATTTATCGGAGCAAATTTTAGTAGTAATTGACGAAGCTTACTTTGAATTTAGCCAAAACACCTTAGTGGGTGAATTGGCACAGCGCCCCAATTGGATAATCTTACGGACTTTTTCTAAAGCTTTCCGTTTAGCAGCTATGCGTGTGGGTTATTGTATTGCTCATCCAGAAGCGATCGCTATTTTAGAGAAAGTTCGCTTGCCTTACAATCTGCCTAGCTTTTCACTAGCCGCAGCATTAGTAGCTTTGCAAAACCGTCAACTCTTACTTAGCTCAATTTTACAAACTTTGAATGAACGTGACAAACTCATCGCAGTTTTGTCTCAACATCCAGGATTGCAAGTTACAGAAAGCGCAGCTAACTTTGTTTATCTGCGTCTCAAACCAAATGGTTCTTATAGACAAGATGCTACTTTACAAAACCTACACCAACAACTCAAAAACTCCGGCACTCTCGTAAGACTACTTAAGGGAGGATTACGAATCACTATTGGGACATCTGAAGAAAATACCCGCACCTTGGCGCGACTACAAGCTGCTATGGCGAATTTTGAATCTTAACTACAAAAATCTGAATTTTGCTTGCCAGAAAAGTTAAGTTTAAATATCTTTAATTAATTTGCCAGTAGAAATGACTAAGTAATTTCATCATCAAGATTTATAAGATTAAATTGTTGTTCGTATTTATTGTATTTTTACTGAGATCATAACAGGAGAAATCCATATATAAGGCTTTTAGAGGCTGAAAAAAATAAATGTGATTTTCTCAGTACATGGAAATACACAACATATTTTTTAGCAATAAATGTGTATTTACACTGTTAAAAGCATCAAGAAGTCCTACATATAGTAAGAGCTTAATAGAAGATTTGTAAAGTTTTATTATTGATGGAATACAAGTAAAGATATGAATAATGAGTGCTATTTTTATAGCCAAAGTTAAATTTTTAAGATGATAATTTAACAGTCGGTTCGTCAACATAGTTGATCAGATATTTATTTAGTTCTTCAATAACTAGATACAACGCAATGGCAACAATTTTTTCAAAATTAGTTTTTGGACTATCACTTACATCTGTAATGGGAGTCTATTCTTTAACCCTCGCTCCCTCAGCTTTAGCAAAGAAAAGTACGAGTAGCGTTTCAAGCACTACAACCACTACATCTACTTCTACAACTAATACTTCTAGTGTTGCTTGTAATGTTACAGATGTCTTCATAGGAAGTACGAGTGCTTCAGCTTGTAAAGGCCCCTTTAGTGGTAATGACACAGGAGCAAAAGGTACATTACTGACTGACTTGAATAACGGTCTGTTTGATATTGGTGCTAAAACCACTTGGGAATTACTGGGAAAATCTGATGAGCAGGATTCTTTTGGCTTTGAAGCACAAAATAACTTGAGTTCTGGTACATGGAATCTCGGTAAGGCGCTTGGCGATGGCCCTACTACATTTGTAATTAGCCTCAAGACCAGTACTGCGTATAGCACATATCTTTTCAAAGATATTGATTTCTCTAAAACTGGTTTAACAGGTTTCTTCAACACCATCGGTGTTGCTCTAGATGGAAGTGGTAAACAAGGGAAGGCACTATCTCATGCTTCAATCTTCAAAGCTACTTACGTAAAGCTTCCCGATCCTCCAAAAGCCAAAGTACCAGAACCTAGTGTTGCTATAGGTCTTGGTATAGTTATGGGTCGTATGCTTATTAGCCGTCGTCGCAAGTCTAACTAGTACACTATTTGAGTAGTGTCTTTGAGACAAGGCAAAAAGAAAGACGACAGTTGCTAGAGCGGGGGAACCTCATCTAATCGGGGAACCCGCACAAAGCGCTGACCTAGAAAGCAGAAGAGCGTTTTGAAAACTTCATCTTTCTTTCAACTCTACTGTTATGTTTGCCTTTCTATTTGGGAATAACGCAAAAACTTATTCCATCAGCTTTTTTATTCAGTCTTTTGATTTGAGCAGAGGTATCGTAAAAGTCAAAGTGTAGTTCATGACAACCAGAGGCGCTATAGATAAAAATAGTATTGAGTATCTACAGTCAGTATCAAAGTTCTAAAATTATTTATTAGATCAAGTTGAGGACGTTATGGCTGCCAAAGTAGAAATTTACACTTGGACAACTTGCCCATTTTGCATTCGAGCAAAAAATTTACTGAATAAAAAGGGTGTTGAATTTATTGAATACAGCATTGACGGAGATGAAGCAGAAAGAGCCAAGATGTCTCAAAGAGCGAACGGAAGACGTTCCATGCCACAAATTTTTATCAATGATAACCACTTAGGTGGTTGTGATGATATATATGCCTTAGAAAATCAAGGCAAACTAGATGAGTTGCTGGGTTCTGGTCGAAGCAACTAGATGAAGCAGGATTGAGATTATATTTTTGCCACAGCAGTGATTTCTGCTAACAAGAAAAATCCTATCGCTCTACGCAAATTGCACAAATCATCAGGGGATAATCTAAATTGAATCAATTAGAATTTTCTGGCAATTGAGGCAAACAGCGTGAAACTGGTTTTTATTATTGATCCCATCCATCAGCTTGACCCGTGTCATGATACCAGTGTTGCTTTAATGGAAGCAGCTCAAACTTTGGGGCATGAAATCTGGATTACTCAGGCAAACTGGCTGAGTGTGTCAGAAGGTAAGGCGTGGGCTGTCCTCCAGCAGGTAGAGCTAGTATCGATACAGTTGGTCGAGAGAAGTTGGGTAGCAGCGAATCCTTGGTATAAATTGCGTGAGCAATCGTTGACTGCCTTAGAAACAATGGATGCTGTATTTATGCGTACAGATCCCCCAGTCAACGATTCTTACCTGTTTGCTACATACATTCTGGATTACGTTGATCAAAATAAAACTTTGGTAATTAATAATCCTAGGGGTATTAGGGGGGCAAATGAAAAAATGTATGCACTCCAGTTTACAGAAGTAATTCCCGAAACTATTGTTAGTGCTGACAAGCAATTTATCCGCCATTTTGCTGAAACTAAAGGAGCAACAGTTCTTAAGCCACTGGGTAATAAAGCTGGGGAAGGGATTTTATTTTTACAAGCAAGCGATCGCAATTTTAACTCAATAGTCGAACTCAGCACCCATCGAGGAAGATTACCAGTAATGGTACAAACCTATCTACCAGAGGCCAAAGAGGGCGATAAGCGAATTATCTTACTCAATGGTGAACCGATTGGTGCGCTGAATCGTCTTTCTAGTGGGAATGATTTTCGTAACAATATGGCGGCTGGTGGTACAGTCGCTGAAACTGAAATCACAACCAGAGAGCATGAAATTTGTGTCCGATTAGCTGATCAATTACGCCAAGATGGCTTAATTTTTGTGGGTATTGATGTAATTGGTGGCTACCTAACGGAAGTCAACGTTACTAGTCCCACAGGCATCCGTGAAATCGACAGACTAAATGGTAGTCGTTTAGGTCATCAGGTAATTCAATGGGTGGAACATACTCTAAAAGCTAAAAAATAAAATAATTGCCATGATTTTGAAGATTTCACATTCAGTCTCGGTGATTTGCTGTTAAATAACTCTGGTATCAAGGCCTTAATTTTAGCGATCGCACCTGTCAGATAAGGCTTCTTGCTTTTGGGACAGGTGCTAATCAAGCGAAAAGAAGCCTTTACCCCGCTCAAAAATTTTTTGCCTTAATATTTGTTCTAAATACAAAGTGAGACACTTGAATCAATAGACTCTTGCCCAACTAAGTTTATTCTGTAAGTAGCCTGGACGAGTTTTTCACCAATTAGCCAAATGAAATATGGTAACAGAATTTTTTCTTCTGTACCTTGTAAAATCTAGTAATCAGTAAATTTTATACAGCGCTCGGTCTGGGCTGAGACTGCAAACTTTATTAATATCTCAAATCCAAAATTACTTAATTACGTGGTGGTGTACGCCGTCTTTGAAGAAATTCAGGAATATCCAAACCTGATTTTTCTTTAGGTTCTGCTACTGGTGTTGATGGATTGGCTGCTGGTGATTGTGAAGCTGGTTTTTTTTGTGCAGGAGCTACCCTCGGATTACTTGTATTTTGTGGTGGTGCTGTTTGGCCTTCACCTGTGAACCCAGTGGCAATCACCGTAATTCTGACCTCTCCTTGCAGTCGATCATCAATTACCGCTCCAAAAATAATATTGGCGTTGGGATCAACTACTTCATAAATAGTCTCTGCGGCTGCGTTCACTTCATGTAGAGTCAGGTCACTGCCGCCTGTAATATTAAAGACTACTCCTCTAGCACCTTCAATAGAAGATTCTAGTAGAGGTGAAGAAATAGCAGCGATCGCGGCTTCTCTAGCCCGTGATTTCCCTGAGCTAATACCGATCCCCATCAGTGCTGATCCTGCATCTGCCATCACGGCTCGCACATCTGCAAAGTCAACGTTGACTAAACCAGGGATCGTGATGATATCAGAAATTCCTTGCACCCCTTGACGTAGCACATCATCTGCATAGCGAAAAGCTTCCTGCACAGGTGTTTGCTCTGGGATCACTTCTAATAGTTTGTTATTAGGAATAATAATTAGCGTATCTACCCGACTTTTTAATCCTTCAATGCCTTGTTCTGCTTGGCTAGTACGGCGGCGACCCTCAAATACAAATGGACGTGTCACTACGCCAACTGTCAGAGCGCCCATTTCTTTGGCTATTTCTGCAACTATGGGGGCGGCTCCTGTTCCAGTTCCTCCACCCATACCAGCTGTAATAAAGACTAAATCAGCGCCTTCTAAAGCCGTGGCAATTTCATCTCTTGATTCTTCAGCTGCTTTTTGACCAATAGCAGGATTACCACCTGCTCCTAAACCTCGTGTTAATTTCTGTCCAATTTGCAACCGACTTGGCGCTCCTGCCAGTGTCAAAGCTTGGGCATCAGTATTAATTGACCAAAACTCCACTCCACTCACATCAGACTCGATCATGCGGTTAACAGCATTGCCACCACCACCACCTACACCAATTACTTTGATGTTGGCAACCCTACCTGGAACAATTTCGCCAATGCGGCTATTTTCTAGTGATATTTTTTTGCTGTCTTGGCTTGGCCCAAAGTTCAGCCCTGAATGATTAAAGGGATTATTTGAGTTTACTGCCAGTGAGAATCCTGGCTGTCCCACAGATTGGGAGTTTTTATAAGTAAGCCCTTGGTTATTATCAAGCGTCATTGGATTTATGAAAGGTAGATAAACGACTTTTTCAGGTGTTATTCACCTAAGAGTCAACTATAGTTCGACACTGCCAAAATCTATAGGTACTGCTCTTGATTGTTATGATGACTTCCAACCTTAACAGGATTGTCAGTGTGGAAGTTTGCTATGGAAGCAGCCATTCAAACAGATGATCGCATGGCTAATTCTAGAGAAGTATACCTACATTTACCTAAAGTTGATCTGTCTAACTTCAACAAGCTATTAATAGCTCCAATACTATGTTGCCAATTTTGCACAGTATACCTTTCCCATACTGATTGCCCTCCCATTATTTTTGTTGATAATTTAAGTTGGTCATTAATTTTACAACTACCTGTGATACTTTTTTGCCTGTTAACTGTCGCTTGTCATGACTTTAACTCGTAAATTTTATTATTTCTTAATACAAAATAATACTCAAAACGAGGGTTATTTTTACTTCTATCATATGTAGTATTGACTAGTTTTAAGTTGTAAAATCTACACTGAATGAGATTAAAAAGCACACTAAGCTCATCTAATTGAGCAAATAGCATCATTGGCAAAGACGCGATGTGTCCCGTCTTCTCTGCTTTCATAATATAGTTGATAGATTTAAACATTGGCGATAATGGCAACCTAAAATCTAAATTTTATCTTCTACCCACCTAATTACTAGATTTTTAGAGATAAAGAAAAAGTTGGGTTTATATTCTCAAAGGAGGCATGGTAATTAAACCTCCTGTTGCAGCTAATTAAAAGTTCACGCTCATCTTTTGAGTGTTTTGTAAAAAACTATTATAAATAAATTTATATATTTATTTATTAACATCGAAATTTATTGATTTACTGGAATTATTTGATACATACAAATATAGATTGTTTGTTAGAGTATTTGAGAGTTAATCTTAGTTTTTTTTTGGATCAAATGTACTATTGGAGAGTCAGGATTTTTGATATCAACATACTCTATTTGACTGGGATTAATTTTTGCTGGTAAATTTCGCATCTGTGTCAGCACCTTGATTTGTTCTGGTAATAGTGAACTTGGAGTACCAAAATGTACATTTCCGATTTCGGTTTTCAGGATTAAATTTGTTACATCTCGAAAATCAACTTCCATAACTTTCACAGAAGTTTGAACTAGTGAGGGATAAAGTTGACTCCAATATTTACGGTATTGTTCTGGTGTTCCAATAACTTTCAGAGTAGGTAATTTCAGTCTAGGATTCACCAATGTATATTTTTCTAACGGTATCCAAACGCCACTTGCATCTAGCAAACCAGTAGATGACTGCTTGTTTTGATTACCATTATTTGGTTCTTGGGGTTTTTGTGCTATTGCCACAGGTACTCGTTCCTGGATTTCGATAATTAATCCAGGAGGAAACAGGCGACGATTGACAGTTGCGTCAGCAATTGTCGGTTGTTTCTTCAAAGAGTCAGCGATCGCAGCAGGTTCAATCCTCCATAAAGATTGAGGATAGGATAGCTTTAACATTGACTTAATTGCTTGCTCAGAGAGGACTTGATTACCTGATTTGATCACAATTTGTTTGGGATCATTGAGTACCCACACAGGTTGAGATGCTCCCCAAATCAAACCACCAGCCAAACTGCTAATGGCAAAAGTTCGCCAAATAGCTTGAATAATTTTCATCTGTCTCTGGCGACGTAATCTTTTGCGTCGCTGGGCTAAATCCGTCTGAGAAACTGATACGATACCTGCCATTCACACCTCTTTTTGAGTACAGTCTAATTTTAAATTGGGGTGCAGGGGTAATTAATTACAATAAACTGTCTCATTATCGTAATTTTACAAGTCACTCTCCGCACGACTCTTTTTAATTTTTAGGACTACCTTACAGCAACTAAAGCAAGATTTGGGCATAAGAAATTTAGTCTATTCTATTTTGCGCTGTTGAGTTACTCTCCAGATTAGTCTTGTGAACTTACGTGAAAGCGATCGCCTACCAACTTGGCAAGAGTAGCAAAAGCAATCTTTTTATCGACGTTTCACCCAAGATGACAAAACATAATCTTGAGTCCGACATTATAGCAATCCTATTTGATTTGTAAACATTGCGGAGTTAAAAACCGTTTCTCAAAGACGCTGGAGTTCTCGGTTCTGGTGAATGATTATTTAGAACTGCGCTATTTATTTTGTCCTGTTTGACAAGTAGCAATTTAAATGGCAGTTGTGTTTGGCATAAATCCTAAATCAACCTAAGAGTAAATACTTAAATATACGCTTAAATAAATACAATTAACCAATTTTGATTTTCAGTAATTTTTTGACTATATTTATAACTGCATATAAGTTTGTATTCAGTCAAGTAAAAGCTTAAAGATTGTCAAAAGCTAAACAGCATATGTAAAAAAGACAGATATACTGAAAGAATCAGGGACAAATGTATCTCTAGTACTGCCTGATAGTTGCTTGTATCAAAATTCTGTCAAGTGCTGTTCGCCTCGACTTAAAAAATAGATGTAAGTGAACAGGATGGCTATATAACTCGCTAGAGATTCTTTGTATATAAATAGACAAAGAACATAGTATCTACAACTGCATCTACACCAAAAAATGATCAATACAGAGTATTTGTCACGCTTTTATAAAGCATGTAACCCCAGCTATTCACTCAACATGAGCGATCGGCTTGATCAGCAATACTACATAGATTTCGCTAATGTGCGTGGCTGCAAGATTGTGGAAGAATTACAACGCACAATTAGCCGTATTTCTCCAGATGAACCTACCTGCCAATTATTTACAGGTCATATAGGTTGTGGAAAGTCTACAGAATTACAACGCCTCAAAGCAGAACTAGAAGCCGTAGGATTTCATGTAGTTTACTTTGAGTCCAGCCAAGACTTAGATATGGCCGATATCGATGTCAGTGATATTTTGCTGAGTGTAGCGCGTCAAGTCAGCGTTAGTTTGGAAGCAATTAATATCAAAATTAAACCACATTACTTTATCAACCTCTTCAAAGAAATTGGAGATTTTTTACAAAGCCCCATAGAACTTTCTGGACAAGCAGAGTTATCTTTGGGAATTGCTAAAATTACAGCCAAAACCAAAGATAGCGCTCAAGTACGAAATCAACTCAGGCAATATTTAGAACCACGTACTAATAGTATTTTGCAAGCAATTAACGAAGAGGTTTTAGAAAAAGCTGTTGAACAACTTAAACTTAGAGGCCAAAAAGGTCTAGTTGTCATTGTCGATAATTTAGATCGAGTAGATATGCGTCCCTTGGCATCTGGACGGACGCAACCAGAATATCTATTCATAGACCGAGGTGAACAATTGCGCCGACTCAAATGCCACGTAGTCTACACTATTCCCCTAGCATTAATTTTTTCCAATGAGTATGAAACACTTAAAAACCGCTTGGGTGGTGGTATTGCACCTAAAGTATTGCCAATGGTACGAGTTAGGCAAAGAGATGGTAATGATTATGAACCAGGCATGTTACTACTGCGTCAGTTAGTTTTAGCCAGAGCATTTCCTGAAGTTTCTCATAACGAAAGACTTTCACTAATCACAGAATTATTTGAGCATTCTGAAACCCTTGACCGTCTGTGTCGTGTGAGTGGTGGCCACATTCGTAACTTATTAGGGTTACTTTATAGCTGTCTGCAACGACAAGATCCTCCTTTTTCTAGGGACTGTTTAGAAGCAGTAATTAAAGACTACCGCGATGACTTGCTATTAGCTATTGATGAATACCAATGGGAATTATTATTTGAGGTGGTGCAACAGCAGAGCGTCAAAGGCGAATCTGAGTATCAAAGCTTGCTGCGAAGTATGTATCTCTTTGAATACCGCGATCCTTTGGGTCGTTGGTTTGGTATTAGCCCGGCATTAGCAGAGACAGAAAAAGTTCTTGCTTGGCGACAAAAAAGGTAATAGCACTGAGCAAGTCAATAGTTATTAGCATCAGTCATTAGTCTATCTTTTTTTGATTAATGACTAGCTTATAGTGAGCAATTTCCTCTATTCATTCTATATTTCGGTTTTGAGATATGACAAGATGCCAACTCACAGCAGAGAGCGTTAATAATAATAAAAATTCTCTGCAAAGATTAGTTCGCTCGATTAAGCTCTCAAAAGGTCAATTTGCTCTGATTCTTGTCAGGTGTAACTATAGGTCATTACGAGAGCAAATGCTAGAAAATATCCGTTCTCTTACCAAAGACATAAACTTACAAGAAATCTACCTCCAAGCATCAACGAAAGCTTTACATACAACAATCATTACAAAATTATCTCTTGATCATCCTGCTGTGGTTACTGATTCTCTACCATCAGCAGTTATGGTCTTTGATCTTGAGTCAACTATTGTGCTTGAAGACTTATTAAGCAGTATTAATCAAGCCAGAGATATTTATACAACAACATTTCCTTTTCCTTTAGTATTGTGGCTACAGGATGAAGTGGCATCAATGCTTACCAAATTAGCTCCTGATTTCAAAAGTTGGGCTGCAACCACCATCAAGTTTGAAATGGCAAAAGAAGATTTAATTAACTTGATACGTCAAGAAACCGAATCACTATTTGCCAAATTTTTAGAAGCAGGTGCGGAAAAATTTTTATCTAATGCTGCTCTTAATTTAGCTCCTAAATCGCAACATCGTCATGAAATTGAATCTGCCCGTAATGATTTACTTCGTCTGTATAGTATTCAATTAGAGCCAGGACTAGAAGCTAGTTTAGAATTTGTTTTAGGACGAGACAAATATGCTAGTGATCAAATTAATAGTGCATTGGCTCATTATCAAAGAAGTCTAAGTTTGTGGCAACAAGATTCAAAACGAGAGAACGATGTAGTTCAAAAAATAGAAATTTCAGAGGAAAGTATAGAATACAATCATACGTATCGCATCCGGCAGGCAATAGTATTATTTCATTTGGGACTGTGTTATCGCCGTATGGCAGAATTACATCAAATTACTAATAGTAGCTATTGCCAACATGCTCTTTTATGGTTTCAGAAATGTTTAAATCTATTAGAACAATTACAAAGACAAGATTTAGTTGCAAAATTTATTTTACCAGCTTGTGAAATGCTGCAACGCTTAAAAGCTTGGTCTGAGTTAGAAGTATTAGCTCAAAAGTCATTGCATTTACATGCAACCTACGGAAATCGTGCAAAAGTTGCACAAGATTATGGTTTTTTAGCAGATGTAGCAGCATCACGAAATAATTGGGTGCTGGCTCATGAATTAGCAAATACAGCCCTTTCCGTTGCAGAATTGGCAACAGAAGTTTCTCGTCAACAGGAAAGCTGGTATCTTTTATTGCTGGCCAGGACTCAGCGACATTTAGAGCAATGGGAAGAAGCAATTAGTAATCTGGAATGGGCAAAAGTAGTTTGTGAACTACAATATGAGCCATCACTATATTTAGAAATTGTAGAGGAATTGCGATCGCTCTACTTCTTTGAGCGCCATGATTATGCAGAAGCCTTCAGTCTCAAGCAAGAAAAAGTTCAAATAGAACATCAGTATGGCTTTCGTGTATTCATTGGAGCTAGTCAATTACAGCCAAAACGCTACAGAATTAATCCTGTTTTAGAAACACAAACAATCCCATTTGTTCCTGAAGATATCGCTCAAGAAATTTCTGCTTCCGGGCGGCTGCAAGATGTCAATCGTTTAATTGAAAGAATTACTCGCGCTGATCACAAATTGACTGTCATACACGGACAGTCAGGAGTTGGTAAAAGTTCCACAATTAAGGCAGGTTTAGTACCTGCTTTAAAGGGAAGAGTTATTGGTGAACGAATTTGTTTGCCTATTGTTTTATCGGGATATACAGATTGGACAACAGCTTTAGGACGCAGCATTAACCAAGTATTAGCACAGTCAGAATTACCAATTGCTGTGGAATTTACACCTAATTTTATGTTGGAAAAACTACGTTTAGTAACTGAATGTAATCAGATAATAGTTATTATCTTTGACCAATTTGAAGAATTTTTCTTTATTAGTAATTCTCAACAAAGACTTGGGTTTTATAAATTCTTTATTGAATGCCTTAATATTCCTTATGTAAAAATAATTATTTCTTTAAGAGAAGATTATTTGCATTATTTATTAGAATTTGAACGCTTGAGCCAGGATAATAGTAATGAAATATACGACTTAAGCATAATTAACAAAAATATTCTTGATAAAGACATTCGTTATTTTTTAGGAAAATTTTCGGTAGACGATGCCACAGGGATTATTTACAGTTTTACAAAACGCTCCCACTATGAGATGAGTGATGAATTAATTCATCAATTAGTACGGGATTTAGCCGGAGAATCGGGAGAAGTAAATCCCATAGAATTACAAATAGTGGGAGTGCAATTACAAGCAGAGAATATCACTACACTCGAACAATACAAAATTTGTGGCAGTTCAGCAAAGCTAGTGGAACGTTGGCTTGAGGAAGTGATCAAAGATTGTGGACAAGAGAATGAAGATTTAAGCTGGAAGTTATTATTTGAGTTAACTGATGAGAAAGGCTTTCGTCCTCTGAAGAGCAAATCTGATTTAGCAATTGCTTTAGGAAAAAATATTTACACAATCTCTGAATTAAAATCAGATTGGGAGATAGTTTTAGAAATTTTAGTAGGTTCAGGTCTAATATTACGGTTGCGGGAAGAGTTAGGCGATCGCTATCAATTAGTACATGATTATTTAGTAGAACCAATTCGGCAAAAAAATAACTGTGGCATAGTCGCTGAACTGGAAAAAATCAAATCCGAAAAAAAACAAGCAGAAGTAGCACAAAAGCTTTCTCAAGAGCATCTCAATTTAATTTTGCAACGGCGATTGCGAGAAGCAAGGATAGCAGGTGTAGTGTTGGCAATCATGGGAGGAACCATAGCAGCCTTATGGTGGCAAGCCGACCTGCAAAAAAGAGCAGCAATTCGCCAAACAAGACGGGCTGAACGTAGTGAAACTAATTTGAAAATTAGCGCGATCGCCGCAACTAGTGAAGCTTTATTTGCTTCCAACAAAGAGTTTGATGCCCTTTTAGAAGGTTTACGGGCTTGGAGAAGACTCAAACAAGCAAACGAAGTCTTACCAGAAACTCGGATGCGCGTGGTGACTGCCTTACAACAGGCAGTTTATGGAATAGCAGAGTTAAACCGTTTGGAAGGACACACTGATATTGTTTGGGGTATAGCTTTTAGTCCTGATGGTAAATTATTGGCATCAGGCAGTCGGGATCAAACTGTCAAACTGTGGCAATCTAACGGTAAATTACTGCAAACCCTTAAAGGTCATAGTGAGGCAGTAACTAGTGTGAGTTTTAGTCGTGATGGGCAAAGTCTTGCATCTTCTAGTATTGACAAAACTGTGCAAATATGGTCTAAAAACCTAATTACCGGCGAATTTAATTTACAGCCATCCAAAACCTTGGTAGACCGAGACTGGGTTTATTGCGTAAGTTACAGCCCCGATGGAGAGTTGCTGGCTACAGGCAATAAAGATGCCACCATCAAACTCTGGCGCAAAGACGGCACTTTAGTCAAAGTTCTCAAAGGACATCAAGGGTGGGTTAATTGGGTCGGATTCAGCCCTGACGGTCAATTGATTGCTTCCGCTAGTGACGATCGCACAGTCAAAATCTGGCGGCGAGATGGCAGTCTAGTAAAAACACTGCATGGGCATCAAGATGGCGTGACTGTTGTTACTTTTAGCCATGATGGTCAACTAATAGCATCGGCAGGTAGAGATAAAATAGTCAAATTGTGGCAGCGAGAACCAAGTAGCGAAAATAACTTTGACTTTCGTGCCTATAAAAATTTACAACAGCATACCAGCACAATTTGGAGCCTGAACTTCAGCGCTGATGGTCAAAAATTAGCATCAGGAAGTGATGACAATACTATTAACCTCTGGAGTAATACTGGCACATTACTCAAAACCTTTAAAGGACACAGCGATGCAGTTGCTGGTGTTGCTTTTAGTCCAGATAAGCAAGTATTGGCATCAGGAAGTTATGACAAAAGCATAAAATTTTGGAGTTTGGATGCCCCAACATTACCCGTTCTCCAAGGACATCAGGATAGAGTTTTGAGTGTTGCTTGGAGTCCCGATGGCCAGATGTTGGCTTCTGGTAGCCGCGATCGCACGGTAAAACTCTGGCAAAGAGAAAATATTCATGGCGAAGTTACAACCCGACTTTATAAAACTTTAGTAGGGCATACAGATAAAGTTCCTAGTGTTAGTTTTGACCCATCTGGTGATCTTCTAGCATCGGGAAGCTATGACAAAACAGTAAAACTTTGGCGACGTGATGGAACTTTACTAAAAACCTTACAAGGACATACTGATAATGTCATGAGTGTCAGTTTTAGCTCTGATGGTCAACTACTGGCATCAGCCAGCAAAGATAAAACAGTCAAAATTTGGAGCCGAAATGGTCAATTACTCAAAACCTTGGTAGGACATCAAGGTTGGGTGAATAGCGTTAATTTTAGTCCTGATGGTCAGCTTCTTGCCTCTGCAAGTGATGATCAAACAGTGAAACTGTGGCGACAGGATGGGACTTTGATCAAAACTTTTTCACCTCATGATAGCTGGGTATTGAGTGTCAGCTTCAGCCCTACTGACCAATTAATAGCTTCTGCTAGTTGGGATAACACCGTGCGATTATGGCAGCGCGATGGAACCTTGTTAAAAACATTGTTAAAAGGATATAGCGATAGTGTGAATTCTGTGACTTTTAGCCCTAATGGTGAATGGCTTGCCGCGGCTAGTTGGGATAGCACAGTCAAACTGTGGAGTCGTGATGGCAAGTTAATTAAAACCCTTAATGGACATCGCGCCCCAGTCTTGAGTGTTAGTTTTAGCCCCGATGGTCAGACATTAGCATCGGCAAGTGATGATAACACGATCATTTTATGGAATTTGCATTTGGAAGAATTACTGCTGCGTGGTTGTAATTGGGCAGACAGTTACCTCAACTACAACCACAATGTAGAAGGACGCGATCGCTTTTTGTGTGATGGCATTAGTCGCAACCAGTAAAGGTTTCATCTGATCAAGCCAAACGCCATCGCTGCTAAAATTTTTTAATCGCTGTTTTCCTCGATCACCTCTTGCCGCAAATTTGCTAAGAAAGCTTGGAGTCTCATCCGCTCAATGTAAGGCCAACCACCCTCCGACTCAATATCTTTCAGTAACGAGTAAAGTTGCCGACGATTATCGGGTAGACTCTCCTGAAAAGCACCGTCCCGGATTGCTCGATGTAAATATTCTAACTGCCGCAGTAAGTTCAAAAGAGCGAGCGGATCTCCTTGGCAGTCCCTCCCTACATCATGCACTGCTGTGGCAATCTTTTCCAGTTGCTCCGCAAAATCTATTGATTCAAAACTTTTGTTCTTGCTCATGCAACTCTCTGTGTCAAAATTAGGTCTACTCAAATTTACCGAAGATTGTCAGCTTTCAGGCGCGATCGCGAATTGCTATTACATAACCCTTATAGTTAGGACGGTAAGGCTTCTGAAAGCTTCTAGCGGTGTCTGATGGCTTATTTATGCGCTTTTGATACTACTGGTAGTGTTAATAGTCAGGTTTGAAGATAAATAGACGGATAAAATATCCTTAATACCAATTCGTAATTCGTAATTCGTAATTAAGAAAGTCAGATACAGTATGGGTTTCGAGGTTTGAACATGTTGCCGGATTTTAGAGAATTGGTATAACTTCTTGTCAGTCTAGTTCAAAGTCTTCTTTTAACCTCACAAATAATTTTCCTACCTCAACACCACTGGAAAGTAATTGCAATCTCTTGCAAAAGGGAGTAGTCACGTTGATTACAGCCTCCCAGGTAGCTAGATGGGATCAAAGACTTCCTAGTTTAGACTAGGGTGCTTTGATTTTGAGTTAAAAAAAATCGTATGATCTGGCTGATTTCCCTATAAAGCAATGGACTGTATGTAGTGGCAATACATACATAGTACATAACGACTTCAGAAACGCTGCAAATGCCTGTGTAGTTGCAGGGTGAGAAGCCGTAGCGACGTTAAAAGTTTCACCCATTCGGCACGCTATCCTTCAGGAAAAGCTTGCCGTAGGCTAAGAGAGCTTTTCGTCAGAGATCAAAACTTTGTACAGTTTTACAACTTAGATATTAATTTTTGACATTGAGGTTGACCATGAGGTATCGCGCTTTAATTGTTGCATTCTTGGCTTTATGCCTGGGGCTATTAACTGCTTGTAGTGATGCTCCAGAGACTAGTGGTAGGGATGTACTTACTTACGAACAAATTCGTGGAACTGGCTTGGCTAACAAATGCCCTCAATTAGCAGAAACAAGCCGTGGCTCAATTCCCATTGATAGCAGCCAGTCTTATGCCATCAAAGAAATGTGTTTAGAACCAACAAGTTTCTTTGTCAAGGAAGAACCTGCTAATAAACGGCAAACGGCAGAATTCGTAACTGGTAAATTGTTAACCAGATACACTTCTACCATTGACCAAGTGCAAGGGCCACTGAAATTCAACTCAGACGGTAGCTTGACTTTTGTGGAAACAGATGGTTTGGACTTCCAAGCTATTACTGTGCAACTTCCTGGTGGCGAGCGAGTACCTTTCCTCTTCACCATTAAAAACTTGGTTGCTCAAACACAACCTGGTTTGACCAGTATCAATACTTCCACAGACTTTGAAGGTGAGTTCAAAGTGCCTTCCTATCGTGGTGCTGCCTTCCTAGACCCCAAAGGTCGCGGTATCGTTAGTGGTTACGACAATGCGGTAGCTCTTCCTGCTCAAGCAGATGATGAAGAACTTACCCGTGCTAATGTCAAGCGGGCCGAAATTCTCAAAGGCAAAATTTCTCTGCAAGTAGCCAAAATAGATAGCTCTAGCGGGGAAATTGCTGGCACTTTTGAGAGTGAACAGCCTTCTGATACTGACTTAGGAGCTGGTGAACCTAAGGAAGTCAAGATTCGGGGTTTATTTTACGCCAGAGTTGAACCAACTCGTTCCTAAACTCAGCAATTTGCAGCCACTCAAGACCACATTTTTTTAGCCATTGGGTTTTATAACAAAATTTCATGTCCGTCTTTAGGAAATAGACAGATAAATTTTGAACTAAATTGACCTAAATGGCAACATATTTAACTATAAAAGGGCTAATAGCCCTTTTTTTATTGGTTTGTAAAATAAGCTTTTTCGGCAGTTTCACTAACTACTTTAAATCTTTTAAATTCTCTAGAGACTACTTTGATAATAGTTATTTACGCTTAGTTACTGAGCAACTTTAAAAATTAGATTAATTTGGCTGAATGAATCCAGTAAGTTTACGGATAAAAAAAGTTTTGTTCATGAAGCAAAATGATAATAAAAAATCCTCATGATTAATTAAATAAGTTAAGTACAATCTCGGTTTGAAATTTAGCAAATTATTTTATATTTTGTCTTTATGTAGTTTTAATTCAGCTACAGATAATACCAAACCACAATAACTAAAAAATAATTTCGCTTATTTAAATATCGCTAGATAGTTAAAAATTTCAGGGTGATAGCAATGTTATATGACAGATAACTTTCTGGTTAATATAGCAGGCTACATGCTGTGATATTTGGCAATCCTAGCTTGTTTAAAAGCACGTACTTAACTGTTGATTTGCTAAATAAACGCGGTGCTATGCCTACCACAGTTACCAATGAACTGAAGCATGAAATTTGGCAGTTGTTACGAGAATATCAGCAATCCCGCTCAGAAAATATTCGCAATCAACTGGTAAAACTCAATTTTGGACTAGTAAGAAAAGAAGCTCACTACTGGATTAACCAATGTCGTGAAAGCTATGATGACTTGCTCCAGGTTGGTTGTTTGGGTTTAATTAGAGCTATTGAAAGATTTGAAATTTCTAAAGGACACGCCTTCAGTTCCTTTGCTATTCCCTACATTCGCGGTGAAATTCAACACTACCTGCGAGATAAAGGCGTTACAGTGCGAATTCCTAGGCGCTATTTAGCATTGCAACAGCAAGCTATCGGAGTTTCTCGTTCTTTGCGTGAAAAATATAACCGCCAACCCACAGACTCTGAATTAGCAGCAGCACTAGAAATTACTCTTAGTGAGTGGCAAGAAATCAAATTAGCATGGATTAATCGCGCTCCTCTAAGCCTAGATGTACCAGTTCAAGATTCAGAAGAAGGAGCTACTAGTTTAGGAGAACTAGTTCCTGATCCACAGTACCGTAGCTTTCAACTAGCCCAAGAAGACCAACTACGTCTACAACAAGCATTATTTCAGCTAGAAAAGTGTACTCGTGAAGTTTTGGAATGTGTGTTTTTACAAGATTTGACACAAAAACAGGTAGCAGAACACTTGGGTATTAGTGTAGTTACGGTTTCTCGGAGAGTCAAGAAAGGGTTGGATTCCTTGAAACATCTTATGTGTGCAACAGATGATTGATTTTAAGCAAAATAAAACCGTATTTTTACGGGTTTAATTAGGTTAAAAAAAACTGAAAATTTAATAATTTAGGTTATAAAAGAAAAATACTTTGCCTGATATAAGAATAGGCTTTGTAGATTTCCACAACTTAATTTTCTTATAGTTTTTGAGAACGGCTAATGGTCAGAAATTCAACAATTGCAATTGTAACTATTTTAAGTTTGGCGATCGCTGGATGCGCTTCTGAAGACACGCCACAAGCCAGTAATCCTGCGGCGACTCCTGTGGTTCCAGAAGCATCGCCAGCAGCCAAATTACCGCCAGTGACTCAGGCTCAAACTTTTCATAACCCTGTAGTATCTACGAAAAAAGCAACAAACGTTGCTTTTATAACTCCTACCTTAATTCAGCCTACTGATGGCAAATCCCGGATAGATTTAGTGTCTAAAGGACGGCCTGATCCATTTGCACAAATTGTCGGTGCGACTAGTTCTGAAGTTGCCAAAAATCCCAACGCCAAGCAAATTCCTCGATTACCTCCATTACCTACACTTACTATCCAAGCGCGAAAAGTGCCAATCAGCAGCGCTGCTGTAGTAGTAAAAAAACCTGCCATTCAAGTAGCCAAAATACCACAATCTATTCTGCCTAAGGTTTTACCACAAGTTGTCCCCAGTTCCACTTTTGGATCTGTGTTACCGCCAGTAGCACAACCTGATTTGGCAAAAGCAGTGATAGTGACTGGTGTCGTTTTGATTGGTCGAGAACCCCAAGCTATTATTCAAATCCCTAATGAGCCTTCAAGTCGCTATGTACAGGCGGGACAGCGATTAGCAAATGGTCTGTTGATTAAACGTATTGAAATGAATGGGGGTTCAAATCCAATCGTGATTCTGGAACAATATGGTATTGAGGTTGCCAGAATGGTAGGTGAAGCTCCTCCTAACTCAACGCCATCAGCTTCAGCTGCTGGTAACACCATTTCATCGACAACACCCCCCCAAAATCTTCTTGCTGTCGGAGCGTCTTAAGGATGAATACTCAGGAAAAATTTGAATTTGCTGGTTTACCTTTAGCTGTCTATCGAGAGATAGCAGCTCATTTGCGTCAAGTTGAAGGAGTAGAAGCAGGTTTAATTCCCCAATCATCCAAACAATTTGATTACAATCAAAGCCAAATTAATGGTCTGTGGATATCTTGGTCTTCTAACTCTCGTCCCGCAAGCAGACAACGTGTGCAGCAAATTTTGGCTTACTACCACAGCCTCTATGGTGTCTAACGACTGGAATTGAGGCAAGTTACTAAAATGACATCGATAAATTTGAATTTGCTGGGGTGAAGTCAATCTACCCAATCTGGTAACTAGTTGATTGGGTAATGTTTGGCTTGACCCTATTTGATTGTCTAGAAAATAGTGCTGGTTTCTAGCTCCTCATAGGTTTTTCATCAATCTTGGTGTGTGCCGCGGATCATGGCTATTGAGAAAAAAATGTCAGTGTTTGAATCAAAACATGATAAGAAGTGATGCAATTATAAATTGCTGAGGTAAACTGGCAAACAAAGTAATGCAAAATATTACTCAGCTGCTCTTCGGTCTGGGCTTCACTCACAATGGAACACTGGCAATTTCTCATCCAGAAACAGGGCGATCGCTCTTGGCACACCTTAGAATCGCCAAATATACAAATTTTAGAAGGTTGGTACAGAGTTTTAGCTCGTTCTAATCTTCCCAATACGGATGTGGAAGTGCGGGTAACTCACTCTTCAACTCAAGAAGTTCCCCCAAAACGGCGAATTCAAAAGCGATCGCGGCGTACTAACTCGGAAGGTTTAATGGCGGTGATTCCCTTTACGCTCCTCAAGCCGGGAATTTGGGAATTACGCTGCTCTGGCGATTTGATGTCAGATATTTTTGGTAAATCTTGGCAATATAGTGTCTATCTGCAAGTCTTGTCTCAATTAGCAGATGGTGACATAGAGAAATTAACCGGTGGTGGCAATTTAGAGTCAAATTCTCTTGACTTTTTCATGATTTCATTGCCTCATTCACAGAATTCCCCTCAGCTAGACAGTATTTCTGGTAATCAGTTTGGATCTAACACAGCACAAGATGTATTGATTCCCACAGAATCGGAAATTAATACACACAGCGACTCAACTAGTGAAATTTCTTCAAAAATTGCATCAATAGCAAGCGATCGCATTATCTCCATCTCCACAGAAGAAACGACTGACAATGAAGGTGAACAGCCTGTAGAAGAAACTCTAATCACAGGCGATCGCACTATCTTAGTTCCCACAGAGGAAATTACTGATGCTGAAGTTGAACCACCTGTAGAAGAAACTCTAATCACAGGCGATCGCACTTTCTCAGTTCCTACAGAAGGAATTACTGACAATGAAGTTGAACTATATGTAGAAGAAACTCTCCTCACAGGCGATCGCATTATCTCTGTTCCCACAGAGGAAATTACTGATGCTGAAGTTGAACCACCTGTAGAAGAAACTCTCCTCACTGGCGATCGCACTTTCTCCGTCTCCACAGAGGAAATTACTGACGGTGACTCGGTGAGCAGTGATCTGTCTATTGAACAAGAAGAAGAGGCAATTATTGATCAGCTAGTGAGTCCGGTATGGCTGAAAGGTGAAACGGCAGAGCAAATTTTACAAAATTTAATAGATCAAGCTTTACCTACCTCGGAATTATTATTAGAGGATGAACAGCTTGAAGAATTTCCAACGACACAACCAGCACCGCCGCTATTACTGACTTTAGAGCAAGAAAACTATATTGCTCGTTGGGGGCAAGGACTAAGCATTAATGCCAATGTAGAGCTACAAGCCAATACACATCTTAAAGATGAGCCACAGTACTCAACTACTCTCCATGCACTGGAGATCAAAATTGAGATCAGATCACCCTTGAGTTCGGAAATCTTAACTCAGGTACGGCAACCTTTAACAGATAATTTACTGCCTTTTACAATTAACTCTGCAATTAATATTCCTGTTGACTGCGAATCTAAGCTGCTTTTGGGAGAACTCAGTTTATATGGCGCACTTACAGATTTCGGCGAAGTGATACTTTTAGCTAGTAGGTCTTTTACAATTACTGCGGACGTAACAGAATTACTGGCAATGACAGTTGTTGCCAAAACCAATCAGCAAAACTTTTTGGAGGACTCTAGCGCCCTAGCGGTTTCTGTACCAAACACAGAGCCAGAAGCATCTGTGAGTTTGGGTTTAGAACTGTTTAACCTAGTGAAAACCCCTTTAACACAACCTCAACCTCAAACTATTCTTCCATCACCGAACCAGCCCCTACCACCACAAATTAATTTGTTGTCTTTCAACAAATCAGGAGATTTGCGATCGCCGCAACTACCGAAGTTACCAGAAAATCAAGTTAGTGCGATTGCTGTTAATGATGTGGTGACAGAAAGTCCTTCTGAAGGGAAGGAAGAACTTGAGCAAAAAGACAATGTACCAGTTCCGACTACAATCCCCCTGGCTCCTATCAACTTAGAACAGTTGGAAATTAAAAATCGTCGAGGGTGGATGTTAGGTAATATCTTCCCCTATCTCAAACGCCTCACAACTTTGCCTGCTGACAAAACAGAAGAGAAAACTAATCCACAGGATGTCTCTGATACTTCCACAGTTCAAGACTCTCTGCAAGTCGAGCCAGCTATTACAGCCGATGACAACTTAGATGCAGATGATCCGACTGTAGAAACATTAGACTCCCTAAATTCGGAGTTATTAGCCGAATCTATGACAGAAATGGCCATAACACCAAGTTTGGAATTTAGTAATAACTCGATCTTAGAACCAGCCACTCCATTCAGTTCCGAACTGATCGCAGAGGTTAATCCTTACTCATCTCCCTTAATTAGAAAATGGATGCAGAGCCAAGGATACTTTGTGCCTGAGCTTCCTCCTGCGACATACCAAAGTGACAAAAATGAGGTAATAGAGCCTCAAATTGCGCCGGTTGAAGAAGAGCCTAGCTTACCAATGCCAAGTGTTGATTTTGATTTGTCATCAAATCTAGATATGGAATTAGAAAATCTAGATGGTGAATCGGAGATGGAAATTGACACAGAGAGAAGTCTCATCCCCTCAGAACTTTGGGAAGACACGGAGATAAGTTTAATTACCGAGGAACCTGAGGAATTGAATACCTCGGCGGAAATTGAAACAGAAAACATTACTCAAGAATTGTCAACGCCTTCATTACCATTAACACAGCTACTTCTGACGCAAAAAATCAAGATACCACGAGCTTGGTTAGCACAAGAGATTGTTGTTGATGATACCTATAGTGAACCAGAAGATGATGCTATGGGAAGCTTTTGTGTAGAGCAAAAACAGCAGTCTATCTCGGCTGTGTCGAATTTATTACCTTCGGATGGCGAAATGCTTGAGTCTTTGCCAATTCCTCAGATGCACATACCAGAAGGCGAGTTGATTGCTGGACAGACTATACGAGTGCGTATAGGACTACCAGAAGTTTCTCCGCAAGTTGTAGTGAAGCTATGGATTGAGGATTGTCAAACTCGCGGGTTGTTAGACGGCCCTCATTTGTTGAAGGATATGTTACCTAAACCTTTGGGTGGTGTGGAGGTAATGACTCAAGTCAATGTTCCCTTTGGCTGTGTGGAAATTCGCTTAGAGGCGATCGCACTCAATACTTATACTCAGCAGGAAAGTCACAAAGCCACAGCAGTAAGAACTGTGATTCCACCAGATTTACCAAATTTTCAGCTAGATGAATTGCTTGGTTTGTGAAGGACTTCCTCAAACAACTGTGTTAAAAATCTTGAGAATTTAAAAAAAAGGACTAAATTTGCAGTAAGCTCATTTTGAATTGTAGTGTGATTTAACAGGAAACTTTACCATGTCTACTGAATTTTTGCCGCACATTTTGGCTTATTCTGCATCGTACTTGTCTCCTATCTTTATTCCCATTATTGGTTGGGTTTTACCAATTGCAACATTCGCGTTTCTATTGGTATACATTGAACGCGAAGACATTGCCTAATTAGGTATTTGGTAATAGTTAATTGGCTACTGCAAGTTTTACCAATTACTTATTACTAACTGCTAATTTACCTAATTGTAAAATTCACTAATGATTATAATACCGCCTGTCTCCGGGAGTCAGGCGGTTTTTTGTTGCTGATTTCTAAACAAGAGCTAGAAAATTCAGTCGATAATTATTAGGTTCAAATCGCAGTTAGAGCGAAGAACCGATTCCAGCGTAGGCTCCGTAAAAGAAAATACCTAAAACAGTGATTATACCAAGCCCTGCGATTGTAGCTACAACCCACAGGGGAATTCTCCCAGTTCCTGCTGACACAGATTTTCCTCCTCCCTTAAAAACAAATCAACACAAACAAATTAGATAAACAAAGATTCACAAAAGCAGTTCCAGTTAGTTAAAGAAATAACTGGAAAATAGAATCCCTAAAACAAAAACCAGTAGTAATCCTAAGTACAAAGAAGTACGGTTTAGTTCAACCGGCTGGTTATTGGGATTAGGCGTTCTTTCCATGATTTACTCCTAGCGTTGAATAAACTGCATTGCGGCGATCGCGCCCAAGAAAAACACTGTTGGCACACCTAAAGTGTGAACTGCCAGCCATCTAACTGTAAAAATTGGGTAGGTAACTGGTTGATTGATGTTATTTCCGCTAGTCATGATCTCAAACTACTTTCCGATAAATTGTTCAACTTGCTGTTTAGCTTCGTAACGGTTCTTCACAATGGGCAACTCTTGCCGTGTTTGTGTGTAATATTCGTTGGGGCGGGGTGTGCCAAACACATCATAAGCCAGCCCGGTGCTGACAAATAGCCAGCCTGCAATAAACAATGCTGGAATGGTGATGCTGTGAATTACCCAGTAACGAATGCTGGTAATAATGTCCGAAAACGGACGTTCTCCAGTGGTACCTGACATTTAGATATCTACCTTCAAGAAAGACAGTTATTGAGTTTATTATCCTACAAAGTTTAGAAAGAGTTACAAGTTGCAACGTCCTTCTCAGAAAAAGCACTAAGCTGGCTCTGATGACAAAGCTTTCTCAGTATTAGGGTTATATTTCAGTAAAACACCGCGATCGCCGATGATAAATCCTTGATCTGGGCGAAAAAAGACGACTTTGTACAAATTGGCTGCTACCGACTCTACATCACGGTCTTTTTCCCAGGTTTTGCCGCCATCATTACTACGTAATAAGTTTCCACTACCACCGCCAATCCAAATTTCTTCGGGGGTGCGATATGCCAAATCCAATAAACCCCAACTGGTGGATAACTCTGGATATAAAGCTTCTTGCCACTCTTCAGCGTTATTTGGCTCGCTAAACTGAATCTGACCACCTCTTGCTAACAACCACAACTGCCCGTTGTCAGCAAAACCCATATTTTCCACCCGCCGAGAACTATTGCGGTTATGGGGAACCCAAGCAGTTTGTCCTGGTTCCCAAGTAGAGTAGAAGCTACCCTTGGCAGAAACGGCGACATATTTACCATCAGCAGAACGTTCCATGTTCCGCACGACACCTACAGCTGCTTCTACTTGAGCTTTCCAGTTTTTGCCGCTATCTGTGGTTGTGTAGATTGCCCCTACATCAGTAGCCATTTCAGCGGAGTTTGCTCCCAGGGCTTGGATGGAAACTGGGCTACCAGGAAGCTTCTCGCTTAAGGCAATACGTGACCAAGAACGACCTTCATCGGTGGTATGTAGTAGCAGCGAAGGCTCACCGACAATCCACCCTTCCTGTCCTGAAAAACTTACCGCGTCAAAGCGATATCTAGAGTCATCCAGTTCTAGTGTCAGGGGTTTCCAGGTGTTGCCACCATCTTGGGTTTCTAGGAGAGTAGCGTTACCACCCACCAAAAAACCATGCTGTGGATCTTTGGTAAAGGCGATATCCAGCAGTTTTTCTTTGGTTGGTACAGTGATAACTTCCCAAGGGTTGGAGCTAGTAGAAGGCACTTTGCTGCAACCAATACACAAGACGACTACTATTAACAAGGCAACTATACGTTGCCAACTTTTCAAAATGGAGTGCATCAGTATTTGTTTAGTGTTTTCTCAAAGAAAGCTTTACTTGAGAGATGCGATCGCTCTCTAGAACAGGTAAAAAAAGATAGCGGGTCTTATTGTAAGCCGTAAAGACTGATAAAAAACAAGAAACCCAGAGCCAAAGCCCCAAAAATTAAGATATTCTTTTGTCCTGGCGTGAGCTTGTTAACACCCAAACCATAACCGAGATTTTCTTTGAAACCGGATGCTGTACCAGACGGGCCAATGTTGGCAAAAGCAGTTTTTTTGGCAGTACAAACTGGACACCGCCAATTTACAGGCAATTCTGTAAAGAGTGTCCCTGAAGGAATATCATGCTTATCATCTCCCTTCTCAGGTTCATAAACATAACCGCAGGCGCGACACTCATAGCGGTCTAACGCTGGAGTCTCAACAGCTTGTTCGCTCATGGCTAAGGTCTCCCAGAGGGGAATTATTAAATATACGTTAAAAATTATGACATAACTGTTAGACTTTTCTATCACTCACACAAATGAATTAAATACCTGAAATCCTTCTGTTTCCCAGATTTCAGAAAAGTCGAAAAGATATAATGTAAAAGAAAGTAACAGCCTTATTTACACCATAAGTGGTAGAAATTCATTGTGTTTGTCCTTAGCGGTTACGAGTACCTTCTAGGCTTCTTAATTATCTGTAGCCTAGTGCCAGCCCTAGCGCTTTCTGCTTCCAAGCTTCTCAGACCTAGTGGTAACAGCCTGGAACGCCGCACTACCTATGAATCTGGGATGGAACCAATCGGAGGAGCCTGGATTCAGTTCAACATCCGCTACTACATGTTTGCTCTGGTTTTCGTCGTTTTTGACGTGGAAACCGTGTTTTTGTATCCTTGGGCGGTTGCTTTCCACCGTTTGGGGCTATTGGCATTCATTGAAGCGCTAATTTTTATCGCAATTCTTGTAATTGCCCTAGTTTACGCATGGCGTAAAGGAGCTTTGGAATGGTCTTGAATTCTGATTTAAGCACCCAAGACAAAGAGCGAATCATCAACCCCATTGAGCGTCCGACAGTCACTCAAGACCTTTCAGAAAATATTATCTTGACAACGGTTGATGACCTCTACAACTGGGCAAGGCTTTCGAGTCTTTGGCCTTTACTGTTTGGTACAGCTTGCTGCTTCATTGAGTTTGCAGCTTTAATTGGCTCTCGGTTTGACTTTGACCGCTTTGGTTTGATTCCCCGTTCTAGTCCCCGTCAAGCTGATTTGATTATTACAGCCGGGACAATCACCATGAAGATGGCTCCTCAGTTGGTGCGTCTTTATGAGCAAATGCCTGAGCCGAAGTATGTCATTGCTATGGGCGCTTGTACAATTACTGGCGGGATGTTCAGCGTGGATTCTCCCACGGCTGTGCGCGGAGTTGATAAATTGATTCCGGTGGATGTGTATTTACCCGGTTGTCCTCCCCGTCCCGAAGCGATTATTGATGCGATCATTAAGCTGCGGAAGAAAATCGCTAATGATTCCATGCAGGAACGGGATCAAATCAAGCAAACCCACCGGTTCTACAGCACGACACATAACCTGAAGCCGACAGAGCAAATTTTAACTGGTAAGTATTTGCAGTCAGAAACTCGCTTCACTCCACCGAAGGAATTGACAGAAGCAATTGGTTTACCAGTACCACCGGCGCTGCTAACTTCGCAAACCAAGGAGGAACTGAACCGTGGCTGAAGAAGAATCTAAACCAGTACCAGCAGGGGAAGATTCCTTAGTTCAAGCTGGGGCTATTTCTCAATGGTTGGCAGAAAATGGGTTTGATCATGAATCTTTAGCGCCTGATAAGAACGGGGTAGAGATAATTAAAGTGGGGCCAGAATTCTTGCTCCCCATCTCTACAGCTTTGTATGCTTATGGGTTTAATTATCTCCAGTTTCAAGGTGGTATCGACCTTGGCCCAGGACAGGATTTGGTTAGCGTGTATCACTTAATTAAGGTGAGTGATAATGCTGATAAGCCGGAAGAAGTGCGGGTGAAAGTGTTCCTACCACGAGAAAATCCCACAGTGCCTTCAGTGTACTGGATTTGGAAAACCGCAGACTGGCAAGAACGTGAAAGCTACGATATGTTCGGCATTGTCTACGAAGGACACCCGAATCTCAAGCGGATTTTGATGCCGGAAGATTGGGTGGGTTGGCCTTTGCGGAAAGATTACGTCTCGCCTGATTTTTACGAGTTGCAAGACGCTTATTAAAAAGTGCTGAGTGCAAGTTGGTGAGAATTTCGATGTCTCATCTTTAACCCCTTTCCGGCGGCGGAGAGGGGTAATGTTTTTTATACCCAAAGTGGCGCGGAGGTTGGCGCAGAGTTTCGCAGAGAATATTTCTACTTTTGCAAGGATGGGTGATGATATGAATAGTTAAGTTGTGCAGTGATGGCTTATGTCTAATGAATTATTAAAGTCTTTTCAGCAAGCATATAGAAATTTAGAATTATTACCGCTAATTGAGATAAAAGATTTAGATAGATTTAGGGTGAATTATGGTAATGAGGTGATTGAGGAATTAGAACAGTTAGTCGAAGATAGTCCTAATGGTGATGGCAAGATTATTTTTACTGGACATCGTGGTTGTGGTAAGTCTACTTTGTTAGCTGAGTTTAGTAGAAGAATGCAAGACCGTTATTTTGTGGTTTTGTTTTCTATTTCAGACACAATTGAGATGTCAGATGTTAATCACATCAATATTTTGTTTGCGATCGCTGTTAATTTAATGTATGAGGCGGAAGCTCGTAGAGTTGAAATTCCTAAGTCTGCGAAAGATGCTTTTTATAAGTGGTTTGCTACTCGGACTAAGACTGAAGAATTTAACATTGAGGCTGAAACTTCACTTGGGTTTGATTTGCTCAAGTTGATTAGTAATAAGTTAAAAGCTGATGCTGCTGTTCGTTATGAAATTAAACAAGAGTTTGAGAGAAAAATTTCTGATTTAATTGCTCGGATTAATGAAATAGCTGCCGTTATTCATGTAGCTACTAGAAAAGATGTTGTAGTGATTATTGATGATTTAGATAAATTGGAACTAGAAAGGGTAAATGATATATATAGAGACAATATTAAAACTTTATGTCAACCAAATTTTAGAATTATTTATACACTACCTATTGCTGTTTTACGAGATAAGTTTCTCAGACGACTGATTGAGACGGAAACTAATGACCAAGTTGTAGTTATGCCTGTATTAAAGTTATTTGAACAGGGGCAAAGCCGTCAGGTTGGTGCAAAGCCTCGACCGCAAGCAAAGGATATTTTGTGTGAAATCTTACAAAAACGAATTGCATCTGAACTTATAGAAGCACAAACGGCAGAAAAGATTGTTTTAAATAGTGGTGGCGTGTTGCGAGAGTTGGTGAGAATTGCTAATGAATGCTGTCGTATTTGTCTGCGATTAATTAGGCGTAAACCTGAACAAGCTGTGGTTATTGATGAGCAAATTTTAGATGAGGCGGTTAATAATATCCGTAATGATTTTGCTGTGCCTTTGGGGAAACTGGATTATGGCATCTTGCAAACTACATATAACAACTTTATGCCCGATGATCCGAGAGATTCTGAGTTTTTAGATTTGCTCCACGGACTTTATATTTTGGAATATCGCAACCGCAAGAACTGGTACGACGTTCATCCAATAGTTGTAGAACTCTTGAGAGACCAGGGGTTAATCAATGACAGTTAATGAACTATTTGAAGATGCAGAAAATCGAGATGTTTATGATGATTTAATTGTTTCTATCGAGGCTAAAGCACATCGGTTAAATTTGCTAATTGCGGTTTGTGATGATGCTAGTTTTCGTGATGAAATTATTGCTCAGTATGAAGCAGAATTACAGCCTGAAATTTGTTGCTATCGGGTGACATTGGCGCGGGGTGAACCGAGTTTGACGGCTGCTGTTGCTCAATTAGTGGAAAGAGAAAAATATTTGCAGCAACATAACCCAGCAGTTATTACTGTAACTGGTGCAGAACAGCTTTATTTTCTCAAAATGGGGAATGAGCGATCGGAACAACAGGTTTTTTTTGGTTATTTACAGTGGACAAGAGAAGCATTGAGGGCATTTCCTTTTGCTATAGTTCTCTGGGTGACTAATCAAATATTAGTTGATTTGATGAAGAAAGCACCTGATTTTTGGAGTTGGCGCAATGGTGTTTTTCGGTTTGTGTCTAGAAGGAAAAACACTATTTCTGGTAGAGAATTAGAGCCGATTCGTTTTGCTTTCAGTGGTAATGAGATTTCAAACTTGGATGATGACAATGATTATTTATTGCCTATAGAAGATTTGCAAAGGTTTATTCAAGATGCAGAACAGCGAGATGTAAAAGATGCGGCTTTAGCAACCTTATATTTTAGTTTAGGCAATATTTATAGGAAAAGACTGGAACGGGGTGAGTTTCAGGATTATAAAAAAGAGCAAGAATTAGGAATTAAATATTTAAGCAAAGCTGTGGAATTACAACAACAGTTAGGTTTAGAGAAAGACTTAGCCCTTAGCCTCAACAACCTAGCATTACTCTACCAATTGCAAGGCAGATACAGCGAAGCCGAACCCTTGTACATCCAAAGCTTGGGACTGTGGCGCAAACTGCTGGGGGAAGAACATCCCGATATCGCCACAAGTCTTAACAACCTAGCATTACTCTACGAGTTGCAAGGCAGATACTACGAAGCTGAACCCTTGTACATCGAAGCTTTGGCAATGTCGCGTAAACTGCTGGGGGAAGACAGTCCCGATGTCGCCTCTAGCCTCAACAACCTAGCATTACTCTACTATTACCAAGACAGATACAGCGACGCTGAACCCTTGTATATCCAAGCTTTCGCACTCAGGCGCAAACTGTTGGGGGAAGAACATCCTCATGTTGCTGCAAGCCTCAACAACCTTGCGGCACTTTATGAATCCCAAGGTAGATACAGTGAAGCTGAACCCTTGTACATCGAAGCTTTGGCACTATATCGCAGATTTCTAGGAGAAGAACATCCTGATGTTGCTACAACCCTCAACAACCTAGCACATCTATACAAATCTCAAGGTAGATATGAGGAATCTGAACCCTTGTATATACAAGCTTTGGCACTTACACGCAAATTTTTAGGAGAAGAACATCCTGATGTTGCTACAAGCCTAAACAACCTAGCAGCACTATATCACTCTCAAGGGATATACAGCAAAAGCGAACCTTTGTATATCCAAGCTTTAGATATTTTAGAGAGACAGTTGGGGGTGGATCACCCAAATACTGTAGCTTGTCGTAAAAATTTAGCAACTTTACATGATCGCCTATCCTCAGAATAATAGCAGCGATCGCCTAATCTCAGCTTTTCACATTCCAGACAAAAATATTCTTGTTTCAAATAAGAGCTTCCTGTTTTAAGTGAGAACATTCTTGTTTCAAGTGAGAATGTTCCTGTTTCAAGCTAGAAGTTTTGTGTTCTGATGCGGAATGGTGGAGTTGTGAAGGCGATCGCTCACTCTTTTTACTCGAAGTTTTGTGTTCTGAAGTGGAATGGTGGAGTTGTGAAGGCGATCGCTCACCTTTTTTACTTGAAGTTTCTTGTTCGGAAGTGGAATGGTGGTGTTATGAAGGCGATCGCTCTAGCTTTTTACTCGAAGTTTTGTGTTTTGAGGCGGAATGATGGAGTTTTGAAGGTGATCGCTTCACCTTTTAGCTCGAAGTTTTGTGTTCTGAAGTGGAATGGCGGGGTTGTGAAGGCGATCGCTTGATCTTTTAGCTCATATTTTTGTGGGAACGGAAAGCAACCCAAGATGTTGAACAAATGGCAAGAAATCTTTGTCACTAAATAAAAGTGCATTTTGGCTTTCAATGCAAAAAGTAGCGATAATCACATCAGCCGTTTTGCGAATAGTAATGCCGCGCTTTCGGAGAATTCTATAGTTATCAGCACTTTTGACGGCAAGATCAATACCTAACATTTCAAAAATTGTCAGAGAAGTCAGCAATTCCTTTGCTGTTTGATGATCTACATCTGAGCGAAATCCTTGCAGTACCTCAATCAATATAAGATCACCAATGGCAAGCGGTTCTACTCCTAAAAGAGTATCCAGCTTGTTTGTTTCCGGAGTTTCTCTACCGTTGAAATAGTCTATCCATACACTTGAATCTACAAGAATCATGGATTTGTTCTTATCTCATCAAGGTTGCCTTCCCATTTGAGATGACCTCGATAAGCCTTTATTTTTTCTTGTTGCTTTAGTTTAATTAGTGTCTTCAAACCAAGCTCAATTACTTCTTGTTTAGTCTTAAGGCCAGTTACTTTAATTGCTTCATCTATTAGCTTTTCATCAATGACAAAATCAGTTTTCATGGTATGACTAAATATCTTTATGACGATTGTAATTGAAGTTTCGTGTTCTGAGGCGGAATGATGGAGTTGTGAGGGCGAAAAACCATCGTATCAATCACCATCAGGATTGTCCTGCTGATTTCCAAGTCTGCACCCGGCTTTCTGCTTCCATCGGTAACGCCTCCACCCGTTGACGAATACGAGCCAGCACTTCTTCACGTTGTCTATAGCGTTTTGGCAACAAATCGCGGATTTCTTGCTCCAGTTCATTGAAAAAATCTTCTGCTTTTTTCCCTTGTCCTTCCTGCATCTGTTCCAAACTAAGTTTAATACCCTTTAAAGTTTCTACTAACTCAGCCGCATCTAAAAGTTCTTGATAAGATTCTGCATCTTGAACAACTAACTCTGCTTTTCCATTGACAGTCAGAACTAAGGGATGTTTTGTTTGTTTAATCTGTTGTAAGAACTCAGTAGTATTACGTTTAAACTCAGTGAGAGAATGTATATCTTTTGATAGATTTATCATAATATAAATATTGAATTAGCATCTAATTCAATGCTAAAAAGTATCTGTTTAGTTTGTCAATCTAATTATGAAGTGTTTGCAGTCTACTGATGAAAGCGATCAACTCATAACTTTAATTCCAATGAAGATGACTTACTCCAGTACGGGCAGAATACATACATTAAGTGCGCTATCTGATATTCTTTCTGCAAGAATAGCTATCCAGTAGGTAAATTGGGATATAGATCCAGAAAATTTTTCTGTCCAAACCTAACCCACACATCGGAATGAGAGAACATTATCGAGATTTCTTGATTCGTAGCTGGGATAAAGGCGATCGCACCAGAGCGGCCGCAGTCATCAGTTATGTATTATCAGAATACGGCTTGGGTTGGGAACCCAACGGTGCTGACAGAGACGTGTTGCAAGTAGAGGAATGTTACTTAGCGACAGGTGGTGAGTTTTGGGTAATTGAACACCAAAGTCAGATAGTAGGTACTGGGGCATATTACCCCATAAGCCGTGGGGAAAAAGCCGTCGAAATTCGCAAAATGTATCTTTTACCGAGTGTTAGGGGTATAGGATTGGGGAAATATTTGTTACAACAGCTAGAAGCAGCGATCGCTATCCGGGGTTTTCAGCAAATTTGGATTGAAACCGCCAGCAGTTTAGTAGAAGCAGTCAAGCTATACGAAAGCAATGGCTATCAACCAGAAACAGGTGTGGAAACTGCACGATGCGATCGCGTGTATGTTAAATATCTCAACCAATTCTAAATGCCTAGTTGGACGCATAATTTTAAAAGCTTTCTCAACCTGTTTTTACAATCTCATTGCCCTTTGTGTCAGCGAAGTACGTCTGATGCTTTGTGCCAATACTGTGCTAGACAATTACAAAACTGCGCTCAAAAAAATCCTTGTGGATCATGGCAAGGTGAAATACCAGTATTTGCTTGGGGAGTGTATGGTGGTAGTTTAAAACGTGCGATCGCTGTGATGAAATATGACAATCAGCCAGATATTGCCCGGATGTTAGGTGTATGGTTAGGCGAAGCATGGTTATCAAACTCGCCTCATTGTCATACTCAACTTCTAGTTGTACCGATTCCCATGCACCCTCAAAAGCAAAAGCAACGTGGTTACAATCAAGCTGCATTAATCGCCGAAAGCTTTTGCCAGACAACTAAGTTAAAATTGAAACTAAACGGTTTGAAAAGGGTGCGAGAAACTCAAGCGCAGTTTGGTTTGTCGATGTCTGAGCGAGAAAAGAACTTAGCTGAAGCTTTTGCTGTTGGGCAAGAATTTCGCAGTCCCTGCCCAGATATTCCATTATTGTTGGTAGATGATATCTACACTACTGGTGCTACTACCAAGTCTGCTGTCCAAACACTTCGTCAGTCTGGAATTACAGTCTTAGGGTTAGCAGCGGTTGCTATTGCCGTCAAAGACCAACATACCAGTTCTTAGGCGAGTCATCCCTGACAAATCTATAATTAAGCGAATACCCTGTGTTGTGGTAACACTGCCTGAGATTATGAGTAAAGCTTTTGCAGCAGGTTTAAGAAGATTAATCATTGTTCCTACTACTTTTCTGGCAATTGGTATAAGTACAACAGCAGCATTAGCTCAAAATAAGTTGTACAGTCCTATTCCTTTAACTAATATTACTGAACTGTCCGATACGCTTTCAGACAAAGATATACCCACGGGGCAGGGTGGATTCGCCCGTGACTATACAGTTAAGTTGAGTAAGGGTGATAATCTAGCAGTTGATTTATCTTCCGAAAACTTTGACAGCATTATCACCTTGTTAGCACCAGATGGCTCAACAGTGGCGGAAAATGACGATGGGCCTGATGGTACAAGTAATTCTCTGCTATTTACCCGCATCAACGAAACAGGGATATACATTATTCGTGTTCGCTCTTTTGGGGAAACTGGAGTTGGAAATTTCAAACTTAAGGTAACAAAATTGCAACCGATTAAGTAAAGTGCTGTTAGCGGTAGCGGGGCGTTCAGCCCGTGCTGAGTTATTACAAACCAGTCAATACACAGAGAAATAAGGCTTCTGTCCACTCGACAACTGCGCCGTAAGTATCACCTGTGTGTCCCCCTAGTTTGTGATTAAACCATGCGCCTGTGACAAAGGCGATCGCACTACCTACAACTATCATGGCTAGTGCGAAAAATAGATTTTGGCTATTTAACAAACACAGTAAACCACTCAAACCCCATAGCAACAGCAGTCCTGGAATTACATCTTTGTAGGAACGAATGGCTTCTTTATGAAATGCACCTTTACCAGTGGGTTTTAGGTAAGGATATCGCAATATTGCTAGTTGTTGTCCCCAGCGTCCCCAACCGCAAGCCGCCATCAAGATTAACCAACGGTTAGCCTCAATTTCTGTCAAAGCTGCTGTTTTTAATAATACGATGGCGATCGCAGCCATTGCCCCAAACGCACCTGTGGCGCTATCAGCCATCACTTCTAGTCGTCTTTCGGGATTCTCCACTGCTAAACCATCGGCTGTATCCATTGCGCCATCTAAATGTAATCCTCCAGTCAAAGCAATCCCAGCGCAAACGACTATAGCACTGCGTGTTAATACTGGTATACTCAAATAATTCAGCCCAGTGTCACATAAGCTTAAAATTCCCCCAATTATTAGCCCTATCAATGGAGACAAGCGTGCTACTCCCCGAAAATCTAAGCCATTGACATAAGGCAAAGGGAGAATACTGTAAAATATTATACTAGCTGCAAGATTGCATAAAGATGTTTTCCACCACAGTGAAAAATTGGCCATATTGGTTACATTCTTGAACGGCTATTAATTAATACCAATTCTCTAAAATTAGGCAACACATTCAAACCCCACAACCCAGATCAAACCCGAATTACGAATTACGAATTGGTATAAAATAAGGAGATGACTGAGGCTGACACCTCACTTAGGACTTTTCTACCCAAGCTAGGCATAAGTTGCGGAAGTCGTCACCGCGCACTTCAAAGTTGGGATACTGGTCGAAACTTGCACAAGCGGGAGATAATAAAACCACAGCCGCTTGATGCTGTTTAGCTAATTCTGCTGATTTTGGAACTGCTTTCTCCATCGTTTCTACAATTTCGTAATTGGTGTAACCCACTTCTTGCAAACGTTGGGCAAAAGCTGGTGCAGCAGCACCAATCAATAACACCGCAACCGCTTTGGCTTGAATCTGGGCTAACCAGCCTGCGTCATCGCCGGGTTTAGCTTCTCCCCCCGCAATCAAAATTGTCGGGCTATTCACCGATGCTAACCCTACTTCGGCTGCATCGTAGTTGGTGGCTTTGCTGTCGTTAATAAAGTCGATACCTTCCCAAGTGCAGATATGTTCTAAACGGTGGGGTACACCAGAGAATTCTTGAATTGCTGTGGTAATCGCATCGGGTTTAATTTCTGCTAACCGCGCTGCTGCTACAGCCATGAGGAGATTTTGCAGGTTGTGTTCTCCTACCATTCGTAATGCAGAGGTTTCAACAATTTTGGTTGGTGTTGAAGTTGCGTTTAATTTTTCGACAACCCAGCCATCTTCGATATAAAAACCTTTTTCACTGATTAAGAAATCTTTGCCTTTGACACTTGTCCAGTAAGCATCAGGCCAATGACTAAGACCTATCTTATTTAAGTAAGCATCATCGCCGTTAAATACTTGCAATTGCGATTGTCGTAACAGCTTGGCTTTGATGTCGTAGTAATTTTCTAAAGTTTTGTGGCGGGCGAGGTGATCTGGTGTGAATGTTGTCCAAACGCCGATGCGGGGTGCTAAAGATGAGGATGATTCTATTTGATAGCTGCTAATTTCGCCAATTACCCAATCAGGAAGTTTGGGTACAAGGGCAACTTCACAAGCTGCATAGCCGATGTTACCGCAAGCGGGAGCATCAAAGCCGGCTGCTTGAAAAATGGCTGCAATTAAGGCTGTGGTGGTAGTTTTGCCATTTGTACCGGTGATTGCTACCCAAGGTTGCGATCGCAAATATCGCCAAGCAAGTTCCATTTCGCCAATGGTTTCAATGCCTAATTCTCGTGCTTTAACTAACACGGGTATATCCCAGGGTACACCAGGACTAACAACAATTAATTGGGGTAAATCAGCACCATCTAAATCTAGAGAATACCCTAGTTTAACGGTGATTTGTTCGGCAGCAAGTTCTTGTTGTTGTTGCAGGAAGGTGTCAGAGGTGTTTCGCTCGCCTAGCTCCACCTCCCAGCCTTCCCGTTTCAACAATCTCGCCGCAGCAACACCGGACTTACCTAATCCAATTACATGAGCTTTGGACATAGACTGTAGCAGAGACCCCTGGTTAAGCACTACTTATACTAGCGCTTATTGGCAACATTTACACCATCTTTTGTTGATTTATGCTACAAATTTTTAACGATCGCACCAAAGTCAGCTAAAACCCGCGCGTGGTTTCGCAGTAATCCTAGCAAATTCAGCCGATTGCGCTTAATTTCGGGATTGGTATCCATAACTAACACACTATCCGCACCATCAAAGAAATTGCTGACGGTAGGAGCAATTTTTGCTAACGCTGTAACTAACAGTTGATAATTGCGCGATCGCTGGGCGGTTTGGGTTTGTGGTACTAATTCTATAATGCCATCGTAAAATGCTTGTTCAGATGACTTTTGGAATAGTTCGGGACGAATTAAACCTTTTGGTTCTAGCTGTTTGGTATTTAAATCACCTTGGGCCGCGAGGCGTGTAGAACGGTTGACGGTTTCGTAGATTTTATCTAGAGTACCATTGTTGCGGATTTGTTGCAGATATAGGGCGCGATCGCGTACATCTAATAAATCTTGCAACGCTCTTTCTGTATATTCTGGGTCATTTTCTCCCAAAACAGCATTCACCAAATCGTAATCAATTTGTTTTTCCTCTTGTAGTAAAGTCCGAATTCTTTGCAAGAAAAACTCTTGCAACGTTGTTACTAATTGCCCTGATTCTTTGTTATATTCTTGAGCAAAGTTAGCTGCTGTTTGCCGCAATAAATGGTCTAAATTTATTGCTAAATTTGCAGTCCAAGTAATATTAATAATGGCATTTGCTGCCCGACGTAAAGCAAAGGGGTCAGAAGAACCTGTGGGGATCATCCCCAAGCCAAAAATACTGATTAATGTATCTAATCTATCTGCTAAACCAACAACTTGACCTGCTAAAGTTTCCGGTAAAATGTCATCGGCTCCCCGTGGTAGATAATGTTCAAAAATTGCTGTTGCTACTTCTTTTGATTCACCACTTGCTAAAGCATATTTTTGCCCCATAATGCCTTGCAATTCCGGGAATTCATAAACCATTTGGCTAACTAAATCAGCCTTACACAACAAAGCTGCTCTTTGAATATTGTGGCGGTCGGTTTCTCCTAATTGCAGTTGTGTCGCAATTTGCTCGGCAATATTAACTATGCGATTAACCTTAGCACGTAACGAACCCAAATCTTCTTGGAAAGTTACCTTTTCTAACTGCGGTAAAAAGCTTTCTAAAGATTTAGATATATCGGCTTTGTAGAAAAACTGTCCATCTGCTAATCTGGCACGGATGACTCGCTCATTACCTTTGGCAATGATATCTGCTTTTGCCGGGTCGCCGTTAGAAACAGTGATGAAATAGGGTTGTAATTCTTGATAATTTTCTGCTTTAAAAACTGGGAAATATCGCTGATGGCTCACCATCACAGTAGTAATTACTTCTGTTGGCAAGTGCAGAAATTCTGATTCAAATCTACCAACAACTGGCGAAGGCCATTCCACCAAGTTAGTCACTTCTGCTAATAAGTCAGGGTAGATTTCGGTGGAGCCATTGACACTATTAACTGCTGCGTGAACTTGTTCTTGAATTATAGTTGAACGTTCATTGTCATCAACTACTACGTAGGCAGAACGTAGAGTGTTAACGTAATCAGTTGCTTGGTTAATTGTTATAGGTTCAGCATGTAAAACCCGATGGCCTTGGGAAATGCGGCCGCTCTTGATAATCTCTGAACCATTAACTAATTCTATTGGCAATACTGCATCATCTAACAAAGCCACCAACCAACGCAACGGGCGAGAAAATCTTACATCGCCGTCACCCCAGCGCATCAATCGCTTACCTTCTAAATTAAAAATCCATTGGGGAACTAGTTCTGTCAAAATGTCGGCTACGGGACGACCAAGAATTTTTTTATTGACAAAAACAAAATCGCCTTTGTCAGTGGGGCGAATTTGTAGCGCGTCAAGTTCGACTTCTTGTTTTTTAGCAAAGCCGACAGCGGCTGGTGTGGGTTGACCATTTTTAAAAGCGGCTTGGGCGGGAGGGCCTTTGATTTCCTCTTCCCGGTCTGGTTGTTGCTGTGGTAGACCTTTAATTAGTACCGCCAAGCGTCGGGGAGTACCATAAACTTCTACAGCTTCACTGCTGAGACTGTTGGCTGCGAGAGTTTGGGGAATACGCGATCGCCATTGTACTATGGCATCACGGAGAAAATTTGCAGGTAGTTCTTCTGTACCAACTTCTAATAAAAATGCAGGCATAAGACACTGTTGTTGAGCTTCACATCAGTCAATTCCACCAGTTTACCTTGCCATCATGTTGAAGTATGCGATGTTTTAGCTGAAGCAGCAGAAGCCCCGACTAACACCGCCTCCTCACCTACACCCAGTTCGTCACCTTGGCTAAGTACCTAAACAGAATTAATTACACATATTGTTTTCCTGTAACCTGTAACCTGTAACCTGTTCCCTCTCTCTACGAATGAATTTAATTTTGCGCGACTACTTAACATGATGTTACTCAAGACTCAGCAGTTTTTCCAGACATTGCTGAATAAATCGCTGGGGAATTTCTACACTTGCGCCCCAATGTAAATGCACATAGGAAGCATGAAGATTGACGGGGAAATTCCAGCCTTCATATCCCATATTTTCTTCGCAATCGTAGCGATAAGTTTCAAACAATGGTTGAGGGGAATTTGCGCTTAAACTGGAACGATGAAATTCATGTCCGTAGACATTTGTACCTGCATTTACTAACAAACTATCTTGTAAAGCTACTGCCCGACGATATCCTAAAGTTAAACGTCCACCCATGCAAGCAGATGTTGGTATGATTCCCACCATTGGGTAAGATTTATCTTCAAAATCAATTATTTCTGCACACAAATACATCAATCCGCCACATTCGGCAATTGTGGGCATTCCCTGAAGAATAGCTGTTTTTACTGCCTGACGAGCGCTGGTATTGGCGGCTAATTGTTGAGCAAACACTTCTGGGAAACCACCACCAAAATACATTCCTTGTATATTTTGTGGTGGTTCAGAGTCTTCTAAAGGACTCCAGAAGACTAACTCTGCGCCTAATTGTTGGAGTAAATCGAGATTATCTTGGTAATAAAAATTAAAAGCGCGATCGCACGCAACTCCAATTTTAATACAGGCAGGGGCGAAACTAGGAGGTGGAGATGGCGGAAAAGATGGTGATTTTAACAAAGGTAATAAACTCTGCCAATCGAAGCAAGTATCTCCTAAATCTGCAAGGCGTTCAATAACTGCATCCAATTCGCTGAGTTCTGCGGTGGGGACTAAACCGAGATGGCGATCGGGAATTGTAATATTATCTTGACGACGCAGTACACCGAGAATCGGTAATTGTAGAGATTGTAGAGCATCCTTGAGTAGGGAGAGATGGCGATCGCTTCCTACTCGATTCAGTACTAAACCAGCTATTTTAATTTTAGGATCAAAAGAACAATAACCGTGAGCGATCGCGGCCACAGAACCAGATAAGCGACTGCAATCAATTACCAACACTACAGGTAAATCGAGCGATCGGGCAATATGCGCCGTACTCGCAAAGTCTGTGATTTGCCCTTTATCCTTTGCAAATGACGAAACACCATCAAATAAGCCCATTACTCCTTCTACTAAAGTGTAATCACTTGCTTGGCTATGACGGGCAAAACATTGTTGAATATAATTTTCTGAAGTCAGCACCGGATCTAAATTGCGACAAGCAAGACCAGTAACGTACTGATGAAACATTGGGTCAATGTAGTCTGGGCCAACCTTGAAAGATTGCACCTGGCCACCGCGACGACGTAAAGATGCTAATAGGGTGAGCGTGACCGTTGTCTTACCCACCCCACTACGTTCCCCAGCAATTACTAAAGCCATAAAACCAGTTAATTTTGAGCAGCCCTATTTGTTCTTTGCCAAACCCACTTTTTCACAGTAATATACCTTCTGACAAAACTCTAGTTGTCAATATGGATGAGATTTCAAAAGCTCGACACCTGCATAGATTTTTCTAATACTTCTTTAGGACGAACAGGTTAGGGGTCTATATCTTTCACATTCCTCTGTCTCCATTACCCAATTTTTAGTTTTAATATTTATTAAGCAACTCTATGTTAAATTTATCTGTCCACTTATGACTTGCTTGACTACACTTAGAAATTAGCAACTGCATTGCTGTCCTTAAGCGTAATTATTATGAATTTATCTTTCAAGCAACTGGCTATTTATTTATCTTTACTGGTGGTTGGTGGTAGTGCAGGTTTGTTTGGTAGTCGCTATCTCCTGACGCAAAATCGCTCGTTTCAAGAGTTAAGAAATGTGACGATGGCTTTACCTCCAGAATCTGTTACTCCTTATGCTCCTCCTGGCTCTATGGGAGCTAGTGGCGGAGATAATGTAAATTTTATCGCCACGGCAGTGCAGAAAGTCGGCCCGGCGGTAGTACGCATTAATGCGACTCGTAAGGTGGCAAATCCCATCTCAGAAGCTTTAAAAAATCCCCTATTACGGCGCTTTTTTGGCGAAGAGGAACAAGCAATTCCCCAGGAGCGAATTGAGCGCGGCACAGGCTCAGGATTTATTTTGAGTAAAAATGGTGAATTGCTAACGAATGCCCATGTGGTGGCTGACACAGATACAGTACAAGTTACTCTCAAAGATGGTCGAACTTTTGAGGGGAAGGTGCTAGGCGTTGATACGATTACAGATGTGGCAGTTGTGAAAATTCCTGGTGATAAATTGCCGACTGTGAAGCTGGGCAATTCTCAAAATTTAATTCCGGGACAGTGGGCGATCGCTATTGGCAATCCTCTGGGTTTAGATAACACTGTTACTATCGGCATTATTAGCGCTACAGACCGCACTAGCGCTCAAGTTGGTGTCCCAGATAAACGCGTTAGTTTTATCCAAACTGATGCAGCTATTAACCCCGGTAATTCTGGGGGGCCTTTGTTAAATTCCCAAGGCGAGGTAATTGGCGTTAATACAGCCATTCGCGCTGATGCACAAGGATTAGGTTTTGCTATTCCCATTGAAACCGCCGCCCGTGTTGCCAAAGAACTATTTACCAAAGGGCGGGTAGATCATCCTTTTTTGGGGATTGATATGGTAGATTTATCTCCAACTAAAAAACAGCAAATTAATCTGGAAAACAAGCTCAACATCCAGCCGGATACTGGCGTTGTTATTAAGGGAGTTTCAGATGACTCGCCAGCAAAACGGGCAGGGCTGCTTCCTGGAGACGTAATTCAAAAAGTTAACGCGAAACCAGTTAAAACAGCCGCCCAAGTCCAGAAACTGGTAGAATCCAGCACAGTTGGAGATATCTTAGTACTTGAAATCAACCGCAGTGGGAAAATACAGATTTTTAAAGTGCAGTCAGGGATTTATCCCAAAAACAAAAAATAGTCAATAGTCCAGAGTCTAAAGTCTGAGTCTCTATATTTTTGACTTTGACTCTTGATAACTATTGGCCGTCAGACAAATAATCTAACTGCATTCTTTGTTCCATCTGACGTAAGAAATACCCCGTCATCATTGCCGATGCTAATAGCCCAGCTAGATTCTCTCGGTCTGTGGTAATCTGCACATTAAAGTTTTCTGCGGGAAGCATCCCCACCAGCCCTTGGACGTTTTGGGAAATGATTTGTTTAATTTCGGGGCTGACGGACTGGGCGACACGAGCTAGAACATCAGGAGACTGATGTTGCAAATACTGGAGTAACTGATTGGGGTTTTCCTCAAAGTTCTCGTTTAGAAGTTGATTCGGGTGTTCCTCGGAGTTGTCATTCAAAAAGTCAGGATCAAACACCATTGGCAGTCTTTTTTAGCTTAGTTGCTAATTCTACTCTAAACCATAGTACAAGAGTAGGGCCTTTTCCTGGGTTATCGCTTTTATATCTCACTTCGAGGAGGCTAGAGTTAAAAGCTCGTATTCTTTACTTAGGACAGGCTGACGCGCCGTTATAGTAAAAACACTAGGGATTGGGGTAGGGTTCATCGAATTCACGTTAATTCGTAATTAAACCACACTGAAAAACCCTCATGTTTAGATTGTTGTATCTACTTCTAACTCACCCACTAAAGGCTCTGGGACAATATTTGCTAATTTGACAGACTCTAAAAGACTTTGCCAATCTGTTTGCAAAGCTGCATCATTTGGACGCTGACGACGTAACTGTGCGAGGATAGCCAAACTATCGTACCAAATGCCATTGGCTGCATATAGAGCCGCACGTTCTCTTGGCGAAGCTTTTTTTAACTTATTAGTCAACTCTTTGTCAGGAACGATTTGTTTGACAGTTCCACCTACAACTTGATCACGAGCGCGGTCTTGAGGTTGACAAATCACGCCTAAATACCAATGATACTCTTGACCAGCTTCAAGTAATAGCTGATTTTTATCAGCAGGTATATCAATGCTAAAAATTCCTGGTTGCTGATTAACTTTATATTTTTGCTGATAAATTACTTTTTGAGCAGGATCTTTTACAAAAAACTCAAATCCTTGTACAGTGGTTTTGGCAGTTTTGGGAATATAGAAAAATAGTTTGGGACGCTCAACAGTAGTCAGTACAGGGTTATTTTCCGGGACTAAAACAGTCAGATGATTCTTATCTCTACCTAGCAAACAATGCTCTCTTACTCCTCCTGGGATGCGCCTCATCCGTTGTCCATTGCCAAAATGTTGATATTTGATTGGCGCTCCTGGTACTATCTTTTTGCTATCTATGTTTTTTTTGCGCTATAGATATAGACTGTGACTGAGCAGGTATTACGTTCACAGAAAACAATAATGTTGCAACCAAAGTTCCAATTAGAGATTTTTTAACTATTTTGTGCTTCATAATAATTTCTTTCAGTGCTGTTTTTGAAACTAAATTATGTAAATTTTGTTTCTCCAATTATAGCGAATTGCCCACGAAGCTTTTTTTATTACATATTAAATTTAAAGTTTTTGGTTCTTGCGTTGGTTTTATGGTACGGCATTAAAATCGCAGTTTTATAGAAACTCTGAAAAATTTAAAATTCAATCGCAGTAAAGAACACAGGATATAATTAGGTTTTATTTATCCCTGTTCTGTCACTCTCCGAAAACATTTGCTATTGCTGAATTCTAGAGCTTTTGCATAGCAAGCGATTGGCTTCGCCAGTGCCGTAGGCAATCGCACGATTATTTTCTAATCACAAATACAAGACCCATTTTTTTCTAATAGGATAGCTTGTATTGATTGCCTCATAAGACTTCTAGCAATTGCCCTCCCGGAAAGTGACAAAAGCAGGATAATACCATCACTAACTGTTAAGAAATGCGATTGTATCTGTCTCAGTGTTGGTAAGTGTGGCTAGATTTGCACACCTCCAGCTTGAAAAATCTGTTCGGCGGTTAAATTCAATTCTGGGAAAGTAGGCGAGACAATATGGGTATCGCCTTTAAATTGAGTAACTTGGTACTCACCATCAATTAATTGATAAATGGATATAGTAGGCAGCTTAGGATTACCAATAAACTTCCTAGCACCTATAGCCGCGTAGTCTATAATCCAATATTCGGGAATACCTATAGCTTCTCTTCGAGACGCTACGCGAACATAATCAGCTAATTTTTTGTAGTAATCATCTCGCCAATTAGTACTAACAACTTCAATAACTAAGGGAATAGATATCGCTTGAGATACAGTTGATTCTTTTTTCCATAAAGGCTCATTCACCAAATTTGGTCGATTGATTATTAAGATGTCTGGTGAATAAGCTGATTCACCTTCAAATGGCTTGACTAATACAGTTTTTGGAATGTAATAGGGTAAATTTAGACGCTTGATATCAGCAGATATTTCTAGTGCCAAAAAACCAACAACATCTTCATGATCTCCCACTGGTTGAGCCATTTCAACAATCACGCCATCATGTAATTCGTATCTTCCACCTTCAGGCCGCCAGGCTGCAAAATCTTCAAAAGTTACTAATTTGTGTATGACTTGAATCATAGAACCTCGCTTGTTTTAAGATAATCAAACTTTCTCAAGCGTTCTTTAAGCAGTTTGTTGACTCCCATCTTCTATTATTTTATTCTTCTGAGTTTTCCTTTTTAAATTTCATACTTGCCCAAGTTACCTCTTCATCACTTTCACTTTTACCTTCATCGACTTCATTGATTGCTGCAACATCGCCCAAAGTCATCTGCTTAACTTTTGCAACATCACCTTGACTAACTGCTTCGCTTAATTCGCGTTTCAAACGAGCATTTTTAATCGCATCTTCTGGAGAACGGGAACTAGTATTAAAGCATTTTTCTAGGGTTTCGTATATTCCCACGCGACGAGTTTTTTTGCGATACTGGCGTTCTGTGTCTAACAATTTCGCCATGAGTTCCAAGTGCATCGCGTCACCTTCACAGATTTCTTCTAATACTATCCATTCATCACGACCTAGTAAGCTATAGTCAGAGCCAGGACGGGGGTCTTGAAATTCTTCACCAGTCACTTCTTGATAAATCCGGGGTAAACTATCATCAAATTCGTGCTTTTCTTCTAGCCAAATGCGGCGGATTTCGCTCATTTCTTCGAGAGTAATTAGGGTGATGTCGCGCATACTTTCTGGCGCTGTACGACGGGTTTTTGTTTGCGCTTCTAATAATCGTCTGAGCCAATGTTCCCGCCAATATTTAGTATAGGGGCCAGGGATTGGTTCAATGGAGGTTTCCCCGTTTTTATTGCGTTCAAATAGTTGGACATCTCCCCAAATTCTTCTAAAGTCTCTTTTTTCTCGGTCATCTTTGATATCTAGTTCATTACGAATATCTAATAATGGCTGCATCCATTCTTTTTCTTCATCATTTTGGATCATCGCCTCCATTGATTTATCCTTATTCACTAATGTGCAAACCCAACAGCCAAATCGGGAATCACCACAACTAGGAGTAGAAGTATCAACAACTAATGGACATTCATTATCAGCTGTTGCACCCCGATACATAGCAAATAATTCTTTATTACTTTGTCCCCAAGGATTATCCCACTGATTCAGGTATATCCAGACATCGTTATTACTCCAATCTTCTATAGGGGTATAGATTAAGGAGTTGGGTAGGCTGGCATTAGGACTCAGGCGATCTCGTACTCGATCAACTTGATGCTTTTTCATTGTGGCAGCACGTTTGGCGCTTTCTGCTTTGCGAGTACCCAATACAAGAATTGTTTCACCGTTAGCTCTAACTATTTCACGGATGAATTGATTAGCAGGATTAATTTTTAAGCGTGGTGTACACCAGCGAAACTGGTTACGAGGTGCTGGATATCCTTTACCAATAAGATTTACCCAAAATGTGTCTTGAATTACTGGTTGTAGTAAATGTGGATCAATCGGCATCCCCTGTTCTTTTGCAGCTACCTTGAGATTCTGCAAGGATTTGCGAACCCAAGCAGACACTACAGGATTTTCTACCTGAGTATCGGTTGTAATTACATAGACTGTTTTAGTTCTTTTTTCTGGAGCAAGAGATGCGATCGCATTCCATACAAGCTGCAATACTGTACTAGAATCCTTTCCCCAAGACACGCCCAAAACCCAAGGTATCTCATCTAAACAATACAATTCTTGAATTTCAATGGTGAGAGCTTGGATGTAATCCACTAACTCTGCTACAGTACGTGTTTGCTGACCTTTATTTTCTGCTTGTTGTGCTGTAGTCATTTCTCCTTCTCTCTGGAAACGCTGGCGTAATATTCGGGCAAATAGGGCGAATGGAATTCGCGGCTACACAGACTTGTGTTGAGCGGAGTCGAAATACAAAACCCACCTCCGTGGGTTGAAAAAAAGTTTTTAAAAACTTTACTACTAATATCCAAATTTTTGGATAATTAAACGACATAATCTTATTCTGTTTTTAAAATTTAACATGAAAGATAGTGCATCTGACCCCACTGCTGACATTGCTAGAGAATACCTGGAACGGGAAGACAAGGAAAAACAGGTACTAGCTTTACTCTTAGAGAAGTTTTTAGGGAGAAAAGATCAGATTCTCGTTCAAAAAACCGAGATGGGTGGTACTGAGGCTTATGTTAGCTCTGTTACACTGGAATGGTTCGCAGGTCGGGTTCACTTCGCCTCTGGCTTACCTTTATTTCAAAAAAAGTACAATCCTGAGACTGATAATGTCGAAATTGACGCGGATAGTATTGATGAAATTCAGCAACGTCCCCTTGATTGGTCACGTCAAGCACCGCTAGTCCAGTATTTAGCAGCTAGAGACAATCATAAGTTTCCGCCAGTGTTGGTGGTGATAAATCAACCGTGGGTAGATAATCCTAAAGCTGCTGAGTGGGATAACGAAGGACGCGCCACAAAGTCTACGACTGATTTTATACCCTTAGATAAAGACGGTAAGGTAGGTCTGCTAAATATTTCTGAGGATGATGTAACCATATATGCACTAGATGGTCAACACCGATTAATGGGGGTTCAGGGGTTGATGGAGTTAATCAAAACTCGTAAACTCCAGCGCTATAAAAAAGATAAAGGTGTTGATGACAGTTTTATTACAGTCAATGATTTAATAGAAAAGTACCAAGTAGACCTTGCTTACTTGCAAAATTTACCCAAGGAAAAAATTGGTATTGAGTTCATCTGTGCGGTAGCGGCTGGGGAAACTCGCACTCAGGCGAGGCGGAGGGTAAGATCGATTTTTGTTCATGTCAACCTGATGGCTGCACCATTGACTAAAGGGCAACTAACACAGTTGAATGAAGATGATGGTTTTGCGATCGTTGCTAGAAAAATTGCAGTTACACATCCACTCTTAGAACAACAACAAGAACGCAAACCCCGCGTTAATTGGAATAGTGCAACAGTAGCCTCCAATTCTACAGTTTTGACCACTTTGCAAGCTCTACAAGATATGTCTGAGCGATATTTGGCTCAAAAGTTCCCCCACTGGAAACCCTTGGAGAAAGGTCTAATTCCCATGCGTCCAGAGGATGAAGAACTTGAGCAGGGAATTGAGGAATTTAAAAAGCTATTCGATTCTTTGGCTAATCTTCCTAGTTATAAAATTTTAGAACACGAGGATACACCAGCTTTGCGGCGCTTCAGCTTTGAGAAAGATGGAGGTGAAGGAAATATGCTTTTCCGTCCAGTTGCTCAAGTTGCATTAGCGCAAGCTTTGGGAATTTTGGTATTTAAGAAAGGTTTTTCTCTAGCAGATATTTTTAAGAAACTGCGGAAGTTTGACCAGCAAGGTGGTTTTAGTGGTATGGAATATCCTCAATCTCTCTGGTATGGGGTTTTGTATGACCCAAATAAAAAACGGGTGCAGGTTGCTGGACGAGATTTAGCCGCGAAGTTATTGGTTTACATTCTGGGTGGAATTCAGGAACAGATGGAACGTGCTGAACTTCGTAAGGCTTTGGCGGATGCTAGAACTGTGGAAGATAAAACTATAGGTTTTGATGGGGAGTTTGTTGAACCTAAGCAAGTAGGGCTTCCACCTATTCTGTAGTCCTAATGATTACTCGCCTTTAAAGAAATTATTATGCTACCCTGATACGTATTGTATAAAGGGAGTATATTTTGTGGCATTGCTATATAGCAGTGATGCTGTGCAACAGCTAGGTGAAAACGTCGTCTTGTACGATTTGACACAAATGCGTGGAAATAATGCTGTTTTAAGCCGCATCCCCGATAATATCGGTGGTGTCTATGCTTGGTATCGTCGCTTCGAGATTGATGCTAATGCCATCAATGATCCTGAAGTCTTCGTTGATTATATTTTGGGGGAACTTTATAAGGATCATTCGGCTCCGAGAGAAACAAAACTGCCTCCAGCACACCGGATAAAACTCGAGCCAGAGACTTCATTTTCTAAAGAGCTTTTGCTGAAAGAGTTAGCTGCTGATCCGTCCTTCCGTCAACTGCTCTTTATGCTTTTGAATAATTCCCTCATATTTCAGCAACCACTATATATAGGAAAGGCAACTAATTTATACTCTAGGATTCGCAGTCATATTCGTGAAGGTAGCATTTTACGCGATCGTCTTGCAGATGCTGGACACAAAATTAATAAATGCAGATTGCTAATTATTCATACTTCATATGATACAAGCACTGTGTCAGATAGTGTTGACGAGGATGACGAATTAGATAATCAAATTGAAGAAGACTATGAATGTTCTAAATTCGCTTCAGACAAACTAGTTGAAGATATTTTATCTAGACTATTTCTTCCATCATTTACTCTTAGATACGGTTGAGATCAAATGCTGATATTATCCAATAATGAAGGAAAATCAAGATTCAATAAACCGCTATATGGTTTAACTGGTATTTACACTTTATCAGAAGGCATAGCACTTCCATACGTTCTTTCACTGGTTGAAGTTAACCGAGCTATTGACGAACTTAAAATAGCTGAACAAATTCCTGCTTCATTAGAGACAAAATGGTCTCTAAAAGAGCTTTTTCAACGAGAAATTGATGAAAAAAGAGTAGAAGACGACATAGTTAAAGGCTATCTTCTAGATCCAAACAAGCTGAAATTTTTTAATGCAATTACTATTGTATTAATGCCAAAGGACGATGATGGCAAGATTCAGAATGCTTTTGATAATACAATAAGCATAGCCCCTCCTCCCATACCTTGGGATGGTACTGATCCTGATGATGAGCAATGGAAAAATTTTCAAAGTGAGGTTGTCAACTTCGGAGGTGTTCAATTTGTTTCTGCTGGAGTCTCTGCTCGGCTGCGTTGGGATGAAGATAGAGTATTAGCAGTAGCAGTAGATGGGCAACATCGTCTTTGGGCGCTCCGTACCTTTCGTGAAGATCCAAGGTTTAGAGGTGGTACTCTTCGCACGATTGAGCAACAAACAAAAATACCAATTTTATTTATTTTGCTTCATCCCAGTGCGGGCTTTAAGAATCTTCAAAGTACAGCTGATTATTCAATTCGGGGAATCGCTCGTGAATTATTCACTGATTTGAATAAGAATGCTAAGACTGTAGATAAGGCTAGAGAGCTTATTCTTGATGACAAAAGCATTAGTGCCCAATGCGTTAGAACTTTATTGACTGAGAGTACAGGCGAAGATGCGAAAGATAAGCTTCCTCTTTCTCTAGTGCGCTGGCAAGACGACTCAAACCGATTTGATAGCTCCTACTACCTAAATTCATTAGTTCATTTAGATTTGCTAATTTCAGCAGCACTGGATCTCAAACCGCCACGCGATCCAATGGAAAAGAAGCACGTAATAGATTTTATCGAAAGTATTGATTCTGCCCTTGGCATAGATAACGAAAAAGTTCAGTACGAGAGTCGCACTCTTGAAGAATATTACATAGAAGACTATTGTGACGAAGATGGAAATCCTGTTACGCCATTTGCACGAATACCAGAGAATTACCTTGGCTCTGCGATAGAAGGCTTTAAAGTTAACTTTCGTCCTTGGCTACTGAAACTTTTACTTGAATTTAAACCATATCAAAACCTGCTCAAGTATGCTCGTGAACATAATTTAATCGAGGGTAATTTTGGTAGCTATCAAGCTCAGACAAGTAAGCATAAAGGAATTATTAGGGAACAAGAAATTGCTAAGGATAGTGATTGGAATAGTCGAGAGATACTCACACACCAAGCTGCTATTAGTAGTATGAAAGATAATCAATGGGCTTTCAAAGCAATATTCCAGAAAGCTGTGGTTCGTCTAGGCAGAATTGTGGAGTTTGACTATAAAGCCAAAGACACAAACTTAGGTAATATCAATGATGTATTGAGTTGTTTAGATAGACTATATGACAAAGGCATTCTAAAAGTAGATGCTGACTTACCGGATTACCCTTTTCGCTTATGGACATTTGTAGCGATAAACCAGAATACTGACAAAATTAAAGTGGCGAGAACTGTAGAAGATAGGATATTTTCCTTATTATGTTTGTGGTATTTCGGCTCTCGTAAAACACAAATCGACGTTGCAAAAGGTTCTCAACTCTTATCGAGGCGAAAACTACTCAATTTCTTTAGTGCAGACAAAAATAAAGCTGAGTGGGCAGGTTGTACAGATGCTTACAGAGCATTGTATAAAGGTTTTGATACTGTTGCCTTTTATGGTAAAGAACATGAAAAAATGAACAATCAACAAAAAGAAGAGATGGTTCGAGACAGGTTCTCTGCTATACTCGCTATTGGTTTACCAGAATTAAATACTCAATATTCACTTCTCCAAGTATCAGAGGAAGATGATGAACTTGATACTGAATAGAAATATAAAGTCTATTAAAGCTAACTGTTATTAAGTTGTAATAGAGAATAATTCAAGATAGGAATTTGGTTAGATCAAATTCCTCATCTTGCTGCTGTGTATTCGTTTTTTCATAACTAAGAATTAATAAAAGTCGCTCTGAATAGTCTACTGCTCCGCGCAGTTCATTTTGTATAATCTCTAAACCAGCATTAGCATACTCTTCAAAAATGTGAATGCGTTGCTCGTCAGCTACATTATCATCACCTATAACCTTAATATTTTCTGTTTCAGTGATAGCCAACAAATTAATTAATAGAGTGAAGCTGCTAGTAAAGTAATCTTGTCGCAGTGGGGATAAATCTTTAGAAATTAAGTCCAAAGGAACGCGCTTTTTATATTTAACGCCCAATGCTGCTGCAAAAACCATTACTTCTACATAAGTCTGAAAAGGCCCAGTTGTGTCTTTTGATGCGACTAGAGATTTCACCAAATCAGCCTTATCTTTAGCAACCCTGATTCTATTTGCAGCCATTGATTATAAATATCTACGTTGTAGTTATCATAACCGAAAGCGAAGAGCGATCGCCCCCAAAGCCAACATCATTTTATACACACCAACAAAAAACGCCCCCCTTTTGAGGAGAGCGTTTTTGTTTTTATTAATTAGAGACGCTGCGATGCAACATCTCCAGAAAATTAACCGTTGATAGCAGGAGCGGTGATAGCAACAGGAGCAACATCACTAGCAGCCAAATCTAAGGGGAAGTTGTGAGCGTTACGCTCGTGCATAACTTCCATACCCAGGTTAGCGCGGTTGATGATGTCAGCCCAGGTGTTGATGACGCGACCTTGAGAATCAATCACTGATTGGTTGAAGTTGAAACCGTTCAAGTTGAACGCCATTGTGCTGATACCCAAAGCGGTAAACCAGATACCGATTACAGGCCATGCAGCCAGGAAGAAGTGCAAGGAACGGCTGTTGT